>CAYNYF010000041.1:0-35921 GCA_964401385.1 uncultured Planctomycetaceae bacterium | reverse complement strand
CGCCGCAGACGACAACTCGCCGGTCCATTATGCAAAAGGTACGCCGTCACCCGTTTCCCGGCCCGAAGACCGGGACATAGGGCTCCGACCACTTGTAAGTACACGGTTTCAGGTACTTTTCACTCCCCTTATAGGGGTGCTTTTCATCATTCAGTCGCCTTACTTGTGCACTATCGGTCGTGATGGAGTACTTAGCCTTGGAGGGTGGGCCCCCCAGCTTCACGCGGAGTTCCACGAGCTCCGCGCTACTCTGGTACGCCGACCACAATGGGCCTCCGCGGCCGACAAGTCGACCGCGAAAACCCGATGGAGGGCTCGCGACGTCGCCTACAGGACTTTCACCTTCTGTGGTGAGCCTTTCCAGACTCTTCGGCTACCGCTGCCTTTGTAACTCCGGATCAGCGCCCGCAACCCCCGCCTTGCGGCGGGTTTGGGCTCGTCCGCTTTCGCTCGCCACTACTCACGGAGTCTCGGTTGATTTCCTTTCCTGCAGGTACTTAGATGTTTCAGTTCCCTGCGTTGGCCGCAACGACCTATGCATTCAGTCGCTGCTGACGCCATCAGCTTGCACTGTGGCGCCGGGTTGCCCCATTCGGAGATCCCAGGATCAAAGCTAGTTTGACAACTCCCCTGGGCTTATCGCAGCCTGCCACGTCCTTCTTCGCCTCATCACGCCTAGACATCCACCGTGTACTCTTAGTAGCTTGATCACATTTATCACCGGCCCGGCCCGTCCGATGCGGACGTGCGGACCCGCGAAAATGCATGGGTTCGGCGGACGGTCGGCCGCCCGCGGAATCCCTCAAGCCGCCTTAGCGCTCTGCTCCCCGCGCAGACAAAACCCACGCGGGGAACGTTCGGTGAACCTCGCAGCTTGCTACCTCTATGCGATTGTCAAAGAGCCTTACAGCGCCTCCGGCCCTATCGGCCGGCGCGGCAAAATCTCGTGTCCTTATTCGTCCCGGCGGACGCAAAGGTTCGGTTTCTTACACAATTCCAGGCGCCTGTGCAAGCCATTTCACCCCCGCCGGCAATCTTTTTTATCCCTGGCGCTCTGGGGGCGGCCTGTCCCGGTCGTCACCGGCCTGGAGACGACCGGACTCGAACCGGCGACCTGCTGGTTGCAAACCAGCCGCTCTCCCAACTGAGCTACGTCCCCGCGGTCCATCACGGATCGCGCGTTCTCTCCGGCGGCTCGCCTGCCCGCTCGGGAGGCCACAACCCGCACTCCGCAGTCGACTGGGCCCGGTTGGAGTCGAACCAACGACCTCACCCTTATCAGGGGTGCGCTCTAGCCAGCTGAGCTACGAGCCCGCATGCATGATACGGACCCGGTCGCCGAGCCGGCCTCGAGCCCGATCCCTGGCTTTCTCCGCCCGGTTGGCAACACCACAGGGCGTTAATATCGGCTCTTTGCGATTGTCAAAGATCCTCGCCGGCCCCTGTCGGGCCGCCGTGCACCGGCGACAAAAAAGCCACCGCCGACTGGCTGGTGGCTGGGATATTTCCTGCCTTCCGTGCAGGGCCTATCCAGCCTTGCCCTTGCCCACCAGTGCCAGTCGAACGTGTCTCACGTCAGCAATCTGCTCCCACATTCGCGCCGGTCTGTCTCAGGCAGCACAATCCACACAGCGCCACCGAGCAATATAATCATACCATCCGAGAAGGCTGAGTCAACACATCTTGTCGGCAAACTCCAGAAAAATATTAAGCTCAAAATCAGCCACGACTTGCGCCGTCGGCGACCTCCAGCGCGATCCGACCGCCGCGGGGAAATTGCCTCTCGGCGCGATCGGGGAGCCTCACCCGGCATGGGACCCCCTTCGGGGCCTCGGCCGAGAGAATGAACCGGCCGTCCTGTATGCGCCAGCCCACGTGGACGAATCTGGCCGGCTCGGGACCGCTCAGCCGCGTCAGCGGGACGCGCCCGCGGGCGAATCTCAGCCCCGCGGGCTTGGGCTCAATGCCGATGGCGGCGTATCCGGGCTTGTCCGGCCGGACGCCGAGGATCTCCCGGCAGAACTCCACCATCGGCCCGCAGCCCCACGCGTGGCAGTCGCTGCGGTCGCCGCGCGGGTCCTCCATCCACGTCGTCAGGCCCATTTGCAGCATCCGGCGCCAGGGCCCCAGCAGCTCGCCCATCAGCTCATACCGCCCGGCCTTCGCCAGCGCTCGCCAGGCGAAGTACGTGCTGAAGTACGTCAGCGAGCAAAGGCTCTCGTCCCGGACGAGACGCTCGGCCAGGGCGGCGCGGTCGCAGGGCATGCCGGCCAGGATGGCCCAGGCGTTGGTGTACTTGCTGGCGATTGGGGCGTCGGGCGTATCGCGGTAGAGCCCGCGGGATTCGTCGTAGAAGGTCGCGTGCGCGGCCTCGCGCAGGGCGTCGGTGCGGCGCACAAGCTCGGCCGGATCGTCACCGGCCGCGGCGGCCAGCTCCGCCGCCTGCATCAGCCCCGCGATCGTTATCAGGCTCACGAAGGCCGAGCGGCCCCGATCGCTTCCGGGGGGGCAGCCGGAGGGGCCCTCGTCGGTGAGCCACTGCGGGCTCCAGTCGGCGAACATCCAGCCGTTCATCCTGCCCACGATGCCGTCGCCGGTGAGGCTGCGATCGAAGAAATCCAGCACCTGCCGCACGCCCGGCAGCAGCTCGACGAGCGTTTCGCGGTCGCCGGTGTGCATCCAGTAATCGTGGATGCTCATCACCCAGTGCAGCGAGAACAGCGGGATGATCTGCGGCACGCGCGAGGGATACCGGCTGCGCGTCCGCCCGTCGGGCAGGCGGGACCAGTCGAAGAGATACAGGAACTGCCTCCCCAGCGAGGCGTCGCCGGCGACGACGTAAGAGACCATCGCCTGCACCTGCGTGTCGCCGGCGTACTGGAGCTGCTCGTAGTAGGGGCAGTCCTCGTAGGTTTCGTGGGCGCAGAGGCGGGCCGTCCGCCAGGAGGTCTCCCACATCGCCCGGCAGTCGCCGTCGGACGTGTCCGCCTCGGCCAGCAGCTCGAAGGGATAGGCGGTGAAGATATATTCCAGCGAATGGATCGTCAGCGGCTCCGACGCGGCCGTGACCTCCACGCGGATGAACCGGAACGTCCGCCAGAAGAACGGTTCGTAGGTGCGATCGGGCCCGTCCGGCCGAACGATGTCGCAATAGCCCCGCACGTCGCCGAAGGACAGGTCGTCTCGGTTAGTCTTGCCCCTGTTTTCGTCGGTCAGGGCCTCGGCGTAGCGGATGACCACGGCCGAGGCCGCCCCGCCGGAGAAGCGCAGCCGCGGATAGCCGGTGGTCAGCTCCCCGACGTCCACGAGCACCACCGCCTGGCGGTTGGCGCCGACGACGAAATCGCCGCGCCCGGCCAGCATCGCCGAGAACGCCGCCAGGTCCTCCCCGGTGGGGCTGCGAAAGGCGCGGACGAACCGGCGCGGGGGCGACTCCTCCAGCGGCGCGATCATGCGCGGCAGAAGCCGGTGCGGCATGTACGTGTCGTGATCGTTGTTGAGCCGAAGGGCCTCGCAGATTTCCCGAGCCTCCGGCCAGGACGAATCGTCGAAATCCGCCCGGGTGAAGCCCCACGGGTGGGCGGCGCAGTCGAGGTCCTCCAGCATGCCCACGCAATGGCTGTAGGTCGCTTCGATCTGATGCCGATGGGCCCGGTCGACCAGGACGCGCCATCGCCGGTCGGTGTGGAGCGTTTCGATCTCCCCGCCGTCGGCGTCGCGGAGCGCCCCGTCCAGGGCAAAGCCGGGAGCCGCCGTCATCAGCGAGACCGGCGCGCCGCCTTCTCTGTAATTGCAGAAGATGTCGCCGTGGTACTCGACCTGCGCGGCCAGGACGTTCCCGCCGGCGCGAAGCCGCGGCGTGAGGTCCACCGTCTCGTAGAAGTGGTGTTCGACGTCGCCCTTGGCCGGCCCGCGGGAGACGAGCACCCCGTTGCACCAGAGCTTGTACCGCGTGTCGGCCGAGACGTGCACCGTCAGGGCGGCGCCGGCGGGGGCGTCGAAGCCGCGACGAAAGTAGCGGACGCGATACGGGCCGGAGTCCGGGCGGGGACGGGAAACGCCCTCGGCCGACCAGATCCACATGGCCCGTCCGTCAAACGGGTTGCCGCCTTGCCCCTGGGACATTTTGCCGGCTCCAAGACCTCCCCGAGCTAGCTGATCTTCGCCCGCCCGGCAGCCGCCAGGACATACAATGCATCGGCCGTGACGAATTCGTTCATCCGGCGCTTGCTCACCCCGCCCCAGTCCACCAGGGACCGCCCCGTACTCCACCTGCCCGCTTTGGTTTTCTTCTGGCAAGTGTGGTAGAGCTTCTCCTCGGCCGGGAAGCCCCCGTCCGGCAGGCGCTTCGATTCCAGGACGTCCAGCGCCTCGCCGCAGCGCGGGTCGCCAATGAACCCCGCCTCGGTCAGGACCTTCAGGCCGAACAGAACGTCGTAGCGCCAATAACAAGGATAGTGCAGCAGCAGAAATCGCTTGTTCATAACTTCTCCGTCCCGCTGTCTGCGAAACAGCCTTCGCTTCAGGAACACCTCCGCGGCCCGAGAGGCAGCCTCCAACGCCTCTTCGCTGCCGGTCTGGCGTCCGTACAGCGACAGGCCCCGCAGGGGAATAAGGGTTTCGTGGAAGGAGGAGTTGACGGCCTCGGGCTTCTTGTCGCAGTTCCAGCCGCCGTCCGGCCACTGCCACTTCAGCAGGTTGCCGGCGAGCTGGTCGCAGCGCTCGTCGGCAAGGCCCAGCACGAGCATTGCCCACAGGGCGTTGCCCTCCTGGGAGCCGCATCGCCGCGCCCGGCCGTTGCTGACCCGCACGCCCGCCACGTGCCGCGGCGCCAGCCACCGGTCGCAGACCTGGCGGACGAGCGGCGCGAGCTGGGCGTCTCCCGGCGGATAGCCGAGATCCGCCAGTGTGGCCAGAACCCAATGGGCGCCGTACCACTTGGCGTACGAGTTATACGGGATTGTACCGTCGCCCGTCCTTTCCGAGAGCAGCGCCGTCACCAGCGGCGAAGAGCGCACCTCCTGCTGCAATTGGCGAATCGGCTCCGATTCGGGATCTTCGCCCAGGACGTTCACGCGGACCTTGTAGCGAATGGCCGGCTCGTCAGACCGCAGCAGCCGCTCAATGGCCTCTTGCATGATCCGCTCCTTTCCTCGTCACGCCCGCGGCGTTCGGCAGGTGGGCGCCGAGCTTGATGAGCCGCCGCTGCAATTCCCTCACGTCCACGCCGCGGGTGTCGGTGCCGCTTTCGATCGCGACGCCCGCGGCCGCGCCGCACGCCTGGCCGGTGAGGTAGCAGCCCGGCATCGTGCGAATGGAGCCCTGCATGTAACGGTCGGAGCTGATGCACCGCCCGCCCACCAGCACGTTCGACAGCCCCTTCGGCAGCAGGCAGCGGTAGGGAACGCCGTAGCTCTCGCCCTTCTCGTAACGAAGGTTCTTCCACTCGTCCATGAACTTCTCGAACGACGCCTTCTCCGGCCGGGAGGGGTGAATGTCGATGGGATAGCAGTACCGCCCGATCTCGTCGGGAAAGACCGCCCGGCTCTTGAAGTCGTCCAGGCACAGGACGTAGTCGCCCATGATCCGCCGCGTCTCCCGCAGGCCCAGCAGCGAGCCGGTGGCCATGAGCTGCATGCCCTCGAAGCCCTTGAGGTACTCGCGGTAGTAGCGGTCGTATTGGAGGATAAGCTTTCGGCCCCAGACGAGTGCCTCGGTCAGGGAGCGCTCGTCGGTGCCGTCCACGCCGTAGGTGTGGCCGATGTTGCCGCCGCCGACGTCCTCGCCCACGCGCCACATGCCGGGCACGTGGCGGTCCTCGTAGGTGAACACGCCGTCCTTGAATGCCTGTTCGATCCGCCCGTTGCCGCTGCCCAGGCCGGAGGTTCGCACCGCCTTCCAGTCGACGTTCGCCCAGAGGCTGCACAGGGTGCCGGGCATGAGGTCGCCCTCTTCGTCGCCCTTCTCGAAGGGCGCGCCCGCCCAGGCGGCGAGGTCGCCGTCGCCGGTGCAGTCGACGTAGACCTTGGCCCTCACGGCAAATATGCCGCTCTTGGCGGCGCAGATCGCGGCCGAGACGGCCTGGCCTTCGACCTCCACCGCGATCAGCAGCGTGTGGAAGGCAAAGCCGGCGCCGCAGGCGGTCACCATCTCGTCGTAGACTCTCTTGAGCACCTCGGCCTTGATGCAAACGCTGCCATAGTCGCTGCTTCCCGGCTTATCGTCGGGGCCGACGCCGCCGGCGGCGCGAAGGCGGTCGAGGACTTCCCGGCCGACGCCGGCCGTCAGGAAGTTCACGCCGTCGCCGAAGGTCATGAACGCCGGGACCAGCCCGGCCGTGCCCATCCCGCCGAAGCAACTGTGCCCCTCGGCCAGGAAGACCTTCCTGCCTTGCCGCCCCGCCGCCACCGCCGCCGCCACGCCCGCCGGACCCCCGCCGGCGACGAATACGTCCACCTCGTGGCGGATGGGTATCTCACGCTGAATCGTCATTGCCTCTGGAGACATCTGGCCGTCCTCCGCAAATGCTTGTGTCTGCCTGGGTCGTTGAGAAGTCCACGGCTGCGGTATTCCGTAGAGCCCGGCCCGTCTGCGCCAGGCGCGCCTTGCCCGCCGTCCGGGCGACCTCTTGGCGAACCTCTACCGCCGGCGCTTTTTCTTCTTCTTCAGGCGCGCCTTCTTGGTCAGCCGCTTGGAGCGCTGCTTGATCTTGAATTTCGGTCCGGCCCCGAACAGGTCCATGCTGCCCATCTGCTTGGCGAACTGCATTCGGTCGCGCATGCCCATGCCCGCCATTTGCTTGAGCATGTTAGCCGACATGTCGAAGCTCTTGATCAGCCCCGAGACGTCCTGCGACTCGGTGCCGGAGCCGCGGGCGATCCGCCGCCGGCGGGAGCCATCCACGATGGACGGGTCCGACCGCTCCGTCCGGGTCATGGAGTTGATGATCGCCTCCATGCGGTCGAGCTCGGCCTCGTCGAAGTCGATGCTCTTGAGCTGGCTGCCCACGCCGGGCAGGAGCTTGAGCACCTCCTTCATCGGGCCCATCTTTTTCATCTGCTTCATCTGGCCGAGGAAGTCCTCCAGGGAGAGCGTTCCCTTGGCCATTTTGGCCTGGAGCTTTACGGCCTGGTCGGCGTCGAACTGCTCCTGGGCCTTTTCCACGAGGGTAACCACGTCGCCCATGCCCAGGATGCGCCCGGCCATGCGGTCGGGGTGGAACTCCTCCAGCCGGTCCAGCTTTTCGCCGACGCCGATGAACTTGATGGGCTTGCTAGTGACGGCCTTGACCGACAGCGCCGCCCCGCCGCGGGCGTCGGAGTCGAACTTGGTCAGGATGACGCCGTCCAGCTCCAGCCGATCGTTGAACTCCTTGGCCGAGTTGACGGCGTCCTGGCCGGTCATGGCGTCGCAGACGAGGTAGATCTGGTGGGGCTGGACGGTGTCGGCGATGTCGGCGGCCTCCTGCATCATCTCTTCGTCGATGTGCAGCCGGCCGGCGGTGTCGATGATCACCACGTCCCGCTCGTTCTGCCGGGCCCAGGCGACGGACTCGCGCGCCACCCGCACCGGGTTCTTCTCGCCCTCGATCTTGAAGCACGGCGCCCCGACCTGCTCGGCCACGATGGCCAACTGCTGCACCGCCGCCGGACGCTCCAGGTCGCACGCCACCAGCACCGGATGCTTGCCCTGGGTCTGGACGAACTTGCCCAGCTTGGCGCAGGTGGTGGTCTTGCCCGAGCCCTGGAGGCCGGCCATCATGATGATCGTCGGCGGCGGGGAGACGTAGTAGATTCGAGTGTCCACCGGGCCCATCAGGTTGACCAGTTCGTCGTGGACGATCTTAACCATCACCTGCCCGGGGTGCAGGCTCTTGATGACCTCCTCGCCCTTGGCCTTCTGGACGATGCCCTGGCAGAACTCGCGGACGACCTTGTAGTGCACGTCGGCCTCGAGCAGGGCCTGGCGGACTTGGCGCATGGCGTCCTCGACGTTTTCCTCGGTGATTCGCCCCCGGCCGCTCAGCCGCCGGAAGACGTCGGAGAATTTATCCGTCAACGCCTCGAACATGGCACCCAAGCATAGCAAATCCCGGCGTAGAGGAAAACCTTCGGCCGGGGGGCTTGAATTTGCTCCAAAACTGGCCATAGGGGTATGTACTTTGCTCAGGTGAGCCCAACGGGTGGTATGCCATGCGATGGAGGATTATCCAAAGAACCTGTCTGAGCTTGAGGAACGGTTCTCCAGCGAGGAAGTCTGTCGCGAGTATTTGTTTGCCCTCCGCTGGCCGGATGGGTTTCGGTGCCCTCGGTGTCATCGGGACAAGGCTTGGCCGGTGGGCAAGGATGTGTTCGAGTGCGTCGATTGCGGCTATCAGGTGTCCGTCACCGCAGGTACGATTCTCCAGGGCACGCACAAGCCGTTGCGGATGTGGTTCCGGGCGGTGTGGTGGTTCACGAGCCAGAAGACCGGGGTCAGCGCCCTGGGGTTGCAGCGGATCCCGGGGTTGCGAAGCCACAAGACGGCTTGGGCATGGTTGCACAAATTGCGTCGCGCCATGGTCCGGCAAGGAATAGTGACTACTTGAGTCAAGTGAATACCCTAGTTGGGACGATTCGACCCAATCGTGGGTGGGCAATGAGTCCTGGTACGGCGGCTTCTTCACAAAGGACGCAGACGAGCCGGCGGACTGGCCGGAGCTGATCGTTTCCATCGCCGGCGCGCCCCCGCAGAGCGGCGATGCCGACGGCGACGGCGTCGTCAATGGGGGCGACTACACGCTCTGGGCGGACTTCTACGCATCTGGCGAGGCGGCGAGTGTGCCCGAGCCGGGCGTCCTGGCGCTGCTGGCGCTGCCGGCGGCGCTGCTGGTTCGTCGAAGCCGACGGCGGGGGTAACGCCCTCAGCCTTCGTCGACCGCCTTTCGGATCGCCCGGATATGGTCGGGCGTGCTCCCGCAGCAGCCGCCGATGAAGTTCGCCCCGGCCTGGATGAGCTTGGGCACGAACAGGGCGAACTCGGCCGGCCCCATGGGGAAGAGGGTCTCCCCCGCCTTGACCTGCGGCAGGCCGGCGTTCGGCTTGATCCAGATGGGTAGGTCCGTGGCCTCCCGCAGCAGTTGGGCCACGCGAACGTACGGCTGCGGTCCGATGCCGCAATTGGCCCCGACCGCCGCGGCCCCGTTCGCCTCGGCCATTGCCGCCAGGTCGGCCGGCTTGTTGCCCATCATCGTCATGGTCTTGTCCGGCCCGTAGGCGAAGGACATGCAGACCACCACCGGCAGGTCGCAGGCTTTCCGGACCGCCTTCAGGGCGATCTCGGCCTCGGCCAGCTCGTTGAAGGTCTCCAGCACGATCGCCTCGGCCCGCCCCCAGGCGAGGGCTTCGGCCGTCTCGGCGAACGCGGCCGAGAAGCGCTCCTCGGAGACCTCCTCCATCATCACGACCTTGCCCGTCGGGCCGAGCGAGCCGAAGACCTTCACGTCGGTTCCCCTGGCTGCCCGGGTGCTGATGGCCGCGGCCGCCTCCGCCAGCTCGGCGACGCGGTCCGCCACTCCGTAAGAATCCAGCATGAAGCGGTTCGCGCACAGCGAGTTGGTCAGGATGACGTCGCTGCCGGCCTCCACGTAGCTGCGGGCGACGGCCTCCACCACGGCCGGGTTGACCGCGTTCAGAAGCTCCTTGCAGGCGACGGTGCCCAGGGCCTCCGGATACAACTGCGTGCCGTAGACGCCGTCGGTCACGCGCACCTTGGCCGCGTATGATTTCAGGTCAAGCGCCATGATCGTGCCTTCCCCCCGCGATCCGCCTCATCATGCGGGCAGAGCCCCGCCCGTGCAAGCCCGACGCGAGAGCCGGCGACCGCATCGACGCCGGTAGCGGGCAACCAGCCGCGCTTCCAATTTGGCGGCGGAGCCCTTGTAATATATGGGCGATGCTGACGCGGATTACTGTCGGAGCCATTCTGATCGCCTTCGCCGCCGGGGTGTTCCTGCTCGACTGGCACCTGGAGCAGCTCGACTGGCCGGCGCTTGCCGGCGGGCCCGGCGGCCGGCCGGTCGTCATCCGCGCCCTGCCGCTGGCCGGGCTGATGGTGCTGCTGCTGGCGGCCGGGCACCTGGAGCTGGCGCGGCTCTCGGCGGCCGGGGGCGTTGCGATATCTCGATTCGCCGGCGCGGCGTGCGCGGTCGTGCTGGGCACGCTGCCCTGCTGGCGGCAGGGGCTCTTTCCCGGCGGGGATGAGGGTCTGCTCGGATTAGTGGTGCTGGGCGTGGTGGTGATGGCCGTCTTTGCCGATCAGGCCCTCACCCGTGGGTCGGATCGGGCCTTCGGCCGCATCGGCCGGTCGCTGCTGGCGGTGTGCTACCTGGGCGTCTGCGGGGCGGTGGTGCTGAGCATCCGCCTGCACTTCGGGATGAAGGCCTTTGTCCTGTTCATCCTGGCGGTGAAGTTCACGGACATCGGGGCGTACTTTGTCGGCTCGGCCCTCGGGCGGCACAAGCTGCTTCCGTCGGTGAGCCCCCACAAGAGCTGGGAGGGCCTCTTCGGCGGGCTTCTGCTGGGGGCGATTGCGGCGGCGGCGTTTGCATCCGCGGTCAACCCGGTCTTCGACTCGCCCGCGCGCGCGAGTATGATGAATATGGGCTGGCCGGCGGCGGCCGCCTTCGGCGCCGTGATCGGCCTCTTCGGGCAGGTCGGCGACCTGGGCGAGTCGGTGCTGAAGCGCGACGCCAGGGTCAAGGACGCCGGCAGCGTGGCCCCGGGCTTCGGCGGCGTTCTGGACATACTGGACTCGCCGCTGCTGGCGGCGCCGGCAGCTTATGTGCTGCTGGCCTTGTTCCGATAGAGAACAAGATCAGATTCGAATATCGAAATATCAGACGAGCTGGAAGCCGCACGAGCCGGTGCCGTCGGCGGGCCGCCGCTGACGATCTTGTGTTGGAGTTTGGCCCTTGGAACTGACGGTGACATTGGAGCGCCCGGAGCTTCGGTCGGTCCTGTTCGGCCCGTCCGACGCGCATCTGAAGAAGATCCGGGACACGCTGAACGTTCAGATGTTCGCCCGCGCCGGGACGGTCAAGATCACCGGCGAGGCCGGCAGCGTCTCGCGGGCGGCGGCGGTCCTGGCGGCGCTTCAGCGGCGGACGCGCCGCGACCTGCCGGTGACGCCGCAGGCGGTCGCCGACGCCATCGGGGCGGCCGCCGTCGAAAAGCCGGAGGTCGGCGCGATCGACGCCATCGACGTCTACGGCGGGGAGGTGATCCGCCCGCGCTCGGCCGGCCAGCGCCGCTACCTCGAGGCCATGCGGACCCACGACATGGTCTTCTGCGTCGGCCCGGCGGGCACGGGCAAGACCTACCTGGCCGTATCCATCGCCGTGAACATGCTCAAGGGTCAGCGCGTGCGGAGAATCGTCCTGACCCGGCCGGCGGTCGAGGCCGGCGAGAAGCTGGGCTTCCTGCCCGGAGACATGCAGGCAAAGGTCAACCCCTACCTCCGCCCGCTCTTCGACGCCCTCAACGACATGATGGAGTTCGATCAGAGCCGGCGGTTGATGGACAACGACATCATTGAAATCATCCCGCTGGCGTTCATGCGCGGGCGCACGCTCAACGACGCGGTGGTCATCCTGGACGAGGCCCAGAACACCACCTCGCTGCAAATGTTGATGTTCTTGACCCGCATGGGGCACGGGTCAAGAATGTTTGTTACCGGAGACGATTCCCAGGTGGATCTGCCCGAGGGCGTGAGAAGCGGCCTCCTCGACGCCCAGCGCCGGCTGAAAGGCATCAAGGGGCTGAGCTTCATCCGCCTGAACCGGCGCGACATCGTTCGCCACCGGCTGGTGCAGAACATCGTGGACGCCTACGGCGGAGGCCAGGGAGCCGAAAGCGAAGACGAGCAACCCGCAGCCGGCGAGCCGTGATCGGCGGCCGCCCGCCTGCCGGCTGGCGGTCTTTGAGGAACAGCGACGGCGTTTGCCATGTGGCCGTTCAAGAAAAACAACAGGAAGAAGCCGGCCCCGCGTCGCGTGGAGCCGCCGCGGATAAGCCCGAGCCGCTGGCAGCGGTTCCGCCAGGCCGGCGGGACCGGCTCGGTGCTGATCGCGGTGGTGTTCGCGGCCGCCGTGCTGGCAATGGACCTCTGGCCGGCCGGGGCGTCGCACGCCGGCAGCCTGCTGGTCCGCCGCGCCGCCGTCGGCGCCGACTCGCCCGGCGGCGAGCCGGGCCCGCAGCAGGGCCTCTGGGTGGTGGTGGGGCGGACGGGCATGATCGCCGCCGTCATCCTACTGCTGTGCCTGTACGTCTTCAAATATGAGCCTTCGATCGTGGCCGACCACGCCCGCGGCTGCGCGGTCGCGGGCTCGCTGGCGCTGATGCTCCTGGTGAGCAAGGCCATGGTCGGGGCGGCCGGCTGGAACTTCTACCTGTCGGTCTTTGCTGTGTTCACGGGGGCGGCGGCGCTGGCCATCGCCTTCGGGCAGCGGTTCGCCTTCGCCGCTTCGGGGGGGCTGCTGGTGCTGATGGCGTTGCAGCTTCGCGCGGGCATGGGCGAGCTGCTGGTGCTGTGGGGGGCGGCGGCGGCCGTGGTGTTCCAACTGCGCGAGGTCCGCACCCGCAGCAAGCTCATCCAGACCGGCCTGGGCGCGGCGGCCGTGGCTCTCGGCGGGGTGTGGGCGGTGCAAACCGCCGCCGGCGTGCCCGTGCGCTTCACCCTCATCGACAGCCTCTGCGCCGCGGCGGCCGCCCTTGCCGGGGGGTTTCTAGTCCAGGGGGTGCTGCCGCTGATCGAGCGCGTCTTCCGCGTGGCCACCTCGCTGACGCTGCTGGAGTGGTGCGACGCCGACAAGCCGCTGCTGAAGCGGCTGGCGCTGGAGGCGCCCGGCAGCTACAGCCACTCGCTCATGCTGGGCACGATGTCCGAGTCGGCGGCCCAGTCCGTCGGCGCCAACGGGCTGCTGGCCCGCGTGGGGTCCTACTATCACGACATCGGAAAGATCAACAAGTCCGACTACTTCGTGGAGAATCAGTCGGGCCCGTCCTCCAAGCACGACAAGCTCAGTCCGGCCATTAGCCTGCTGATCATCAAGGGGCACGTCAAGGACGGGCTGGAGATGGCCGGCGAATACGGCCTGCCGCGGGTGCTGCACGAGTTCATCGCCACCCACCACGGCACCACGCTGGTGGAGTATTTCTACCACGCCGCCACCCAGCAGCGCAAGGGCGACGTCGAGCGCGCCCCCGACGAAGTCGAGTTCCGCTATCCCGGGCCCAAGCCCAGATTGCGGGAGGCGGCCATCCTCATGCTGGCCGACGCCGCCGAGTCGGCCGTGCGGGCCATGTCCGAGCCCACCCCCGGCCGAATCGAGACGCAGGTCCACCAGATCATCCACAAGCGCCTCATGGACGGACAGCTCGACGAGTGCGAGCTGACGCTCAAGGAGGTCCACACCATCGAGACCTCCCTGGTCAAGAGCCTCTGCGGCATTCACCACGCGCGCGTGAAATACCCCTCGCAGGAAAAGCCGCCGGCCGAGCAGGCTGAAACCCCCAACGGCAAACCCTCCGTTCCCACCGGCACCCGGGGACCCTCCAACGCCAAGAAGGGCTAGCGCCTTTTCCGGCGGCGCCGCCGTCGCCGGCGGGGGCCTCACAGCACGTACTTGAACACGGCGAAGCCGCCGATCAGCAGCACCGCGAAGGCCAGCGCCAGCCAGTTGAAGTACTTCTCGATGAAGGGGGTGATCCTCGCCCCGAAGATGCGGCACAGCCCGGCCACCAGAAAGAACCGCGCCGAGCGGCTCACGGCCGCGGCAATGAGAAAGACGACGAAGTTGATCTTGAACACGCCGGCCGTGATGGTGATCACCTTGAACGGCAGCGGCGTGAAGCCGGCCGTGAAGACCACCCAGAAGTTCCACTGCTCGTAGGCCTTGCTGACCTCCTCGAACCGCGCCGGCGTGAAGCCGGGAATCCAGTCGAAGAAGAACTTCCCCACCGCTTGCCAGGCGGCGTAGCCGATGAGGTAGCCGGTCGCCCCGCCGGCGACGCTGGCCAGGCTGCACAGCAGGGCGTACCGCAACCACTTCCGCCGGTCGCCCAGCGTCAGCGGAATCAGCAGTACGTCGGGGGGAACGGGAAAGAAGCTGCTCTCGGCAAAGCTCAGCACGAACAAGGCGACGGCCGCCGAGGGGCGATACGCCCACGCCAGCGTCCAGTCGTACAGCCGCCGGTGCAGGTGCCAGACGGGCACCTTCCGGCGCGGCCCGAGGCGGTTGCCGCAGTGGACGCAGAACTCGGCGTCCGCGGCGCTGGACAGGCCGCACCGCGGGCAGCTCTTCGGCGCCGGCTCGCTCGTGAGAGGCTCGGCGATCTCGCACTCCTTCCTGCCCGCGATAATAGACCCGTCCGCGCGGGCTTTGTCAAATCGCACGCGCAGGCCGCGAGCGCGGCTTTTGTCGCTGTCTCGGCCCGCGGCCCGTTACAATACTGCGGATGCCGCAAGCGGGAGAAAAGGTGCTGGTCGCGATGAGCGGCGGCGTGGACAGCTCCGTGGCCGCATACCTGCTGGTGCGGGCCGGCTATGAAGTGACGGGGGTGTTCCTGTGCCTGGGCGGGGCGGTCGAGGCCGACCACGATACCCGCGGCTGCTGCTCGCCTACCGACGCCGCCGACGCCCGCCGCGTGGCCGAGAGACTCGGCATCGACCTGTTCCTGCTCGACGCCGGGCGCGACTTCGTCGGCATCATCGACTACTTCGCAGCCGAGTACGCCCGCGGGCGGACGCCCAACCCCTGCATCCACTGCAACACGCTGATCAAGTTCGGCGCCCTGATCGCCCGGGCCGACGCGGTGGCCGCGCGCTACGTCGCCACCGGCCACCACGCCCGGATGGTCGACGGGCGGATTCATCGCTCTCCCGAGAAGGACCAGTCCTATTCCCTCTTCGGGATCGCCCGCGGGCAGCTCGAGCGGGTGCTGCTTCCGATCGGACAGGTCGCCACCAAGGCCGAGGTCCGCCGGATCGCCGCCGAGCTGGGCCTACACGTGGCCGAGAAGCCCGACAGCCAGGAGATCTGCTTCGTCTCCGGCGACTACGCCGAGCTGCTGCGGCGCCGCCGGCCGGAGGCGCTGCGTCCCGGCAACGTGGTCGATTCGGCCGGCAATGTTCTCGGCCGGCACGACGGCGTGGGGCATTTCACCATCGGCCAGCGGCGGGGGCTGGGCGTGGCCGTCGGGGTGCCGATGTACGTCACGCGGATCGACCCGGAAAGCGCGACCGTGACGGTCGGCTCGGCCGATGAGACCCTCTCGCGGCGGCTGTCGGCCTCCGGGGCGAACTGGCACGTCGACCCGCCGCCCGCCGGCAGCGAGTTCGACGCCATCGTGCAGATTCGATACAACCACGCCGGCGCAGCGGGCAAGGTTCGCATCACCGGCCCGGATCGCTTCCAGGTCGATTTCGCCGACCCCGTCATGGCGGTCACGCCCGGACAGGCGGCCGTAATCTACGACGGCGACAGGCTGCTCGGCGGAGGCTGGATCGATAACGCGAATTCGCGCGAATGAAAGCGAATACGGCGAATAGAAGAAACGAAGCGAAGAAGCGAAGAAGACGCGAATTCATGAAACGGATTCATCCGGCGCAATTACCGATCCTGGCGATTCATCCCGGCGCACTGGGCGATCTGGTCCTGTTCGGTGAGTTTCTTTCGGCGTTGCGGCCGCGGCATGGACGGGCGCGCCTGATCGCCGGCGCCGAAAAGGGCGCCCTGCTGGCCGGTCTCGGCGTCGTCGAGGAGGCGCTGGACTTTGAGTCATTGCCGATGGCGGAGGTCTTCGCCGACACGCCCGTCGGCAAATGCTCGCTGCCGAAGCGGCTGGGCGGGTGCGATCTGCTGGTGAGCTGCCTGGCCGCCGGCGACGAGGCGGCGCAGCGGCGGCTGGTGGCCCTCTGCTCAGCCGGGCGGGCGATCTTCCTGCCGATCCGCCCGCCGGAGGAATTCGGCGGGCACCTCGTGGACCTCTGGGCCGGCTTGGCCGGCGTCGAGCCGGTCCCGCTTCCGGATTGGCGCGTCCCCGAGACCTGGCGGGCCGCGGCGAAGGCGGCGCTGGCCGAGGCAGGCGCGGCCGCCGACGGCCCGTACGTGCTGATCCATCCCGGCTCCGGCTCGCGGGAGAAGTGCTGGCCGCTGGAGCGTTTCGTCGAGTTGGCTCGAAGCTGTCGCCCGGCGCCCGTCTTCGTCCTCGGGCCCACGGAGCTGGACTGGTGGGGGCCGGCGACGGCCGCCTCGCTTCAGGCGGAGTTTGCCACGCTCGTCGGACCGCCGCTTGCGGTGCTGGCCGCTCTGGCGGCCGGGGCCGCCGCCTGCGTCGGCAACGACAGCGGGCCGACCCACCTGGCCGCGGCCGTGGGAACGCCCACCGTCGCCCTGTTCGGCACCGGCGCCCGGGCGCACTTCGCCCCCCGCGGGCGGCGGGTGCAAGTCCTCGCCGACGCCGATGTCGCAGGCATCCCCCCCGACGCGGTGCTGGCGGCCCTCGGCCGGTCCGGCCCGCTCGCCGCCGCCGGCCGCTGACGCGCACGCGGGGGCTGCCTCCGGCGGCGTTAGCTGTCAAGGGAGGCGAGGTCGAGCCGGCTCGCGGGCGAACTTTCGCCGCTCGCGCACGTGGCCGACCACGTCCAGGATGATCTTGCCCATCACCAGCAGCGATAGCGCCCCCTGGCTGCCGGTGGCCCGGATGGCGGCCGCCCCGCCCACGACCGCCACGTGCATCACCATGATCCGCCCGTAGGGCCTGGCGAAGAGCTGATCGGCCGTAACGCGCTTGTACTCGCCGCCCTGGATGAAGTTCTTCCAGAACGAGACGCCGTGGCTGATGAAGAGCCCACCCAGCGCCGTGGCCAGCCACCACCCACCAGCCAGCCAGGGGCGCGCGTCCGGCCCCGGCGACCACCGGGCCCCAGTCGCGGAGCCGTCCGCGAACCGGCCGAAGAGCAAGACGATGAAGAACAGATGCCCGGCGCAGAATCCGCCATAGTGGACGCAGAAGAACAGGATCAGCCCGCGCTTCGTGCTGACGCCCTCGGTGTCGGCGCGAAGTTCCTTCAGGTCGCAGGGGGCCACGACCATCCGCAGGACGTTGTAGAAGCCGATGACGACGTTCTCCAGGGAGAACAGCAGCAGGATCGGGAAGACCCGCCAGCCCAGTGCCAGCACGCCGAACAGCGGGATCAGGTTCGCTCCGATCAGGGCCACCACCGACAGCGGAGAGTACCCCGCACCGCCCTGGCCGGGCGGTTCAGTCGTGCCCTCTGGCCTGGAAAAGATGCCCCTGAACCTAATCGTCATCGCCGTGCCCGGCTCGCCGGGCGCCCAAAGCGCCGCCGCCGCGCCCGGCGGACAAAAGGTTTGCTTGGTCGACCCTATCGGCTAGCATGTACCGCTCTTGGGTTCAAGTCGCAAGAGTAAACGCGATGAAGGTTTCGCTCAACTGGCTGACGGATTACGTTGACGTTTCGGCCGTGGCCGCGGCGGAGCTGGGCGAGGTCTTTACGCGGACGGGGCTGTGCTGCGAGGGGATCGAGCAGACGGAGACGGACGTGGTCTTCGACCTGGAGGTCACCTCCAACCGTCCGGACTGCCTCGGGCACGTCGGCGTCGCCCGCGAGCTGGCGGCGGCGCTGTCGCTGGAGCTGAAGCTGCCGGACCTGTCGGCCGTGCCGGCCGGGGCGAAGCGGGCGGGCAAGCTGACCGGCGTGGAAGTGCTGGCTGCGGACCTGTGCCCGCGCTACACCGCCCGGGTCATCACCGGGGTGAAGATCGGCCCGTCGCCGGCGTGGCTGATTGAGCGGCTGGCGGCGGTGGGGCTGCGCAGCATCAACAACGTCGTGGACGCGACCAATTACGTGCTGATGGAATACAGCCAGCCGCTGCACGCGTTCGATTACGCCCTGCTGGCGGGCAACCGCATCGTCGTCCGCCGGGCGCGCGACGGCGAGGAGCTGGTCAGCATCGACGGCACTCGCTGCCGCCTGACCGCCGAGATGCTCATCATCGCCGACGCGGAGAAGCCGGTGGCCATCGCCGGCGTGATGGGCGGGCTGGAAAGCGAAGTCTCCGACAAGACCGACGCGGTCCTGCTGGAGAGCGCCCGGTTCGACCCCACGGTCACGCGCAAGACCGCCAGGTCGCTGACGCTGATGAGCGAGTCTTCGTATCGGTTCGAGCGCGGCGTCGACCCGGTGGGGGTGGAGGCGGCCTCGCTGCGGGCGGCGCAGTTGATCCTGCAAACGGCCGGGGGCGAGCTGGCCGAGGGCGTCGTCGACGTCTGGGCCGAACCGTATGCCCCGCCCAAGGTCACCCTCCGCGCCGACCGCTGCCGGGCGCTGCTGGGCATGGACGTCGATGACGCCGCCCAGGCGGAAATCCTCGCCCGCTTGGGCCTGGCGCCCCGGCGCAGGGGCGGCAGGATCACCTGCACGATCCCCCCGTGGCGGGGCGACCTGACGCGCGAGGCGGACCTGATCGAGGAGGTGGCCCGCCTGGCCGGCTTCGAGAGGATTCCAGTCCGGAACAAGGTCACGCATCCGCTGGTGGGCCTCAGCCCGGCCGAGCAAGCCCGACGGGATCTTCGGGCGGCGTTGTCCGCCTCGGGCTTCGACGAGGCCGTCACCTTCGCCTTCGTCGACGAGGCCGAGGCGGCCCTGTTCGGCTTTGCCGCCAGCGTGCGGGTGGACGCCAGGGTTCGCCGGAGCAACAACGTGCTCCGCCCGACGCTGCTGGGGAGTCTGCTTCGGTCGTGCAAGACCAACCAGGACGTCGGCAACGACGACGCCAGCCTGTACGAGCTGGCGGCGGTCTTCCGCCCGCGGGCGGCTGGCACTGCGGAGGGGCGCCCGGCCGAGCACGTCGAGCTGTGCCTGGTCAGCCGGGGCGAGCTGCGGACGCTGCGCGGGGCGGCGGAGGCGGCCATCCGGAAGGTGGCTCCGCGGGCGGAGTTGACGGTGGTTCAGGCCGCCGCCGCCGGTCTGGCCGAGGGCGCCGCCGCCGAAATCCGCCTCGACGGTGAGACGGTCGGAATCATCGGCGTCGTGGACGAGGCCGTGCTGGAGTACTACGGGCTGGAGAAGCCGCACGTCGCCGCGGCCGTCAATTTCGACGCCGTCATGGCCCGGGCCGGCGGCGAGCGCCGCTACAAGCCGCTGCCGAGGTTTCCCGCCGTCCGCCGCGACCTCTCCCTGGTAGTCGACGAGCAGGTCAACTGGCAGCAACTGGCGGAGGCAATCCACTCGGAGAAGCAGTCCCCCCTGGAAGCGCTGGAATACGTCGGGGCCTATCACGGCGAGCAGGTTCCCCCGGGGAAAAAGTCCGTCACCGTTTCCCTGATCTACCGCCGCCCGGACCGGACGCTGCGGCACGAGCAGGTGGACGAGCTGGTCGGGCGGATCCTGCAAGGGCTCCAGCGCCGGCTGGGCGCGGAGCTGAGAAGCTAAGCGCGGAAAACGCAATCCGAAACCGGCAATCCGCAATTCGCCGCGCGGGCGGGTACGCTCAAGTTTTTCTCTCGGCCGGCCGATGAACTTTTCAGAAGCTCGGTATAATGAAAGCGTGCCTCTGCCATGTCCGACAGGGAAGCACCCTTTTGAAAGAACCGACAAAACCATTGAGGGCGGTGCCGTCTGTGCTCAGCCAATGGCTGGCAAGCGACCGCCCACCTGGAAATAGAGGGTTCTTTTCAAAGGCTTCCCATCGGCATAGTGTGGAGGCCTTTTTTTCGCGCCGCTGACGGGGACGCGGCGGGTGGTTCTTGCGAGACTTGCATTTCGCGGCGGGGTTGGATAGTATAGTAATGGATGCGTCAATTCTATTGGGTCGACCGGCCGCGATCGCTGGCTGAGTCGTGGGCCGGGGCAGCAGAAAGGGTCATATCTGAGAAGTTCGGTCGCTCGGTTCGGGTCACGTCTGTTTACAAAGGGGCTGTGCGATGGAAATGATGAAGGTCACCTGTCCGTCGTGCGGGACTGTTCTGGTGGTGCCGCCGGCCTCCGTTGGTAGGAAAGGCCGGTGCACTTCCTGCGGCGATGTGTTCGTGATTTCCCCAATGTCCGAGTTGGCGCCGGGGGATTCGCCGGCAAGCGACGAGGAGATCATGGATTGGCTCGGCCCGGCCGGCACCGCGGCGGCGAGGCCGGCGGCCGCTCCCGCCGCGAAAGTCGAAAAGGCGCCGCCGCAGCCCGCCCGCGAGTACAAAAGCTTCCCCGTTCGCCTGGGCCACGTCGACGACATGGGAGCGTTCTTCCTGTTCGACCCGCAGTTGCTCTACGACGAGGACTTCCGCTGCGGCTTTCCGCGGAAGTGCATCGTCTGCGGCGACAAGAGCCATTTGTCGGTCCACCTGATTATCTGGTCTAGCAAGCTGCCCGAGCGCGGACAGTTGGGTGTCCACAACAGATACCAGCCCAGCGTTTACGACCTGAAGAAGCTGGGCGGACTGCGCGGGCGAAAGCTGCTGGCCGCCCTCGACCGCGTGCCAAATCTGCCCGAGCCGTACTGCCTGCCGTTTCCGTATTACGTCTGCCAAGCCTGCTCGGCCGTCGGGGCGGTCATCAATGACGTGCGCTTCGCCCCCGGAACCAACAGCCGGCAGTGCGAGCTGGGCATCTGCTCGCTGGCCCGCGCCGAGGAGTTCATCGTGGCCGTCCGCGGGCCCGGCTCCCAGGGCCAGCAGCGGATCCGAAAGGCGCTGGCGAAGACCGGCGGCGACCCCTGGCGGGCAATCCCGCTGGCCGTCAGAAGCAGGATCAAGCAGTGGTATCAGAAGCTGGACGACGAGCAGTTCGTCAGCTTTATCCCGGACGGGGACTTTGCCAAGACCGAGGCCGGCCAAGCCGGAGTGGTCGTCACCGACCGCAGGATGGTCTACCGCAAGTTCGCCCGGCGGATCGAGATGCCCTTCAGCGATCAGATCACCATCGCCTCGCGGGGAACGGGCGAGCGGATCCAGCTCAAGATCACCGCCCCCGGTAACAAGACCGCGATCTTCACCGCCGGCACGGCCGGCGCCCATCGCCTCCGCAAATGCCTGCTCGAGCAAGGCGTGCGCGCCCGCTGGGTGACCTGAGGAGGGCATCCGCCCGGCTTGAGGGGCGGGCTGGTCGGGACGGGCTCGGGCGGCGGGCTCATTGAGACCCTTCGCAAGCTCGCCGGCCGCCGACGTCGCTGCGGGAGAAGCTCATCAAGATCGGGGCGAAGGCCGTCACGCATTCACGGTACGTGATCTTCCACATGGCCGAGGTCGCGGTTCCGCGCCGGCTGTTCGCGGCGATCCTGGAGCGGATACGGCGTCTGGCGGCGCTTCGCCCGCGAGCGCCCGTGCCGTCATGACCCTCATCGCCCCATCTCCGAATCCGGCTGGTTACTGTGCATCGCATGCGGTCTGCGCCGAAGGCGGCACCGAGGCTGAAAAACGTGCCCGAATCGCCGCAAAAACCTTCGCCATAGTGGTCTCTCAGGGTCTCCCACCCGGCTGGGAAACGCCCCGCCTACTCGTCCTCGCCTTCCTTGGCCTTCTTGGAGGCGGCGATGATCTGCTGCTGGATGTTTCCGGGGACGGGCTCGTAGTGGCTCAGCTCCATGGTGTAGGAGCCCTGCCCGCCGGTGACCGAGCGAAGCTGGCTGTTGTATTGGGCGACCTCGGCCAGCGGCGCCTGGGCGCGGATGACGGCCACGTTGCCCGGAAGCATGTCCTGCCCGAGGATTCGCCCGCGCCGGCCGGACAGATCCCCGGCAATGTCGCCGACGTACTGGCCGGGCACGGTGATCTCCATGTTGACGACGGGCTCGATCAGGACCGGCCTGCCGGCCTCGACCGCATTCACGAAGGCGTGCCTGCCGGCCGTGCGGAAGGCAATCTCCTTGGAGTCGACCGGGTGGTGCTTGCCGTCGTAGACAATCACCTTCATGTCCTGCATGGGATAGCCCGCCACCGGGCCGGCGACGACCACGTCGCGGACGCCCTTCTCGATGGCCGGAACGAACTGCCGCGGGATCGACTCCCCGAATAGCTCCTGGGTAAACTCAAAGCCCGTTCCGCGCTCCAGCGGCTCGATGCGGAGGTAGACCTCACCGAACTGTCCGGCCCCGCCGGTCTGCTTCTTGTGGCGGTAGTGGCCTTGGGACTTGACGGTGACGGTCTCGCGGTAGGGAATCTTGGGCGGCTTGGTCTCGACCTGGAGGTTGAAGCGGGCGGCCATCTTCTCCAGCATCAGCCGCAGGTGCAGGTCGCCCACGCCGGAGATGACCGTCTCCAGCGTCTGGGGGTCGCGGGTGACGCGGAAGGTGGGGTCTTCCTCGGCCAGGCGGGTAAGCGACTCGGAGATCTTGCCTTCGTCGCCGCGGCTCTTGGGGGTCACCGCCAGGGAGTACATCGGCGTGGGCACGCCCGGGACGGCGCGGAACATGGGCTTGGCCTGGGCGTGGAGGACGTCGCCGAGTTGGATTTCCTCGATCTTGGCCAGGGCGACGATGTCGCCGGCGACGGCCGAGTCGATCTCCACCGTTTCCTTGCCCTGGACCTTGAAAAGGTGCCCGATCTTGGTCGATTTGCGCTCGTCGCGCAGCAGAAAGGTCGTCTCCGGCGTCACGCTGCCCTGGAGGATGCGGACCCAGACCAGCTTTCCCACGAACGGGTCGGCGGCGATGCGAAATGCCTGTCCGACGAAGGGCTTTTCCGGGTCGGCGGAGATCTCGATTTCCTCGGCGTCCTCGCCCTGCCCGGCGGTGACCGCCCGCCCGCGGACGTCGGCCGGAGAGGGAAAGTAGTTGGCGATGGCGTCGGCCAGCTCGGTCACGCCGACCTGCTCGCGTGCGGCCGTGAACAGGACGGGAATGACCGTCCCGGCCACCATCGCCTGGGCGAAGGCGGCGCTGAGCTTCTCGGGGGAGACCTCCTCCCCGCCGAGGTATGCCTCCATCAGAGCCTCGTCGGCCTCGATGATGGACTCGATCAACTGCGTGTGGGCGTCGGCTACGTCGCCGAAGTCGGCCGAGCCCGACTCGTTGCCGAAGCAGTCGATAACCTTCTTCCCGCCGTCGACCGGCAGGTTCATGCACTTGACGGCGCTGCCGAAGACCTCGATCAGGGCGCTGACCAGCGCCGGCAGATCGGCGTTCTCGGCGTCCATCTTGTTGACCACGATCGCCTTGGCCAGGCCGTCCTCCTCGGCGACCTTGAACAGCCGCCGCGTGTTGACCTCGATTCCGGCCGCGGCCGAGACCACGACCACGGCCGTGTCCGCCCCGCCCATCGCCGACATGGCGCCGCCGATAAAGTCCGGATAGCCCGGCGCGTCCAGCAGGTTGATCTCCTTGCCGGCGTGGGAAAAGTAGGCCGCCGACGGGTCCACCGAGTGCTGGCGCTGCTTTTCGATGTCCTGATGGTCCATGACGGTGGAGCCGTCCTCGATGCTGCCGAAGCGGCTGCTCGCCCCGAACGCGTGCAGCAGTGCCTCCGCCAGGATGGTCTTTCCCGCCCCGCCATGGCCCAGAAGCACGATGTTCCGAATGTCCTGCGGTCGCTTTGCTGGCATGGGTATCTCCGCACAACTGCTCGCCGGGGCCTCAAGAACGTCCTGCCGGCCCCTGGGGCCGCCGCCAAATACCCGGCAGGGCCCGAATAGTGACGAACGCCCGCCGCGATAGGCATCTGACTCACCGTCCGGCGGGCGCAAGGCAAGTCTCACTAATATAGGCCTGCCCGCGCCCGAGGCAAGCAGAATCTCCGGCGCCGGGATCGGGCCGACCGCCGCGGCATTCATCGCAGGGTATTGTCAGGGGCGCGGGCGACGGGTATGCTTTGGCGATTCCTGTAAGCTTCCGCGACAGCGTAAGGTGATAGCGCCATGAAAGTATTGATTACCGGGGGAGCCGGGTTCATCGGATCGCACCTGACCGAGGCGCTGCTCCAGTCCGGCCACGACGTTACCGTCGTGGACGACCTCTCCACGGGCTCGCTGGCCAACATTGAGCACTTGCTGGGGCGCAGCGACCTCCAATTCGTTCGCGACAGCGTCCGCAACTCCTCGACGATGGCGGTGCTGGTGGACCAGTGCGACGTAATCTTTCACCTGGCGGCGGCCGTGGGGGTCAAGCTCATCGCCGACGAGCCCGTCCGCACCATCGAGACGAACATCCACGGCAGCGAAGTGGTCCTGGACCTAGCCAACCGGTTCCGGCGACGCGTCTTCATCGCCTCCACCAGCGAGGTCTACGGCAAGAGCACCAAGGTGCCCTTCAGCGAGGACGACGACTCCGTGTTCGGCTCGACGCGCTTCACCCGCTGGTGCTACGCCTGTAGCAAGATGGTGGATGAGTTCCTGGCGCTGGCGTACTGCGAGCAGTACGGGCTGGAGCCGATCATCGGCCGGCTGTTCAACACCATCGGGCCGCGCCAGACCGGGGCGTACGGGATGGTGGTGCCGCGGTTCGTCCGGGCCGCCCTGGGCAACGAGCCGCTGACCGTCTACGGCACGGGCGACCAGAGCCGCTGCTTCACCAACGTTGCCGACGTGGTGGGCGCGCTGATCAAGCTGATCGACTGCGACGCCGCCGTCGGCGAGGTGGTTAACGTCGGCGCCACCGAGCCCATTTCGATCAACGGCCTGGCGGCGAAGATCATCGACATGGCCGGCTCGTCCAGCGAGGTTCGCCACATCAGCTACGAGCAGGCCTACGGCCGGCCGTTCGACGACATGATGGCCCGCGTGCCGGACCTGACCAAGATTCGACGCCTGATCGGCTACGAGCCGAGATTCACGTTGTCCCAGACGCTGCAGCAGATCATGGATCACGAGCGCGAGCGGATGTCGAAACAGCAATGACGAACGACCGTTGACGGATCTCGGACCGGACGTTCGAGATTAGAGGCCCCCGCGTCGTTGGGAATTCGTCATTCCGCCGCGGCCGGAGAAGGAGAAGGGCTTGGCTAAATACCTGATCACGGGCGGGGCGGGGTTCATCGGCTCCAACCTGGTCCGCTACGTCCTGGGCAAGGGGCACGACGCGGTGGTGGTGGACAATTTCGCCACGGGCAAGCGGGCCAACATCGCCGATTTCGTCGACCGGGTGGAGTTTCTCGAGGCCGACGTCCGGGACCGCCCGGCCATGGACAAGGCGGTCGCCGGCTGTGCGGCCGTCTTCCACGAGGCCGCCCTGGGCTCGGTGCCGCGCAGCGTGGAAGACCCGCAGACCAGCCACGACGTGAACGTCAACGGCACGCTGACGGTTCTGGAAGCGGCCCGCGCGGGCGGGGTCCGGCGGGTCGTCTTCGCCGCCAGCAGCTCCGCCTACGGCGACCGCGAAGAATCCCCCAAGCACGAGGCGATGACGCCCATACCCATCAGCCCGTACGCCGCCGGCAAGGTCGCCTGCGAGAGCTACATGAGCGCCTACGCCCGCTGCTACGAAATGGAGACGCTCTCGCTGCGCTACTTCAACGTCTTCGGGCCCTACCAGGACCCCGAAGGCCCGTACGCGGCGGTGATCCCGGCGTTCGTGTCTCACCTGCTGCGAGGGGAGCGGCCGGTGATCTACGGCGACGGCGAGCAGAGCCGCGACTTCTGCTACATCGACAACGTCTGCGAGGCCAACTGGCTGGGCGCCCACGCCCCGGCCCAGGTCTGCGACGGCCGGCCCCTCAACATCGCCTGTCACGCCCGCACCACGCTCAATGAGATCCTGGAACTGCTGCGGGAGCTGATGGACACCGATATCCAGCCGGAGCACGCAGACCCCCGCGCCGGCGACGTTCGGCACAGCCTGGCGGACGTTTCTCTTGCTAAACAGGTGATAGGCTACGAGCCGAAGATATTCTTTGCCGACGGCCTGCGCAAGGCCATCGGTTGGTACAAAGCGAATCTGTGAAGGCCGCGGGTTGACCGCTTCGGCAGTCGTGGACGGGCCGGCCGGCCGGAGCCGGCGTCGGGGCCCTGCCGTCGCAAGCATAGGGAACGGTGAAAATCGCTTCGCGCCGACTGAACATCCTGTTCGCCTGCGCCGGCCGGCGAGTTGCCCTGCTGGAGGCCTTCCGCCGGGCGATGGCCGACCTGGGGATAGCCGGCAGGCTGCTGGCGGCCGATCTCACGTCGGCCTCGGCGGCCTTTCACGCCGCCGACGAGGGATTCCTCTTCCCCCCGGTCGACAGCCTCGAATACATCCCCCTGCTCAAGCAGACCTGCGCCGCCCAGGAAGTGGACCTGCTGATCCCGCTGACGGATCTGGACCTCGGCGCACTGGCCGAGCATCGAGAGGAGTTCGCCGCCGCCGGCTGCAAGGTGATGATCGGCCCGCCGGAAACGGTTCGCATGTGTACCGACAAGACGCTCACCAACAAGTACCTCGGGCGAATCGGCCTGCGGACCATCCGCACCTTCCCCCTGGAGCGGTTCCGGGAGGAGCCGTTCTTCCCCTGCTTCATCAAGCCGATTCGCGGCTCGGCCAGCATCGGCACCGGGGTGCTGCACTCCGAGGCCGAGCTGAAGGCGCACCTGGCGACCTTCGGCGACCTGATGCTGATCCAGGACTACATTGGCGGCCCCGAGTACACCCTGGACGTGTATCGCACCGCCGACGGGCAGGTCAAATCGGTGGTGCCGCGGCAGCGGCTGGCGATTCGCGCCGGCGAGGTGGAAAAGGGCCTGACCGTCCGCGATGAGGAACTCATCTCCTGCGGGGTGAAGCTGGGGAAGGACCTGGAGGGCATCTGGGGGGTGATCAACACCCAATGCCGCCGGCCCCTGGGTGGCGAGCCGCACTTCTTCGAGATCAATCCCCGCTTCGGCGGGGGCGCGCCGCTGGCCGTCGCCGCCGGGGCCGATCTGCCCCGATACGTGCTGGAAGAGACGCTGGGACTGCCGGTCTCGGCCAAGCTGGGACGGTTCACGCCGAATCTGCTCATGCTGCGGTATGACGAGGGCGTGTTCGTCCAGGCCGACGACCCCACAAAGCTACCCGGCTACAACAGCCCCCGGAAAACGACATAGCCTTTCGCCGCCATGGCCCCAGCCGGTTTCCACATCCAGGCGGTCGTCTTTGACCTGGACGACACGCTCTTCCGCGAGCGCGATTACGTCCGCAGCGGCTTTTCGGCCGTCGGGCAGCACCTCCGCGGACGCCTGCACAGCCGGGCGGACTTCGAGGGATGGATGTGGCGGCGATTCCTTTCCGGGCGGAGGGAGAAAATGTTCGACGCCCTCAGCCGCCATTTCCGCCTGGGGCTGAAACAGGCCGCGATCCGCCGGCTGGTCGAGCTGTACCGCCGGCACCGCCCGCGGATTCGCCCCTGCCGCGGCGTGGCCGAGCTCCTGGGAAGCCTCCGCCGCCGGCGGGTGAAGCTGGGGCTTCTGACCGACGGGTATCTGCCCACTCAGCGGCTCAAGCTGTCCGCGGCCGGGCTGGAACGGTACTTCCACGCGGTCGTCTTCACCGAGCAAATGGGCCGGTCGGCTTGGAAGCCGTCCCCCGCCGGATTTGTGAGTATCCGTCGCCGCCTCGGCGCGCCGGCCACTGCCTGCGCCTACGTGGCCGACAACCCCGCGAAGGACTTCCTCGCCCCCAACCAGCTCGGCTGGCTGACCGTCCAGTGGCGCCGTGCCCGGCAACTGCACGCGCACAATCCCGCCCCCGACGGCGGCAAGTCGCGGATAGTTGTGCGGAGCGGGCCGGAGTTGATGCGAGTTGTCCTCCACCGTTCCCGAGGCGGGCAAACCCTTACGTGAAGAAGCGTATGGGGGCCGTCTGGCCCGTCGGAACCTTCGCCGCGGACTCTCGGGCGGAGGGCCTCTCGTCTTCGGCAGCCTCGAATCCGACGGCCTCGCCGACGACGTAGATGGGTAAGTCCCTGGCTTGGCCGTGGGCCCTGCCGACGTGCTCGCCCAGAACCCCCAGGATGGCCAGTTGCAGGCCCGCCACCCCGACCGCCAGCATGACCCAGTTCGCCATTGCCGCCGTCCCCAGCAGGGGCCAGCAGATGAGGGCGCCGATCGCGTACAGCAGCGCCGCGGCCGCCATCGCCAGGCCGGCCAGGCCGATCCAGCGCAGTGGCCCGGCCAGCAGATCGAAGATCGCCCCGGCCAGCAGGTTGGCCGAGTTGGAAAGCGACGGCTCCGGCGCGGCCCCCTCGGCCAACTCGCCTTCATAGGACACCGTCGCCCGGCGGAAGCCCATCCACTCCACCAGCCCGCCCAGCAGCCGCGTCTTCGCCCGCGCCGCCCGCAGCGCGTCCACCACCGGCCGCGACAGCAGCCGGAAGTCCGATGGGTCGGACGGATCCAGTTTCGTCAGCTTTCTGTAGCCCCACCCGAGGACCTTGCCACGCAGGCGTCTCCACAGTGGCCCCGCCGCCCCGCTGACGGCGTAGACGACGGCGTAGCCCTGCCGCCACTTGCCGATGAGTTCGTCGATCAGCTCCGGCAGGTAGTGGCAGCGCGGGTCCGTGGTGATGACGGCCGCCCCGGCGGCGTAGTCCAGCCCGCAGGTCATCGCCTCCCGCCGACCGAAGTTGCGGGTCAGCTCCACGTACTTGACGTGGTCGTCTTGCTCGCGCAGACGCCGCAGGACCGCCCCGGTCTGGTCGGTCGAGCCGTCGTTGACGAAGATGAACTCGCAGGCGGCGTCGAGCTTCCTGGCCGACTTTCGCAGTTCTTCGTGGTAGGCGGGTAGCGACTCGGCCGCGTTGTGCACTGGCACCACGAAGCTGAACGTCACCGCAGCGACGTCGGGTTTCCCTTCGGCGCTCATCTTTTTCTTTTCCATTCGCCCGGACGATTGTGGCTTCGGCGTCCGTATCCTTCCGAGCGGGTCGACTGCGCCACAGCCTACCCGCTCCAGCGGATTTGTAAAGCTCGGCGTTGCCTGCCTGACCGGTCCGTAGACTGCGTGCGTGGCTACCAGGTTCGTGAACGTCGACCGGAACACGCCCATGCCGCTGCCTCCAGACCCGCGGGACTGGGTGCCGGAAGATGACATGATTCACTTCGTCATCGAGTCCGTCGAGGGTGGGCACACTGAAGGTGAACCGGCGCGGGAGCGGCTCGGAGCAATACCCGCCGAGGATGCTGCTGGGTCTGCTGATTTACTGTTATGGCAACGGGATTTTCAGGAGCCGGCGCGTCGACCGTGCGGGCGAACTGGAGCGGCTACGAGCAGTCCGATAACGCCCAGGCGGTGGTGGCTGCGGGGCCAGTTCGTCTGGAACCGGGCCGAGAACGCGACCCCAACGCCGCGCGGGCTCGCAACGGCGACTTCCCGGAGTAGACAGCGTCCGAAAAATCACCGGGAACCCGAAACCAAAATGCGACAGGCTCCTAGCGAGCGAGGGTGCCGGCGATCGCCGGCTTGCCGTCGCGGTCCGTCTGCCGCGAGTAGCTCGCGAGGTATTGCCGCCTCAACCGGCGACGTTCCACCCGGTCGAACATGCCGAACGCGAACGCGCGGTCGCGCCCGAGCTGCTTGGACCGGAGCAAGGCCTGGTCGGCGAAATACAGCAGCATCTGGGCGTCGGCGATCTCGATGTCTTCGGGGTAGCTGGCGGCGCCGATGGAGGTGGTTACGTGGATCTCCTGGCCGTAGACCACGAACTTCCGCTCGCGCACCGCCTTACCGATGCGCTGGGCGAAGCCCTGGGCTTGGGTCCGGCCCGCGTTCGGCAGGACGACGCTGAACTCCTCCCCGCCGGTGCGGGTGACCACGTCCGAATCACGCACCAGCCGCTCCAGGATCACCGCGAACTCCTTCAGCACGTAGTCGCCGCTGGGATGGCCGTGGGTGTCGTTGACGACCTTGAAGTGATCCAGGTCGAACGCCAGCAGCGAGAGCTTCCGCCGGTACCTTCTGGCCACCTTGAACTCGCTGTCCAGGAAGGCGTTGAAATGGCGGATGTTCTGCAAATGCGTCAGCGGGTCGGTCGTGCACAGCGTCAGCAGGTGGGCGTTGTCGCGGCGGAGCTGGGCCAGCAGTTGCCGCTCCCGCGCCAGCGACGCCGCCAGGGCCTGTCTGGAAGCCCGAAGCTCATCGTGCAGTCGCTTTACCCGCATCAGCGCCCGCAGGCGTGCGCCGAGTTCGGCCGGGGAGATGTCGTTGGGCAGGATGTCGTCGGCGCCGCCCTCGAGGAACCGGCATCGGGCCTGCTCGGGCGGGGCGGGCGCCATGACGATGACGGGCAGATGGGCAACCCCGCCGGCCACGCGCAGCACGCGAGGCAGGTCCAAGGCCTCTGCCTCCTCGGTGCTGACTTCCAACACCACCGCGTCCACGTCGCCCGATTGGACGGCCGCGAGGGCCCCGGCCGGATCCCGGGCCAGCAGGGCCTGCCAGCCATCTGAGATCAGCTCAGCCTGGCGGCTCGCCGACCGCGCCGGATCGGGGTCCATCACGAGCACGCAGCCCTGGATCTCCGAGGCAGTCGTGACCATTGCGCCTCCATCAGGCGGTACAAACGCTTCCAGGTCGAACGAGCCTGGGCGTCGAGCCCTCGGGCTGCCGCGCCCCGGTCGCAGGGACGCCCATACCATCGTGAGCAGCCTTGGCCTCGTTGGAACTGGCCTTACGAGTTGTCCGACCTATAGGTAGTCTAAGATATGACTCCGGCCGCGGGCCAAGGACGTTGGGGCGATGGGGGGCTCCCTCGGCGGCAAATGAGAGATTCACCGCCGTTCCGGAGGCGAAACCCGCGACCAGGCCGCGGCCAATGAGCGCAAAGAAAACGGCCCGCCGCCTTCGACGGGCCGCTCTGGTTCTGCGTTTTCCCTGGTCGTGGCTCTACTACTGCAAGAGCTTTTTGGCCTCTCCGACCAGGTAGAAGCTGCCGGTGATGCAGATGATGTCGCCGCGGCTGACGGCGCCGCTGGCGACGCGGATGGCCTCGGAGAGGTCCGGCACCACCTGGGCCATCTTGCTGGAGCGCTCCTCATACCGCTCGGCCAAGTCTTTCGGGCTGGCGGCGCGCGGGGTGTCGGGCCTGGCGAAGATTACCTTGTCGGCCCCGCGCATGATCTGCTCCAGCATGCCGTCGATGTCCTTGTCGGCCGCACAGCCGAAGATCACCACCATGGAGTCGTACGGAATGTACTGCCCAACCGACCGCATCAGGGCCTCAATGGAGGCGGCGTTGTGGGCCCCGTCCGCGAGGATGCGAGGCGTCTCCCGCAGCATTTCCATCCGCCCGGGAAGCTGCACCCGCGAGAGACCCTCAACGGCGGTGCCGTCGTCGATCTCCATGCCCTGTACCTTCAACTGGTCCAGCAGCGCCAGCGCCAGCCCGCAGTTGAGCCCCTGGTGCTCGCCCATGAGGGGGACGGGCAGGTGCTCGAACTGGCTTCGCGGGGTCGTCAGGCAGATCCGAGTCTGCGGCCCGCTCTTGCGCGAGGACTCGAAGCGCAGGCTGAAGTCGATGTCCTCGCCGGTGAACAGCAGCGGCGTGTTGGCGACCTTGGCGGCCTTCTTCAGGACGGTTTTGGCCGCGGGCACCTGCGGCACCGACACCGCCGGCACGCCGGACTTGAACACGCCGGCCTTCTCCCCGGCAATCGCCTCGATCGTCTTGCCGAGCTGATCGGTGTGGTCGATGCTGATGCTGGTCACGCCGACCACCATCGGCTTGACCACGTTGGTGCTGTCCAGCCGCCCGCCCAGCCCGGTCTCCAGCACCGCCACGTCCACCGACTGATCGGCGAAGTGCATGAAGGCAATCGCCGTGAAGATCTCGAAGAACGTGGGCTTGTCGTTGGACATCCGGGCCAGCCGTACGGCCACCTTGTTGATGTACCGCCTCAGGGCGGCCTGGGTGATCATCTCGCCGTTGATGCGGATCCGCTCGCGGATGTCCACCAGGTGCGGGGAGGTGTACAGGCCCACCTTGTGCCCGCAGGCCCGGAGCATCTCCGCCAGCATGGTCGCGGTCGAGCCCTTGCCCTTTGTCCCGGCGATGTGAACGCACCGCAGCCGCTTGTGCGGGTCGCCGAGCTTCTTCAGCAGCAGCCTCATCCGGGCCAGGCTGAAGGTGTCCCGGTTGTACCGCACCCGCAGCATTCGCTCGTAGTCGGTCTGCGCGAACAAGTACTTCAACGCCGCGTCATAGGTGCGGATTACCGGTCGGCGGGGGAGCTTGGCCGAGGCAACCTTGGAGGAGGTCGTCGTAACCATAATGCGCCTGATGATAACATCCGCGCCGCGGCGGTGTCAAGGGTACACCTGCCGGAACGCTCAAAATATCCCAATATTCCCGCTCGCAACTCCATATTTGGGGGCGGGCTTGACAATTCCCACCCAGCACCTAATCTGGGGTCCCCGGCAAGCCCAGAGGCGGTCCATGCCAGCAGAACAATTTCGCGTAGCCCTCATCGGCACCGGCGGCTTCGGCCGAAACATGTTGCGGGCCCTGTGCGGTTGCCCGCTGGTGGAGCTAGTGGGGGTCTCGGACCTGGACGCGGCGGCGGCGGCATCGGCGTCGGCCGAGGCCGGCTGTCCGGCATATACCGACCACCGCAGGCTGCTGGTCGAGACCCGCCCGGCGGGGGCGTTTCTGACGGTTCCGCCGGCCCCGTCGGCCGAGCTGGTCCGCCTGGCAAGCCAGAGCGGCTCCCACGTCTGGAAGGAGAGCCCGCTGGCCCGAAACCTCCACGAAGCCGTTTCCTTGTGCAGACTTACCGAATCCGCCGGGCGCAGGTTCGTCATCGGCACCCAGCGGCGGTTCATGGGCGGCTACCGCCGCGGCAAGGAGCTGCTCGGGCGGCTGGGGAGGGTCTACCTCGTCCAGGCCCATTACCTGTACAACCTGGGGGCGATCCTGGGCTGGCGGGGGGACAAGGCCGCCGGCGGAGGCGCCCTGATCAATCTGGGCTACCATATCTTCGACCTGGTGGTCTGGCTGATGGGCCTGCCGGAGACGGTGTACGCCATCGCCGGGACGCGGCAGCCGCTGGGCGGCTCTCAGGGGCGTCCGGCGGGGGCCCCGGCCGGGGTCGACCAGCCCGTCTACGACACCGAGGACACCGTCTCGGTGGCCTTCCGCTATACCGATAAGGCCGCCGCGGTCATCACCGTCAGCCGCTGCTTCGACCCCGTCAGCGAGGGCCTGCTGGTCTACGGGGAGGGCGGGTCGCTGTCGGTCGGGCCCGACCGCTGCCTCCTGCGCGACCGCGACGGGGCCGTCATTGAGACCTTTCGGGCCGACGAGCGCCCGGCGGCCGTGTTCGCCCGCGAGGTCGAGGCATTCGTGCGGGCCTCGGCCGCCAATGTCTCAGGATACCCCTGCTCGGGCTGGGAGAACCTGCTCACGATGGCGGCCATCGAGGCCGCATATCTATCCGACCGGACCCACCAGCCGGAATCGCCCGCGGCCCTGCTGGCGGGACATGATGTCGCCGCCCGGGACTGCCTCCGGCTGGCGCCGGTGGACGAGGCCAACGACCAATGAAACGCAGCGAGATCAACCGCACCATCCAGGAGTTCATCGACTTCGCCGCCTCGCAGCGATCCCACCTGCCGCCGTGGGCGACGCACGCGCCGGCCGAGTGGGCCCGGACCGGCCACGAGGCCGACGAGGTCCGCCGCAACGGACTGGGCTGGGACGTCACCGACTTCGGCGGCGGGCGCTTTCACCAGCTCGGACTTACGCTGTTCACCCTCCGCAACGGCCCGCCCGGCGGCTCGCCCGGCCCCGACCGAAAGGACTACTGCGAAAAGGCGATGATGGTCCGCGAAGGGCAACTGACGCCCTACCACTTCCACTTTTCCAAGATGGAGGACATCATCAACCGCGGCGGCGGGCGGCTGGTCGTCAAGCTCTACCATTCCACCTCCGACGAAAAGCTCGACCAGCACGGCGACGTGGCCGTCCAGGTCGATGGGATGAGACGGACATTCCCGGCCGGCGGAGAGCTGGTGCTCTCGCCGGGCGAGTCGGTCGCGCTGCCGCCGCGGCTGTACCACGCCTTCTGGGGCGAGAGCGGCGGCGGGCCCGTCCTCGTCGGCGAGGTCAGCAGGGTCAACGACGACGCCCGCGACAACCGCTTCCTGGAAGAACTGCCGCGCTTCCCCGCCATCGAGGAGGACGAGCCGGCCCGCTTCTGCCTGTGCACCGAGTACCCCCCCGGGCCGGAATGAGCCCCGCCCCCCGTAACACCCACGGTCCCCGCACAGCGCTGGTTTGAGAAAAGAGCCCATTCGTGGAATTCGGTGTCATTCGTGTAATTCGTGGTCTCTTCGCCCGCCCGTGCGGACGCATCCTCGCCTCCTGAGACTGTGCCTGCCCACCTCCCTGCCCACCTCCGGCAGGCAGGCGGGCGACAGGCAGGCGGCAGGAAGGCGGGCAAACATTCCTGTGACCAGCTCAGCTCGGCATGTCCTTCCAATGGTGGCGGCCCACCTGTGCCAGGCGGAAGCGGTCGGTCAGGTCGCAGTGGAGCGGGGTGATGGTGATGAATCCCTCGCTCAAGGCGGTCACGTCGGTTTCGCCCTCCTGGGGGCCGTGGTCGAACTCGTCGGTGAGCTGGAAGGAAATCCGCCCGTCCGCGCCGTTTTCGCGGAGGTAGTTTTCGCTGATGGCCGAGGTGCTCTGGGGAACGGCCTTGACCCCGCGGGGCCCGCCGCCGGCCAGCGCCGGCACGTTGACGTTGATCAGGTCGCCGGTCGGCATGGGCCTTGCGATCAGGCCGTCGAGCACCCAGCGGCAGAGCCGCGCGGCCCGCCGGAAGTCCGCCGGCGCGGCGTCGTGCCCGGCCTCCAGGCTGAAGGCCACGGAGGGAATGCCGAACAGGGCCCCCTCGGCGGCCGCGGCCACCGTGCCGCTGTAGAAGACGTTGATGCCGACGTTGGCGCCGGCGTTGATGCCGGCCAACACCAGCTCCGGCCGGGCGTCCATCAGCTCGCGGACGGCCAGCTTCACGCAGTCGGCCGGGCGACCCGACACGCCCACGCCGCAGAACGCCCCTTCCACCTGCACCCGCCGGCAGTAAATCGGTCCGTGCAGCGTGATGGACCGCCCGGCCGCCGACTGCGGCGACTCCGGCGCCACCACCGTCACCTCGCCCAGGTCGCGGACCGCCTCCCACAGGGCCGCCAGGCCCGCCGCGAAGATACCGTCGTCGTTGACCAGCAGGATTCGCATGCTCGGGGGAGTCTATCTGCACGGGCGAAGCCCTGTCAAACACCGGCTGGAGGGCGGCGGCGCCCCTGGCCGATACTGATACTTTACGGACTGACGAAGGAGCCGGACGATGGACGAAAGGTTGGCAAAGCGCGTTGGGGCGGCGGCCACGGCCGGGTGGTGGACGGTCCTGATCGCCGTCGTATGGCTGCTGATCGGGTGGCTGGCCTTCCTGGCCATCATGCGCGCCCGCCCGGACTGGCTGCTGTACTGCTGGGGCGGGGGCGACCTGACCTGGTCGACCGTGCATACCATTTGGCTGTGGTTCTTCGGCGTCTTCAAGGTAGCCGTCCTGGTGGCTGTCCTGATCGTCGTGTGGCTGTCGCTCTGGGCCCGCCAGCTCAAGCGCGCCACCCGCCAGTCCTGACCGCCCCGCCGCCGGCAGCGCCGAACTTCGCCGCGGCCCGGCCGCGCCTGAGCCGTGAGCCCCGCGCCCCGGCCGGGCCTGCCGCCGGCCGGCACGCCTGCCGCCCGCCGGCAGCAATTCACCAATCACACAATTCAGCAAGTCAGCAATTGGGAGCAAAACAGTACCTCCCTGCGTGTTCCGCATTCCGCGTTCCGGGTCTCGTTGTTGCCGTTTCTGCTTCTGCCGTTCCTGGCTCCCGGCTCCTGGCTACTGGTTCCGGTTTTCCGGTCCCACGGTCCTCGTTCCCTGTTGCCCGTTGGTGCCATGCTTCTGCCTGCCCACCTCCGGTAGGTAGGCGGGCAGCAGAA
>CAYNYF010000040.1:0-36613 GCA_964401385.1 uncultured Planctomycetaceae bacterium | reverse complement strand
CAAGTCCCCAGTCCCGAGTCCCTTTGCCGTTCCTGGTGCCTGGTGCCTGGTCCCTGGTCCCTATTCCCTGGTCTCAGCCCTATTCCCTTTTCAAAGAGGCTCGGCGCGCACGCGCAGCGCGCCCTCCGTACTTACTTCGCGCGTTCACGTATGCGCGCGCAAACGCTTTCGCAAAACCGCATCCCGGCCGGCAAGCCTCCCCGGCCGCGGGAGATAAAAATCCCACAAAACCCCCATTTCCCCGGCCGGAAGGTTCACATCCGCGCGCGCAATTGCTTTCGCATGGTGCCACGCTCAAGCGGGCGTTTGCTTGAGCGTGCGAGGGTCAATCGCGCGCCCGTTCAGCCCCGCAGGGGCGGAAGAGGTTAGCCGGCGGCGTAAGCCGCCGGTGAAAGGCCAGTAATTCCTTTTTCGAGAAGCCCCGAAGCGGCGACAGAGAGGATAGGCGCGATGCTCTCGTTCCTGCCGCCCCTCCGGGGCTTGAAGGGAGGAGGGGCCCGCCTTCCGGGGCCTGACGGCCCCGGCTAAATTCTCTCGCCCCGTCGGGGCTGCGGAGCGTCCCTTGAGCGTGCGAGGTCCAACCCGCTTCAGGGCGGCCCCGGATCGCAGTAGTCGATCCCCGCGTACGAAGCGTCAAGGAACGTTGAAACGGAATCGACCGCAGCTTTGAGCTTGTTCAGGTCGATGCGCTGCGGAGCGCCTTGGAGATGCGGCGCCCCATGTTTGTCGCGCGCGTAGCGGAAGGCTTGCCCGGTCGGGTCGAGCTTGTGGAACTCAAGAATCATCTGCTCGGTGCCATTGAGGTCATCGACGGGCGAATCCGGCCAGACCTCCATGATCAACTGCTTGGCCTTGTTCCACAGCTTGTGCAGGTTGTGCTGCCCAAGGCAGTCTTCGCACCCTTCTAAGGAACCCACTCGCACGCCAAGGCCGACCAACTCCTTGAGCATCAGTTCCAGATGATGTCGATACAGGTAGGCGACAGGAAAGAACAGATCGTCGGGATGCTGGCCTTCGGCCTGCGCCGCCGCCACGATCATGTCCCCCGCCCGCTTGAAGCCAACCAAGTATGCCCCATCCGGGGGCATGAAGAATGCTTCAAGGGCGGGGCGGTCGGGAAGCCCGAAAGCCTTCTGACCCTTCCTGGGCCAACTGAAGTCGCTTTCTGTCATGGTTGATCCCCTTCGCCTTAAGCACAGTTACTTCCAGGACTCCGTACTGCCGGAATGTGGGCCCGTGCAGTGGCCGTCCCGAAATGGATGACCGCGGACACACTGAGGCAGGGCGGCCGCGTAGTGTTATCGAGAGTTTGCCGTCCCCTATTCCTTCTTCGAGGGGCCTGGAACTAGCCTCCCGATTTCCCGCTGTGCCTGGACCGCGGCCCCCGTTTCCGGGAAGTCCCTTATGACTGATCTTAGCACATCGAGCGCCTTTTGTTTCCTTCCAGCGGTCAGGTAGGCCTTGGCCAGAGAGAAACGACCCCGAGCCTTTTCCTCAGGGGATAGAACATGAGGAGCCGGCCTGGAGGCAGGCTTGGTCTTGATATTGGGAGAGACGGTCCATTCGTCCAGGGAGAGAACGACATGGACGCCTTTCTTATCGGTGAAGGAAGGTCCACGAGGAGGGACATACCCGTACCTACGGTCTCCCTTTTGCGCCGGGGAAAGCTTGATGTGGGCAGTTGACGACTTCACGCCAAAATCCGCTTGCTCGTGCGAATTGTACGGACGAATGGTAGCCGACAGGGCCCGTATCCCACCGGCCACCGTAATCCGCTCGCCTTGCTTCTTGGAGCTCAACTCTTTGGCCAACGCGAGCTTCTCATCCTGTTGGTAATCGACCAACGTGAAGTCTATGTAAACATAGTAAGTCAGTCCATCACGACAGATTTCCCGGTAGCATGCCCTGAGCCGAATGTCACGATCGCTGATCTTTGCGAGCTTCCATATCGCGCCCGGGAGTGTAATCCTCGCGCCCACAACCTCGTCGGCAATCCACTTCTTCCGAAGAGCATCGTTGAGTTTGTTTGCGGGAGCCGTGCCCCCAACGCCTGGATGAATGTCCTTGGGCATTTTCGATATGATGTCACCGAAGGAGGAGTAGATGACATCACGATCGTCGCTCGCCTTTCTCGTGGTCACAGATGGCGTTCGTGACAGAGGAGTGGGCTCGCCGACCCCGCTCAGGAGGGAAAGAAGAAGCTTGCCGGGAACGGCGAAATTCAGGTTCTGTCCGGTAACAAGGGTCGCGGTTGTTATGCCGACGACTTCTCCGTTGTCCGCCAACAGAGGCCCGCCGCTGGACCCGGCGCTGATAGCCGCCGTGGTTTGAAGCAACGACAGTTCCCCCTTGAGTTCGCGGACTCCGCTGACCAGGCCCTCACTCAGGGTGTTGGTCAGCCCTTTCGGGTTCCCAATAGCATAGACCTTGGCTCCGATCTTGGGGTCGTCCTTGGCGATCTTGAGAAAAGGAAGAGACTTGCCCTCGACCCTCAAGATGGCTAGGTCCCAATCCCGGTTCGACGCAACGACTCCCTTTACCACGAGCCTTGCTCGGGTGGGAAGGATGACTTCCGCGGATCGCCCGCCTTTGATCACATGATAGTTAGTTGCGACCAGTCCGTCGTCAGAGACAAGGAAGCCGGTGCCTCTCTTGACCAACCTGCCTGCCCCGGTCACGACAACGGAAACAACCGAAGGGGATGCTTTCTCGAACAACCGCATGGCCGGCATCGACTCAGGGGGGGCACCGGAGATGTGTTCCGTGACGGCTAAACAGAGCAGCAATGCCGCTACGAACCGCCACCTCGTGCCGCAGGTCGCCGGAAGATTCCCGCTCTGTCGCATATACAACCTCCCCAAACCGACATGCCCACCGGAGGAGCCGCTCGAGGGCATTCGGTCAAACCTGCCAGGCATTCTACCGCGTTCCGAGGCCCACCGGAAGGTGCCCCTCTGTTTTCCTACCCCGCCACCCCGAACGCGGAAATTTGGAACTCTCCTGCGGTAGCTGGCGAATAGAGGAACGCCGCCCGCCGCGGGCGCGGGTCACTTGCGCCGCAAGGTGATGCGGTGCTTGGTTTTCGCGAGGCGGAGGCCCTCGATCGTCACCAGGCCGTTGGCGTCCGCGGCCGCGAGGCCCGCCTGGGCCTGCTTGCCGTCGTCGAGGGAGATGCTGGTCCAGCGAAACTCCTCGCCGGGGCCGGCCTTGGGCACGGAGCGTGTCGGGGGATCAGACGCTCAACGCTTCCGGCCGCGGCCGAGGATCTCGCCGATCCGATGCCGGACCTTCTCGAACGCCTCCGGGTGGTGCGACCAGTGTCGCTGATCGCCGCGGACGGGGCCGTGCCAGAGTTTCCCGGTGACGTCGTCGCCGAAGTCCTTGACGTCCACCCGCCGGGCGAGGCTGTTGCGGACCACCCGAGTGCTGAAGTACTTGGCGCGGTCCTTGCGGCCGTCGGCCTTCGCCAGCAGCCACAGGTACTCGTAGTCCTGCATACCGCGGCGGATCGCCTTCAGCCGCACGGAGGGGAAGGCCCGCTGGGGCAGGCCCACGTCCCGGCCGGGGTAGATGAACATAGCGTTGCCGGGGTGCTTGTTGTCCCGCTGCCCGGGGCCGATGCCGCCGGTGACCCACGGGGTGAGGTTCGTCCCCCACAGGAAGTGCCAGTGGCACATGCCGTGGACGTCGGAGTTCCAGACGACCCACGGCCAGGTCCGCGGGCCGAGGGCCTCCGTGCCGATGACCGTCGGCCCGACGCGCGGCTCGAAACCGTTGTAGAACCACACCCTCGCCCCGCGCCGCAGCACCGGCTGAAGGGCGTCCAGGTCGATCGACAGCCCGTTGATGTTCCACAGGCCCACCGAATCGCCCATGGCGTCGACGACCTCCTTGGGCCCCTCGACCTTGCCGTCGCCGTCCAGGTCGTACCGGCACCGGGCGAAGCCGCTGCCGATGTCCAGCTTGTACAGCGTGCGCTTCAGCCCGGCCTGCCGGAAGATCTTCAGGTAGCCCTGGATCGAGCGAAGCTGGGCGAGGGCCAGCTCCTTGGAGTCCAAGTGGAAGGCAGCCTCGTCGAGGGCGTCCTGAAAGACGACGATCGTGGTCTTGGGGTAGGTCGAGGCGAAGTGCCGGTCGGCGTCCTGAAGCAGCCGCGTGAAGTCCTTGACGTATTCGGGGGTGAAGTCCACCTCCGTGCCGCCGCTCTTGGTGGGGTTGGCGATGGGCCAGCCACGCCCCTTCCGCGCCACGCCCTTGTCCGGGCGGTTCACCACCGGATCGAAGGGCAGGTTGAAGTGGGTCATGGGCACGCCCGCGCGCGGCCCGTCGGCGTGGAGCTTGCCGCTGATGACCGGGCCCCAGAACTCGTCGAATCCCCGCCAGTCGAACCGGCCGTTCTTGGGCATCAATTCCGGCTCGTACCCGGCATAGGGCTTCGTGTTGGTGATATTGGCGCGGTGCCGGTGGGCGAGCCGGAAGATCTCCTCCCGCAGCGGCCGCGTCATGTCGCCGAAACTGCCGTAGGACATGAACTCCACGACGGTGTGGTTCTCATCCGGCAACTGGAAGCCGAAAACTTCGACCTGCAAGTTCAGCGCCACGCTGCCGCCGTCGAAGCGCACGGTCACCTTGCCCTGGTACGTCCCCTTGGCGGTTTTCTTAGGGACCCACAGATCGACCCAGACGGTCTGGTTCCGAATGCCCTCGGGTTTTTGCCCGCCGAAGTTGCCGCCGTCGATGGCGAAGGGCGCGCCCAGCCGGGGCGTATCCAGCGGCACCAGCGGGTCCGGGTACCATCCCGCCTCCAGCGGAAAGAGGGCGCGCTTCCTGTCCTTGGCCTGCCGGACGTGGACGTAGAACGCGCGGAAGAAGGTCACGTTCCCGGCCGGGATCGTTGCCCCGTCGGGGCCCTTGAGCGGCTCGGCCTTGATGGTAATGCCCTTGACGCCCGCGCCCTCGAGGATCAGTTGAAACGCCAGAACCTCGTTGGCCGCGCCTTTCAGGGAGACCGTCCGCGTCGCAGCATCCCAGATGAGGCTGCGGCCGCGGTAGTCCCCCGTGATCCCGCCGGGGAGGAGTCCGGGGTTTTCCTCGAAGGCCTTGCCCGTGAGCGGGTCGATGCGAGCGCCTTCGCCCGCCACCCAGACGTTCAGGCCCTCGGCGAAGGCGACCGCCGAGCCGATGGCCAGTGAAGCAAAGACACACACGCCCCATTGCTGGATCAACTGCCAGTCCATTCCTGCGCTCACGTTCGGCCTCCTTTGGTCTTGCCGCTGGCGATCGTGCGGCCTGTCTCTCTGCCACACGGGCTCGCGGCGGCCCAACTGGTAACGCGAAAGCCCGGCGCTCTGCTCGCTCGGCGATTGGTGCCGCCTAGCGCGGCCGGGGGTCACTTCCGCCTTAGGGCGATGCGGTGGGTGGCCTTGGTCAGGCGGAGGCCCTTGATCGTCACGAGGCCGTGGGCGTCCGCGGCCGCGAGGCCCGCCTGGGCCTGCTTGCCGTCGGCGAGGGAGACGCTGGTCCAGCGAAACTCCTCGCCGGGCTTGGCCTTGAACTTCCGACACCTTCGCGGTGTCAGGTCGACCGTGCAGGCCGGCAGCGGGGCCGAGCCCCACAGGTAGGCGGTGATCTCGTACACGCCCGGCTCGTCCACAACCGTGGCCGTCTCCCACACCAGGTAGCCGTTGATCTGGCCGAAGGCCCGCCCGGAGCCGAGCTCGCCGTCGCCGATGTTATCGTCCAGAGAGCAGTTGCCGAATGCCGGCAGCGACTGATCGCGGCGGATGTCGATGATGCCCCGCTGCATCGCCTGCGTGACGGCGTTCGAGTGCATGCAGAAGGCCCGCTTGGTGTCGATCATGGCCCGGATGAACCGCGGCCACGGCGGCCAGCCCATCTCCGTGCTGTGCATGCCCCAGCCGATGTGGACGCGGAAGTACGGCAGCTCGACCCGCGGGTTCTTCAGCACCCAGCTCGTGTAGTCCTGAAGGACGTACGGGTTTTCCTTGTCGGGCTTTCCCTTGTAGGCGGCCGGCGGGCCCCAGGTGCCGTTGGCCCAGTTCCAGCACTGGAAGCCCTTGGTGACCTCGGGCATTCCCCAGCCGTTGATGGCCGCGTACAGCCCGGCGCGGCGGAGCTCCCACATGCCCCAGGCCCCGATGCCGGAGGTGATCCGCTGCGGGTCGACTTCCCACTTGCCCTGAATCCAGCGAATCAGCGCCTCCTGGCGGCGCTGGACGAACGGCTGCCACTTTCCCCGCTCGAGGCCCAAGAGGGTGAACTCGGCCTCGTTGACGCCGGTCCAGAAGCCGTTGTACGGCCCTTCGGCGCTGTGGCTCATGACGATGTCGCGGCGGGCCGTTGCGCGCGGCATCTCCGGCCCGTCGCCCCAGGTGTGGCCGCGGGTGACGTGCACGGCGGCGGGGGGTGCGAGCGTGTCGGGGCAGAAGCCCACGACCACGTCGTATCGCAGCGGCCGGGGGGAAAGCGGCGCCACCGTCCAGTACGAGTACCACTGCTCGTGATACGTGCCGCCCCGGACCTTGGTGGTCTTGTCCCGCTGAAGCACCGGCTCGGGCGTCGCCGGGCGCTGCTGGACCGGGGCGGGCGCGTTGGCCTCCGTGATGTCGGCCGTGTTCTCCACGCCGTCGACCGCGGCCAGGACGGCGTAGTGCCACGCCCCGTGGCGGCGGACGGTGTGGACGTACAGGCCGGTCCCGGGCGGCAGCGGCTTTCCGGCCTCGACGGCCAGGCGCAGGGCGACGGCCTTGGGGCGCCGGCTGCGGAAGTCGCCCGAGGGGGCCAGGCGCGGGTTGTAGCCCGAGCCCGGCTGCGCCTCGCCGAGCAGTTGCGCCGCGCCGATGCTCGCCGGCGTGATGGGCTTGCTGTGGGCGTACACGCGGTAGCGGACCTCGCGCGGGCCGTCGTCGGGAATCGGCCCTTCGTAGTTGGCCCCGCGGAACCGCCGGGACAGCTCGCCCCAGGTGATCTGCGGCTTGCCCTCGTCGTAATCCTCTATCTCGTTGAAGGTTACGAAAACCTGCCCGGCCCGGTAGACTGCCTTCACGCCGCTGACCTGCGGCGGGGGCGAGTCCAGCTCGCCCTGATAGGCGATCTCCAGGAACGTCCGCTTCCTGTCAAACTTGGGCGCCTTGGCCAGGTGCAGGAGCAGCTCGGCCTGGCCGGACTGGACCACCTTGCCGACTGCGGCCGTGGCGTCGAACCATCGGTTGGCGGGCCCGGCCAGCGGCAGCGGTCGGCCGGCCGGCTTCAGCTCGGCCTGCTCGCCGGTGCCTTCCCGCCGGACCGGGACGATCTCAAAGCCCGACCCGTACCGCCCCGGCCGGAACATGAACAGCCGCGCCCGGTACACCTTGGCGGCCTTCGGCAGGGCGGACAGGTCGAACTTCATCAGCGTTCCCGCCTGGCCGAGAATCTCATACGCCAGCGTCCTGGGGTGCTGGACGTGGCCGGCGAGGCCCCAGCGCTGGGTCACCATGGCCGGACCGGCCTGGGCCTTCGCCGCCCAGCCGGCCGAGATCGCCAACACCGCCGCCGCAAGCAGTATCCTCTTCATCTTCATCGCGCAAATCTCCCGCGAAACGCTTCAGACGTTTCAGCCTTCCGCACGCTCACTCGCCCCGCGTAACCTTGACGGTCAACGTGGACCGCACGTCGATCTTGAGGCCGTTGATCGGGAACAGTCCGTCCTTGTCCACGATGACGGTTCCGCTCTGCGGCTCGGGCTTCGGCACGGAGCGCGTCGGCGAGCCGGCCGCGGCCCAGCGGAGCCTCTCGCCGGGGGCGACCTTGAAGTTTTGCAGCCGCCGGAACGCCAGCTCGAACGTGGCCGCGCTGGACCCGCAGGTGATGGCCGCGACCACGGAGTCCGGCTCGTCTTTGATTTCCTGCCAGCCGAAGCGGAGGTTGGTCTGCCCGTCGCCTTCGGTGTTGCGGTCCAGCGAGCAGTTGGCGAAGGCCGGCATCGGCGTGCGGCGAGTGATGTCCAGCCCGCGCCACAGGCCGGTGTACTTGTCCGGCTTGACGAGCTGGCCGCTGGCCCAGGTCCAGTCGGCGACGATGGGCTGGGAGGCCTTTCGCATGGCGTCGTAGAACCTGCCCTCGCCGCGGGCGAACTGCTTGACGAACGGCCCCCAGCTATATCCGCGGCAGACGAACAGGGGCAGGTGGCGCCCGCGCCGGGCCAACACGAGCTGATCCAGCATCGCCCACTGCCAGTCGGTGCGGCCGTGCTCGTCGGCGACGTCGCCGCCCCGCGGGCCCCAGGCGGCCCGGAGCTTCCCGCGCGCGGCCCTGTCCAGCACGTCGGAGCGGAAGCCGTTGACCAGGACGTACGCGAACGTGTCGGGGTAGGCCACCGCGAGCATGGCCGCCCCGTCGCTGCCGGACAGGACGATCCGGTCGGTGTCCATGGGCAGCGCGCCGGCCGCCCACTGGAGGAAGGCGACGATCCGCTTCTGCGTGTGGTTGCTGACCTTGCCGGCGCGGTAGCTCTTCAGCGTGCCGAAGGCGTCGTTGAAGCCGTACCAGCCGCTGAAGGGGAAGTCGTGCGGGGCGATCTGAATGCTCTTGAGGATGTACTTCTGCCGCGGCTTGGCGTAGGAGAAATTTCCGCTGTGGAAGTACAGCTCCACCGGCGCCTTCTCGCTGGCCTTGAGCCCCGGTGGCACCAGCACCGACCAGTTGAAGTACGCGTTCGGCCGGGGCGACAGCGGCGGGCCGCACCACTGGACGTAGTTCCTGCGCCGGCCGGGATAGTCGAAGAACGGCCCCCACAGCCCGTCGCCCTGGCACACCGGCCGGCCGGGGCCGACCGCCTCGTCCACCGGCCGCGACAGCGAATTGCCGCCCGCGAAGTCCGCCGCGTTCTCCACGCCGCCGCGGCAGGAGAGAACCGCGTAGTATCGCTTGCCGGCGGCCGTCGGGTGGTGGACGTACAGGCCCGTTCCCGGCGGCAGCGGCCCGGCCTTCTCGTCGACCACGAACCGCGCCAGCGGGTAGCGGTCCATGCGCCGATGATCCGGTCCCCAGGTGTACATGTAGCCGTTGTAGTTCCGGGCCAGCTCGCCCATCTCGTCGGTCTTGATCATCGCCTGGCCGATGAGGTACTCCATGTTCCGCCCGTTGACGTTCCAGCAGGAAAGCGGCCCCACCTCGCCCAGCAGCTCGGCCTCGGCGATCGTCTCGGCGTCGATCGGGCGGGAGTGGGCGTAAATGCGATACGTCACCGGCTCCTTGGCCTCGGCCAGCGCCTTCTTGTAGTCTGCCCAGGAGAGCTTCTCGGCCGTGACCAGCGGGTCGACCTCTTTGAAGGTGATGAACGTCGCCCCGGCGCGGTGGAAGACGCTCAGGCCGCCCACGGCCGCGGGCACGCCGGCCGGCTTGCCATCGTAAGTGACCTCCAGTCTCGTCCGCTCCGGCAGCCAGGCGGGGAAGGTCTTGACCAGCAGGTTCAGCTCGCCTTCGCCCGCGAGAGCCCGGCGGACGGCCGCGGTGACGTCGAAGGCGTCGTAGCCCGGCCCGGCCAGGGCCAGCGGCTTGCCCGTCGCCGCCTTGCCGGGGAAGATCTCGATCCCCGCCAGCAGGTCCTCGGGGGCTTTCATCTCGCCCCTGGCCGCCTTCAGGCGGGCGCGGTGGATGCGAGCGCCCTTGGCCAGCCCCGCCAGCTTGACCGTGATGAGCTGCCCCCCGTCGGCCTCCGCGATCCGCACGGCCTGGGGGTGGGGGCCTTCCTGGGCGGCGCTGTAGCTGGTGGTGGCAACGGCGGCCGCGGCCGCCGCCGGCAGCGCCAGCAGCGCCCACGACAACGCGAGGGCATGCCTTGCGGACATGTTGAGACTCCTTCGCCTCTGGCCCGGTGTGCCCGGCCGGCTGCCGGCCCGGGCCGATTTGCAGACCTGTCTTCCGCCTCTGGAACGCGCCGCTCTGGGCGCCTCGCCGGCCGCGCCCGTCCGTGATGTGCCGCTTGACCCGTTGCGCCCGGCCGCGCCGGCGACTCGGGGATTGTACACACTTGCAGGGCGTCTGCAAACCCCCACCCGCCCGCCGTTCACCCCCGCCTCCGCAGGATGCCCGATGAGTTTCGGTTTCTGGTGTCTGCCTATGGCGCTCGCGCCGGGCCGACAGGATACCCGCTGACCTTCACAAGAAGATCAACGACGGACTTGTAGACGCTCGACGTCATCATGACGGTGCCGCCCACAGTCTGCCTCTGCCCAGAATCCAGAACAACGCCATATCGGAAGTCCCTGGCCAGCTGGAATCTGTCCCCATCAACGAACACCGCCTCCACAGTGAAATTTGCTGTCCTGTCTGAACGGTTGTGGATCGCAGCCTTCCATGCCACCGTGACATGACCAGAGCTTGAATCGACGCGTTTGTGGCCAATGTCAGTGATGCCGATATCCCGGGAACCGGAACGGGCTCCGGGGGTGGCCTCGCCTCCGTCTCTGTCACTGAACACAAGATAGAGGCCCTCCACGGCCATCTGTTCAAGAAGCTCCTGCTGCTTTGGTGGAAAGGCACCCTTCTGCCGAGCAACTGCCAGACGACCGTATGGACCCCAAGCAGCGGACACACATTCAGGGTAGCGCGATAGTTCCACAAGCATCTGGTCATATGGACGGAAGCCTGACTCCCCGGTCTTTTGGATGCTGCTCTGCGCAGCCCTTGCGATTGCCGAGATTCCCGCCGATGCCCTGAGGAATGCCGTGCGGGATCGCTCCGACAGGAACCCCGGGATTAGCGCTGGATAGCCCGCATCCTCGAGGGGCAGGTGCTTCGTGAAGTACTCAGGCTTGACCGATATGCTTGTACTGGGATACGCGAAGGAAGCAGCAAGCTCGCCCATCTGCTTCCCTATGGCTTGCTGCGCTTTGCCCCGCGCCATCCCCTTGATCTTGGACAGGACCTCCTTCTGTGAGTTCTTCAAAACGTAGTACCAGTTGATCTTGACGTTCGCTGCCGCCAGAGCATTGACCCTTCCCTTTGCCAACCCGGACTGCGGCCCAATGTAATCCACGTATGCCTTGTTGTTCCGGGCGACGCCGTAGCCGTATGGTGAACTCCCAATCCATTGAAGCCCCGATTCAAGCCCCTTCGAAGTGCCGAACAAGGTTCGAAAGGATGCCTCCATGTGCGGGCACAGCTCCCGCCAAGCGGCCAGCACGCCCGTCTGTCCTTCCGCACCATGCTTCGTGTGGCTCCGGCAGATAAAGATCTCCTTGATGCGCTTCCCGGAATCGGGAAACCAAACGCAGCGGACGAAGAGGCCGTCGCCGCCCTCCCACGTGCGGAAATCGTCGTCGGGCCAGTTGGCCAAAGCCTTCATCTTGTGTCGCTGTGCAAAGGCTATCACATCGTCGCCTGTCAGCTTCTCGATGCTCTCCGTGGGGGCCCGTCTTCCGGCAGCGCCGGGCATGCGGGCGATGGGCGGGCGAGTCGCCGGCTCGCGATGGACCGCACGAGAAGCTGCCTCACGTGGGGGTGTCTGCCCAAGCAAGACATACGCGCCAACGGCAGCACCACCGGCGACCATCGCACCGAGAGCTGCCCCCAGCAGAAGCCCCTTGAGAAACGGGCGGGCACTTCGGACGGGCACAGAGCAAGACCGTCCGCAGGCGGGGCACTTGTCCTGCTTGCCAGCCAGTGCTTTCGGACTCTCCAACTCCGTTCCGCAATGCTCACAGCGGTAGCGAATCATGGCGTATCCCCTGTATTGGACGAAAGGACACCCGCGGAAGCTGCCCAATCCCGCCCTTCACCGCAGATACGATAGCAGAAAGACTGCTTGCCCGCCAGTCTTCCTCGGGGTCGGTCGGGGCGCCAAAACAGGCCTGAAGGCCTGGCCTCTACGCCCGCGCCGTGGCTTTCCTATGGTCGACCCCGGCCGGAGTGGAGCCGGACGCGGCCTCGTGAGAGGCGAAGACCGCGTTGACAAACTCCGGAGACAGGGTAGAATCATCGCAAAGGCCCACGACGGGCGTGGGGCAAATCCATCCGGGAGACGCCGGGCCCCGGCCGTGGCCGTCGGAACGGAGGATCGTCATGACGTTCACGCGCGTTGCGATCGTGTCTGTGGCGCTGCTGGTGCCGGGTTCGGTGCTTCTGGCGGCGCCGGTCTTCACGGACATGGCCGTCTTCGGCGACAGCCTCTCGGACGTGGGGAACGTGTCCGATCTGGCCCTAAACCTCTACCCCTTCCCGCCGTACTGGCCCGGCCGGTTCACCAATGGCCCCGTCTGGGTCGAGTGGATGGGCGGATGGCTCGGGCTGGACGCCGGCCAGCCGTCGCGGAAGGGCGGGTCGAACTACGCCTTCGGCGGGGCGGAGACCGGCTGGTACAGCCCGGCCATTCCCTCCTTTCTGGGCCAGTGGGGAATGACCACCCAGACCGTCCTCTACGCCGCGGACCACCAGGGCGCGCCCGCGCCCGACACGCTGTTCGTGCTCTGGGGCGGCGGCAACGACTTCTTCAACGGCCAGGATGATCCCTGGGCGCCGGCCGTCTACATGGCCGTGGACCTGCTCATCCTGAATGCGTACGGGGCCGAGCACGCGCTGGTGGCGAATCTCCCGCCGCTGGGCCAGACGCCCAGATACCTCGGCACGGCCGAGGAGGCGCTCATGGATCAGCGGACCACCCAGTACAACCAGAATCTCGACGCCGTCCTCAACTGGGTGGAAGTCGCCTGTCCGGATCTGACCATCTACCGCTACGACGTGCACGGCTTCTTCGATCAGCTCCTCGCCGACCCGGGGGCGTACGGGCTGACCAACGTCACCGACCCGGCCTACGACGAAGGCAGCGGCCAGGTCGTGCCCAACGTCGACGAGTACCTCTTCTGGGACACGATCCACCCGTCGCGCATGGGGCACCTGCTGCTGGGGTTGGGAGGTCTGTTCACGCTGGCGGCGAGCTCGGGGGTCTCGGCCGGGCAAGTGCTCCCGGCGGGGATGGTGCCGGAGCCGGCGACGATGGGGCTGCTCGCGGCCGGCTGCTGCGTTCTGCTGGCGGCCCGCCGCAAGCGCCTGCACTGACGGGCGGGCGGCGCGAGGCGGCTCAGCCGTCGCCGTCAGCCCCCGGGCGGGGGGCGCAGGCGTGCAAGCCGGGCGGCGGCCTGGCGGGCGGCCGGCGCTTGCGGATGCTCGTTTATGACGCGGTCGTAGAACGCCCCGGCGTCGTCCCGCCGGCCGCGCTTCTCGCAGCAGTAGCCCAGCCAGAACAGCGTCTCAGCCGTTCGCGTCGCGTCGCCGGCGTCCTCCAGCGGCCTGAGCAGTCTGGCGAACTCCGCAGTTGCCTTCTCGTATTCCAGGTCGGCCACGAGAGCAACGGCAGCGTCGAACTCCGCCGCCAGCCGCTGGGCGGTCGCCTGCTGCTGTGGCGGCCTGGGCTCGTAGAGGCCGACCGCGCTGCAGCCGGCCATCGCGGCCGCACAGGCGATCAGGATCAACGCGATGGTCCTACCCGGCATGGCCAACTCCCGTCAGCACCAGCCGCGCCTCCGTCAGCCAGGCCAGAATCTCCGGCTCTTCCGCCGAGGCCAGCGCCTCGCCGATCCGCTTGGACAGCTCGCTCTGCCGCAGCAGCGACTGGAACGACTGTATCGCATCGGCGTCGGAGGCGTCCAGCATGTCCAGCCGCGTCAGCAGCACCTCCAGCCTGTCGAACAGCGGGCCGGCGGCCTCGCCCCGCACGAGCGGGCGGAGCTGCCCGCACCGCTGAAGCAGCCGGCTCCGCCGGGCGATCACCTGCCGCGCCGCCAGGTACTCCTGCTGAGAGGTCCGCAGCATCACGTCCTGCCAGGCGTTCATCGCCGCCAGCTCGCCGGTGAGCTTTTCCCTTACCGCCACCGCCGACCGGAGCCGCTCGTTCAGGCGGGCGGCCTCAGTCGTAACGCCGGTCAGCTTCCCTTGGAGGTCGCTCAGTTCGGTTCGGTGCTGCTGGATCTGCCGGCGGGCCTCGGCCAGGTCGTGCTGAACCTTTTGCAGTTGGCCGAGGGCGGTTTTCATCTTCCTCAACTCGGCGTCCTTCGCTGCCGCAGCCGCCTGTAACTCCGCTTGCCGGCGCTTTGCCGCGGCCAGCTCTTGCTCTTGGGCGCTGAAGTCTTCCTGAAGCCGGGCCAGTCGCGCCATCATCGCGTCCCGGTCGGTGGGCAGCTTCGCCAGCCTCGCCTCGGCCGCCGTCAGTTGGCTGCGGATGCGCTCGAGGGCGGCCCGCATCGCGGCCAGGTCCTTCTTTTGCCGCGCCGTCGCCGCGGCGACCGCGCCGCTGAGCCGGGCGTTTCCGTCGGCCGCCTTGCCCCGCCGTGTCTCCGCGTGCCAATAGAACAGGCCCGCCGCCACGAGAAGGCCCGCGGCCGCGGCCAGCGGCGCCCATCGCAGCAAGACCAACCGTCGCCCGCCCGGGCGGGGCAGGGGGGCGCTGCCAACCTCGGCGCGGGCGGCCGCCTCCTCCAGGCCCCACCTGCGAAGCATAGCCTCCAGCGGCTGCTTTGAACTGGGCCGTTGTGCGTTCATGTCGCCATATTCCTGTACCCGCTTTTCGCCCGGCCGCGCACCTGAACCGGCACTATTCCATGATTCCTTTTGCGCCAAGGCAGTCGGCCAGCAAGTCTTGGGCTTCGCTGAGTCGGGATCGAACCGTGGCCTCGGCCAGGCCCGTCGCCGCGGCAATGCCGCGCGTGGTCCGCCCGTCGACGTACCGCAGACGGACGATCGTGGACAAGTCCGCCGGCAGGGCGTCGACGCAGGCGCGGACGGCGTCTATTTCCTCACGGTCCTCAGCCCCCCGGCCGGGGTTTCCGGGCGGGGCGAGGGCCCCCTCGGCCAGCTCGGGGTCGAAGTGCTCCGGCTCCTGCCGCCCGGCCCAATGCCTGCGGGCGACGTTGCGGGCGATGGCCGCCAGCCAGACCGGGAACGCCCCGCGGGCGGGATCGAACGTCGCCAGCGAGCGAAACGCACGGGCGAAGGTCTCCTGCGTCAGGTCCTCGGCGTCGGGGCCGGAGAACCCGCTGCGGAGGAAGTACGCCGCCACGCGCCCGGCGTGGGCGAAGTACAGCGCCTCATACGCCGCCTGGTCGCCGGCCAGGCAGCGCCGAACGAGTTCCGACGTTTCGATCCCCACGGTCGCTCTCTCTTGCTGGGTGAGCATGAATTCTCACCGAAGGGGCCCGCCGGCGTCAATCGTAACTAACCCGACCGGGCAGGATTGGGCTTTTCGTGCGCAGGCCCGCCGCCGGGAGGATATAGCCTCGTGAAGCAAGTTCGAGCGCGCGGAGAGGCGCCCGGACAACACGACAGCGTACGCAACTGAAAGGAGAACGCAATGAGAGTGTTGATGTGTGCCCTGCTCGCGGCCGCGTGGATGCTCGGCGGCTGCGCGAGCCACTATGCGCTGGCCCCGATTGCCGGGTTGGGAAGCGCCGGCCTGATCAACGATCCCAAGCAGGCCGGCCGGCTGGAAAAGGCCCTGACCGACGGGGACATCGCCACGCTGCTGGACGCCGACATCCAGGCCAAGCTGCCGACGGCCGTCGCCATCGCCCGCCTGGAAAGCCGCTGCTCCGGTTATCAGCCGCACCTGGCGACGATCGACGCCGAGGAACTGGAGGCCTGGGAGAAATGCTTCGACGGCCAGAGCCTTATCCGCGGCGTGCACCCGGTCTCCCACCTGGCGCTGGGCCAGGAGAGCCTCAACATCCACAATCTGCGCAAGGCCGCCGCCCGGATGAACTGCGAGCTGCTGCTGGTCTACCTCCAGGGCGACAGCAAGGTGGACAACTTGAACGACGCGGCCGCGCTGTACTGGACGTTCGTGGGCCTGTGGCTGGTGCCGGGCAACGTCATCGAGCAGAGGACCGTCATGCAGGCGCTGCTGCTGGACTGCCGCACCGGCGCCATCCTCGGCACCGCCACCGGCGACAGCCATCACAAGCGCATCTGCCCGGCCGCGATGACGCAGATCAGCAAGGACAAGCTCGCCCGACAGGTGCCGGGCGAGGCCCTGGCCGACCTGCAAACCGGCTGCAAGAGGCTGCTCGCCAACGTGGTGGAGACGGCCCTGGCCGCCAGCCAGACGGCCGGCTAGAATCGCCCGCTGGCGAAACAGGGGAACTGTCATGAGACGAATTGGCTTCTATTGGCCGGGGTTGCCGGCCCTACTGCTCTGCGCCGGTGTGGGCCTGGCCGACGGGTTCATGGCGCCGAAAGAAGTAGGGCGGTCGACCAAGATGGTCGCCTCGCCCAAGCAGCAGGCCCTTCTGGCGACCGACGGGAAGACCGTTCAAGTGGTGCTTCGGGTGCATTTCCGCAGCGGCCCGGAGGAACTGGCCTGGGTGGTGCCGGTGCCGTCCAAGCCTTCCGCGGTGGAACAGTGCGACGACAGGATCTTCCAGCTTCTGGAGGAGGATTGCGCGCCGCGGTTCTATCGGTTTTCCGGGAAGGGCGGCTGGGGCTGCCACTGCGGCGGTGCTTCTGTGAGGGGGACCGCCGCCGCGCCGGAGGCGGTTGTCGTGGAAGCGGCCGGCACGGCGGGCATCTTCCAGTACGTGGTTCTCTCGGCCACTGCGGCCGACGAGCTTACCCAGTGGCTCAACCAGCACAAGTACCGCGTGCCGAGCGGGGCGGAGCGGCTCTTCGAACGCTACGTGAAGGACGGTTGGCACTGGCTGGCCATGCGCGTCCGCCCGGAAGTGTCCAACAAGCCGACGCTGGCCCCTCACCCCATCGTCTATACCTACGAGGATACCAGGCTGGTGTATCCGCTGGTCATCTCCCGGTTGTCGGCGGACGTGACGAACGAGATCGTCCTGTACGTGATGGGCAAGACTCGCTACGCCTGCAATAACTGGGAGAACACGACGATTCAGGAGCTGACCGACTCCGGCCGGGAACTGCGCCGGGACGCCCGCTCGCCCAGCGGGACCAATTACGAGAAACTGTTCTCTGGAGCCACTGAATTGGCCGACGGGCGCCTGTTCGTGGCGGAGTTCGTGGACCGCAACTACCGGGTGCACGGGCCTGACGCGTTCAACGGCGAGATCGAGGGCCCATCGGCGCCGAAGCTGTCGCAAAGTCTGCAGGACAGGCACACTCTCACCCGTCTGCGGGCCGTGATGCGCCCGGAGGCCATGGATCGCGACGTCGTCCTCGTGGCCGTGCCGGGCGCGAACGTCCGCAACAGGCTGTATCTTTCTGCCGAGGGGGAAGCTGACGGGATACCAGGCTCTCTGGCCGTGGCGGTAGCGGCGCTGGCTGCAGTGTGCATGGGAAGCCGGCTGATGAGGCAGCCCGGCTGGGCTCGTGTGACGGGCGTTGCGTCCGTCTTCACCGGCTGCGCAGTCCTCACGATGCTGTGAGCGGCTTCGAGCCGCCGTGGCCAAACGGAGCGGCGAAGAGGCATTGACCTCGCTTGGACATCCGCCCGGGCCGGCCGTACACTGATCGGCGAACATCAGCATCCAGCTTTGCGGAGGCCGACACGTTCGCCATCGTCAATGTAACCGTGGAGCCGGTCGCCCGGCCGAGGATCGAGCGCGGAACCGTCCTGGTAAGGGACGGGAAGATCGCGGCCCTGGGCCGGAACGTCGCCGTGCCCGCCAAAGCCGAGAAGACCGACGCCAAGGGCAGGACCCTCACCCCCGGCCTGATCGATGCCCGCACGCGCCCGTCGGCCGTCTGGATCGACGGGCAGCCGGTGGACCTGGCGGCCAAGTCCGTAAGGGCTGATGAGTAGATGGGCGCACGCGGCCGGGCAGGCCCGCTTCAGTCGAGGGCGGAAAACTCGCTTGGAACGGCTCGCCGAGGCGCGTTCCACCAGGCCGCTTGAAGGATGCGGTGGGGGGAGGGGCCGGCCGACAGTTTCGCAACTATCGCGAGGGTTCGGGGCGAGAGGATGGCGCAGGCCGACGGAGCGCCCATCGAGCAACCACCTGCTTATAGGCTTCCCTGCCGATGGGCTTCTGGATGTATTCGTTCACCCCCGCCTGGACCCAATCGGCCTTGGGGATCTGCATCGGGTTGCCGGTGATGCCGACGATGGGGACGCGCCCCTTCTGCCCGGGGATGCGGCGGATGACCCGGGCGGCTTCGATCCCGTTCATCCCTGGCATGATGCCGTCCAGGAAGATCAGGTCGTACTGGACTGTCATGGCCGCCGCCACGGCCGCCGCCCCGTTACTGACCGCATCCACCCGACAGCCCATCTCTTCCACGATGCTGACCACGATGCTGCGGCACAGTTCGTTGTCGTCCGCCACCAGCACGCGGGCTCTGGGCTTGGGGCTTGAATCGTCCTGCGAGTCCATCCTGCTCTCCGGGCCGTTTCGAAGCAGACCAAGTTCGCAACTTTCGTTGGTGAAACCTATTACGACGCATCGCCGGGGATGGGCGAGGCTGTCGCCGGGTCCGCCGTTGCTCTCTTATCGGCGTGAGAAGGCCTGTCCATTATTACGAAGCCCAATATGTTCCCCGGGCAGCGCGGTGCCGCTGGGCCCGGGAGGCGGCCAGGCCTAGCCAAGCCCGCCGCCGGCCACCCCGGTCATTAGTCCACCACCTGCCTGAAAGTGCCGGGCGTTACCGAGCCGTTCGATTCCAGCCGGACCTGGAGCTTGTACCGCGCCTGGCCCTTGAAGCCGATCCCGGTCAGCACCACCGGGTCGGTGCTGTTATCGGTCAGGTCGCCGTCAACCGGGTCGGTCGCCTCCAGATCGAAGCTGCCCGCCCCGAGGGCCTGGGTCATCAGCGAGCCCCCTGCCCACGCGTCAAACTTGGTCCGCCAGGTGGCGGGTTTCTGCTTGACCACCAACAGCCCCCAGTCGATTGCCGACAGGGCGTGGAAGCGGGCCTCCGCCAGGTCGCTGGTCTCGCGTGTCCGGCGGTGTTGAAGCCGCCCGGCCAGCAGGGCCGACAGGCCGATGATCGTCACGATGACAGCAGCCCCCAACACGGCGATGTACACCGACCCGCGGCGACGTCTTTCACGCTGGGCGGTCACGAAACTGCTCTCCACGTTGGGTCCGCCGGAGAGACCATCGAACGCCCCACGGGTTGCGAAAGCTTTCATCACGGAGGCTGCTCCCGGCTGGCGGCCCACTCGATGGCCCGCTTCATGATCGTTCTTCCGTTCTCGTTCAGGCTTCCGATGTCGAAGGAATCGACCCCCCAAGGGAGTTGCACCCGGCGACCGGCCGCGGTGCCGCCATCATATAGCGCAGCCCCGGTTTCCAGCACAATCAATACGGGGCGGGTGCTGTTCATCCTCTCCGCCAGTACCTGAGCGCCGGTATCGCCGGTATCCCACGTGGTGGTCATCCACTCCGGCGCGGAGAATATGGTGACATCGCCCAGGGCGAAGGGCGAGCTGATGTAATGCGTGTTGTCCACGACCTCCATCGCGGTGGTGTTCTTGAACCACCAGGGGTCGTTCCAGAAGCCGAAATCGTCGTGGAGGTCCACCTCTTCGTTCACGACCCCGATCAAGGCATCCCGGAGCTTGGTGCCCAGGTCATCGCCGTTGATCTCTTCGGAAACGTAGGCTGCGTGGGCGTCGGCCCCGGCGGCGTCCATTTCGCTCTGAGGTGCAGAGGCGTTGATCATCGTTACCTGGAAGCCCCACGACTGCATGAGCGCCTGCCGCGCCAGCTCCTGGTCCGTGGGGCCGGTCGAATCGGTGACGACGAAGAGCACCTTCAGCTTATCTTCATCGGCCGGCCAGCCCGCCGTCCGGATCGCCGTCATGGAGGCGACCACCTTTTCCCCGCACTGTACCGTCACCGTGATCCTCTTGACCCCCGTCTCCACGCCCGATGTTTCCATCAGGTTGGCGGGATTTACGCGCTCAACGGCGACACTTCGGGTCCAGTCGTCCAGGTAGGGGATGGCGCCGCCATCCCTATCCCTTGGTGGGGAAGAAACCCAGTCGAGATAATCGTCCACGTCGTCCCAGTCGGTCCGGATGACCTGCAACTCGCCGGCCTCCAGGCCGAACAAAGGCGCATCGTCAGGCTCCTCATAGCGCTGGGTAAGGATCTCGCTCATCAACTCCTGGGCGAGCAGTTGGCCCCGGCTGCGGGTGGCGATCAGGTATTGCCCGCGCCGGCTGGCCCCCACCGTGGTCAGGCCCGCCACCAGCATGACGCCCACGATGACGATGGAGACGACCGCCTCGACCAGGGTGAACCCCGGCAAAGCTCCGGCCCCGGGGCGCCGCCTGCGGGATGTCCTTGCCATGTATCTCACGGTTCAGTACCGACCTCCGGCTGGTTTAGCAGCAGGGCCGCTGTCCGCGCCCTGGACCACGTTTCGCTGCCGGCCTGCAAGGCGATCTCCACCGAAAGCAACTGAGCGCCGCTGGGCGGCGCGCCCGAACCGGGCGTCGTCACCTTGCCCCACACCCAAAGCCAGACGTCCCAGTCGGGCATCATCACCCAGTTTTCCAGGGAGTCGCCGGTGCAGGCGTAGGTGCCGGGGGTAGTGACGCTGCCGGTGCCATAGCTCAGCTGCGCCGCGATCCCTCCCCCTTGTCCCAGAAAGGCAATGACACACCCTTGTGAGGGGGAGAGGCCGCCGGCGTTTGAAAAGGATACCTCGTGCCAGGACCCCGTGGGTAAGTCCGCCTCGGGGACCGAGACGGAGTCCACGACCAGGGTGGTGGGCAGCCCGCCTGTGGTGGCCGTTCTGACCTGGACGGTAAGTGTCTGGGCTTTCGGGCTTTTCGGCTTGGCCTCGAATGAAACGCGCGTCACCCGCCAGCTAAGGGCATCCGGCGGCAGCGACGGCATGAAATACTGGGCCAGCCAGTTGTTGTCGGCGATGGAGCACGTGGCCTGTGTTCCGGAATTGCTGCTGTCCTGGGCGATGAACAGCTCTTCGGGGCCCTCGGTGTCCGCAGGTTCTTCCTCGACTGTCCTGCAATTGTACGCCAAGTTGAACTCTTGCACGTTGTCCAGGACGGTGACGGCCGCTCCGCCGTCGTATTGGCGGATGAGGGGGTCCCCGGGCGTGCCCGACCATTCGTATCTGATGGTGTGGGTGACGCCGCTGCGTTCGACGGTGAACTCGATTGTCGTCGCGGAACACAGGCTGACTGATACGGCCGAATACAGCTCGGCGGCGATCTGATCGGCCACGCGGGCGGCGTCGAGGCCCCGGGCGGCGGGGCCGTCGGCCTCGGGCAGGGCCCGGCTGGCGATCAAAATCGCAGAGGTCACGGAGACCATCAGAATGGAGATGATGGCGATGGCGACGACCATCTCCACCAGCGTGAGTCCGCCGTGAGGGCTTGGCCACGGCGAGAGCCGGCATGGTGTGCGGGCGGAGGGTTTCATTGCACTGTCGCTTCTCCCGTGCTCGGATCGAGGGTGACAGTTTTCTCAACCTCTCCGACGCGAACGACGATCGTGCCGCCGCTGTCCGGCATGCCGTAGCCGTCGAAACTCACGGCCGGGGTCCCTCCAAAGTCGGCCCAGATCAGGTCCGCCCGATACGGGCGCTTGTTGAAATCCACCAGGTAGTCCAGGGAAGCCTTGTCCATGTGACTGACGCCGGGCATCGACAAGGTGTTGCTGGAAACGTCGAAGTTCACAGTCACCGTGCTGCTGTACATAGAGGCGCTGGATCGGGCCAAAGCCAGGTCGGCCACGATTCGCCGGGCGGCCGTCTCGGCGCGGTAGCGGGTGGTGGCGTTGGCGTACCGGGGAATGGCAATGGCGGCCAGGGTGGCCATGATCAGCAGGACCACCACCAGCTCGATCAGGGTGAAGGCCCCGCGCGGCCGATCGCCCCAGCTTCGCGGTGCCGATCTGATCATAGCGACTCTCCAGCCGGACCGGGCCTTACGCTCGCCTGGGCGCCAGATGACATCCGCTTCCGCTGCGACGTTGACGAGGGGCTGCGTGTGGCTCGCCCGTGAGCGCCAGGGCCCTCGCCGAAGCGAATCGCCGGATAGCGCCCAACTACCACATGAGCCGCCCAGCGTGCTGTTGTCTGTAAACGCCGCCGGGCGGCCCTTGGGACCACTTCAGCCCGTTTTCGTTTCGAGGAACATCTCCGCGGGCGGGCCAGTGGACGCCAGGCGAGGCCTGGAGATCAGTACTGGTTATATTGCGTCCCGCTAACGTCCTTCTCGCTGTCGGCGCAGTTGGCGCTGATCTCGCCGGTGTCCTCGTCGTAGATCCAGCCGACGCTGCCCCCGTCACCAGCGGCGATGTCGGTCTTGCCCACCTTGGCGCCGACGGGCAGAGGGGGGATCTTCCGCACGTACGGCCCGTAGATGTGGGTCCCGTCCATCGACGCCTGGGCGGCACCCCCGGCGTCTGAGTACTGCGTCAACTGCGCGACGATGGTGGCCACCTTGGGAAACGTCCCGGTGTGCTCGGCCGCGAAGAGGTCGATGGCGTTCCTCAACACCGCCAGGTTCGAGCTGAGGGCCGAATCCGCAGCACCGGCCGACCCGCGGCTCATGCGTGGAATGGCGATGGCCGCGATAATGGCCAGGATCACGATCACAATCACCAGTTCCAGCAAGCTGAACCCTTTGTTGCCCGCATGTCTGTGTCTAAGCATGTGCATTCTCCTAAGGTTTCGCCCTCTCAAGGGCTGGCAAAGGTGGATTTCGCTATCGCATCCATCGTCCTGCCAAGGAGATCACTTTAGTTACCCGCTGGTTGCGTTCGGCATTTTTTCGGGGAAGGTTCCGCTTGGTAAGGCTCAGCCGTTACTGGAGTTATCGAGACCTTCCTCGTCCTCGGTGCGGGGCACCTTCAACTCCACGCGGAGGCCGTCTGATTCCAGCACGGCCGAGTGCTCCGTTACCGAGATGAGCGTGAACCCATCCAGCACCTGGCCGATCCTGAGGCACTTGCCGTCGACGATGGCATAGCCGCCTTCCCGGGCCATCATGACCGCCATGAGCTGATGGTCCATTTTGAGCTGCTTGGCCTTGTCCTGCTCCGGGCTGGAGGGCACGGCCGGCCCCAGGTCTTTGGCCCAGGCCGGAGCCAGACAGAATGCGTCCCTGACCTTCGCCGAGTCGAAGCCGTCGGCTTCCGATATGGCCTTAAGACGGCAGGTGAGGGACTCCTGGACGGTTTCACGGCTTTGCCGGGGGGTCGCGGGCGGACATTTCGCCGGCGTGTTCGTAGCTGCGGCGGGAGCAGCCGACGGCTCCGCTGTCGCCTCCTTCGGGCCGGGCTTGCCGGAGCCCAGCAGGGCCCGATCCGCCACCAGAGCGGCAACCGCCAATCCAAGTATGCAGACGACGAGCTTGGGCTTTTTTGAGGGTGCCATGTCAATTGAAGCAGACGATATGGGGTCCGCTCCGGCAACCGCGCCCGGCGTTATTTCTCCGGCGGACCGTCTTCAGGAGCGGCATACCACAGCAGCGACAGCTTGAACGTGGAAAGCATCGAACGGCGCTGGGCGGCTCGGAGCAGCTCCAGCTTCGACACCGCGGTGTCGGGGAATGTTTGGTGGAGCCGTTGCAGGAATACCATGGAGGTGCCATAGCTTCCGGTGCCGGCCACCTGGATGGGTATGGCCCTGTAGTGGGAAGTGCTGAAGGCCTGCCCCAGCCCGATATCGTCGACCTTGAGTCCGCAACTGCCGGCAAGCTCGGTGATCTCGGCGATTCGCTGGTTCACGTGACGGCCGGATCGAAGTCGAATCGGGCTCTTCGCCAGCTCCTGCCGTGCGTCCACCAGCCGGGCCTCCAGCGCCGCCAACGAGCTTCTCAACTCCGAACACTTCCGGCGCTGCCGGCCCAGCTCGTTCCCCCTGATGGCGGAGGCCGCGTGGCTGGAAGCGAGCGGGCGGAAGCCGGCAAAGTAGGCCAGCAGCGTAAGCGCAACACACGTGGCCGCGCCGGCGGCATCCAAGCGCCACAATCTCCAGCTTTTCCAGTCCATCGGCTTCACCGGATCGTGCCGTCCTTTTCCTCGAGCAGGCATTCCACCAGAAAGGCGACGGCTTGACCGGCAAGGAAGGCCTCGCGGTTGGCCTTCACCAGGCGGACCTGATCGAACACGCTGGCGCGCTCGAGCCGGAGGACAAACCGTGAAACGGCGGCCTGGGTCCGGGCAAAGCCGGCTACTTCCAGGTTGAATCCCTTCTTCGCCTGCGCGGACGGCACTGTTTTCGGGTCGCCCTGCCGCAGCCACTCAAGCTGGCAGCGGCTCAGGACCAGCTCGTCGTCCAGGCTCTTGGCCAGCAGCGCCAGCAGCACGTTCAGCTCCGGCTGGGTGCCGACCGCCCGGCTGGCGCTGAGAGCCCAGTCGGCTTGGGCGAGCTTGCCCTCCGCCTCGGCGGAGGCGGCCTGCAACTGTTCGATCGTCGCCGCCGCCCGGCGGAGTTCATCCGGAACGGAGCGGTCGCCGCCGCCCCAAGCGAGGTCGGAGATCAAGAAAGCGGCCAGAAGCAGCGCCCCGTAGACGGCGCAAACGCCCAGCCAGCCGCGCCTGCGAACGCGGCGGCGCCTCACTTGACGTCTGGACGCCGGGATGAGGTTCACACTGTACATGGCATCATCCATCGGCAGACTGGGCCAGGCCGATCGATACGATCAGTCTGGGATCACTGTAGCCCTCGATCAACGGCTTCGGGCAATCCGCCAAATCCGCCGGCGCCACGGCGCGGACCTCGGTGTTCAGAGCCGAAGCCAGGTGATCGGCGGCGCCGGGAATTGACGCGCCGCCACCCAGCAGAAGAAGGCGCTCGACCCGCGCGTCAGGGTAGCGGTGAACCGCGTACGAGAAGGGGGCCTGCAATTCCTCGGCGATTCGATCCAGATGGCTGGAGACCATGCCGCGGATGTCGTCGAAGGCCTGCTTCTGTTGGCTCTGGGCGTCTGAGTCTGACCGGGCGCCGATTTCAAGCAGGAGAAGATCGAGCGAGTCCGAATCGAGTTCCAGCCGTTTACCGAGAGCCGCAGACAACGGCTGGATTCCCGCGTCGCCGAGCGCCCGTTCGTAAATGACCACACCCTCGCGCAGCAGGACCAACTGGGCCGAAGCCCAGCCGATGTCGAGCGCGCCGGTGATGCGGCCGTCGCCGCCGAGCACGGGCTTACACGCCCGAGCCACCGCCCAGGCGTGGATGTCGAGCGCGAGCACCTCCAGTCCTTCCTGCTCGAAGGCGTCCAGGATGGTCCCCGCGCTGGCGTGGCTGCATGCGGCCGCCATGACGTGTGTCGCGTCATTGGCGCGGCTCGTTCGGGGCAAATCCCAGTACGCCAGCTCCACCGATTCGGGCCGGCACTTCTGAACCCGGGCGAACTCCAGCCGGGCGATCTCATCCAGCGGCGCCCCGGACGCCCGCGGCGGAAGCTCCAGAATGCCGGTCATCAGGTGTTGCCTGGGCACGGCGAGAACCACGTTCTTGCCCGTGAATCCCTGGCGAAAGAGCACGTCCCGCACGTGTCGCACCTGTCGGCGATCGATGCCCTCGTGCTGATCCATCCGCGGGAAGGACGCGATCGCCTCCACGCGCCAGCCGTTGCGGAGCCGGCTCAACTGGGCGGCCTTGATATGGCGTCCGCCAATATCGATCCCGATCGGGGTTCGTCTTGCCCGCCCCAGCCACCTCACGCGGCACCTCCGCGAGTCATGCTCGTCAGGTCGAACAGCGGCATGAACAGGCTCAGGGCCACAAACGCGACGAGGGCGCCCAGAAAAATAAGAATCACCGGTTCGATAATGCTCATCAGCGAGCGCGTGATGATTTCGTTTTCCTCGTCCAGGAAATCGGAGATGTCCAGCAGCAAGGGGCCCACGCGCCCGCTCTGCTCGCCGCTCTTGACCGCCTCGGAGATCGACGGGGCGATCAGGTCGCTCTCTAAGAAGGCCGAGCTGATGGGATCGCCTTGCGTGACGGCCTCTTCGGCCTGGGTGATGAGGCCGGCGTAATGGACGTTCCCGGCTCCATTGCGCGTCAGTCGCAGCGCCTCGAGCACGGGAACATGGCCCTCAAGCAGGACGCCCAGCAGCCTGGTGATACGGGCGGTGGCGAAGTTCCGCACGATCCGGTTGACACCCGGCAGCCTGAGCAGCGCCGTGTCATGCGCTTCTTTGCCCGCGGGGCTTTTCAGGTAGGCCCTCAACGCGGCCACTCCGCCGCCGATGATAATCAGCAGCGCCCACCAGTACGATTCCAGCGCGTGGCTAAGCCCGATGAGCGTCTTGGTGGAGGCCGGCAGCGGGACCTCCAGCTCCTCGAACAGACCCGCGAAACGCGGGACCACGAACAGCAGCATCACCGTCAACACGGCACTGGCCAGTACGAGCAACAAGACCGGATAAATCATCGCACCGAGTATGGAATTCCGTATCTGGAGGCGCTTTTGCGTCAACTTGCCGAGGCGCTCCAGCATGATCGGCAGGTTTCCCGCCGACTCACCCGCGGTCACCAGGCTGAGGTAGATCGGATCGAAGTATTCCGGGTAGGCCGCCATGGCTTCGGCCAGAGTAGCGCCCTCCTCGACCTGCCGGCGTGTGTGTGCGATGGCGTCCCGCCACGACCCTTCCTTGACTTGGCGCTCCAGCGCCCCCAGCGCCTGAACGAGCTGCGTGCCCGAGGAAACCAGAACGTACAACTGCCGGGTGAACATGGACAGGTCTTTCAGTCGGCGCCCGCGCCCGAGCCACCGGACGCGCTTGCCCGCCGACGAGAGCGATTCGCCCGCCTGTGTCATCTCCGCCACGTACAGCCCGCGGCGGCGCAGGGACTCGGCCGCCTCCGCGGGGCTGCGGGCGTCGATCGTATCGGTCACCTCCCGCCCCGACTTATTGAAGCCTCGATACCCGATCTTCATGCTATCCGCCCCCTCCGCGGCCGCCGGCCGCCGCCGTCGCGACGGCCTCATCACGGCCGGACGACGGCAGTAGCGCGCTGTCAATCTGCGTCACGCGAAGAACTTCCTCCAGGCTGCTCCTGCCCTCCAGGGCGATCACGACGCCCTCTTCCCGCAGCGTTCGCACGCCATGTCTGCGCAGCTCCTCGCGGAGTTCGTGAGACGGCGCGGCTTGGTGGATCATCCTGCGCAGCTCGGGCGTTATCTCCATGACCTCGTAAATGCCGACTCGGGAGAGGAAGCCGGAGTTGTGGCAGCGCTGGCATCCCACGCCCTTGTGAAAGACCCGGCCGGACTTTCCCGTCAAGGCGGCGTCCGCCAGCGCGTTCTCGGACGGATAGTATTTCGTCACGCAGTTGAGACAGACGGTTCTCGTCAACCGCTGGGCCACCACGCCGTTCAGGGCGCCGGAAAGCAGGTACGACTCCACGTTCATGTCCAGCAGCCGCGAGATCGCGCTGGGGGCGTCGTTGGTGTGGAGAGTGGCAAGAACGAGGTGTCCGGTGAGGGCCGCCTGCACCGCCACGTGCGCGGTTTCCTCGTCCCGGATCTCTCCCACCATGATGACGTCGGGGTCCTGACGCACGGTGCTGCGCAGCACTCTGGCGAACGTCAGACCGATCGACTCCTGCACCTGGATCTGATTGATCATGTCGAGCTGATACTCGACCGGGTCCTCGACGGTCATGATGTTTCGCTCGGGGCTCCGCAGCAGATCCAAAGCCGAGTACAGCGTGGTGGTTTTGCCGCTGCCGGTGGGGCCGGTCACAAGCACCAGGCCATGCGGCTGGTTCAGCATTCGATGGAAGGCGGCAAGCGTTTCCGAGCGAAAGCCCAGGTCCTCCATCCGGAGCCGCAAATTGGCCTTGTCCAGAACGCGCATCACGACTTTCTCGCCCAGCAAGGTGGGCATGCTGGATACGCGCAGGTCGATTTCGCGCCCCTCGGCGACGATGTGGACGCGCCCCTCCTGCGGCAGCCTCTTCTCGGCGATGTCCATTTTGCCGATCACCTTCACGCGCGAAACGATCGCCGCGTGCATGCCCGCGGGGGGGTTCATGAGTTCGCGCAGCACCCCGTCGATCCGGTAGCGGATTCGGGTGCCTTGCTTGTCCGGCTCGATGTGGATGTCGCTGGCGCCGTCCTTGATGGCCGTCAGCAAGGCCATGTTGACCAGGTTTACGATAGGACTGCCTTCGACCATGTTGTCCAGGTCCGTGGTCGGCCCCTCGTCGACGGTCTCGCGCTCGATGACCTCCACGTCGGATTCGGCCAAGGACGCCAGGAAAGCGTTCACGTCCATGTCGCCGCTTGCGTATTTCTTGACGAACTCGAGGATGTTCGACTCCAGCGCCAGCACCGAGCGTATCTTGCAGCCGGTGAGCTTTCGGAGCCTGTCTATCGTCGGCAGCGACTGCGGCTCGGCCATCGCCACCGTTAAGGTGTCGTGCACCTTGAACATGGGGATGACCTTGGCCCGCTCGGCCTCCTCCTGGCCGATCAGCTTCAGCAGGGACGGGTCGATCAGGCCGTGACGCAGCAGGCAGGAAGGCACGCCCAGCATCTTTCCCAGCACGCGGACGATCGCCACCGGCTTGACCAGCCCCTGCTCCACGAGCATTTCGCCGAGCATGCGCCCGGAAATTTTCTGCTCGGCGAGGGCGCGGCTGAGCTGCTCCTGGGAAAGGGCTCCCTCCTCGATGAGGGTCTCGCCCAGGCGCGGTCCCTTTTCCGGCGCGTTCACAGGAAGCTCCTCACGGCCGAATTGGCGTCTTCAAAATGCTCGAACAGCGCGGCCAGGCCCGTCAGCTCCAGGACCTGCCGAACGGTTTCATTGGCGGCGGACAGCTTCAGCGCCTTGCCGGTCTTGGTCATCTCGTCGGCGACGTCGACCAGCGTCTCCAGGCCCTTGCTGTCGATCAGAAGGATGCCCGACGCGTCCAGGACGAGCCGCCCGAGCGCGTCTGACTGTGCCTGGAGCAGCCGGCCTTTCAGCTCGTCGGCGTCCACGCCGACGATCGGGCCGTCAACCTTCAGAACGGTGACCGCTCCGTGTTGCTGTTCGTGGATCCTCATCTCGTGCGGCCTCCGCCGGCAGCGGCAGCGTCAGCGTGAACGTGCTGCCCTTGTCGAACTCTGACCGGACCGTGACGTCTCCCCCGTGCAGGCGGACGACCTCCTGCGCCAGCGCCAGGCCCATTCCGGAGCCCGGCGTCTCGGCCACGCGGGGGTCGCTCGCCCGGTAGAACCTTCCGAAGACGGGGGCGAGCTCCTCTTCGCTGATGCCAATGCCGGTGTCCGTCACCTCCACCACGAGGCGGCTTCCCACCGTCTCGGCGCTGACGGTCACCTGCCCGCCCGCGGCGGTGTACTTCAGCGCGTTGCCGATGAGGTTGTGCAGGGCCAGGAGAATCTTGTCGCGGTCGCCCTGCAACACCGGCAGCTTGGGCGGCAGATCGAACGTGAGGCCGATCTGCTTTTCTTTCGCCTGCGCCTCGTAGTCAGACTCGAGCTGCCCCAGCATCTCATCCATGCGGACGTCGTCTTTGTTGATCTGGTAGCTCCCCGCCTCGATCTCGGCAACGGACAAGATGTCCCCCACGGTCCTCTCCAGGCGCCTGCCTTCCTGATTGATGACGTTGAGACACTTGTCGCGGAGGGCGGGATCGCTGTCTCCCTGCTCCAGTGCCGTTTCCACGTACAGCAGGATGTTCGTCAACGGCGTCCGCAGCTCGTGGGTGGCCTGGGCAACGAAGGTATTACGGGCGGACTCGGCCACTCGCTGCTGGGTGATGTCCTCTATGATGATCACCGCCGCCGCCGAGTCGGTGCCGCGCGCCGGGCGAATGACGAATCGGAGCACCCCGCTGGTGCCGCCACCACGGTCCACTTCCACACTCGTTCGGCGGAAGCCGGACCCGGCGAAGCCGGCCCGAATCGTATCCACGACCTCCTGCTCCTGAATGAAATCGACCACGTCCTTGCCGAGGGCGTCGGCGCGATCGACTTGCAGGAAGGCGGCCGCGGCCCCGTTGAGGTACTTTGCCCGGCCCTTTCGATCGATAATCATCAAGCCTTGCGAGAGGGTGTTGCAGGCGGCGGCGAGGTCGCGATGCGTCTCATTGTTGTAGCCAACCGACTCTCTGGCCCGGTCCGTCACGATCTGCTGCCGCAGCTTCTCCCTTTCGGAAAGCAGCGCGTTCCACGCGCCCGCCTCGGGGCCGAAGTTGGCGCTGACGCCCAGAGCGCCGGCGACGGCCTCTCCCTCCTCCAGCGATATCAGGGCCTCGCGAATGGCCCCCATGCCCTGGAGCCGGCTGCGCGTGCGTCGGTACACAAACAGCAGCCCGGCAAGCGCGGCGGCGCCGATGGCGCCCACCCCGGCCGGTCCCTCCCACTGAGACCAGGACGGGTAAGTGACCGGCGCCGTCAGCTCCAGCCGGGCCGGGCCGCGCCCCGGAACGTCCAAGGGATAGTTCAACGAGATGACGTGATCGTTTGAGGAATCCGCCGGCACATCCTGGGAGACTTCCGACCAGCTCGGCGGAAGCTTCTGGAACGTGATTCCCGAGGGGTGGACGTCGGCGACGACTTGCCCACTGGGCAGCACGATGCGGCACTGGGTGAGATCGTACTCTCGGCCGGCCTCCGCCACGAGCCGCCGAAGGGAAGACAACTGCTTCCTTGCCATCATCACTTCCGCGCTTTGCGAAAGAAGATTGCAGACGGTATGGACCTGGTCCAGTCGCGCCGCGCGCACGGACGCCCGCTGAGTCCGCAACACCCACCACGCCGAGGCGCCGATGACCGCGAGCAGAATGCCCACGATGCCGAAGCCAATGGGGGCGACCATGGACTCGCCCTGCGCAAAGGGCCTGTGCCGCGGCGTCAGTCTCTTGACGACGTTCTCAAATCCCATACAGACTCCGGGCCAATTTGGCAGCGAATCTTCTCTGCTTTCATCGGTCATCCAGGCCGCGGCTTGACTAGAGAAGGACGAAAGCGCGCTCCCGCCGGCCGGTTGACTTGGCAGGCGGCAGTGGCCCCAGCGGCGTCTGAAGCACAATCGACCGCGCCGACCGGCGCAAGGGCGGGCAGCGGACCCGGCTGGAGCGCTTTAGTATTCTCTAGACAAAGGCTTAGGGCGGAGATAGGGTGCGCGCGGCAGCAGGCTCCGTGGTTTCCCGCCCGCCAGCGGCGGCGGGCCGAACGAGGTGGTTGACAGGCCCGGGACAAACGTTACGAATGCAGCAGCAGATGCAGCAGCGGACGTCGGCGCCGTTGAAGTGCCGGCGACCAAAGCTGGAGGAAATGCCCATGTCTGACACAGGCAGTGTCCGAGCGATTGCCTTTCTGGTCGTGATCGCGGCCGCGGCCGCCTTCGTGCCCGCCGAAGCCCAAACCCCACGGGCAGGGACGATCCGCTTCAACCTGGCCGATATCCCCGCCGACGGCCTCTCGGGCGGCTGGGGCGAGCCCAAGCGGGAAGCGGCAAAGCCCGAGCCCGAGGCTAAGCTGCCATCCGCGCAGGAGTTAGGCGAGTTCCGCTACCGCGTGGCCGCCAAGGGCGGTCGCCGGATGTTCCGGGTCAAGGCGTGGTGGCCGGCCGAGCGGCTCCGCCCGCCGGAAGGGGCCGTCTACGTGCTGGAGGTGCAGTATAAGGATACCGCAGCCTCCCCGGCCGTCTTCTACGTTCACAGCGGGCTGGGCCGGTACTGGGGGCCAAGCCCGATCCACCGCTTCGGCGGGGCCGGCGACGGCAAGTGGAGAACGGCCAACGTCCCCGTGAGCTGGGACTACCTCATCCGGCTGCCGGACGATCGCGACAAGACGGCCTTCGGCGTCCAGGCCGACGCGGACCTGCCGATTGGCACGGTTTGCGTTCGCCCGGCCGCGGCCGCCGACGAGGCGCGCTACAACGCCGAGACCCGGGCGTGGATCGCGGCGGTGCAGTCAGAGAAGGCCGCCAAGACCCCGCTGAAGGTGGCCCCGCGGACGTTTCTCCGCGGCAGGAAGGTGCCGGCCATGGTGGCGTTTTCCTGGCCGGCGCTGGTGCCGCTGCTGCCCGACGCCCAGCCCAAGCCGGATCAGATCGGCCGGCCCGTCAAGGTCCGCATGTGCCTCAACGAGCTGGAGGGCGGCTCCTTCGGCGTCTACGCCAACGGCGTGGACCTGACGGGGGTGGACTACAAGGTCTCGGAGCTTGCCGGCCCGGGCGGGACGCTGACCGCCGATATCATTCGCCGCACGGCCGAGTATTGCCTGGTCCAGAAGCGCCGCGGGCTCATGTGGTTCCCGCAGCGTCTCTGGCCGGCGCATAAGGTCGATATCCCCAAGGGCCGATGCCACTGGTTTCTCTTCAACGTCCGCACCAAACGCGGCGCGACAAAACCCGGGCGGTACCGCGGAACGATCAGCATTACCTCCGAGCGGGCCTCGACCAAGCTGCCGCTGGAGGTGGAGGTCCTGCCGGTGGACCTGCTGACCATGGACGAGGCCGCCCTGCTGATGGGCGGGTGCGTGACCGGGCTGGTGCCGGCCCACGACGTCGCCTTCCAGGCCGACTACAACCAGAACGCCACCAACCTCTGGTGGAGCATCAGACCGCCAATGACCGCCAAGAGCGGCAAGCTGGAGCTGGACTTCGCCTACCTGGACGAATGGATGGTCTCGGCCAGGAAGCGCGGGCTCAAGGCCGTCGTGTGGTTCCTCGGCGGCGACCCCTACGGCTGGCCGGACACGGTCAACAGCCTGCGCGACCTGGCCCGGATGGACGTGCCCCGCGAGCGAGATGTGCAGGTCCGCCAGGCGTGGGTCAGGAAGCAGGCGGACGAGGCCAATCGCAACAGCATCCTCCCGGAGATTCGCCCGCTGTACAAGGAATGGGTCCGCCAGGTGGACACACACGCCCGGGCGGCCGGCTGGCCGGAGATCATCTTCACCCCGTTCGACGAGCCCGCCAAGTGGATCCAGGAGCCGTACAGGAAAACCTCCAACTATCCCGGGGTCATCGGCACCGGGCCGTGGATCAAGCCGTTCTTCAAGGACTGCTGCGCCGTCATCCGCGAGGCCGCCCCTAAGGCGCGAATCTACGGCTCCATCCACCACAACCGCACGCCGGAGAACGAGGGCATCTGCTTCCTGCCCGACATCGACGTATTCTGCACCAACGCCATCCACGAGGACCCCAAGCTGGGCGACAAGGTGCGGGCGGCGGGGAAGGACTTCTGGCAGTACACCGGCGTGGGCAACTCCCTGACGCCGGACCGGGCGCGGTACGCGTTCGGCTTCTTCTTCGCCGCGTTCGATTCGCGCGGGTCGCTGTGCTGGGCCTACAACTGGGGCGCCGGCTTCGACACCACCGAGGGCAGCAATTGGATGTACGCCTGGCAGACCCCGTTCGACACGATTCCCGCCCCGTATTTCGAGGGCATGCGCGAGGCCTGGGACGACCGGCGGATCATCGAGACGTACAAGAAGAAATTCGCCGGCGACGCGGAGGCCATGGGCGTGCTCGAGGGAATCCTCAAGTCCGCCGTCGGCAGCCGTGCCCGGGGCGGGCGCGACACCGTCAGCGACTTCTGGTCGGCCGTCGACGACGTGGCCAAGCTCGACAGGTGGCGCAAGCAGCTTCTGGACCGGCTGGCGAAGGGCAAATAGGGCGGAGCGGGCTCGGCGAGGGCTGCCGGCCCGGCGGCGGCCGGCGATCATTGACGGAAAGCCGGACGGGACGCGCGGTTTGGCGCTTGGGTCCGTCCGTAGAGGAAGATGCTCAAGGTGTCGAGCGTTCTGGCGGTGAAAGGGCGAAACATGTCTAGAAGTCTGCTTGTGGTCGTGACGGTCGTTGTGGGGCTTGGGCTGCTGGTGTCGGCCGCCGCCTGTGCGCCCAAACAGGAGTGGACGCCGGTGGGGCTGTGCGGCGGGGGAGGGCTGTTCAATCCGACCATCAGCCCGCACGAGGCGAAGATGATGATGGTCGAGTGCGACATGGGCGGGCGGTACATCTCCCACGACGGCGGGCGGACGTGGAAGATGATCCATCACGGGCAGATCGGCTCGTCCGTGCGCGGCGGTCCGGTCCTGTTCCACCCCGCCCGGGCGGGGGTCATCTACGCCACCAGCGGCTTCGGGGCCGCCACGATCCACGTCAGCCGCGACAACGGCAAGACCTGGCGCCCGCTGCCGGACGCCCGCCAGCCGAAGGCCGGACTGATCACGCGGATGTACATCGCTCCGGCCAACGCCGAGCAGATGTTCATCGGCACGGCCGAGGGGAAGGTGCTGCTGACGACCGACGAGGGGCGCTCCTGGCAGGAGGGCAAGGGGCTGCGAGGTCGGGTGTTCCGGTTCGTCACCGATCGGGCCAGGTCCGACGTCGTTTACGCGGGCACGCCGGGCGGCGTGTTCCGCTCGGCCGACGGCGGAAAGTCCTTCACCTTGAAGGCCAAAGGGCTGCCGCCGGGACAACGCCTGACCAGTTTCGCCGGCGGCTCCGGCGGCAAGACGACCATCCTCTACGCCAGCACCCGCTGCCGGTTGGAGGAGGGCAAGCTGCGCGGCGGCGTGTACGTCTCCACGGACGGCGCCGAAAGCTGGCAGCGGCGCATGACGCCGAAGATCAACGTGCAGACCAAGGGCACCAGCCCCTGGCGCGGGAACCTGCCCCAGTACTCCCACTTCGTCGCCAGCGACAGCGACCCCAAGCGGGCCTACGTCGTGTGCAGCGGCACCAGCTATTTCCCGCCGAACCACAACACCGTCTACCGCACCGACGACGCGGGGAAGAGCTGGACGGACGTGTTCTTCGTCGACCCCAGGTTCAAGCAGCTCAACGTCGAGGGGGACTGGATGACCAGCTACCGCGGCACGAGCTGGGTGTCCGGCCCCATCCACGTGGAAATCAGCCCGGTCGACGCCGACGTGGTGATGCGGACCGACGGCATGTTCCTGTTCTTCACCAGGAACGGCGGGAGGACCTGGTCGGCCGGGCACGCCCTCAAGGCCACCGACGCCACCGACGACAAGGACATCACCTGGCGCAACAACGGGCTGGTGGTGACCACCACGTGGCATTACTACGTCGACCCGCACCAGCCCCGGCGGCACTACATCGCCTACACCGACATCGGCTTCGCCCGCTCGCTCGACGGCGGCCTCACCTGGCGCTGGTGGGGCCCGGGAACCAAGCACGGCGATGAGAACGGCGGCGACTTCCCCATCCCCAACAGGTGGATCAACACCTGCTACGAGCTGGCCTTCGACCCGGCCATCCCCGGCAAGATCTGGGGCGTCTTCTCCGGCCATCACGACATCCCCAACGAAAACTCCATCTGGCGCGGCACCGGCCTGAGCAGAGCGCCCGGCGGCATCTGCGTCAGCCGGGACTTCGGCGTGACCTGGAAGGCGCTGCGGGAGGGCCTGCCGGAGAGGCCGGCTCTGTCGGTGGTGCTGGACCCGACCAGCCCCAAGGGCAAGCGGACGCTGTACGCGGCCATCTACGACAACGGCGTGTACAAATCGACCGACGACGGGGCGACGTGGGTCAAGAAGTCGGCCGGGCTGGGCGATCCGGCCAACATGCGCATCTGCCGGCTGCTGCTCCACCGCGACGGCACGCTCTTCGCCCTGATCACCGGCATGCGCGTCCCGACCAGGGGACCGTTCACCGCCAAAGGCGTCGGGCTGTACCGCAGCGCCGACGCGGCCGAAACGTGGGAGCTGGTCAACAAGTCCCACACGCTGCTCTACCCCAAGGACTTCGGCGTCGACCCCAACGACAGCCGCCTCATCTGCGTCGGCGCCTGCGACACCCCGGAAACGGACGAACAGCAGGGCGGCCTGCACCGGACGACCGACGGCGGCAAGACCTGGAAGCGCGTGCTCCGCAAGCGCAAGACGCACTTCGGGGCCTACTTCCACCCAAAGCGCAAAGGCTGGATCTACGCCACCTGCTGCGGCTGGTCGGACGCCCCGGAAGGCAGCCTGTTTCTCAGCAGGGATGGCGGCGAAACCTGGCTGCCGTTCACTGGGTTGCCCTTCGCCCAGACCAACCGGGTGGACTTTGACGGCGGCGACGATTCGGTCATCTACGTGACGACGTTCGGCGGCAGCGTTTGGAAAGGGCCGGCCCAGCCGTGATCCGCGCGAGCGGACGGCGACCGGGCCCCGAGCTGCCGGCTGTGTTTCCGCTTACGACGCCTGCGACGGCCCGGGCGCCAGCCGCCCGGGGCGTGCCGCTTAGAAGACTCCCTTCGTGGCGGAGGTCACGCCGGCAATGTTGTTCGCGATCGAGCCGATCCAGGCAGCCCCGCCAATGTAGATGCTGAAGGTGATGATCGCGATCATGATCAGGCAGATGATGCGCTCGGCCCCGGAGCCCGCGAAGCCCACCCAAACCAGTCCGCCGATCAGGAGGAGGGACCCGAGCACGAAGAGCCACTCGAACCAATAGGCGTTCATCGTGTTGCCGTAGGCGGCGGCGCGGGCATCCTCGCGCAGGTCGGCGATTTCGTTGTCGGACTCCTTGTCGGCCTGGGCCTGGCTGACCCTGGCATGGGCCCGCGCCACGCCCCGGGCGCTGAGAGAGTCCAGGCCGCGCGCGAACAGGACCAGAATCAGGCCCACCACCAGCAGGAGCTTGCCCACCCCGGTGCCCGTGAGCCCCGCTGCGGCTGCCGCGGCCGGGCGCGCCGGACTAGCCCGGATGTTGCATGAGCGGGTTCGCATCGGCATTGGATGGCCCCCGTGGAG
>CAYNYF010000039.1:0-37895 GCA_964401385.1 uncultured Planctomycetaceae bacterium | reverse complement strand
ACATGTTGCCTATATCGGCACAACATGGCTGTTTTCAACAGAGCAGTAGCGTCCCAGGTTTTAGAAGCGCTTGGTCAGGGCGATGCCGAGGGTGCCTCGGGCCGGGTCGGCCCAGGGGACAACCTCAAAGCCGAAGACCTTGGGCTTGTGGTTCTGGAAGACGGCATGGCCGATGGCCACGCCGATGAGCGCCCCGGAGATCACGTCGGAGAAATCGTGGTTGCGGGCGTCGATCCGCTCGTAACCGACGTAGCTGGCGAAGGCGAACAGCGGCACGCCCACCCACGGCCCGTACGCCTCGTGCATCACCGTGGCCAGGCAGAAGGTGGAGGAGGTGTGCCCGCTGGGCCAGCCGAAGGGGTCGCCGTTGGGGCTGCGCGTGCGCGTGATCCCCTTCAGCGCCAGCGTGGTCAGGCCGTTGATCGCCAGACCGTTGAGCAGCGCCTTGGAGGTCTCGTAGGCCTTGGTGTTCTCGCCGACCAGCGAGCCGAAGTACATCACGCCGGCGAAGGCGAAGTGCGTCCCGGGGTTGCCGCCGACGTCGCCGACGGTGTCCCAGAAGCCGTTCAACTGCGAGCCGTGCTTGTCGTAGTGGTCGGCCACGCGGTTGTCCGAGCCAGAGGCGTTGAGGACGATTCCCGAGGCCCCGGCCAGCCCCAGCCCCACCCAGGCCCAGGGGTCGGTGAAGGTTGCTTTGGTGTCGCCCCACATCGTCGCCGGCAGCTCCTTGGCGTCGCGTCCGAAGCTGTGCAGCCAGTCGCCCTCGTAGGCCGGCCCGCGGCGCTTGGACCAGTGGACCGGTTCGGACGGCTCGGTCGGGCCGGTGGCGGGCGCATCCTCCTCCGGTCCGATAGGCAGGTTCATCTCCGGCAGCGGCCACGCTAGAGCCGGGCGGGCCTGGGCCGGCCCTTCCGACTCGGCGGACGCAGCCGGCGGGCAGGCCGGGAGATAGTAGGCGATGGGCGGGCCGCTCCCGCCGCAGCCGGCCAGAAGAATCGCAAAGACCCCCAGTCCTGCCAGAGCAAGCTGCCGTCCTTGACGCATCCCAGACTCCTTGCCTTGCCCGAATGATTCAGCGGCAAGCATATCCCCGCGATGCGGCGCGGGCAAGGCCTCCACTCTAATGTTCGGCCGGCCATGTGAGTGGGTCTTAGCGATTCTCAGTGCCCCTTCAAGGCGTGCTTGACTTGGCGGGAGAGCCTCACCGCGCACCACTTCCGGCCGCACATGGCGCAGTAGTCGTCCTGGCCCGTCAGATCGCGGCCGCGGATCCGCCGGGCGTCCTCGGCGTCAAAGGCAAGCTCGAACTGGCCGGACCAGTCCAGCTCGGCCCGGGCGGCGGCCATGGCGTCGTCCCAATCTCGCGCGGCCGGCAGCTTGCGGGCGACGTCGGCCGCGTGGGCGGCGATCTTGCACGCGATGCAGCCGGCCTTGACGTCCTCCGGCTGCGGCAGCGAAAGATGCTCGGTGGGCGTGACGTAGCAAAGGAAGGCCGCCCCGTGATAGGCCGCCAGCGTCGCCCCGATGGCCGCGGTGATGTGATCGTAGCCGGGGAAAACGTCCGTTACGACCGGCCCCAGCACGTAGAACGGGGCCCCGTCGCACACCTCGGCCTGGCGCGTCATGTTCATCTGGATCTGGTCGACGGGGACGTGGCCGGGGCCCTCGACCATGCACTGCACGCCGGCCGCCCGCGCCCGCCGCACCAGCTCGCCCAGCGTCGCCAGCTCGGCGAATTGTGCCTCGTCGGAGGCGTCGGCCAGGCACCCCGGCCTCAGGCCGTCGCCCAGCGAATACGTCACGTCGTGCTCCCGGCAGATCGCCGAAATCTCGTCGAACATCTCGTACAGCGGGTTCTCGCGGCCGTGGTGGAGCATCCACTTGGCCAGCAGGCTGCCGCCGCGGGAGACGATGCCGATCTTCCGCGTCGAAAGCAGCTCCAGGTGCCCCCGGAGAATGCCGGCGTGAATGGTGAAGAAGTCCACCCCCTGCTCGGCCTGGCGGCGGATCTCGGCCAGCATGTCGTCGGTGGTCAGCTCCTCGATGGTGCGGTCGGCGATCATGGAATACACCGGCACCGTGCCCACTGGCACCGAAGCGTTGGCGATGAGGTGCCCGCGGATGTGGTCGAGGTCGCCGCCGGTGGATAGGTCCATGACGGCGTCGGCGCCGTAGCGGACGGCGCAGCGGAGCTTTTCCAACTCCACGTCCTCGTTGGAGGAGACGGACGAGGTGCCGATGTTGGCGTTGATCTTGGTGGTGACGGCCCGGCCGATGCCGACCGGGTCAAGCTTGACGCCGGTCGCCGCATCGCCGGCCAGATGCCGCCTGTTGGCCGGAATCACCAGCCGGCCGGCGGCGACCTCGCCGCGGATGAACTCCGCCTCCACGCGCTCGCGCTCGCCCACCCGCCGCATCTGCGGCGTGACCACCCCCTCGACTGCTTGCTGGTATTGCGTCGCCAACTTCCGGCTCCTTGCGGCCGTGGCCAAAAAACGGGCCGCTTGCACGTAGCGAAGCGGCCGGCAACGTCCAACCAAATTGCCCGGCCCGCTTCCCTACGCAGTCCACCCCGGCGTTTCCCGCCGGGATTCGCTGATCAGGTTCAAAGGGTCGCTCTCAGTCCCGGCGGCCTCATCCCGCCCGACCGGGACGCTCCTAGCGAACCGCACGTGTATTTTATCGACAAATGCTCCGGCAGGCAACGGCGGAGTTGCCTACCGGTCACGTGAACGTGCGCGCGGGCGGAGGGAGTCCACGAATTAACCAACGGGGGGAGTCCACGAACTAGACAAGGAGTTTACGAATTACACTAATTACACGAACTAGAAGAACTGGACGAACGACCATTGTTTTGTTGAGTTGGTAGGGCGGGGCTACTGCCCCGCGGAAGCTCGCCATCTTTCCTGCGGCGGGGCGGTAGCCCCGCCGTACATTTTTGATTCGTGCAATTCCCGCCTGCAAGACATGCCCGCAAGTCCTGCCTGCCTACGGCAGGTAGGCAGGCGGCAGGGGTGTAATTCGTGGACTGATCTGTGTGCAGGGCGTCGGGCAGGCGTGTCATTCGTGGATCGATTCGTCGGGATGCGTGGAAACCGTGGGCGGGACCAGCTCGATCCAGTAGCGCCGGGTGACCCGCCCGACCTGTTCGGAGTAGCTTTCGGAGGCCAGGCGGCCGCCGTTCTTCTGGATGACCCGGGCGGAGGCGAGGTTGGACTTGTCACACGTGACCAGCACCCGCTTGAGGCCCATTTCGCGGGCCTTCTCCAGCGTCAGCGCCAGCAGGCGGGTGGCGTAGCCGTGCCCGCGCTGCGAGGGGCGGACCTGATAGCCGATGTGGCCTCCGTAATCTTCCAGCGCCGGCGTGAGGTGGTGCCTCAGCCCGCCGGTGGCGAGGATCTTCCGCCCGCGGACGAGCCAGTAGCGGCTGTCCGGGACGTGGCCTCTCGGCAGCTCACGCCCGGCCGCGTGCTCGCGCCAGGCCCGGACGAGCCCGGCCAGGTCCCCTCCGGCCTGGTCCCACTCGCCGAAGACGAAGGGTTCCCCGGCGGATCGGAACTCCTCGACGTAGGAACGGTACTCCTGGCCGTAGGACTCATCGGGCTCGATCAGTTTGACTTCCTCGTCCGGCATTCCGCGCCTTCCTTCCGACGGGCCTCCGGCAGCAGCGAAGCGTCACGGGACTGATGCCTGGCCCCCGGCAAACCCCGCCTGCCCGCCGGGCCTCAGTCGCCTTCCGACTCGGTTTCGGCCAGCCGCTGGCGGAGGGCCTCGTTGACCTTGCGCATCAGGTCCACGTATTCGAGTTGGGCGGCGGAGAACTTCTTGAACTTCTCCGAGGCCAGCAGCTTCTGCTGGAGCCCGTCGAGCCGCTGCTTGTCCTCGACCTCGACGGGCTTTTTCTCCTCCTCCAGCCGGGCGATCTTGACGACCTGCTCCTGGTAGTCCTTCAGCAGCTTCGACAGCTCCGGGTCGTCGTTGAGGGTCTGGCGGGCGGCGCGGAGGTCGCCGGCCTGGGGCGATTCGTTGATGGCCTGTCCGAGCCGCCGGGCCAGTTCGACGATTGCCTGCATGTGTGGTTCTCCTGTCTTCGCTTCGGCCGCGACCGGGCTTGGGCCGCTCATTTTTCCAAATTCAGCCAGGCGAGCTGATCGGCCGTCAGCTCCACGTCCAGGGCCGGCAGCGACGCCTGCGTCTCCTCCGGCGTCTGCGGGCCGATCAGCGGAAAGGTCGGGAACGGCTGGCACAGCACGTACGCCAGGGAAACGGCCACCGTCGGCACGCCGAGCTTGCCGGCGAGCTCCTTCGCCCGGTCGATCCGCCGGAAGTTGTCGTCGCTGTACCAGCAGCGGACCAAGTCGGCGTTCGAGCGGTCGTTCGGGTCCGCCAGCCCGGCGGCGAAGCCCTGGGCCTGGCTGGACCAGGGCATCAGCGGCATCTGCGTTTCTCTCAGCCACCGCGGCCACGGCTCGTCCGACGAGGCCAGGCAGCCTGTCCACGGGGCGTCGATCATCCGCGCCAGGGAAAAGTTGTTGCTGATGGCGGAAAAGCCCCGCCGACCGGTGGACGCGGCATACTCGTTGGCCGCCTGCACCCGCTCCAGCGTCCAGTTCGACCCGCCGAACGCGCCGATCCTCCCGGCCGAGGCGTGCTCGCCGAAGACGTCCATGAACTCGCCGATCGGCACCTCGGGGTCGTCGCGGTGCATCATGTAGATGTCGACGTAGTCCGTCTGCATCCGCTCCAGACCCTCGACAATCTGCTGGGAGAGGTCCTCGGGGGTGCAGTGGGGCGTGTGGGCGCCCTTGTCCAGGATCACGACCTTCTGGCGGATGCCGCGGTCCTTGATCCACTGTCCCAGGAACTGCTGGGTGCCGTAGATGTAGGCGGTGTCGAAGCAGTTTCCGCCGCGCTGGAAGAAATCGTCCAGCACCGGCTCCATGCCCTGCTTGCGGATCACACCCATGACCAGACGGGAGATGTCCTTGTCCAAGCCGTCGATCCGGCCGTACTTCATTCTGCTTGCCTTTCCCTTCGCCGTCCGCCGCCGGGGCGGGCGGGCCTAGGTCCTCTCCGAATTGTAGATGAGCCCAATCGACTGTCGCCACATGTCCAGGGCTCGCATGTTGCCCAGCGTGTCGTCCCAGGTCATCGCCGGCGGCGGGGCCTGGCGCTTCTTGATGTTGGCCGCGACCACGTCGGCCTCGATCCCGTACAGATGCTTCTTCGTGCTGACCGTCAGCGTCTGCGGCCGCTCGGCGCCTTTCCTGTGAACGATAATCTTGGTGGTTCCGCCCTCGCGGGACGGGATCCACGGCCAGGGGACCACGATGTGGCCTTCGCTGCCGTAGATCTCCACGGTGTTGCTCTGGTTGAGCTGCACGCCGGTGGCCACCTGTGCCAGGATGTCGCCGGGGAACCGCAGCGAGGCGATCGCCCATCCGTCCACGCCGGTTTCGCCCAGGTGCCCGCAGCCGGTGACTTCGATCGGCTCGGCGAAGTCCTTCCCCGTCGCCACGCCGGCGATCAGCCGCGACATGGAAATCGTGTAACAGCCCACGTCCAGGATGCCGCCGCCGCCGAGTTCGTTGGCCAGCAGCCGGCTGGTCGGGTCGTTGCCGGCGTGGAAGCTGAAGGTCGCCTTGATGATCCGCACGTCGCCGACGGCCTTCTCCCGGATGAGCTTGATCAGCCGGGCCGTCTGCGGGCAGCAGCGGTACATGAAGGCCTCCATGAGAAACACGTCGTTGGCTCGGGCGGCCTCGACGACGGCAACCGCGTCGGCGTGATTGATCGTCAGCGGCTTCTCGCACAGGACGTGCTTGCCGGCCTCGGCCGCCTTAATGGCCCACTCGGCGTGCATGGGGTGCGGCGTGCAGACGTACACCGCCTGCACGTCCCGATCGGCCAGCAGCTCCTCGTAGCTGCCGTAGCGGCGGGGGACGTCGAAATCCTGCCCGAACTTCTCGGCCTTCTCGCGCGAGCGGCTGCCCACCGCCAGCAGGCTGCCGGTCCTGGAGTGCTTCACGCCCGTCGCGAAGGCTCGGGCGATGTTTCCGGCCGCCAGCAGGCCCCACGAAAGCTTCTTTGCCATGGTCGTTTTCTCCGTCGTCTTTGGGAACTTTTCCGCCGGCCGCCGCCCGCCCGGCGCCTCGTCCTTGCGCGCCGCTCGGCGAGCCAGCGGGAATCGGTTTCCTCGACTTCTATTTGAGCTGGTCGAGCGCCTGCCGGGCCTTGCCGGCGATCAGCTCGCCCATCTTCTCGACGATCTTCCGGCCCAGCTCGGCCGAGGCGTGCTTCAGCGGGTTTTTGCCGCCGATGCCGAACGGCCCGGACATCTGCAAGGACTCCTCGTCGCCCAGGCCGTGCTTCCGCAGCGTCTCCAGGTCCACCTTGTCGGCGTAGGCGTGCATCATGCACGAGGTTTCCCAGGCCCCGGCGTGGTCCATGCCCACGGGGATGTTTTCGCCGGGCTGGTGCAGCTCGCCCTCCATGATGGCAAAGCCGCCGGCCGGCGCCTCGGCGGTGGCCCGCTCGATGGCCCGCTGCATGGCGTCGCGCTGGACGGCGACGTCGTGCCCGGTGACGCCGACGATGACCTTCCACCCGGACGCCACCAGCGCCCGGGCGATTCCCTCCACGGCCGCTTCCAGCGTCGCCTCCTGGTTGTAGCCGACGGTGTAGCCGTCCCAGCCGTCCGGGCCCCAGTTGCCCTGGCCCAGCAGGCCCTGATAGAACGGCGGCAGCACCACCCCGCCGCCGCCCAGGGCCGCCTCGCAGCAAATCGCGTGGGCCTTCAGCGAGTCGGTGCCCAGCGGGTTCTGGAGGCCGTGCCACTCCAGCGAGCCGGCCGGAACGTACGCGATCGGCGCCGCCTGCCGGATCGCCTTGACCTGCTCGGGCCGGAGCAATTCGTAGCAGACGCGTTCGTATTGCGATAACATGCGGATTGTCCTTTTGCCGCAGCGGATCCTGATGCCTGCAAACGGTGCAGGCGACTTTCGCGGGCTCTCCGCCGCCCGTCAGGAGCGGGTATTATGCCGGAAAAATACGTCCAGGCCATCCTGAAATACTTATCCGACCGCGACTATCAGCCGCTCAAGCCGCGCCAGCTCGCGCGCCAGATGGGCGTGGCCGACGAGGACTACGGCAGCTTTCGCCAGGCCGTCAAGATGCTCCGCGACAGCGGGCGGGTGGCCCTGGGCGCCCGCAACGCCGTCATGCTGCCCCAGATGTCCGCGCGCGTGGTCGGAACCTTCCGCGCCAACGCGCGCGGGTTCGGCTTCGTCATCCCCGAAACGCCCAACGCTCACGGCGACCTGTACATCCCCGAAGGCGCCGGCGCCGGGGCCATGACCGGCGACACCGTCGTCGCCCGCGTGGTCAAGCGCGGCAAGCGCGGCGGGGAGATGATCTACCACGGGCGGATCGTCGAGATCGTCGCCCGCGGGGCGTCGCGGCTGGTGGGCACGCTGGCCAAGACCGAGGGCGCGTGGTTCGTGCTGCCCGACGGCAAGGCGTGGACGGCCCCGGTGGTCATCGCGGACGTCGGCCCCGGCGCCGCCGAGGGCCAGAAGGTCGTCGCCGAGATCATCACCTACCCCGGCAAGGGCGACTTGGCCCGCGGCGTGATCGTGGAGACGATCGGCTCGGCCGGGGCCATCGAGGCCGAGACGCTCTCCATCATCCGCGCCCACGGCCTGGCGGACGCGTTCGGCGCCGAGCAGCTCGCCGAGGCCCGGGCCGCGGTGGAGGCCTTCGACCCGGACGACTCGCCCGGCCGGGAGGACCTGACCGCCAAGGTGATCGTCACCATCGACCCGCCCGACGCCCGTGACTTCGACGACGCCGTCAGCGTCCAGCCGGCCTCCGGCGGCGGATGGGTGCTCGGCGTCCACATTGCCGACGTGTCGAACTTCGTGGCCGAGGACGGCCCCCTGGACGTCGAGGCCCGCGACCGCGGCAACAGCGTCTACTTCCCGCGCAAGGTCCTGCCCATGCTGCCGGAAATCCTGGCCAACGGCGTCTGTTCCCTCCAGCAGGACCAGAAGCGTTTCTGCAAGAGCGTGTTCATCCGCTATGACGGCAAGGGCAACGTCACCGGCCGCCGGGGGGCCGAGACGGTCATCCGCTCCAGCAGCCGGCTGACATACCAGAAGGCACAGGCCATCCTCGACGGCAAGGCCGGCGGGTATCCGGCCAAGGTGGTCGAGCTGGTGCGGCGGATGCAGCGGCTGGCCCGGCTCATCGAGGCCCGCCGCACGGCGGAGGGCATGATCCACCTGGAGATTCCGTCCTTCGAGCCGGTGTTGGACAAGGCCGGAAAGGCCGTCGACGCCGTGCCCGAGGACGAGTCGTACACACACACCATCATCGAGATGTTCATGGTCGAGGCCAACGAGGCGGCCGCCAGCCTGCTCCAGCGCGGGAAGGGCAAGAAGGGCGGGGGCGTGCCGTTCCTGCGGCGGATCCATCCGTCCCCGGACGCCGCCTCCGGCCAGCAGCTCGCCTCTTTCGTCCGCGTCTGCGGACACAAGCTGCCGCGGAAGCCGACGCGCCAGGACATCCAGAACCTGCTCAGCGCGGTCAAGGGCCGCCCGGAGAGCTTCGCCGTGAACTTAGCCGTGCTGAAGTCCTTCGAGCAGGCGGAGTACTCGCCCATGCCCGTGGGGCATTTCGCCCTGGCCTCGCCGAGCTACTGCCACTTCACCTCGCCCATCCGGCGGTACGCGGACCTCACGGTGCACCGGCTGCTTCACGATTTGGTCCGCGGGCGGGGCGCTCCGCGGCCCGACGTGAGCCAACTAGTCAAGCTGGGCGAGCACTGCTCGATGACCGAGCGCCGGGCGGAGGCGGCCGAGGCCGAGCTGGTCACGGTGCTCATGCTGCAACTGCTGGCCGGCAAGGTCGGCGAGCGCTTCGACGGCGTGGTCACGGGCGTGACCAACTTCGGCGTGTTCGTGCAGTTGCTGCGGTTCGGCGTGGATGGGCTGATTCGCATGGCCGATCTGGGCGACGACTGGTGGGAGCTGTCGGCCCGGACCGGGGAGCTGCGCGGCGAGCGCAGCGGCCGGCGGTTTCGCATCGGCGACGCCTTGACCGTTCGCATCGCTTCGGTCAACGTGCCCGGCCGGCAGCTCAACCTCTCCCCCCTCGCCAAGCCCGCAAAGTCCCCCAAGGACGCCAAGCCCGCCAAGGCCGCCAAGCCTGCCAAGCAGGGCCAAGCCACCAAGCGCGCCCGGGCGGCCAAGTCCGCAAAGGCGGCGAAGCCGGCTCGCTTCCCCGCGCGTCGGCGGAACAAATAGCCGGCCCACCGGGGGCGTCGTAGGGCATGCAGCTCTAGCTCTGCTGCATGCGGGATTACGCCGTGCGGGCTACGGCGTCGGCCGTCCGGCGCGGGCCATCAGTTCGGCCGCCCAGTCCTCGAAGTGCAGCGGGTACAGGTGCAGGGGGAGGGTCTCGTCGGACAGGGCGTAGCCCTCGCGGCGGAGCCAGGCCGTGAGCTGCTCGGCGTGGCGGGGAAACTCCTCTGCGATCCGCTTGCGGCAGAACCGCGCGAGCTTGTCCTGGCGGCGCCGGAGGGCTTGCCGCCGGGCGGCGCCTGCCAAGCCGGCGGCGCGGAAGTACTTGCGGACCTGATCCACGGTCGCCTCGCCGGCGCCCTTAAACGCCCGCTGGAGGCGCTGGGGCACGACCGTCGGCAGCTCGCCGCCCTGGCCGATGCCGGCCAGCCGCTTCTCGTCCGGCGTGTAGTGCAGAAACGGGTCGTAGAAGTACACGGTCGGGGAGTAGTCGATCCGGTGACTCGCCAGGTGCGGCAGGAACACCTCGGGCGACTTGCCGCCCTGGAACAGGTTCAGCGGACCGTCGCCGATCAGCATCACGAAGCACAGCTCGTTGAAGTCCTCCCGGTTGTAGCCGACGACCTTGTTGTAGGGCTCGTGCAGGCGCGGCAGCGTCAGCGAGCGGACGTCGAAGATGAGCAGCCGCGAGCGCGTCGTCTGCCGGGCCAGCGCCTGGAGTTCGGCGACGCCTTTCTTGATGCTCCGGGCGGCCGGGCGCACCAGCGGCCAGTCGCGCGTGCGCGGGTCGAACGCCAGCCGGTCGGCGACGTCCGCGGCCAGGACCGGATCGACCGTCAGCAGGTGTATGCGCTCGGCTCTGTTGGGGTGCCGCACCATGGCATCTCGTCCCGCCCCTCGCGGGGCGCCCCCCGCATCCTCTCTCACCATAATTGTACCGCAGTCGGCGGGCTCCATTCAGCGCGAGCCCAGCTTTTGGATTGAGCAGGCTCGGTTGCGCCGAAACACACCTTTCCCTGACGAAAAAATGATTATAACCTACCGACGCTTGAATTGCCAATGCAACAGGTCGATGGTCCGGAACAGGCGGTTTCCGCCGCCAGAGGGGCAGCGCCCGTTACCTTGGCTTTTCAATCTTCAATAGTGCCGTTTGCAGTCAGAGAGTTTCGCGTTCACCATCATGCGGCCCGCCTCCGCTGACGGCAACGCGAAGGCCGACCGCGAATACGGATCTCACGATCGCCCTCGCCGCCGGACCGGCAATTCCGCCCGGGGGGCGGTTGTTTCAACGGCGGCCTCGTAGGGCGCGTCCAACGCGCCAAGGCCGGCGGCCCGGCGACCCGCGGCGCGCGCAATTCCCCTGGACGAACGTCGGTGTCAGTTGTCATACTAAAGGTGGAGCCGCGGGGCGAAAGAGGCCGGAAGCTGACGGTTCCCGCGGGGGTCCGCTGCGGCGAGGGGCCGCCAAATGGGGCGGGAAGGAGTGGCTGCAATGAGAAACACCAGGGGTTTTACCATGATTGAGCTGATCGTGGTCATCGCGATCATCGCCCTGCTGGTAACGATGTTGCTGCCGGTGCTGGGACAGGTCAGATGGTTGGCCAGGAGAACGATGTGCATGGGTAACCTTCGCAACGCGACCGACGGCCTGCTCAGCTATGCCAGCAGCGCCACGAACAAGGGATACCTGCCCACGCGCGGGTTCGGGTGGGCCACGACGGGGTTTGACGTCATCGGCGAGGACGTCACGAACGAGAAGACCGTCACCAACGTCAACAGCAACAGCCGGAACCTCTTTCTGGCGGTGCGGCTGAAGCACATCCAGCCGGGGCTGCTGGTCTGCCCGAACACCGAGGACAAGCCGGCGGCCACGTCCTCCGGGGGGCAGGCGCACTACGACTTCGACGTCGACGTGGGCGGCACGTATAAGAGCAAGCTGAGCTACAGCTACCACCTGCAATTCGCCGACCGGGACGACAGCACCTCGGGCTACCCGCTCGTGAATTCCTCGGACACGCGCATGGCGGTGCTGGCTGATCGGAACCCCTTTGTGATCTACGGCGGTGCCGACGGCACTGGCGGCCATCTCAGCGGCGGGGGGTTTGAGGCCGTCGCGGTGGAAATCGCCGCCGGCGTGGATGCTTCCCAGGTCAACAGCCCCAACCACGACGGCAAGGGCCAGAACGTCGCCTTCCGGGACGGGCGCGTGGAGTGGACCGAGGCGCCGACCGTGGGGCCGGACGCCAAGATGATCTCCGGCCAGGACCACAGCGACAACATCTACACCGTCTGGGACGGCGACGACCACGCCAAGGGCGCCATCGCCGCCGGCAGCATGCCCCAGGGCGAGCTGGACTGCTTCCTGGGGCCGTAGGCTCACCAGCGGCGGGGGGGGGCGACTCCGGCCGGGCGGGTGCGGGCTTGGCCGCGGGGCTATGCCTTGACGACTTTCCTCCTGGTGCGCTTGACGTTCTGCGTGGCGTTGCGCGTGTCGATTACCAGCTTGGCGTTGTCCACGATGAACTGGTAGTCGTAGGCGCTGTGGTCGGTGCTGATGAGCACGGCGTCGTACTTCCGGAGGCTCCCGGCCGTCAGCGGCACGCTGGCCATCCTGAGGTGGTGCTCTCGTGTCCGCGGCGCCTTGGGAATGTGCGGGTCGTTGTAGTCCACCTTGGCCCCACGCTGCCGGAGCAGCTCGATCAGCTCCAGCGAGGGGCTTTCGCGCATGTCGTCGACGTCTCTCTTGTAGGCCAGGCCCAACACCAGGACCCTGGCCCCGTGGAGCGGCTTGCGGCGCTCGTTCAGGGCGTCCATCAGCTTGGCCAGGACGAACTCCGGCATGGACACGTTCACCTCGCCGGCCAGCTCGATGAAGCGCGTGGTCAGGCTGAACTGACGCGCCTTCCAGGCCAGGTAGAACGGGTCGATGGGAATGCAGTGCCCGCCCAGCCCCGGGCCGGGATAGAAGGGGGTGAAGCCGAAGGGCTTGGTCGAGGCGGCCCCAATGACCTCCCAGACGTCGATGCCCATGCGGTCGAAGAGCGTCTTCAGCTCGTTGACCAGGGCGATGTTCACGCAGCGGTAGGTGTTCTCCAGGATCTTGGTGGCCTCGGCCACATCGCAGGAAGAGACCGGCACGACGGTGTCGACGGCCAGCTTGTAGCAGGCGACCGCCGCCTTCAGCGAGTTCCTGTCGTAGCCGCCGACGACCTTGGGGATGGTCTTGGTCGTGTGGTCGCTGCGGCCGGGGTCCTCGCGCTCGGGCGAATACGCCAGGAAGAAGTCGCGCCCGACCCGCAGGGCGGACTCGGCCAGAACAGGCAGCATCACCTCGCGCGTGGTGCCGGGATACGTCGTCGACTCCAGCACCACCAGTTGCCCCCGGCGCAGCCGCCGGGCGATCTCGCGCGCGGTCGCCTCGACGTAGGTCATGTCCGGCTCGCGCATCCTGGTCAGCGGCGTGGGCACGCATATGAGGATGCAGTCGGCCTCAGCGAGCCGGTCGAAATCGGTGGTGGCCTCGAACCGCTTCGAGCGAAGCATCTGTTTGATTTCCTCGGCGGGGATGTGCTCGATGTAGCTTCGTCCGGCCCGGAGGGCCTTGACCTTGGCCGCGTCCACGTCGAAGCCCAGCACCCTCGCCCCGCCACGGGTGAACTCGCGCACCAGCGGCAGCCCCACGTAGCCCAGGCCGACCACACCCACCACCGCCTCTTTGGCTTCGATTTTCGCCAGAAGTTGCTTGATCATGCTCCGTTCCTGGAAGATCGACACCGCGTCTGCTTTGACCGAGAGAGTGTAATGGATGTATCGGCTGATTCACAGCGGGGCTCTAGGGGGTGGCGAGGCTAAATCCACCGTATATAATTACCGATAATCTCTCGGGACGGGCCCGGTTAGGGCGCGTCGCCGGGAACATCAATCAAGGAGCGTTGCATGGTTGGCGTGGCAGTGATCGGTGGGGGCAACTGGGGCAGGAATCTCGTCCGCAATTTCGCGTCCCTGCCCGGGGCGGAGCTGAGGTATGTCTGCGACCTGGACGAGAACGTCCGCCGGGCGATGTCCCGGCTGTATCCTGAGGTAACGGTCACGGACGACGTCGGGCAGGTGCTCCAGGACGCGGCCGTGGATGCGGTCGTGGTGGCCGTGGACGCCCCGTCACACTACAAGATCGCCGCCGCCGCCCTGGCCGCCGAAAAGCACACCTACGTGGAGAAGCCCTTGACCCTCTCCAGCGCCGAATCAAAGCGGCTGGTCGAGCTGGCCGCGGCCAGAGGCCGGAAACTGATGGTCGGCCACCTGCTGGAGTACCACCCCGCCGTCAACTACATGAAGACCGCCATCCAGAGCGGCAGCGTCGGCGATCCGCTGTACCTGTACTGCCAGCGGGTCAACCTGGGGATCGTCCGCAAGGCGGAAAACGCCTGGTGGTCGCTGGCCCCGCATGACGTCTCCGTGGCCTGCTACCTGTTCGGCGGTGAGCCCGTGAGCGTGTCGGCCTCGGGACAGGCGTATCTACAGGAAGGCGTCGAGGACGTGGTCTTTGCCAATCTGAAGTTCGCCGACGGGCGGATGGCGCACATCCACGTATCCTGGCTGGATCCCCACAAGATTCGAAAGATGACGCTGGTCGGCTCGCAGAAGATGGTCGTTTTCGACGACATGGAGGCGTCCGAGAAGATCCGCGTGTATGACAAAGGGGCGGAGGTGCAGAAGAGCGTGGAGAGCTACGTCGAGGCCATCACGCTGCGGACCGGCGACATCCTGATCCCCAAGGTTCCCGCGGCCGAGCCGCTGAAGCTGGAGTGCCAGCACTTCATCGAATCCATCCTGAACGACGCCGCCGTCCGCAGCGACGGCGCCGACGGGCTGCGAGTGGTCAAGGCTCTCGAAGCCGGCTCGGCCTCCCTGGCCAAGGGGGGCGAGCCGATAAATCTGTGAGGCCGGGCTCGGCCGCCTGCCCGGCGGGCAGCCAAGACCGAAATCGCGCAGTCGAGGGACCGGAAATGCCCAAAGACAAACAGCCCTATTTCGTGCACGAAAGCAGCTACGTGGACGAAGGCGCCGAGATCGGCGAGGGGACGAAGATCTGGCACTTCTGCCACGTCATGTCCGGGGCGAAAATCGGCAGGAACTGTATCTTCGGCCAGAACGTTCTGGTGGCCAACGACGCGATCGTCGGCAGCAACGTCAAGGTCCAGAACAACGTGTCGATCTACACCGGGACGATTGTCGAGGACGACGTTTTCCTCGGCCCGAGTTGCGTGCTGACGAACGTGACCAACCCGCGGGCCCAGGTGGTCCGGCGCGGGCTGTACGAGAAGACGATTATCCGCCGGGGGGCGTCGATCGGGGCCAACGCCACGATCGTCTGCGGCATCGAGATCGGGCGCTACGCTTTTATCGCGGCCGGGGCCGTCGTCGCCAAAGACGTCCCCGACTACGCCCTGATGGTGGGCGTTCCCGCCCGGCAGTCCGGCTGGATGAGCCGGCACGGCCATCGCCTGGGACAGCCGGGCGCGGATGGGATCATGACTTGCCCGGAAAGCGGGTTTCGCTATAAACAGGTCGAACCGGGCGTGGTTCGGTGTCTGGACCTGGACGAGGAGGCGGCGCTGCCGCCGGAGCTGGCCGTGGGCAAAATCGCCTACGACCAGTTCAGAAAGAAAACCCCGCCAGGTCGATGAGGTCCAGTGCAAGCGCTCCAGTGATGGAGAGGCCGAAATGCAAGTTCCGCTGTTGGACCTGAAGGCCCAGTACGCGACGATCAAGGACGAGATGCTGCCCGCCGTCGAGGCGGTGATGGCGAGCCAGTACTTCATCAACGGCCCGGAGGTGAAGGAGCTGGAGGCCCAGGTGGCCGCCTACAGCGGCTGCAAGGCCGCCGTGGGCGTCTCCAGCGGGACCGACGCCCTGCTGGCAGCCCTGATGGCGCTGGGCATCGGCCCCGGCGACGAGGTGATCACCACGCCGTACACCTTCTTCGCCACGGCCGGGAGCATCTGGCGGACCGGGGCCAGGCCGGCCTTCGTGGATATCGAGCCGGACACCTTCAACATCGACGCGGCCAAGATCGCCGCCGCCGTTACCGACAAGACCAAGGCGATCATGCCGGTCCACCTCTTCGGCCAGGTGGCGGAGATGGACCCGATCAGGGCGGTGGCGAAGAAGCGCGACCTGTACGTGATCGAGGACGCCGCCCAGGCCATCGGGGCCGAATACAAGGGGCGCAGGGCCGGCTCCATCGGAACCGTCGGGTGCTTCAGCTTCTTTCCCTCCAAGAACCTGGGCGGCATGGGCGACGGGGGAATGATCGCCACCCAGGACGCGGAGCTGGTCGACCGGCTGACCCAGTGCCGCAATCACGGCTCCAAGCCGAAGTACTACCACAAGTGGGTCGGGGGGAACTTCCGCCTGGACACGATTCAGGCGGCCGGGCTGATCGTGAAGCTGCGCCATCTCGACGACTGGTCGGCCGGACGCCGCGCCAACGCCGCCCGCTACAACGAGCTGTTCGCGGATTTCGAGCCGGTGGTGACGCCGGCCGTCCGCGACTACAACGTCAGCATCTACAATCAGTACGTCATCCGCGTGCCGCGGCGGGACGAGTTGCAGGCATTCCTGAAGGGCCGCGACGTCGGCACGGCCATCTACTACCCGCTGAGCCTCCACCAGCAGGAGTGCTTTGCCTCGCTGGGCTGCAAGAAGGGCGACTTCCCGGAAAGCGAGCGGGCCGCGGCCGAGAGCCTGGCCCTGCCGATCTACCCGGAGCTGACCGACGAGCAGATCAGCTACGTCGCCGACACGATCAAGGAGTTCTACTCCTGAGTGTCCAGGCCCTCGGCGGCGATCCAAGCGTTCGCGGCGGCGGGCACTCGTCCGTGGCCGGCCTCAGCCAATAGGAGTATCGAGCATGCAGTCGCACCTGATCGAGCCGCACGGCGGCGCGTTGGTGAACCTGATTGTCGACCCGGATCGGGCGGCGGAGCTGAAGCAGGCCTGTCGCGACTATCCTTCCTGGGACCTGACGGAGCGGCAGCTCTGCGACGTCGAGCTACTGCTTTCCGGCGGCTTCTCGCCGCTGAAGGGTTTTCTGGGCGAGGCCGACTACCGGGGCGTGTGTGAGAAGATGCGGCTGGCGGACGGGACGCTTTGGCCGATGCCGATCATGCTGGACGTGACGGAGGAGCTGGCCGGGCAGCTCAAGGCCGGGGCGATGCTGGTCCTGCGTGACCTGGAAGGAGTGGCCCTGGCCGTCATGCACGTGGAGGACGTCTGGCGGCCGGACCTGGCGGCCGAGGCCGAGCAGGTCTTCGGCAGCACCAATCCGGAGCACCCGGGCGTGGCCTACCTGCTGCGGCAGACCAACCCCTACTACGTCGGCGGCCGGCTGGAGGGGCTGACGCCGCCGAGCCATTACGACTTCGCTGGCCTCCGCCGCACGCCCGCCCAGCTTCGGACCCAGTTCGCCGCCATGGGTTGGCGTCGGATCGTCGCCTTCCAAACGCGCAACCCCATGCACCGCGCCCACCAGGAGCTGACCCTGCGCGCCGCCCGCAACCTGGAAGCGAACCTGCTGATCCACCCGGTGGTGGGCCTGACCAAGCCCGGCGACGTGGACCACTACACTCGGGTGCGGTGCTACCAGGCCATCCTCGAGCACTACCCGCGCAAGACCGCCGCCCTGAGCCTGCTGCCGCTGGCGATGCGAATGGGCGGGCCGCGGGAGGCCGTCTGGCACGCCATCATCCGGAAGAACCACGGCTGCACGCACCTGATCGTCGGCAGGGACCACGCCGGGCCGGGCAGCGACTCCACCGGCAAGCCGTTCTACGGGCCGTATGAGGCCCAGGAGCTGCTGAACCAGCACCAGCAGGAGCTGGGCATTGAGATGGTGCCGTTCAAGATGATGGTGTACCTGGCCGACGGAGACCGCTACGTCCCCGTCGACGAGGTGCCCGACGGCGTCGAGGCCAAGTCGATCTCCGGCACCGAGCTGCGGCAGCGCCTCACCGAGGGGCGCGAGATGCCGGCGTGGTTCTCGTTCCCGGAGGTCATCGAGGAGCTGCGCCGGACGCACCCGCCGCGGAGCAAGCGCGGCTTCACCGTCTTCTTCACCGGCCTGCCCAGCTCCGGCAAGTCCACGCTGGCCAACGTGCTGATGGTGCGGCTGCTGGAGATGGGCGGCCGCCCGGTGACGCTGCTGGACGGCGACATCGTGCGCAGGAACCTCTCTTCCGAGCTGGGCTTCTCCAAGGCCCACCGCGATCTCAACATCCGGCGGATCGGCTTCGTCGCCTCGGAGATCACCAAGAACGGCGGCATCGCCCTGTGCGCCCCCATCGCCCCCTACGACAGCGTCCGCAAGGACGTCCGGGAGATGATCGAGGGCACCGGCGGGGGGTTCGTGCTGGTTCACGTGGCCACCCCCGTGGAGGTTTGCGAGCAGCGCGACCGCAAGGGCCTCTACGCCAAGGCGCGGGCGGGGATCATCAAGGAATTCACCGGCGTCTCCGACCCCTACGAGCAGCCGGCCGACGCCGAGCTGGGTATCGACACCAGCGACCTCGCCCCGGAGGAGTGCGTGCAGGAGATCGTTCTGCTGCTGGAGAAGGAAGGCTACATCGCCGCCGAATGAGCCGCATGGGACCTGCTCGGATGGACAAGGAGAAGCTCACACGGCTGCTGGTACCCGTCCGCCGGATCGCCCGAGCCGCGGGCCGGGCCATTCTTGCGGTGCTGGCCGAGGGCGTTGAGGCCGAGATCAAGGCCGACGGATCGCCGCTGACCAGGGCCGACACCGCCTCCGACGCGGCCATCGCGGCCGGCTTGAAGGCGTTGGAGCCGGCGGTCCCGATCGTCTCGGAGGAAGGCGACCTGGAAGGGTTCCGGGGTGAATCGTTCCCGCAGTTCTGGCTGGTCGATCCGCTGGACGGCACCAAGGAGCTGCTCAAGGGCCTGGGCGAGTACACCGTCAACATCGCCCTGATCCGCGACGGCGAGCCGATCCTCGGGGTCATCGTCGTGCCGGCGACGGGGGTGGGCTACTTTGCCGCCCGCGGGGTGGGGGCCTTCAAGGTTCCGCCCGGCGGTGAGCCGGGGCCGATCCAGGCCAACCGGTGCGAGCACCCCCGATCGGCCGTGGCAAGCCGGTCGCACCTGTCCGAGCAGACGAAGGAGTACCTCGCCCGGCTGAACGTCACCGAGATCGTCCGGCGGGGCAGCTCGCTGAAGTTCTGCGCCGTGGCCGAGGGCGAGGCGGACATCTATCCGCGGCACGGCCCGACGTGGCTGTGGGACAGCGCCGCCGGGGCCGCCATCGCCCGGGAGGCCGGCTGCCGCGTGGTCGACCTGGACGGCACGCCTCTGACCTATGACTTGGCCGGGGGAATGAAGCATTCCGGGTTTATCGTCTATCCCCGCACGCTGAGGCTGCCGGCCGGCGGTTAGCGCCGGCGCGCGCCGCCCGGGCCGCTACGACCAGCCGCGGAGTTTGTAGTACGCCAGGCCGATCACCTCGTAGACCTTCAGCGGCAGGTCGCGCGCCCGTCCGAGCCAGGTGCCGGCGCGCGGCCGCCAGTCCTCATCCAGCAGCCAGTCCGGCGCGCTCATGCGGACGTGGCGGTAGCCCGCGCGGGCGAAGACCGCCCTGGCCCGCAGCGTGTGGAAAGGCGAGGTGACGATGAGAAACCGCGCGACGCTCGGATCGACGCCTTTCAAGGCCGCCACCGTCCGCGGGTGATCGGACGTGCGGCTCGGGGCGTCGTCCAGGATGAGCGCCTTCGAGGCGATCCCGTAGCGTTCGGCGAGTTCGGCGTACCGGCGGATGTTCTTACCCGTCGTGGAGAGGATCACCTTTTTCGCCCAGCCCTGTCGGTACAGCCCGGCCGCCGCCACGACGCGATCCGTGCTGCCCCCGAGGACGAGGATATAGTCCGCCCGCGCCGGCGGATCGACGTCGGTGAGCTTTTCGGCCAGCCAGTCCCCGGCGGGAGTGAAGGTGAACAATGCCGCGCCCAGCAGGAGCAGGCCGACCGCCCATTGCAGGACCGCCAGCGCCTTCCTGAGCAGCCGCCCGGGCCGGTGCCGGCGCGCCGCGTGATCGGGCTGTTCGGTGACGTTGTCCTTCATCGTTGGTTTGCAGCAGATCGTCGAAGCAACAGTCTATCCGCCCTGTAATTGGCGTGCAAGTCGCTCCGCTGCGGCAAGCGCGCCTTGCAGTGTGCCTCCGTTCGCCCGCCGCGCCCTTACCGTTCCAGTTTGAAGATCGCGCGCCCGCCGGCCGCGGCGCCAAGCTCCTTGACGCGGCTGAACCGTCCGTGCTCCTTCACGAAGGAGACGAACTCCCCGGGGGAGTAGTTGCGAAAGGCGCCCGCCATCTGTGTTTCCTCCGGCAGATGCGGCTGGAAGAAGATGACCCGCATCTTCAGTCTGCCCAGGAGTCTGACCATGCCCTCGTGGAGATCCTTGGTCTTCAGGAAATGGTGAAAGATGTTAAGGGCCAGGACCACGTCGAATTCCCTGTCCGTTTCCAGATCGAGGATCGAGCCGTCGATGACCTCGAACTGCCGGTTCTCCGCCCTGCGCAGTTTGCGGAGGAAGTAGAGCCCCTCCTTGGCGCTCTCCACGGCAGTGCAGCGGTAGCCCATCCCCTCCAGGCAGTGGCAGAAGTGCCCCCAGTGCGAGCCGATGTCCAGCACCGCTGCCGGCGCGGCGGGAAGGTGGTCCCTGATCATCTCGAAACGTTCCGTCCCGTGCGAGGACGGGATGTCGGCCAGATCCGGATGCAGGATCGGCGCGTAGATCTTGCGGTGCTTCTGCCTTGCGGCGAAGGCGAGTATCTCCTGGCGGAAGGCCGCCCACTGTGCGTGGCGCCTGGCCACTTTGACGGGGATCCTGTCCAGCTTGAGCAGCTTGGCAATGCACAACCGATGCCTGCCGTTGGCGAAGATGTAGTCGCCGTCCCGCCCGATGTGCACCTGGACTTCGTCCTCATCGCCATACACCCGCGCCCCCTCGGTGGCGATCTCCTTCTGCTGTCGATAGCCGTGCCGGCGGATCTCTGAGAACATTCGATCCTTTTCCAGCAACCGCCTGTCGAAGTCCTCCTTCGAAGGGCAGCCCCACCTCGGTATGCCCCCGCGTATCTCCGTCATCACCCGCTCATAGAAGCTCGTTTTCTCCCACGGCGCCCCGTGGGCGAAGTGTTGTTGGAAGCCCCTCCACACATCCATGTCTTCAAAACGGATCGTCTCTTCCACGTCCCAGTCGCCCCCGACGATCTTGCCGCGCTCGCCCAGCGGCGGCACGGGCAGTCGTGTGTTGGGGTCCAGGCGGTTGGGGGCCACGCTGTCGAGGGCGAGCACGATGCGTGCCGGGTCGATCCAGTACGTTGTGTTCACATCGTATTGGCATTTCCTGGCCGCCTCCCGCGAGTGCAACTGGGTCCTCAGCCGCCAAAGGGCGTACTTCGCCCTGGTTCTTGCTCGCGAGACGAATTTGGGCACGTACTTCACTGTGTCAATCCTCGGTCGGATGAAGCTCTGAGACTCTCGCCAGGCGCCATCGTGCTTGCCGACCACAGGTATCAACGACCCGCACGCATTATACCTTTCGGTCGAAACAAGGTAAGGCTTGCGGGTCAAAGGCGGCGTTGCCGGTCAAGTCGCTGCCATCGTTGCCCGTCGGGCAAGCCCCGACAGTCTCCTGGGGCGTTGTGCGGATGGACGCGAAGTGGCTGCGGGCGTGCAGAATACTTGCCGGCCTTGGCGCCAACGCGTATAGTGATAGTAGTCCGTGGGCCGGTGGCCGGAGAGCGTTCCCGGCAGGCGGCGGAGTTCACTGGACGGAGCGTCCCTAAGTGCCTGTAAGTGTGGTTTTCGTTTCGTGCCTGGGGCACAGCGGATCGACGGTGGTCGATCTCATCCTTGGGGGGCACCCTCGCTTCGTCGGACTGGGGGAGTTCTGCTCGCTGCTGGACCCGGCCGCCGACTGGCTGGACAGAACCGCCGATACGGAGTGCTCCTGCGGCAAGACGCTCGACGAGTGCGTCTTCTGGGGGCCCGTGTGCGAGCGGCTGCGAGAGCACCCAGACCTGAGCTTTCCGGAGAGGTACCAGCTCGTCCTGAGCGCCTTCGACGAGATCCTCGGCGAGGACCGCATCCTGGTGGACTCCTCAAAAGAGCTGCGGCACCTGCAAATGCTGAAGGACCTCCCCGAGATCACGCTCAAGGCGCTCTTCATCATTCGGGACGTCCGTTCCTGGGTCATCTCCAGGAACAAGGCGGACATCCGCCACGGAAACTACAGGCTCGCAGACCTGATGCGCAAACACGGCAGGCGGGCGTGGCGCGGATACCTGCAACGGACGTGGCCGGGGCTCTTCTGGCAGTGGTACCGCGGGAACCGGCGCATGCAGCGGTTCTTCAAGGACCAAGGCCTGCCCGTCTTCCAGTTCGGCTATGAAGAGCTGGCCCTGTACCCGGAGAGGGTGATCCCGAAGATCTGTGAGTTCCTGGGCGTGGACTTCAGCGAGTCGATGATGTCACTCCAGGAATCCGGCAGCCACTGCGCGCTGGGCAATCGCATGCGGACACAGAAAGAGAAACGCCGGCGGATCTTCTACGACAACCGTTGGTTCCACCGGCGTGAATGGCAGCTCCCGGCGGCGGCGTTTCCCAATATCATGCGCTACAACACGGCAGAGGTGTATAGGAACACGCGCGACGCCATCTGGAGCAAGTGACCCCCCCCCCGCCCCAACCGGACGCAGCGCACGCGAGGCTTGCCGGGTTTCCGGGGCTTGGCCGCGGCGAAACCTCAAGAATCCTGCCCGGGATGACGACGAATGGAGAGGCGGACAAGAGGCCGGATCGGCCGGCTCCGGTCCGAGGGCAAGGGACGCGTGGACCAAGCCGCCCGGCTCGTCCGGCGACAGGAGAGAGAGCCAGTGCAGATAGCGCTGCTCGGCGACATCATGATCCAGGGCCCCGTGGCCAAGAACGCGCTGCGCGACGACGGGGAGGAGCTGGTCCGGCGATTGAAGGAGGTCATCGCGCCGGCCGACGTCGCCATCGGCAATTTCGAGACCTTCGTGTGCCCGCCGTCCTGCCGTCCGGGCAGCGAGTGGCACAGCCCGCCCGAGGCCGCCCGGATGGTCGCCCGGGCCGGCTTCGACGCCGTCAGCGTCGTCAGCAGCCACGCATGGGATCACGGCGCCCCCGCCATCCGGCACACGCTGGGTCTGCTCGCCGCCGCCGGGGTCGAGGCCTACGGCCTGGGCGATGCCTCCGGCGCCGATCCGGCCCCAGTCGTTATCGAGCGGCAAGGCGTGCGGATCGGCCTGCTCGGGTACGCCACCGCCTCGACGCTCACCAACCGAACCTGCTTCACTGGGCTGGCGCCGTCCGCCGGAAGGATCGCCGCCGACGTGGCGCGCCTGCGCGGGCGGTCCGACGTGGTGATCGTCAGCCTGCACCACGGCTTCGGGGAGTATCCCTCCCCCGAGCATCGCAACTGGGCGAAAGCCGCCCTCCAGGCCGGCGCCGACGCCTTCGTCACGCATCATTCCCACATGATCAGCGGCGTCGAGCGGATCGGCCGGGGAGCCGCCGCGTACGGGCTGGCCAACGTCGTCGCCGCCCTCGACCCGCCCAAGCCGGACAACATCTGCCTCAGGCTCGAAGTCCGGCAAGGCCACGTCGTCGACTGGTCCTATGACGTCTTCTTCCTCGACGATCGGGGCTTGCCCCGCCCCGGCAGCGAGGAAGAACAAAGGAATCTGCGCGAGCGTATCGAAAAGATAAACGAGGCGCTTACCGGCGAGAACTATGCCCGCTGGTACTGGTCGACCTTTTCGCCCGAGGATCGCAGCGCGTACCTGCGGAGCTGGTGGCGCGACATCAGGACCTACGGCATCGGCACCGTCTTCGCAAAGCTCAGGCGACTGCGGGCGCACCACTTGCGTCTTCTCTGGCACATGGCGTTTCGACGGTAGGATCGCCGCGGCGTCTTGCTGACGGGATCTGCCCCCTGTTGCCGTACCGGGAGCGCGTTGGGTTGAAAAGACATGTCGTGCACATATCGACGGTGCATCCCGCGCTGGACGGGCGGATCTTCTACCGCGAGGCGCTCATGCTCCGCCGGCTCGGGTACGACGTGACCGTCTGCGGCGTGCACGACGGAGACGATTGCGTCGAAGGGGTCCCCATCCGCGGGCTCGAGGCATTCCGCTCCCGAGGCAAACGCATGACCTCCTCGTGGTATCGGGGCCTGAAGCTCGTGGGCGCCATCAAGGCGGATCTGTATCACTTCCACGACCCGGAGCTGCTGGTGGCCGCCGTGCTGGCCAAGACATTCTGGGGCAAGAAGGTCGTCTTCGACGCGCACGAGGACGTCGGGCTGATCCTGCTCAAGGATTGGCTGCCGCCATGGCTCAGGGGCGCCGTCGCGGCGATCATGACCAGCGTGGACCGCAGCTTCGCGGCGCGCGTGGACGCGGTGGTCGTGCCGACCCGGCGCCTGGCCGAACGCTACAAGAGCTTCGCCAAGCGGGTCGAGACGTTCCACAACTTCCCGGCGCCGGAGTTGCTCCGCAGACGCGATGAGAGCTGGCTGCCGCTGGAGCAGCGCCGCAAGGAAGTGGTCCACCTCGGCACGCTCTCGATGGTGCGGCTGGAGTTCCTGCTGGACCTGGCCGCGGAGTTTCTCGCCCGGCACGAGGATTGGTCCTGGAAATTCATCGGGCTGCATCCGGCCCAGTACGAGCGGTTCCGCGAAAGGACCGATGCGGGGGGCTCCCCGCGGCTGACGGCCACGGGCAAGGTGCCGCACGTGGAAGTGGCGGGGATGCTTTGCCGGGCGCGCATCGGAGTGAACTTCCACCGGCTCGAAAGCCGTCAGGTGCAGGTGGCGATTCCGCTGAAGGTCTTTGAATATCTCGCCTGCGGACTCTCGGCCGTCAGCACGCGCGTGCCGCTGCTGGTGGAGCTTGTCGAGGCATGCCCGGCCGTGCGCTTCTGCGACGAAACGGCAGAGAGTATGCTCCAACAACTCGACGAACTGGCGGAGACCGACGAGCTGGAAGAGCTGGGCAGGACCGCTCGCAAGTTCAGCGACGAGCGGTTCAACTGCCTGCCCGAGGGCGTCCGCCTGGCCGAGCTGTACGAGGACATTCTCACGACGCAAGTGCAAGATGGCTAGGAAGCTGATCGTCAACGCGGATGGGTTCGGCTTTACCCACGGGAACAACCGGGGCATTCTGGAATGCCTTCCGGCCGGCGTCATCAAGAGCGTGAGCGTGAACGCCAATTTCCCGGCCGTCGCGGAAACGCCCAAACTCATCGAGCAGTTCGGCGAGGTCTCCGTCGGTATCCACTTGGACCTCTCCGTCGGCCCGTGCGTCTCGGACGCCGCGAGCATCCCGGACCTGGTGGACGAGAACGGAACGTTCCTCGGACCGGAGTTCTCCAGAAAGGCCGCCCGGGGGCAAATCCCCCACGAACAGATGGTTCGCGAGTTGACGGGGCAGGTGGAGCGGCTGATCGGGCTCGGCGAGATCGCCTGCCATCCGGGCTATCCGGACGAGACCCTCCGGAAGTACTCCTCGATGACCGAGTCCCGGCTGAAGGAAGTTGAGCTGTTCAAGTCGGACGCGCTGACGCGCCTTACGGAGGAGCTGAACGTCGAACCGGTAAGCTTTGCCGCTTTGGATCGCTCGTTGCCGGGAAGGCCCGATTCGCAAGGGCGCTGACCGATCGAGCCGGACCGCCGCACGGGCGGCCGCGCGGAACCAGAATGGAAAACCGGCTGACAAGAAGAATCTACGACGCCTCGCCCGTTTGGGTGCAGAACCTGTTCGCCACCGTCTTCGGCTATCAGAAGAGGCACCAGCGGTACGGCAGGCACTACGCCCGCTGGAAAACATTCTTCGCCGAGTCGTTGTCCTGGTCGAGGGCGGAGCTGGAGGCCTACCAGGACGAGCAGCTTCGATTGGTGATCCGCTGCGCGTACGAGCACGTGCCGTTCTATCGTGCACGGTTCGACGAGCTGCACCTGACGGCCGACGACGTCCGGACGGTCGGCGACCTGCCCAAGTTGCCGCTGCTGGAAAAGCGCGACGTGCGTGAAGCGGGAGCCGCGCTCGTCGCGGACAACGTCCCCCGCGGCGCGCTGCGGAAGGGCACGACCGCCGGCAGCACCGGCTCGCCGCTGACGACGTATTGGTCCGTGCAGGCCGAGCGAAGGATGTACGGCTTCTTCTGGGCTCGCGACCGCATGGGGTTCGCCTACCGCAGCCCTTACGCGTCGTTCGCTTCCCCGCTGGTGGTGCCGGTCGGCCAGAGACGCCCGCCCTACTGGCGGCACAACCACGCGGCCAATCAGACCGTCTACAGCGTTTATCACATCTCGCCCACGACGGCGGAGGCCTATCTCGCCGACCTGGCATCGAGGCGCCTGGATTACTACGATGGCTACCCCACGCCGATCTACCTCCTCGGAAGGCACCTGCTGGAACATCCGCGGCCGTTCAGACAGTATCCGCGGGCAGTGTTCGTCACCAGCGAGGAACTCCAGCCGCAGCACCGCGAGACCATCGAAAAGGCTTTTTGTACAAAGGTTTACAATCAGTACGGTCAGGGCGAGAAGGTCGCCTGCGTCACCGAGTACGCCTGCGGGCACCTGCATTACGACATGGACTTCGGCATCATTGAGTTCCTCCCGGCCGGGCAGACCGCAAGCGGCAAGCCGATCTGGGAGATGGTCTGCACGGGCTTTCAGAACTTCGCGGCGCCGCTGATCCGCTACCGGGTTGGCGACCTGGCCGTGCTGGGCGAGCAGAGCACGACCTGCCCCGTCAGCGCCGCCCCGATCGTCGAAAGCATCTACGGGCGAACGGGGCACGTGCTGATCGGCAAGACGGGGCGGATCTTCCACAACATCACCGCCATATGCCGCCACGCCTCCAACATGGACGCGGTTCAATGTGTTCAGGCCGAGCCCGGGCAGATGACCGTTCGCGTCGTGCCGGGCGCGGGATTCTCCGACGCGGACCGCCTGAAACTCACCCGGCTGATCCAGCAGCGCATGGGCGCGGAGCTGTCGTTTGAAATTGAGACCGTCGAGCGGCTCCAGCAGACCTCCTCGGGCAAGACCCTCTCGATCGTGTCCAAGTTGCCGCCGGAACGGCTCGCCGCCGCGCTGTCCGGGCAATAGGCGGCGCGCGGGCCGGCCGATGACTAAACGAGCGTCTCCATCGGCAAGTGTCCGGGCTGGACGCCCGCGCAGGGCGGGATCGGCTCGGCCGGCGCCCTGCCGCCGAGGAGACCTTCCAGGATGGACATGAGCACGGGGGCGTTGCGGTCCACGTCGAAGTATTTCAGCACGAAGTCGCGCCCTCGCCGCGCCATCTCGGCCGCGCGGTCGGGCTCGCGCAGCACGGACTCGATCGCCGCGGCCAGCGCGTCGGCATTCCGGAGCGGGGCGATCAGACCGGTGGTTTGATCCGCGATCAACTCGCGCACGCCGTCGAAGTCCGTGGCGACGATCGGCAGTCCGGCGGCCATTCCTTCCATGATCACGTTGGGCAGGCCCTCGGCGTGACTGGCGAAGGCCAGCACGTCGGTCGCTTTGATGTGCTCCAGGGCCCGTGGGCGTGGGAGAAAGCCGGTGATCGTGAAGCGGGCGCCCAGCCCGTCCCTTGCTGCCGTCGCGCGGAGCCGCTGCGTCAAGTCCCCGTCGCCGACCCACAGGGCCGACAGGTCGCCCCGCCGCCGCGACAGCCGCTTGAAGGCCTCGTAGAATTCCCAGGCGCCCTTGGCGTCCCTCACCCGCCCGGCGGATACCATGTACTTCCCGTCAGGGCGCATGTGGAGCTTTTCCCGCAGCGATGCCCGGTCGTCGCGTTCGGGCAGGTCGGCGAGGTCTATGCCCTTGTAGAAGGTATGCACGTGTCCGCAGCCGGGGCACAGCACGGAAAGCATCCGACGAAGGGCGTCCGATTCGGTGAGGACCAGGTCAATGTGTCGCACGTTGTGGCGGAGCAACTTCACGTGCTCGGGCGAGACCAGTGGCAGCGTGTGTACGTCGCTGCCGATGCCCCAGCAGACGCAAGGCAGCCCCAGCTCCCGGGCTGCCAGGTGGGCAGCCTGGGCGGCCTGGTCCAGCCCGTAACCCAGCACGATGTCGAACCGATGCCGCCGGTGCAGGGCGCGGCACAGGGGCAAGGCCGACCAGGACACCAGCCGCGACTGAAGCCACGGGCGCCGCGATTGGCGCAGGTACGGGAATCGCGGGTGGAGGATTTCGATGCCCGACCAGACGTGGCGGAGCGGGAACGCGTGCCGCCGGAACCTCGCCGTCGCCAGGAGCAGCCTGGGCACGTAAATGGCGGGCGCCACGGCAATCAACCGCCCGCCCGCCGGCTTCACCCGGGCCAGGAGGTTCGCGAAGAAAATTCCCGCGTGCGGCCTGTGCGGGCTGGGAAGCATCCCGCCCGGGGTAATCACCAGGATGTTCATACGTTTCAGCTCTTGCCCCGCCCGGTTCGGTCAGGCGTCCCGCCCCTGCGCGGGCGGCCCCAGGCCCAGCAGCTCCACGGGGCGGAGGCTCTGTATCTCTTCCCGCGGGATCGTCCGCTGTTTCCGCCGCGTTCGCGCCCGCGCCCCCTTGAGGGCTTTCAGCAGCGGCGACGGCAGAAAGCTGCTCAGCCAGACCTTCCGCCAGTAGCTTCCCTTCAAGCGGTCCCTGTGCTCCCGCAGCAGCGCTCGCGCCTGGCGGGGCTTTCCCTGTTCGATCAGCTTTTTGGCGAAGCCGACTGCCGCCCGTTTCTCAAAGGCGGCCAGCAGTTGCTGCTGCCGCGGCGAGTAGTCGTCCCAATGGGCTCTGGCCTTGCCCATAGCCCGAAAGACGTTCAAGACGCGCGCGGGATGCGTGCCGGACAAGGACTGCTCGTGCACGCGCCGGTAATACAGGGGCACCGAGCAGTAGGCCACGGGGCGATGGTGGACCACGCGAATCCACAGTTCCCCGTCGACGAAAGACGGCTGGTCCTCGTCGTACCGCCCGACCGTCCGCACGAACTCCAGACGGGAAGAGCACGCCGACGTGCCAGGATAGTGCCCCGTCTCTAGAAGGACCGTCAGCGGATCCTCGATCAGATAGAGCCCCGGGGCGTCCGTGCCGACCAGGTCCTCCGGCCGAAAAGAGATGAACCCCGGCCGGGTCTCGCCGCTGAAGTTCCAGCGCGCCGACAGGCAGAAAGCCGCCTCCGGATAGCGGCGCAGGCCCTCGACCTCGACTCGTGCCCGCTCCGGATGCATCCGGTCGTCCGCGTCGAGGACCGTGACGAACTCCGCGTCGGCGGCATCGAAGCCGACGTTCCTGGCCTTGGAGAGCCCGCTGCGCGGAAGGCGGATGCACCGGAGAAGGGCGGGATGGGCCTTGGCGAACTCCTCGGCGATCTCGCCGGTCCGGTCCGTGGAACCGTCGTCCACGACGAGCACTTCGTGATCGACGCCGCGCTGCCCCACCGCCGCGGCAAGCGACTGGCGGAGCCAACCACCGGCGTTGTATGCGGCGATCAGGACGCAGACTTCATGCATCAGGACAACTCCCGCAGCCGGTGCCGCCCGCCACAGGCCCATTCATACCATCAGAACATATCGTCTGTTAATCAAGTCCCAATCGCCCTTTTCGGTCGTTTCGATATAGTATAGTGGTTCCCGGCAGAACTTGCCGAATGGGTGAGATGGAACGGCCAAGACGGCACGACGGACCCGCGGGGCGCGACGATGCCCCCGGCGAGAAGAGCGGGCGGCCCGCGACGGGCGGGTGAACGTTCGCGCGGGAGCCGCCTAGGCGCCTCTGGCGACTGGGCCGAGGACTGTGAATGCTGAGAAGGGACGTCATCGTCACCTTCACCGGTCAGACCTTCAGGGTCATCCTGGGGATCCTGGGCAGCGCCCTGCTGACGCGCGCGCTGGGTCCCGACCGTCGAGGGCTGTACGCCCTGGCCATGCTGCTCCCGATAACGATGGAAAGGATTCTCGACGTGGGTCTCATCGGGGTCAACAGCACGTTTCCCGGTCTGTATCGGGACCAGCGCAAGGCCCTGTTCGCCCAGACCGCGTTTTATACACTGCTCGCTTCGGCGTTGGGACTTCTCGGCATGATGGCGTACTTCTTCTGGCTACCGCTGGAGCTGGGCAGGTTCGCTCAGCTTCCGTCCTCGATCGTGCTCATTGCGATGTTTCTGATTCCGGCGGGAATGGTGTCCACTCTCCTGCGGGAGTTCGCTCGCGGCTGCGAGCAGATCATCGCCACGGTCGCCGTGTCCACGGCCGGCTTCGCCGTGCGAGCGGCGGCCATCCTCGTCTTCGTGACGCTGTTGGACGGCGGGCTGCCCGCCGCGATGTGGATCACGCTGGGCGTTCCGGCTCTTCTGGCGCTCTGCCACCTCTGGCAGGTGCGCCGGTGGGCAACGCTGGACGTGCGCTGCCTGTCCTGGCGAGTCATGAAGGAAAGCTTCCGGTTCGGCGGGATCTTGACCCTCAGCTCCGGCGCCCGTTTCCTCACCACCCAGGTCGCCTTCTATCTGCTCAGCTACATGGCGGCCCCGATGGCCCATATCGGCTTCTTCGCCGTCGCCGCCATGGTGTCGGCACAATTGCAGATCATCCCCACTTCCGTGGCCCAGGCTTTCCTGCCCCGCGCCAGCAACGATCCACAGACCCGACTGAAGCAGACCCCCTTCGTGTTCCGTTGCACGGCGGCGGGCTCCTTCGTGACGATGATTGCCCTGGCGCTGCTCGGTCCGCCGGCGATCATCGTCCTGTACGGTTGGAAGTTCACCGGGAGCATCCTCCCGCTGCTGATCATGCTCCCTGGCATCATGGCGGCCGGAGCGACCCGGGTGCTCGGCATGTACGTTTGGGTCCGGAAGAAGCCCCAGTACATGATGGTCAACAACTGGATCGCGCTGATCCTCACCACCGGGCTTGGGGTGATTCTCGTGCTTGCACTGGGCTTCGTGGGCGCCGCGATCGCCTATTCGACCGGGCTGGTGCTCAGGAGCCTGCTGAACGCCATGGCCTACAGGAAGCTCTCGGGCGTGCCGCTGAGAGAGCTGATACCGAGACGAGCGGAATTCAAGCTGGTGGGCAGTCAGGCGCTTGCGTTGCTGAAAACGCTTAGGCACCGTCGTTGAGTTAGAAGGCCGCGAGCGGGTCATCCGGCCCCTTCGTCAGCGACCGAGAGGTCCGGCTCCGGCTCCGACGAGGGGTATTCCTCCTGGCTTTCGGGCCCGCAGGCGTACAGCAGCCCCGCCAGGCCTGCCATCACCAGCCCGGCGCGGGCGAAGTACAGAGGCTGTATCTGGGTATAGATCCCGTACGCCAAGGCCGCGAGAGTCGCCCCGGAAATCAGCCCCTGATGGAGGGGCTCGGCTGTCTTTCTCACCTTCCAGGCCCTGAGGCCCACCAGGACGATCAACGCCAGATACAGCAGCCCTCCGAAGATTCCCTGTTCAGCGGCGATGTTGAGGAATTCATTGTGCGCCGAGCTGAACCCGTACGACTTGAAGCGGTACTGCCCGACTCCGAGGCCCAGGGCAGGATTCCTTGCGGCGAATCCCATCGCTTCGGACCGGAGCCGGCCTCTCCCAGCGGCGCCTGCCCTGAACTCTCCGAACCTTTCCGAGACGCTCTTAACGTACTCGGGTCTGATCAGGATAAACGCTATGACGGCGCCGGCGATAATCGTCACCGTGGCGAATGCGGCGATCTTCTTCTTGGCAAGCACGGGTGCCATTGCTACCACGACCGCCGCCGTCACCAGGGCCGCCCTGCTGATGTAGATCAGGATGAGAATCGCGCTCGGCGCGACCCCGAACAGGACGGCCACAACGCGCAGCCGGAAGTCGGCCTTGGAAAGGCTCAAACCCACCGAGAAGGCGAACACCAGCAGCATCAGACCGCTCTCGCTGCCCAAGCCCGCAACGATGCTCAGCTCCTCGCGCAGCTCTGTGAGCTTGCCCAACGCGCCGGGACCGTAGTGCAGGAGGGTGCGCATCGCAAACGGGAAGTTGAAGGCGAAGGCGGCTGCGGTAAAGCCCAGCAGCATCCTCTTGACCGTTTCCCTGCTGATCGGCGCCCGCAGAACCAGGGCGAACGCGGCCGGCAGGGCCAGCATGGCCGAGAGCTGATAGAACCAGCGGTAGATGTTGGTGGCCTTGACAAACCCGAACACCCCCCATATCAGCCAGATCGACAGCAGGGCCTTTACGATCGCGGCTTCCCGTTTCGGCGTCCGCCCCTCTTGCGTGAAATAGTCCCCCACGTAAGCGAAAAACCACGCGCCGATGACGAAGGCGCTGGACATGGGGATCATGAAGTCCGCGTCCGCCCGTGCCCTGGCGTGTGTCTTGATCGCGAAGTAGAGGGGGACGGCAAAGCCCAGCAGCGCCAGACGGTTCGCCCGGCTGACCACGAGGCTCATGATGAAGAGAACGGGGACCAGCTTGAAGGCATAGTGCCCCGTCTCCAGTTGCTCAACGAAGAAGGCTGCCGCGCCGTAAACGAACAAGATGACCACAACCGTGTAGAAGTGCAGCCGTCCGCGCGGAACTTCCGCAGTCGCGAAGTCTTCTTCGGCCCAGGCCCAGTCAGGTGCCACCGAGTCGGTCATATTCCGCTGCCGTTTCCGCGAGCCCGCCGGCTCTTGCCATCATCTTCCTGCGATGCAGACCCTAGTACGGTTTCCGAGCGCAAAGGTTCCCGCGCGAAGCAGTTTAACATATCGGCCTCGCCGCTCGAAAGCTTCCGCAAGAAGTGCTGCCGGGCGCCTCCGGCTCGTCCACGGGAGGCGTCACGTCCGAACGTTGAAGGCCTTGAGTATCGTCTCGAGAGACAGCAGCAGAAGCAGGAATCGCCCCTCCTCGACCGCGCCGCCCTGATGCGCCTCCCACAGGCGCGTGGGTGCGCCCTGCGGCACCACGTGCCGCTTTTCCAGGTCGGCGATGCCCTGCCTTGTCAGATCGTGCAAGTCCTTGCGCGAGCGGACGGCCTGGTCGAAGTCAATATAGTTCATGACCCGAAGCCTCACCGGCCTGCCCAACGTGCGCCGCAGGCGACGGAGCCCCCGCCTGAGAAGCAATCCGGCCTTCGACATGGTCAGCGGTGCCCTCCGGTAGGTCGAAGGGAACCTCGCCAGGCGCGGGTATCTCTTCATCAGAATCTTGACAAACAGGGATCTGCCCAGGCGAAGCTCACGAGGCACGGACAGCATGAAGCCCAGCCAGGCCTCGTCCAGGTAAGGGGTCTTGAACGGCGCGTGGGGGGATATGACGTGGTGGGAAATCATGCAGTCCTGTAGATGCGTCAGATCCAGCAGCTCGGGAAGGTCGCCAAGACGTTCGAGAGGCACATCTCGGAAGAGGAACTCGGCGGCCTCTTCGAGATCCACCGTAACCAGATGCCGGGAAGGATTGTACCCCCCGCGGCGAAGCAAGTCCCGAACGGCGTCCAGGGGGCTCTCCCAGGGGCGCGACGGCATGTGCACCCCTTCTATGGCATCTCCCATGCAGCCTGACCAATACTCATCGGCCGAGACGCGCTGAGCGCAGACATGATGAAAGAACGCATCAAAAAGGAACACGTTCCCCTCGGTTTCCCGCGCCGTCGCGACCAGGGCGTCGAGGTCGAACGGCAGGTCCAGGAGGTTGATCCTTTCGTGCCGGATGCCGACCGCCCGGGCGATCCGGGGGCCGATCTCGTAGTCCATCGTGCCGGGAACGCCGCGCGTGAACGATAGGATGTTGGCGGGCTCAGACGCCTCCAACAGGGCGCCGAGAATCCCGCGCGAGTCCAGGCCCGCGCTGAGGGGCACGCAGATCGTCTTTCCGCCCTCGAGCCGGCGGGCAACCGCCTCCGCAAGGATTCGCCCTCCCAGTTCCGCCAGATCGTCAGCCGAAGCTCCGCGGAACTTCTCGGGACGGCAGAAATCGCTCCACGATCTTCGAGAAACGATCTTGTACTTTCCATCCTCCACTCTGATACGGCGGCCGGACGGAATTCGCTCGACCCCCTCGAAGAGCGTCTTGTTGCCCGGAACGTACCCCAGCAGAAGAAACCACCTTAGAGATTCACGATCCAGGCGCAAGGGCCTCCCTACCTCGGCCGGGGATCGGTGTACGACGCCGCGCTGCCAATCGAAGTACAGGCGTTTCGTCTGTCCGACGAACGTCTGGTATTCCATGTTCGCTGCCCTTTTTCTGCCCGTTTCCTGAATTCCCTCGCCGGGCAAGGCCGCCTCACCCGGCAACGCGCTGCTGACTCCCGCGACTCGCCAACGTCCTCGGCCCTTCCGGCATGCCCCGCCGATGCACGGCGCGAACTGCCGGACGATCCGAGATGCTCGTCGGTGCGGGCATGCCCCTGAAGGCGCGGGCGTCCGCCGATCATGCAGTCTTGGTGGTTCAGGTCGAGTCAGATGCCGCCCAGTCGGTCATGTTCTGCCGCCGTGCAAACGAACGCGCCGTGACTTACCCTTGATCCTCGTGCCGTGCAGACTCTATTACGCTCGCCGATTGGCAAGGTTGTTTTCCGGAGCAGTCTAACATATCGGCCTCGCCGCTCGAAAGCTTCCGCAAGAAGTGCTGCCGCCGGGGACGCCGCAGCGCCAAGCATCCGGGCGGCACTTGCACGGGGAGGTCCGCGCAGAGACCATGATAACTGGCCGAGGCCGGCCAAGCCGGTCGATCTTACCAAGGAACTCGGAGGGCGGGCAGGTCCCGCCAGGCGCGATCCCGCGGGTTCCACAGGATCGTTCAACGAGCCCGGAGCCGATGCATGCGAGTTGTTCTGGTCTATCAACATTTTCTGGTCAGCGGCGTGGGCTCGACCAAGCCGTACGACCTCGCCCGGCACCTGGTCAGGTCCGGCCACGACGTCACGGTCGTCTGCGGGCGGGGCTACCTCTCGCAGGGCATGGACGTGCCCGCCGGGCCGGTGCGCCGGTTGAGCATCGACGGCATCCGCGTGGTCTGCCTGGGCGTGGACTATCAGCAGCGGATGGGCTTCGCCCGGCGCGTGGCGGCGTTCCTGGCGTTTACCCTCCTGGCGATGGCGACGGTCTGCCTCCTGCGACGCTACGACGTGCTGCTGGTCAGCAGCACCCCGCTGACGGTCGGGCTGGTCGCCCTGGCGTCGCGATACGTGCGGCGAATCCCGTACGTCTTCGAGGTCCGCGACCTCTGGCCGGAGTCCCCCTACCAGGCCGGCTTCCTTCGCAGCCGGGCCTTGTTCAGGATCAGCACGGTCTTCGAGGAGTGGTTCTACCGCGAATCGGCCGCCGTCTGCGCGATCAGCCAGAAGATGTGCGAGAGGCTGATCGAGCGGGGCCTGCCCCGTCGGAAGGTGCACTTCCTTCCCACCGGCGTGTCGATGGCCGAGTTCGAAAAGCCACCGGACGAGGCGTTCCGCCGGGCCCACGACCTCTCCGGCCGCTGGGTGGCGGTGTATGTGGGAAGCCACGGGCGAATCAACGGTCTGGAATACCTGGTCCGGGCGGCCGAGCATCTCAAGAAGGACCAGGACATCCGGATCGTGCTGATCGGCGACGGGTCGGAAAAGCCCCGCCTCCGCGCCGAGGCCGAGCGCCGCGGCGTGGCCGGCAGCACGCTGCTCATGCTCGAGCCCGTCCCTCGCGGACAGGTCCCGGGGATTCTGATGGCCGCGGACGCAATGCTGATGATAAATTCGCCCCTTCCGGGCATGCAGTACCTGATGACGAACAAGTTCTTCGACTACCTTGCCGGCGGCAGGCCCATCGTCACGAACGTTCGCGCGGAGCTGACGGACTGGATCCTCAAGACGGACTGCGGCGAACTGGCCGATCCGAACGACCCGGGGGACCTCGCCCGCGTCCTGCGCCGGCTCCGGGACGACCCGCAGCGCGCCGGCCAAATGGGCCTGCGCGGCAGAGAGCTGGCCCGGCGCCGGTTCGACCGTGAAGAGCTTTCCCGCAGGTGGGAGGCGGTTCTCGCCGCGGCCTCATCGACGAGGAGGCGAAGATGACCGGCATCGAAGCGGATCGCGTCGGCGCCGAGGCGCCCTTGCCTCGCGTCAGCGTTGTCGTGCCGGCGCGGAACGAGGCCGAGCATATCGAAACGTGCGTCCGCAGCATCCTGGCCAACGACTATCCGTCCGGGCGAGTGGAAGTCCTGGTCGCCGACGGGATGAGCGAGGACGAAACGGCCAAGATCGTCTGGCGCCTCGCCCAGGAGGACGGGCGCGTCCGGCTGATCGAGAACCGCCGCCGGATCACGCCGGTGGCGTTCAATCTGGGGATCGAGGCCGCCGCCGGGGAGATCATCTTCATCGTCGGCGGCCACTCGCGCGTGCCGACGGACTTTCTCAGCAAGAGCGTTCGCACCCTCCAAGACCATCCGGAGGCCTGGTGCGTGGGCGGGGCGATCCGGACCGTCAGCAGCAGTTACGTCGGGCGGGCGATCAGCGCGGCCATGTCGACCCCGGTCGGCGCGGGAAACGCCCGATTCCGCCTGGGCAACTACAAGGGCTACGTCGATACGGTCACGTTCCCCTGCTACTGGCGCTGGGTGTTCGACAGGATCGGCATGTTCGACGAGGAGCTGGTCCGCAACCAGGACGACGAGTTCAACCTTCGGCTCATCCAGGCCGGCGGCAAGATCTACATGGACAGCGACATCCAGAGCGAATACTACTCGCGGGGGTCGCTGCGCAAGCTGGCCAGACAGTACTTCCAGTACGGGTTCTGGCGGATCCGGACGATTCAGAAACGTCGCCAGCCGGCCACCCTGCGCCAGGTGGCGCCGCTGGCGTTCGTGTGCCTGTGGCTGGCGCTGGTCGTGGGGACTTTGCTGTGGCGCCCGCTGGGGTATGGATTGCTCGGCTTCGCCGCGGTCTACCTGCTGGGCCTGCTGGCCGGAGCGGCCGCCGTCGCACGCAAGGCGGGCCTGAGCTGCGCGCCGCCGGCGGCGCTGGTGTTTGTGATCGTGCACTTCTGCTACGGGCTGGGGTCCGTCTGGGGCGTCGTCTCCTTCTGCATCCTGCGGAGGGGAGGGAAGATCGACGGGGAGAAGCAGCCGCTCTCGCGCTGAAGCCGCCCGGGGACCCGCCTGTTAGCAGCCTTGCCCGCAGGCCCGCGCATCGCCGAAGAAGATTGCGGTGCCACGGGCCCTGAGGGCCCCGCCACCCGACGAGCACGTTTGGCTGGCAATGCGAAGTCCATTAATGCCGGAAGCGCTCGTACGGGATTGCGATCTCGCGGCAGAACTCCTGGAGGAACTCTTTCGGTATCACGTTGTCCTTCTCAAGCCGCTCCAGGGCCTGTTCCCGCGTCAGCAGCCCCCGCCGGACCATGCCGCTGACCAGTTCGTCGTTCTTGGTAAACCCCAATGTCCGCAGGTAGAGAGCGTTCTTGAGAAGGTTGATCTTGCAGTCGCTGCGCCAGGCTGAAGCGCTGTACCGGTACTTGCGCCAGCCAAGCTGGGTTGTGATCACGTCCATGATCGTTTTCTCGTCCCAGGGGATGAAACGGAACACGGAAAGCAGCCGCCACCGGGGACGGACCCGCCGGGCGATGGCCTTTGACGGGGGGTACTCGTGCAGGTACTCGAGAACCATTCGGCAGGGGATGGCGGGATTCAGCATGTAGCGGGGATTGCGCGCCAGTTCCATGCCCATGCCGCACACCATGTCGACCATTCTGCCCGCCGGGCTGGCACGCCCAGAGAAGAAGGCCGTGGCGAACGACGTTTCCGGCTCCCCGCTGCCGAAGAGGCACAATCCCAGCTCGTCATAAGCCTGTGCGATGCGCAGGAACCCCTGGCGAAGGCCGCGCCGGCACCCCAGGCACATCAGGCTGATCATGCATGGCGACTGGCGATGAAGCCAGGCCGACAACACCGGCCGGATCGATCGTCGGACAAGGTCATGCCTCACGGTCACGTGGTCCACACCGAGCGTTCTCACGGCGTTCTCGACATTCTCGACGCACTCCCGCGGCATGAAGCCGTTATCGATCGTGATGGCCAGGGGCCTGAGGCCGAGGTGCTTGACCGCGTAGTGCAGCGTGAAGGTGCTGTCGCGCCCGCCGCTCAGGGCCACCGCGCAGTCGTACCTGCCGTTGCGGCTTCGATGTTGCTCCACGGCGGCGAGCAGACGCTCCTCGCCAAGCAGTTGGGGGAGGTTGTGCTCGCGACAACACCGGCAGACCCCCTCGTGATCGAGACCGATCCGCGGATAAGTGCCGGGAAGGACGCAACGCGCACATCGCGCGAGTTTGCCCGTTTCGTCTCGAAGGACCCGGCCGGTGCCGCCCCAGGATCGCGCCTGGTCCTGGAAGCTTCTGTCCGCCCGGGCATGTGTTCCTCCCGTTGTCCCTGGATTTCCCATTTGACCTTCGCCCCACGACCGCGGCCCCCCGTTCCTTCATCATTATACCTCATCGACCTCTGAGGGGCCATTTCCCCGTTGGCGAAACCTTCAGTCGGCCCGTCAGGCGGGCGATCAGCGCGGCCATGTCGACCCCGGTCGGCGCGGGAAACGCCCGATT
>CAYNYF010000038.1:0-38791 GCA_964401385.1 uncultured Planctomycetaceae bacterium | reverse complement strand
CTCGCTCGATGGCACCTGCTGCCGGAACTTACACAAGACTCTTGACGCTATCCAGCACCTCCCAAAGCTTGCCTTTCCCCCGCAGACTCACTAAAATCCTAGATTTGCCCACGTATGGCCAGAACGGCTAGGACATCCCGGAAGGGCAAACGGGGCCGAAAGCCGTCGCAAGGCGGGCGACCCCAGGTGCAGGCCGCGACCTCTCATCAGGGGCACGGGCCGAATGCCCAACAGGAAACCCGAGAGATCGTCATCCTGGGCGCCAAGGAGCACAACCTCCAGCACGTCGACGTGCGGATCCCGCGCGGCCGGATGGTGGTGATCACCGGACTGAGCGGGTCGGGCAAGAGTTCGCTGGCGTTCGATACCATCTACGCCGAGGGCCAGCGAAAGTACGTGGAAAGCCTCTCGGCCTATGCCAGGCAGTTTCTCGAGCAACTCCAGAAACCCGACGTGGATCATATAGAGGGGCTGCCGCCGACGATCGCCATCGAGCACAGGGCCGGCGGGGCAAACCCGCGCTCGACGGTTGCCACGACCACGGAGATCTACGACTACCTGCGGCTGCTGTTCGCCCGCGTAGGCAAGCCGCACTGCTGGGTCTGCGGGCGACCGATCAGCTCGCAGACGGTCACGCAGATGGTCGACGCGATCTGCCGGCTACCGGAAGGGACGCGGTTCATGGTTCTTTCGCCGGTCGTCCGCGGGCAGAAGGGACAGCACGCCGAGTTGCTGCGCCACGTCCAGCGCGAAGGCTTCGTCCGCGTCCGCGTGGACGGCGAGCTGCACGACCTGCGCAGCGTGCCGCCGCTGGCCAAGAACCGCAAGCACAGCATCGACGTGGTCGTCGACCGGTTGATAATGAAGCGCTCGGTGCGAACGCGGCTGAGCGACAGCATCGAGGCGGCGCTGAGCCTTTCAGAGGGGCTGGTGACGATTTGTCACGAGAGCTCTCCCGGAGGCGAAGGCGACGACGAGAAGGCAGCCGATCGGCCCGCCGCCGACTGGCAGGACCAGATCTTCAGCGCCATCTTCGCCTGCCCCGCACACCCCCAGGCAAGCCTGGAAGAGCTTTCCCCGAGGATGTTCAGCTTCAACTCCCCCTACGGGGCGTGCCCTGACTGCGACGGGCTGGGCACCATCCTGGAGTTCGATGCCGACCTGATCGTGCCGGATGCGTCCCTGAGCCTTTCCCAGGGGGCCATCGACGCCTGGCGCCACGGCGGCAAGCGCATGAACATCTTCTACAACCGGGTACTGCGACAGTTCTGCCGTGATTTCGGCGTCAGCCCCAACGTCCCGTACGAAGAGCTGCCGGCGTCGGCGCGGAAGGTGCTGATGTACGGCCGGCGCAACCGCTCCCCGCGGTTCGAGGGGGTCATTCCCAATCTGCTTCGCCGCTGGAACCGGACGGAAAGCGAGTACGTCAAGCAGCGGCTGCACTCATACCTGTCCGAACAGCCCTGCCGCACCTGCGCCGGAGCCCGGCTCAAGCCCGCCTCGCTGGCCGTAAAAATCGGCGGGAAGAATATCCGCGACGTCACCACGATGAGCATTGCCGAGGCCCGGCGCTACTTCGACTCGCTCGACCTGGACGTCGAGCGGGCGCAGATCGCCGAACAGATCCTCCGGGAGATCCGCCATCGGCTGACGTTCATGGAGAACGTCGGGCTGGAGTACATCACGCTGGACCGGACCAGCGCCACGCTCAGCGGCGGGGAGGCACAGCGGATTCGCCTGGCCACCCAGGTCGGCAGCGGGCTGGTAGGGGTCTGCTACGTGCTGGACGAGCCCACCATCGGCCTGCACCAGCGCGACAACCAGCGGCTGATCAAGACGCTGCGGCACTTGCGCGACATCGACAACACGGTGATCGTGGTGGAGCACGACGAGGAGACGATCCGCTCGGCCGATCACGTCATTGACATGGGGCCCGGGGCCGGACGGCACGGGGGGAGGATCGTGGCCCAGGGAACGGTGGCCGAGATCGAGAATTCCTCGGAGTCCGTTACGGGGAAATACCTTGGCGGGAAGCTCAAGATCGACACCCCCGCCCAGCGCCGCAGGCTCTCGCTGCGCAAGGCGCTGACGCTTCGGGGCTGCCAGGAAAATAATCTCAAGGACCTGGAGGTGAAGTTCCCCGTCGGCGGGATCGTCTGCGTCACCGGCGTGAGCGGCTCCGGCAAGAGCACGCTGGTCAACCAGACGCTCTTGCGGGCGCTGCGGCGCCGGCTGTACGCCTCACACGATAGGCCGGGAAGGTTCGACAAGATCCTCGGCACCGGCCTGATCGACAAGGTCATCGAGATCAACCAGGCCCCCATCGGCAGGACGCCGCGGTCGAACCCCGCCACCTACACCGGCGTGTTCGACCTGATCCGCCAGGTCTTCGCCAAGACGCGCGAGGCCAAGATCCGCGGCTACAAGCCGGGGCGGTTCAGCTTCAACGTCAAGGGCGGGCGCTGCGAGGCCTGCCAGGGCCAGGGCACCAAGAAGATCGAGATGCACTTCCTGCCCGACGTGTACGTCACCTGCGCCGAGTGCAAGGGCGCCCGGTACAACCGCGAGACGCTGGAGATTCGCTACCGCGGCAGGAACGTCGCCGACGTGCTGAAGATGCGCGTGGAGGAGGCGCTGTCGTTCTTCGAGAACTTCCCCAAGATCAAGCAGCTCCTGCGGGCGCTCAACGACGTGGGGCTTTCCTACGTGGAGCTGGGGCAGTCGTCCACCACGCTCTCCGGCGGGGAGGCCCAGCGGGTCAAGCTCGCCACCGAGCTGGGCAAGACCGCCACCGGGCACACCCTCTATGTGCTGGATGAGCCCACCACCGGCCTGCACTTCGCCGACATCCACAGCCTGCTGAACGTCCTCAACCGCCTGGCCGACATGGGCAACAGCATTGTCATCATCGAGCACAACATGGACGTCATCAAGTGCGCCGACTGGATCGTCGACCTGGGCCCCGAAGGCGGCGACGCCGGCGGACGCGTCGTCGCCCAGGGAACGCCCGAAGACATTGCCGCCCACGCCACCAGCTACACCGGCCAGTTCCTCCGGGCCAAACTCGACGGCAGGGCCGGCTAGGCCGGGCGCGGGCGGGCGCAGGACAGAGGCCGCAGGGGGCCTCGGTCCCGTGCGGCCTAGGGACTAGCTTCTGTTCACGTCTTATGCTAGCATAAACAGTGGCCCTGGGGCAGCGTTAGGCGCGTACTGATGGTTCCCCGGGCTATCTTGGGCGAGCTGGGCCGACGGACCCGAACGTACTTGCCGGCACGGTGCTACTGGACGTACGGCAGGTGGGATCGCAAAGCCGTGAATCCGCGATCGAGCGTTCCCAGGCGCTCCAGGGGAGAACATTATCACTGTTGGGCGCCCAAGCAGGGAGCGTCACGATGAGAGCGCATTCAGCCGCTTCAAGGAACCACACGGCGATGTCGTTGCGAGTATTCATTGCTGTGAGCATACTGGCGTCGGGCTCATGCTTTGCAGCAGATCAACCGCGACAAGGCGCAGCGTCGTTCTCAACCGTTGACTCGTCGGGCTTCAACAGCCGGTACGTCTACTCTCTGTGTCTGGACAGCAAGGGAATACCTCACATCCTCTATCAAGGCTTCGGCGAGTGGGATCGCCCAATGGTGTCCGGACCTCTCGTTCACTCCACTCTCAAGGAAGGCACGTGGCAAAAGGAAGTCGTCTTCCAAAGAGATCATTGGTCATGCGTGTATGGCACCATACACACGGGCTTCGACAGTTCAGGCGGCCTTCATTGTCTCTACTACGTCAGCGGGAAGACCCCCGGCCTGAAATATGGCAGCGTCTCCGCTGGGCGCTGGACGCACCGCACAGTATTCAGCAAGAATGTACCGGAAGAAGAGATGAAGCGCCGCTTTGGCGTCACCAGTCCTTCTCTTCCCCTCGTGATTCCCAACTTCTCCATGTCCATAGCCGGAGACGATAAACTGCATATATGTTTCCTCGATCCAGCCGAGCATGTTCTTTGGTACGGCACAAAGGAAGCGCGGCAGCATGAGTGGGAACTCCAAAGACTTGAGGATGTCGGCCCACACAACATCTCCGCGTCTAGAATCTGGCCGGCCGTGGCGGCCGGTCCCAACGGCGAGGTGTTCGTGACGTACAAGAGATACGCTGAACCTGCCAAGGGAAAGAGGCGTTCAATAGAGCTCAGGCTAGCCACGCTTTCCCAGAAGCACTGGACCTTCGAGACACTTGTCGAAGAACTCGGCTACATAGACGGCTTCTCGCAGGTGGCAGTTGATGCCAAGGGACGCCCCCATGTTGTGTACAGTAGGGCGAAGCCCAGCAGAACCTGGGGCGTTTCCCCTGACGAGGAGTTGGTCTATGCCACGAAAGCGGAGGATCGATGGAAGCATGAGACCGTCTTGACCCTGCTCGAGGGCAACGGCAGCTTTTCTCTTGCTCTCGGTCCCAGTGCACGTCCACGCTTGCTTGTCAACACGTTCAAGCGCAGTGACAGCAAGGGTCCTCACCGTGGAGACTTGCTGCTGTTGAAAAGAGGAAAAGCCGAGTGGTCGACCGCCACACTGGTCCAGGGCAGTGCGTCTTCTGTCGCTGCGCAAATGAGGACGGACAAGTCCGGCGCCTTACATTTCGTCTTCGTCTCAGTTGCCGAGGGCAAGAATCGAACGGTCGTCCTGAGGTACGGCGTCATGCATGGCAGGACATCGGGGGATACTGAAGACACGAGGTAGCCGACCATGCGTCCCAGCGGCGCGGACAGATCAGGCCGGGCAGTTCCATCTTGGCTCGCAGAGCTCGATGCTGAGGCTCGATGGCGCCTTCCTTGCTGGCGTCCCGCTACGCTCCCGGACGCGCCGGGGGCACGGCGGGGCCCCACGCGATGCCCCCGGGTACGCGGCTCGACTGAGTTCGCTGAAGTCCGGCGAAGACCCCCACGAGGGCGTCCTTCGCGAGGCCTTTGAGGAGACGGGGCTGGAGGGCCTGCGAGCTGAGGCGCTCCTCGGCCAGTGCGACTACCCGGCTCCGGCGCGGAATGAGATCCACCGGCGCAACTTCTTCCACCTCACGTGCAGCGACGACCCGCCGGAGAAGTGGATCCACTACGAACGGCACCCGGACGAAGGGGACGAGGATGCGATCCGCTTTGAGTTCTTCTGGGTTGACCTGCCCGGCGGCGTGCCGACCCTTTCCCCCGGCCACGACCGGATGATTCCCAAGCTGCTCAAGGCGCTCGAGTTGGCCTAGAGTCTCGGCGAACGGGGCGGCCTGGGAGGCAGTTCGTGCCATCCCGCGGGCTTCGCACTGCGCGCGGCCCGGGCTGGAAAGCCCGGCCGCATCGGGGAGGAATCTTCCGCACATTCCCGGTATCCTTCGAACCTAAGGGGACGGGATTGGCACTGTATGGGAGAGCCCGATCGGACTGGAGATGAAAGACACTGAGTCACTGGTAAGGGCCGCCCGGGCGGGCGACCTGGCTGCTTTCAGCGGAATCGTCCGGAAGTTTCAGGACATGGGTTATGGCTGCGCCTATGCGATCCTCGGCGACTTCCACCTGGCCGAAGACGTCACGCAGGAAGCGTTTATTGAGGCCTACAGGAACTTGCCGAAGCTGCGGAGCGCCGCGGCGTTCCCCGCGTGGTTCCGGCGGGTGGTTCGCTATCGCTGCAGCAGGGTTACACGGGCCAAGCGTCTACCAACCGTGCCCCTGGAAACCGAGTCGACGTTAACATCGAGCCGACCGGGACCGGCCCAAGCGGCCGAGGAGCGTGAGATGCTGGACAAGGTCATCGAGGCCATCAAGTCGCTGCCGCAGCCGCAGCGCGAGCCCGTGACGCTGTTCTACATCAACGGCTACTCGCAGAAAGAGATCGCCGAGTTCCTGGACGTGCCGGTGAACACCGTCAAAAGTCGCCTCCACGCTTCACGAGAGCGGCTGAAAGAAAGGATGGTCGACATGGTTGAGCAGGCATTCGACGAACACAAGCTTCCCGACGACTTTGCGGGAAAGGTTATCAAAGGCGTGCCCGTCCTGGAATGGGACAAGAGTGGGAACACCACGTACATCGCCGCCGTCTCGGCTGCATTGGCCGTGACCGACCGGCCGTTCGACTACGACGACCTGATGGCCTACAGCGGGCTGGCCTTTCGCCTCCGCTACGTCCGGCGGAAGGACCAGACCGAGTGGTGCACGGTCGGGCCGGTCGGGCAATTCGAGGAAGAGGCCGATCCGGTCTGCCGCGCCACCGGGTGCGCCCAGTCTTGGACCAAAGACGTGCACGAGAAGAAGCGCCGAACCGTCGCCGCCCTCGACGCGGGCCGTTGCCCCACGGCCTACATCAAAGGTGACACAGGCGTAATCTACGGCTACGACGATGACGCCGATACCGTCCTGGTGCGCTGCTTCGACTTGGGCGAGGGGTTCCACAGCCTGCCTTTCGAGGACGTGACCGGCGGGTCCGGCCCGTTCTTCCTGGAAGCCGAGCGCCAGCCCCAGCCGCCGCGTGACGCCCTGATCCGCGGCCTGCTGATGGGCCTGGTCAACTGGCGCCGCGGGCGACAACCGGGTGAGTACTGGCAGCCGTGGCGGGAGAAGGGCAAATGGGAGTACTGCTTCGGCGACGCCGCCTACGAGGCCTGGATCGCCGACCTGCGGGCCTCCGTCAAACTCGCCCAGGACGGGCAGAAGAGCCTCTACCGATGCCACAGCTTCACCAGCTATACGCTCTTCGACGCCCGCCTGGCCGCTGGTCGGTTCCTGTCGGCCAATGCCGACTCACTCGGCGAGACGTCCCGGGGGCATCTTCAGGCCGCAGCCGGACTGTATGAGAAGCTCGCCCAGAGCATCCGGGACCTGCGCGAGCAAAAGGAAGCCTTCTTCGGCTACACCGCGCCCGAGCGGTCTGATGACGTTGCCGCGTGGACGCCCCAGGTAAGGCAGCGGGAGGTCAATGCTCTCACCGAGGCGCACAGGCTGGATGTGGCCGCCATGGGAGAGATCGACAGGGCATTGGCTGGGATGGCCTGAGCCTCGGCCTTCCCTGTTCCTGTCACCTTGGGCATGCAAGCGCCTCGGTGAGGGTTCACCCTCACCGAGGCGCGGCTACATTACAGACACTGAAGGACAGGCTGCGTCGGAGTAGTCGTGGTATGGAATGCACCTCCGCCGTTTCGTCCGCGACTAAAAGCCGCGGTTCGAGACAGCCGCTGCCTTCGCTCGATTCCTCCGCGAAATGGGCTAGTCCTGAAGGGTGTTCCGGACGGCGTAGTAGTCTTCCCGCTCGATGGTTTTGCCCATGGCCCCGGCCGATTGCTCGATCTGGGCGGGGTTCTTGGTCCCCACGATCGCGCAGGTCACGGCCGGGTGGGCCAGCGTCGCCGCCAGGGCCAGTTGGACGATGCTCAGGCCGTACTTATCGGCGATCGGCTGTAACGAGCGCACGGCGGCGGCGAGCTTCTTGAACTTCTCGCCCTGGAAGCGCGGATGTCGGCCGCGGAGGTCGGTGAAGGTCTCGGTGCCGTCGAACTTGCCCGTCAGCAGCCCGAACGATAGCGGGCTGTAGCACAGCACGCCCATGTCCTCGGCCGCACAGTACGGCAGCAGGTCCGATTCGATTCCCCGGTCCAGCAGGCTGTACCGCGGCTGGAGCGTGGCATAGTCGCCGACCTTCCGCGCCAGCCGGAGCTGCTCGACGGTGAAATTGCTCACGCCGTAGGCGCGGATCTTGCCCTCTTTCTTGAGTTTCTCCAGCGCCTCGGTGGTTTCTTCCAGGGGCGTCAGCGGGTCCCAGGAGTGAAGCTGGTACAGGTCCAGGTAGTCCATCTTCAGCCGCTTCAGCGAGGCGTGGCACTCCTCGATGACGTACTTGCCGGACAGGTCGCCGTGGCGGTGGCCGTCGGGGTAGAAGTGGTGGTAGACCTTCGTGGCGACGACGATCTGATCCCGCGGCAGTCCCTCAAGTGCCTGTCCCATAAGACGTTCGGCATATCCATCGCCGTAGGCGTCGGCCGTGTCGTAGAAGTTCACGCCGACCTCGAACGCCCGCCGCATGGCCGCGATGAGGTCGTCGGCCGGAACCTCGCCCCAGAACTTCGGCGAAGCCTGCCAGGAACCGTAGCAGATCGGCGAGACCTGCAATTCGCTGCGTCCGAGTCTTACCCGTGTGCTCATTGGCCTGTCCCTTCTCTTTCGTGAAAGTGTGCGGTCATGCCTTCCCGCCGCTGGGCGGGTTGCCCTTGTTGCCGTGCTTCAATGCGGCCTGGCGGGCCTTTTGCCAGATCTCGTCCGTCGCCCAGATCCAGCTGTAATCATACTCGCCCCACTGCCAGGCGGAATAGTTGACCATCAGCGAGACGCAATCGTCGGCGAAGAACTCCTTGCTCTTGGAGAAGGAGGACGTGGCGTACTTCCACCGTTCGGCTCGGACCTGCGGCGACTGCCGGTCGCAGATCGACGGGTCCTGTAGCAGATCCCACGCGCTGGCCAGCCGCCCGTCGCCGGTCAGGAAGTACTTGCCCCGGATGTCCAGATACATCCAGGTCCCTTCGACGTACAGCTCGCAGACGCCGTGGCCGGTGCCGCACTTGGGGTCGGTGAAGTCGGTGGGCACCACGTGGCCGACGTAGCGTGCGGGGATGCCGGCGATCTGGGCCAGCACGGTCAGCACGCGCGACTGCTCGTTGCACATGGCGCTGCCCTTCTTGATGACCTCCTCTTCGGTGCCGCCGTGGAAGAGCGTGTTCTGGCCGGAGATCCTGGTATTGGGCAAGTCCCGGCAGAAGCGCATTAGCGCCAGGGCCTTTTCCCGCTCGCCCGCTCCGGGCTTGATGAGGCCCTCGACGATCTTCTCCAGATGCGGCCGACTGCCGGGGACGTATCGAATCTCCGTCGGCGTGAATTCACTATAGAGGTACTCGGCCGTGTCTTCGCAGAGCACGACCAAGTCATCGAAGAAGACGCCGTCGACCGTCTCACCGTAGATTGTTCTGCTGAAGGTCGAGTCCTGCACCAGCACGCTTCGCTGCCGGTCGGTCAGTCCGCCGGAGGCGCCGCCGCCGATGTAGGGCTTTACGTCCATACCTGATGAGGGCTTAGGTATTCTCATGGGCGATTCTCCTTGGCGCCGAAGGGCGCCGTGGTCTTTCCATCATGCCTCCACGGGCCTGCGGAAAGCGATTTACCCGGCCAGGCGGACCAGGATCTCCAGCCCCTTCGCCAGCTTCTCGTCGCTGGTGGCGTAGGAGAGGCGGAAGTGGGTGTCCCGTTCGGAAAAGACGTTGCCGGGGATGATCAGCACGTTGTGTTCAATCGCCCGGGAGGCGAACTCGGTGCCGGTGGCGCCCTTCGGGGCGGGCACGAAGGCATAGAACGCTCCCTGCGGCTTGCTCAGGCCGAACGGCTCGGCCAGGGCCTCGTACACCATGTCGCGCTTCCGCTTGTACGCGGCCGCGTGGGCGGAGACGTCGCAGCCCATGGCGACCACGCCGGCGGCCTGGGCCATGCTGGGGGCGCAGACAAAGCTGTACTGCTGGAGCATGGTCATCTTGTCGATGATTTCGGCCGCCCCGGTGCACCAGCCCAGCCGCCAGCCCGTCATGGCGTAGCTCTTGGAAAAGCCGCGCAGCAGCAGCGTGTTGTCGTAGACGGAAACCATGGAGGTGAACGGCGAATCATAGCAGAACAGGTTGTACACCTCGTCGGAGATCACCAGCAGGTTGTGGCGGGCGGCGACGTCGGCAATGGCCTTGAGTTCCTCGGCCGAATATGTCCGCCCCGAGGGGTTGCACGGCGAGTTGATCACCAGCAGGCTCGTGCGGGGCGTGATGGCCGATTCGATCTTCTCCGGGTCGGGCCAGAAGTCCGGGTAGGTGTCCACGATGACCGGCCTGCCGCCGACCAGGTTGACCAAGTGCTTGTACATGACAAAGTAGGGGTCCAGCAAGATGACCTCGTCGCCGGGATTGATCAGCACCAGGAAGGCGAGTACCAGCGCCCCGGAAGTGCCGGAAACAATCAGGTAGCCGCGATCACCAAAGACGGCCCCGTGGTACGGGTCGTGCCAGCCGAACTCCTCGCAGCAAGCGGCCGCCACGGCCTCGAGCAGGGCGAGGCTTCCCTGCGTCTGGGTATACTTGTTCTCGCCTCGGCGGATGGCGGCGCAGGCCTCGGCCTTGACCGGCTCGGGCACGTCGAAGTCCGGCTGGCCGATGGAGAGATTGATGGGATCTTTCAGCTTCGCGGCCAGGTCGAAGACCTTGCGAATGCCGGAGGCATCGAGCAATTTCATGCGATCGGCGATGCGGCCTTGTCCGGCCATCTGATCGCCTTCCTTTCGAACGCAACTATATCTTTACCAATTGGTTCTGAAAAGCCCCGCGCCCCCTCCGGTTCGATCTCGGCAGAATTGTGGCAGCGGGCGCCGCCGCAGATGCCGACGACCGCCGCGAGCGCTATCTGGTCCTTTCGGCTTTGGCTTTGGCCTCGGCCTTGGGTTTGGCTTCGGCCTCGCCTTCGGCGGCTTCGGCCTCGGCGGCCTCTGCTTCGGCGGCCGCGGGCTTCTCCTCAGCCTTCTTGGTCTTGGTTCCGGCCCTGCTGTGACGAATCTTCGTCTTGGGCAGTCCCAGAGGCGAGTCGGCTTCCGGGTCGAACTTGCCCTCGTCTACGAGTCGAGCGATGCGCTCCGCGCGTTTGAGCACGCTTCGCGTTTTCGTCAGCCCGCCGTGTATCTTGAGGGTGCGGTCCATTGTCATGTCGCTACTCCTGCATCACTGCTCAGGCGAGTAATAGCAGCCGCGGAAATCCCAGCGCGGGCGTCCCGCCTGGCCGCTGCGCTTGAAGTATTCATTGCCCAGCTTGTCCTCGGCGTTTTTCCGATATGCAACGGCGTCGGGCGAATTCTTGACCGGAAAGCCTCGCAGGTCTCGCACCAGCCACTTGCCCGTCAGCCGGCTTCGATGCACCGTCGCGTAGATCTTTTTTTCCTGGAGGAAGCTCTTGATGTCCTCGGCGTCGGCTCTGACGGGCAGGCCGACCTTGAATATCAGATAGTAATGGCCCTTCGTGCGGGCGGGGCTGACCGGCACCGCGACAGGCGAAACGCGCTGCCCCGGGGGGCCGGGTCGCGGCAGCGGCGGCACGCCGCCGGCTCCGGCGCGCTCGGCCGGGCCCGGCTTGGCAGGGGCGGGCGGGCGACCCGCCGTGGGGGCGGACCACCTGCCAACGAAAAACGTACAGATCAGCAGCAGCAGCGCCGCCAATACCGTCACGGCCGCGCCGACCTGGCTCAGCGATATCCGCAGCCGCCCGCCGACCACGGAGACGGCCGGCTCTTCCGGCAGCGATGGCGCCGTCAATACGGCCTGGGGCGGAGACTCCGATGCAGCCGGTTGAACCGCCTCGGCCTGCCCAAACCAACCGGGCACACCCATAGGCTTGTCGTCCCTGCTCTTGATGCCCTCGCCGGCAAAGATCTCGAACAGGGACTTTGCATTTTTCTTCTTGGCCACCGGTTCGCTCCAAGTCCCAGATAGCTGCCCAAGGCGGCCTCTGGCGCCCGGAGAGCCTGAGCCGCCCCTTTCAGCAGCCTTCCACAACGCAGCTAGATTACCTGCTCCGCCCGAAACTGTCAAGCCGCCGGCAAACCAATCCCGTCGCTGAGACGCTGCCCTTTAATCCTTACCCTCATCCTTGCCCTTGCTCAAGTCAGTCAGTTTCCCCCGCACCGTATCCGCCTCCGTGCGCGACAGGACGAACACGCCGTCCACGTCGCTGCTGGCGGCGTAGTGGTCTTTTGTGCCAACCGGGCCGGCTCGCGAAATCAACAGCCGCGACGACCTGCCGGAGTCCATCTTCACTTCGATGGTCATCGAGGGCTTGGCCAGGCCGAAGCGCCCCAGATCCGGCTTTTCACCGTAGTCGACGAATCGGTCGGCCTTGATCTCGGAGAGTTTTGAGAGGAACTCTTTGACCTCGGAGGCGCTGCGCTTGACCAAGGCGTCACTGGTGTATTGCCATTGCTCGCCCGCTCGGATGAACTCCAGCGTGACCTTCTCCAGGACCATCTTGAAGGAGGCGGCCTTGTCGGCGTCGATCTTGAGGACGGTCCGATCGCGCATCTCGGCGGTGAGCTTCTGGTAGAGATCGCCGCCCAGCTCGCCCACGGCGACGGGGCTGACGTCGCTGCGCCAGACGTAGAATCTCGTCTGCTTGCGCTTGCCCTTGACCGTCTCCTTGGCGGCCAGCAGCGGGCCGAGCCGGTGGGTGGTGAACCGCGGCTGAGTCGTCGGACGAGTCGAGGGCAAGGTCGCGGCCCGGGTGGTCGCGCCCCCAATCGGCCGGGTCGCGGGCGCGGTTGTCGGCGCGGTGGCCGGCTGGGTCGCCGGCATCGGCTTGCGGTACTTCAGCGTGACCGTGATCGGCTTCATCTGGGCAAAGCGGGGGGGCAATTTCTCGCTCAGGGCGATGATCTTGTCGGCCTTCACGGTCTTGAGGGCCCCCAGCATGGCCTCGGCGTTGTCGGCGTCGGCCGGGGCGGCGACCGGGCGGGTCAGCCGGGGCTTTTCCGCCTCGTCCTGCTCAATGGTGAAGCTGTTCCGGTCCGGGATCACCAGATCGACCCGGGTGACGGTCGCTTCGGCGGGCAGTTTGGCGATGGTCTTGGGCCAATATGCCGCCGCCGGGCGCAGCAGCGTGGCGAACTCGGTCGCCTTGACCACGGCCACCGACTTGCCGGCCGCGTCGCGGACCGGCGCCTTCTGGGCGCTGGGGCTGGCCTGGCCCAGCAGCAGCGCGGTCGTCTTGTCACTGCCGCGGTAGTGTAGTACGATCTTGCCGACCGGCGGGGCCAGACCGAAGGCGGCGTAGGTGGCGGGATTGTCGAAGAACTCCCCGGCCTCGAGCGACCGCAGGGTCGAGAGGAGCTTGTCGACGGCGTCGTCGTCGGCCGGTCCGGCGAACGGATTGACCATCCGCCACCAGCTTTCGGGCTGCTCGCGGGCGGCGCGGGCCAGCGTGACCGAGCCACCGGCGGCCAGGGAGACCTCGACCCGCTCGACGGGCCTGTAGCCCATGTCGAGGACGCGCTTGTCGCGGAGAGCCTTAATGCTGTGTTGGAGGTTCTTGAAGACGGATTCGGCGGCCTGGTAGACCGCCGGCCGGTCGGCCAGCTTGAAGAAGACCTTCTCGTCGGTGATGTTCCCGAAGGCGACGGTGATGGTTTCGCCGGCCTCGGCCGTGGTCGTCGGGGCGGCCGCCGTCGTCGTGGTTGCCGGCGGCGGAGGCGGCGCCAACTCAACGGTCACCGCCAGGCGGGGCTGGCCCAGCCCGTAGCCGGCGAGGTCTTCGGCCGTGGGGGCGTCGTTGACAAACTTCTCGGCCGACACCTGCGAGATGTTGCGGAGTAATGACAGCACGTTCTGCTGGTCCGCCCGGGCGTCGATCGGCTCGTGCAGCGACCACTCCCCGCCGAGCTTGATCAGCCGATAGGATCGCTCGCCGCGGACGTGCACGCGAACGGCCTTGCCGGTGTCGAACTCGGCCACGCGGGTCTGCCGGTACTCGTTGGCCGTTTTCCTGAGCGACTCAATCAGGTCGGTGTCGACCACGTACACGTGATCGTCGCCATCCAGTTGGACGTAGGTGCGCTTGCACAGGGGCTCGTTGCGCCCGACCCGGAGCGTGCGCGTGACGTCCTTGTCGTCGGTGAAGGTCACCGTCCGCAGCGGGGCCGACAGGTACGTCAGGTCGTCCTTGGGAAAATCCGGGTCTTCGGGGGCGTACTTGCGCATGTATCGCAGGGTGGCGACGGCCCTTAGGGTGTCGTTGACCTGCCCACCATCGGCCGGGGCATCGACGGGCTCGGCCAGGTGCCACTTGCCGTTTCTGCGCACGAATACGATTCTCGGCGAGCCCGGGCGGACCAGAACCAGCCGCTGGGCCCTGCCCACCTCCGGCGTCAAGAAGCTGCCGGCTTCTTTGACGGCAGTCGGGCGTCGGCTGAACCAATCCGTGTGAAAAAAGACGATGTACCCCAGGCAGACGATCAACGCCACCAGCAAGATCACTGTCGTCTTGACGCTCATCTCCAACCACTCCGTTAGCGCCGACCAACGCGAACGAACGCAACTCCGCGCGGAGTCGCGTCAGCGCCTGCGAATGAACATAACCAGCCCGCCGGCCGTGAGCATCAGCGCCGGCCAGACCAAGCCGAAGACGATTTGCACGAAGGTCATCGTCCTGGGCTCGATCTCGATCGGCTGAACGATGGCGGGTCCGGCGCCGATGTACTCGTCTTTTCCGACGAGGTGGTAGACGCCGTTCACGATCAGGTTGACGTTGCCGGTCGGGGGCGGCTCGGCCGAGGCCCGGTCCGGCCCCTGGGCGCGCCAGATTGGCGCCCGCAGCACGTCGTCGCCGTAGCTTAGGCCCACACCCAGGACCATCACCCGGGCGGTCTTGCCGTCAATGGTCTTGGTGGCCTCCACGACCAGCGGGAACGGCGGAAGGATGTCGGCTTTTTCGGTACTGGGCTCGACGCCGCTGGTTCGCCCGTGCTCGAGGCGATTGAACAGCTCCATGGGGCTGGCGCTGGCCCAGAGAAGGCTCTGCCCGCCCGGCGGGGCGGTGGCGGTGAGGATCTCGGTGACCTTGGCGGCGGTCTTGCTGTGGGGAACCTTCAGCACCGGGCAGGCCGACGCCCAGTAGAACCGCCGCGCCCGCAGCGGCCGGCCGACCGGGTGGGTTGCCGAGAAGCTCGACAGCGGCAGCCGCTCCCAGGCCTGCCGGCTGAGGGAAAACTTGCCCGGCTCCAGCGAATCGCGCCGGCCCAGGACCACCCGCATCTGCGTCTTGACGTCCAGGCCCCACTGGCTGCGAAGGTAGTCCGACCAGTAGTACTTCGGCACGATGACCAGTCGGTACCACTGCTGGGGGGTGAGCGGGTGGATGAAGTGGTACGGTTCGAGCCAGCCGGCCAGGAAGATCGCCGGTGTCCCGTCGGCGGCGAGTTTCTGAATTTGCTTGACGCCGTTGTCGATCAGCGAGCGGTACTCACCGATGGCGTACTCCCGGAACTGCTCCATCCGCGGGTCGGCCGTGGCCTGATCCTTCGGCCGCGTGGCCTCCATGATCGAGATCGGGTCCTGGAGGGGAAGCACCAGCAGCACCTGGTCCAGCTCCGGCTTCGGCGGGCTGCTCTCGTACGCCAGATTCCATTCCTTGACCTTGATGTTGGCTTTGTCAAGCCGCTCGCGGAGGGCCTGGAGCTTCCTGGAGGCAATCGGCCCGACCCCCCACAAGCGCTCGGACTCCAGGTACGTCAGCACCACCTCGGCCAGCGGCTCGGAGGTCATGTTGAGGATCGTGGAGCGGATGGCCATGTCCCCGTGGAAGATTCTGCGCGGCTCCTGCTCGCCGGCGGTGTCATACTCGGCCTCGGCGCGCGGCGCCAGCGGCCAGACATCGTCGAAGCCGACCACGCGCGGGGCCTGGTCGCCGACTTCCACCAAGACGATGTTGTCCTCGCCGATGTTCTGGATCAGCTCCTGGTATCGCTGGAGCTGCTGGTCGGGGGTTTCAGCCGGCTGCGTCGCCGGCTGGGTGGTCGGCTGCGTCGCCAGGCTGCTGGCCGGCTGCGTTGAAGCGGGGCGGGGCTTGGTCTTGCTGAGCCCGTCGGCCTGGGCCAGCAGCTTATCCACGCGTTCGAGCTGCCCTTTCAGGAACGCCTCTCGCTCGGACTGCTGGAAGGTCTTGCGTGTGGCTTCGTCCGAGCCGGTCAGCTCCGCGAGCATCTGCTCGACGGCGGCCTGGGCCTGCTTGGACATGTTCAGCAACTGTGGCAGAGCGGGGCGAAGCTGCTGGGTGATGAAGTTCTTCTGGACCTCGGCCTTGGCGATCATGTTGGCCGTCTGGGCCTGGGCGGCGATGTTGCCGGCCTCGTTGATGATCCGGGTCAGGTAGGCCGCCGAGGTCTGCCAGGACCGGAGGTTCTGGAGCTTCCTGCCGGATTGGGCGTCGAGGTCGCCGAGCGGGCGTGTCGCCATTTCGGCCGATTTCACCGCCGCCAGCGCCGCCTCGGCGACGGTCTTGAGCAACTTGTTGGGGTCTTTCGGCTCGGGCGAGCCGGAGTCGCCGGCGGCCCGGACGGCCTTTTCCAGCTCGGCGGTGACTGCCCTGGTCGAGGCGGTCAGGTCGCTCCGCGCAGCCTCGGCCTTTTCGCCCAACTCGCCCAGCTTGGCCAGATCGCGGTTGATCTCCGCGAGCTTCCTGTGAATTTCGTTCAGTGCCAGGCGAACGCGGCGGACCAGCTTGAGATAGTCCGGCAAGTCGGCGGCGTTCAGCTCCTTGCGGACGTCCCTGGAGGCCTCGTCAAGCTGCACGGTCAGGCCGTTTAGGTCGGTCTCAATGGCCTTGGGCAGCCCCAGCCTGGCCAGGAAGCCGGCCTGCGGGTAGGCTCGCCACTCCCGCACCTCCGACTCGTACCGCGGCGTCTGCTGCCGGATGAGCTCCTGGAAGTTGCTGATCAGCAGCCGATGCTGCCCGGCCGCGGCGTTCAGGCGCCCGCGCAGGCGTCCCACCAGCTCGGCCTTGTCGCGCTCGCTGGTGACGTCGACGGCCCTCAGGTCGGAATTCCACCGGCGCATCTCCTCCAGCAGGTCCATCAGCGCGGGTTTGTACTTCTGCGCCCGGCGGTCGGGCTTGGTGGAGGTGTAGATGCTCGTCAGGCGAATCGGCCGGCGAACCTGGTCGAGAATCCGCTTTGCCGTTTCGCTCAGGCGGTACCGGCCAAGCGTCTCGACGTTCCAGCGCAGGTTGTGCTTTGCGCTGACGACGTTTCCGATGACGTTGACGACCACCAGCAGCGCCGTCGCCACGACGACCGAAACAAGCACGTTGATGCCGGCCGCCCGGCGGGAGGCCCCGATGTCCTGCTCCGGCCGGCCGGACTTGGCTTCCTTCTTTACCGCCATCGCCTGGACTCCAGGACCTTGGTGCTGATGAACAGGAAAAACGCGGTAACCGTCACGAAGAACACGGCCCCGCGCACGTCAAAGATGCCCTTGGCGAAGTCCCCGAAATAACTTATCAGGTTGAACCGGGCCACCGCGGGGGCGTGCTCGGGCGGGACCAGCAGTGCCAACAGGTAAATGCCCGCCGTGGAAACCGACAGGATCGCGATGCCGACCAGCCCCGCCACCAACTGATGCCCCGTCAGCGTGGAGGCGAACAGGCCCACGGAGATGTACGCCGCCCCCAGCAGCACCATGCCCAGATACCCCATCACGGCCACGCCGTAGTCCGGCTGGCCGAAGATCACCACCAGCAGAAAGTACACCAGCGTGGTCGCCAGCAGCGCCAGGTACAGCACCAGCGTCCCCAGGAACTTCCCGGCGATGACCTCGGCGTCCGTGACGGGCGCGGTCATGAGGGTCTCGATGGTGCCGGAGCGGAACTCCTCGGCCACCAGGCGCATGGTCAGAAGCGGCACGACGACCACCAGCCCGTAGGCCAGGACTTCAAACAGCGGCCGCAGGGTGGACTCGGCCCCGCTGCGGAAGACCGGGTCCAGCTCGATCCTGAGAAAGGGGATCTTCATTCCCAACAGGAAGATGAGCCCGACGAAGCCGAGAAACAGCGTTGCGATCACGTACGCCATGGGGCTGAAGAAGTACGCCGATAGTTCCCGCCGAGCCAACGTTAGCACTTTCCTCATCGCAATCGCCTTCCCGCCGGTCATGTGCGCGGCCGGCCGTCGCCGCAAAGCGGCACTACCGCGCGTAATTGTGGGCGCGTTCGAATCGTTATGGCCGACGTCATGAGGCCGCCTCTTCACGCAGGGTCTGCCGGTAAGTGATCTGGACGAAAAAGTCCTCCAGCGATCCCACTTCCCGTCGCAGCTCCCGGAGTTGGTAGCCCTTGGCGGCGGCCAAGGCGGCCACCTCCGATCGCAGATCAGCATTCTCCTTGGCTTTGACGGTCAGCCGTGTCCAGTTGCCGGCCTGGGCGGGCACGGTCTCCAGCACTCCGTCAATGCCGGCCAGGGCCTTGGCCATCTCCTCCGGCTCGGCGCCTTTCAGCTCCACGATCAAGCTGGACGGCCCGGTGACGCGCCGGCGCAGCTCTGCGGGGTTGCCCGTGGCGACGATCCGGCCGCCGGAAATAACGATCAGCTCGCTGCACACTTGCTCGACCTCCGCCAGAATGTGGCTGGAAAGGATGACGGTGCGGTTCTCGCCAAGGTCGCGGATGAGGTTCCGCATTTCGCGGACCTGCCCCGGGTCCAGCCCGATGGTTGGCTCGTCCAGCACTAGCACCGGCGGGTCGTGCAGGAGGCAGTCGGCCAGGCCCACGCGCTGGCGGTAGCCGCGGGAGAGCTGATCGATCCGCCGGCTCATTACGTCTTCCGGCCGGTTGAGCCAACATCGCTCGCCCGCGCGGTCGATGGCGGAACGGCGCTCACGCCGCCCGATGCCGCGCAGGGCCGCCCGGAAATTCAGGTATTCCCGTACGCGCATTTCCGGATACAGGGGAACGTTCTCCGGCATGTAGCCGACGCGCTTGCGAACCGCAACGGACTGGGAGAACACGTCGAGGCCGTCGACCCTCGCCGTCCCGCCGGTGGCGGGCAGGAAACACGTCAGCATGCGCAGCGTGGTCGTCTTGCCGGCCCCGTTGGGCCCCAGGAAGCCGACCACGCTGCCGGCGCTGATGCGGAAGGAAATACTGTCCACCGCCAGCGTCGTGCCGTACCATTTCGTCAGGTTCCTGACCTCAATCATACTGCATCCCACTCTTGTCCTAGTATTGCAACAGGAGAGAGCAACAGCACTTTCCTACGTACCTGGTTCCCGTTCCGTTCGCAACGCATATCGTATAGGCTGGAGGGCGCCGGTTTGTCAAGACCCCCGCCCGCGACCTGCCCGAAGGCGATTTTGCTTGTCGGCGAATGCCGGACTCCATAGCATGATTCCAGGCCGACGGAGTGCCGAGCGTCAGTCTTGGCGACGTCTGGGGTCGTCCGGGCATGGCCTGACGCGGAAGGGTTGGGACTGTCTCGGGCCGCGAATAAGGAGTTGACGAGTGCGGAAAGGTTTGATGCTGTGCGCGGCTTTGGTGGCGACTCTGGCGTGGGATCATGCGGCCGGCGAGGAGAGTGAGAGCTTTGATACGGCTCTGCGCCGGGCGGAGGCGTTCGTCGCCCAGTCGGATCGATACCTGCATCAGTCCAAGCTGCGGCGGGGGATGGAGGGGTACGGCCTGACAGTCGCGTCCGGGACGAAGATCGAGAAGTTCCAGGTTACCGTCGTGAGCGTGCTGCGCAACTATCTGGCGCCCAAGCGCGACGTGGTGCTGTGCAAGTTGGCGGGTCTGGGGTTGGAGAAGACGGGCTTGGTCTCGGGGATGAGCGGCTCGCCGGTGTTCGTGCGCGACCCGGCCGACGGCAAGGACAAGATGATCGGGGCGGTGGCGTACGGGTGGAGGTTCTCGAAGGAACCCATGTGCGCCGTGCAGCCGATCTCGCAGATGCTGGCGCTGGACGGCGTGCCGCTGCCCGGGGCGGACAAAGCCGAGCCCGGCGAGGCCCCGGCACCGGAAGCCGCCGCGGCCGACGACGAGCTCACCCGGGCCGTGCTGAGCCCCGCCAAGGTGGATTTTGCCAGGCTGGCTTTGCCCAGACGTCTTCGCGCCGGCGACGGCGCAGGCGCCGACCCCGGCCGGCTGGTCTGCCTGAGAACGCCGGTGATGATCGCGGGGGCCGGCCCACGGACCATGGCCCTGGCCGTGAAAATGTTCGCCGGCACGGGCATGGTGCCCGTCCGCACGGGCGCGGTCGGCGCCGCCGAGGCCCGCGCCGCCGCCGACGTCAAGCTCCAGCCCGGCATGGCCGTTTCCATCCCGCTGGTGACCGGGGACGCCGACTGGGCCGCCGTCGGCACCACGACCGAGGTCATCGGCGACTATGTGCTGGCCCTTGGGCACGAATTCTACGGCGAGGGCCCGGTGGAGCTACCGATGGGGCCGGCCTACGTGCACACGGTGATCCCCTCGGTCTACTCCAGTTTCAAGCTCGGCTCCACGCTGAAGGTCACCGGGGCCTTGATGCAGGACGAGTACACTGGCGTCGGCGGGCGCATCGGCAAGAAGGCTCGGATGATCCCCATGAGCCTGACGGTGCGATGGCCCCGGTCCGAGCAGAAGTTCCAATACCAGCTCCTCCGGCACCGTTGGCTGACGGCCGTGATGGGGTCGCTCATGACGGCCGATTCGGTCTACGTCGGGCGCGATCTGCCCGACCAGCACACCCTCGATTACACGGTCAAGGTGGAGTTCGAGAAGTTGGGCACCTATCGCGCGGAAAATCGCAGCAGCCAACATGACACCTTGGACGTTCGCAGCGACGTGAGCCGCCCGCTGGCGGCGCTGATGAACACCCCGCTGGGTCGGCCGGTCTTCCCCAAGCGCATCGACGTGACGGTGGTGATTCGAACGAGGCAGGAGACCGCCGCCATCCAGGCCCTGAAGCTGGACCGAAACGTCTACAGGCCCGGCGATACGGTGAAGGGCAAGGCGACCCTTCGGCCGTTTCGGGCCGAGCGAACGACCACGGATATATCCATTCAACTGCCGAAGGACCTGCCCGACGGAAACTACGAGCTGACTGCCTGCGACGGGGAGGCTGCGGCGGTGTCGCTCCGGCAGGAGATGCCACACCGGTTCACGCCACGGACGGTCCCCGAGCTTTTCGCCGCGCTTCAGGAACTCGTCCGTCCGCGGAGGAATTGCCTGTTCGTTCGCCTGCCGCTGCCGGAAGGCGGACTGGCCGTGGGAACCAACGAGCTGGAGCATTTGCCTTCGAGCCTGGCGGGGATTCTGGCCAAGGCTGCTCCCATTGACGCCAAGCCCTACCGTCGCGCCAAAGTGGTTGAGTTCCCCAGCCCGTACGTGCTCAGCGGCTCGGCAAAGGCTGGTTTCAGGGTCGAAAAAGAGCCCGCGCGGCAGCACTGAGACTGCGAGTTCGCCCGCGTGTCAGCGAATTTTCCCGGTTGGCTGCCGGCGGCCGGGTGACGCGGACCCGCTGACATTCGTTGGACCCGCGTCATAGGGAAGGAAGCAATGAAAAGAACGGTCGTCTGGATTGTGTGTTTGTCTCTGGTGGCGCCCGCGGCGCTGGCGGTAAAGCCGGCCACCTGGACCCACCGCACGGAAGCGGACTTCTCCGCGGGGAAGTTGGAAAAGACCGTGGTGACGAGCCTGGCCGAAGTGATGCTGGCTCGGGCATTGGACGTCGTGGTCGCCCCCAGCGACAAGCCCGGCATGGTCTGTGCCATTGCTCTCGACCGGCAGGGCCGGCTGTACGTGGCCGCCTCCCCGCCGGCGAAGGTCTACCGTCTGGAAAAGGACAAGCTGGTGGAGTTTGCCGAGCTGCCGGGGGTGCTGGTGCCGTCGCTGATCTTCGCCAGGGGCAAACTCATCGCCGGCACGGCGGGCAAGGGCGCGGGGGTGTACGAAATCGACGGCAAGGGCAAGGTGAAGGCCCTCTGGACCGATGCGGAGGTCAAGTACGTCTGGTCGGTCGTGCCGGGTCCGCGCGGCTCTTTCTACGCGGCCACCGGGGCCGAGGGCAAGGTCTTCCACGTCCGCCCCGACGGCAAGGCCGACGTCATCTACGACAGTGACGAAAAGAACGTCCTCTCGCTGGTCGGCGACGGCGAGGGGCTGCTGTACGCCGGCACGGGCGAGAACGGTCTTGTCATCCGGATCGACCCGGCCCGACGCGTGGGGCGAGTCCTGTACGACGCGCCGGAGAAGGAAATCTCGGCCCTGCTTGTCGACGGCGACGGCGTGCTGTACGCGGCCACCGCCGATGCCGCCGGGGCCACCGCCACCGGCGAAGTCCCCTCCAAGGAGGTCAAAGGCAAGCCCGACAGCGAGCCAAAGGCCGAGCCTGCCACCCCGGCCGGGAAAGCCGCGCCAGAAACCCGGCCTCGAGCCGGCGCGCCGGGGCCAACGCCGCCGGCGAAGGCCGCTGTCCCCGCCACCGCGCCGGCGCCCGGCAAGCAGCCTTCGAGCACTCAGCCGGCGCCCACGACGGGGCCGGTCGCCCCCGCCGCCAGCGGCGAGGCGCCATCCCCCAAACCCGCGCAGACTGCCAAGGTCGGGGCGTCCAAGCCGGGCGCGCCCTCGCGGCCGTCTCGCCCGCCGGTGCCCGCGGCTGTGGCCGCTGGAAAGGGCAATGCCGTCTATCGCATCGATCGGGACGGCTTCGTCCGGGCGGTGTTCCGGCGCCCGGTGACGATCCTTGCCATGACGATGCACCAGGACAAACTGACCATCGGCACCGGCCACGGCGGGCAGATTTTCACAATCGAGCCGGAAGATGACCGCATCTCCGTCCTCGTCAAGGTCGATCCGAAGGACGTGACGACCCTGGCCGTGGGCGGCAAAGGCGAGCTCTACGTCGGCACGGCCGACAAAGCCGGGATCTTCGCGGTGAAGCCCGAGTTCGCCGGGAAGGGCACCTGCACCTCCAAGGTTCTGGACGGCAAGCAGATCTCGAGGTGGGGCACGCTGAGTGTTCGCGCCGACGTCCCTGCCGACTGCCGCGCCACCATCGCCACCCGCAGCGGCAACGTGGCCAAGCCGGACGAGAAAACCTGGTCGTCCTGGTCGGCGGAAACACCTGTCTCCGGGCAGTGGACCGCAATCGGCTCTCCGGCCGGGAGGTTCCTCCAGTACCGACTGACGCTGTCCAGTGAGGGAAAAGCCACCGCGAGCGTCGACCAGGTGCGACTGGTTCATCAGGGCGACAACCTCGCCCCGGCCGTCCAGGCGGTGCAGGCGATCCCCAACCACAAGCCCGGCAGGCCGGATCGCAGCAAGGCCGGCGATAAGCCGTTGCGGTACCGAATCATCATGGCCAAGGCCGCCGACCCCAATGGCGACGACCTGCAATACGCCGTTCACTTTCGGCGCGACGGCCACAAGCGCTGGATCCAACTGGCCGAAAAGCTCACCGAGCCGCTGTACTCCTGGGACACGCTCGGCGTTGGCGACGGGAGCTACCAGATCCGCGTAACTGTCTCCGACGCCCGCGCCAACCCGCCCGCGACGGCCCTGACGGCGGCGAGAATCTCCCGGCCGGTGATCGTGGACAACTCGCCCCCGCGAGTGGTCGACCTGGCGGTCAAACCCGCCGGCAAGGGCAAGGTGAGTCTGGCCGGCAAGATCGCCGACGCCACCAGCCGAATCCGGACGATCGAGTATTCGGTGGACACCAACGACGAGTGGACCGTCATAACCCCGGACGACGGCATCTGCGATTCGCAGCGGGAATCGTTCTCGGCGACCATCGACCAGGTCGACGCCGGCGCGCATCGCATCGCGGTCCGCGTCGCCGACGAGCTCAGCAACACCGGCTACGCCTCCGTGGAGGTCACCGTCGGCAAATAGCGGAGGCAGTCGACGGGAGAGCAGGCGGCCCCGTCATGCGTGCCGGAATGGTTCGGACGCGGCTGCGTGCGCCTCGGCTCAATCCCGGTGCGATACTGTCGTGCCCAGGGCCTCGCCCCGTGCTGTTGACGGCTCAGCTTCCGCTCGTTAGCATTTTCGTTCCTTTGATTGGAGAAGGGATAGACCGTTGGGCGTGATGCACAAACTGACGTTGATTACGGGCGACGGCGTTGGCCCGGAACTGGCCGAGGCCGCCAGGCGATGTGTCGAAGCATCGCTGCAAGAGACGCCGCAGGCCGGCACCGTCGAATGGGAGCTGTGCGAGGCCGGCACGGACGTGCTGAAAAAGGAGGGCACGCCCATGCCGCCGCGCACCATCGAGAGCGTCCGCCGGACGGAGGCGACACTGAAGGCCCCGATCACCACCCCGATCGGGGCGGGCTTCCGCTCGGTCAACGTGTATCTGCGGCAGCACCTCGACCTGTACGTCTGCCTGCGGCCGTGCAAGACCTACCCGGGCGTCCGCAGCCGATATGAGGGCATCGACCTGGTCGTGGTCCGCGAGAACACCGAGGACCTGTACGCCGGCGTGGAGTTCCAGCGCGGCACGGAAGCGGCCGGGACGATCATCGACGAGATCAACCGGCTCTCCGCCGACAAGAAGATCGTCACCGGCCGGGATACCACCGGCGTGTCCATCAAGCCCATCAGCGTCGAGAACACCGAGCGGATCGTCAGATTTGCCTTTGAGTACGCCCGCGCTAACGGCCGGCGGAAGGTCACGGCCGTCCACAAGGCCAACATCATGAAGTTCTCCGACGGGCTGTTCAAGGAGGTCGCCGAGCAGGTCGCCGCCGACTACGCCGACCTGGAGTACGAAGAGCGGCTGATCGACAACATGTGCATGCAGTTGGTGCAGAAGCCGGAGCTGTACGACGTGCTGGTGCTGCCGAACCTCTACGGTGACATCATCTCCGACCTGTGCGCCGGGCTGGTCGGCGGGCTGGGCGTGGCGCCGGGGGCGAACATCGGCGACAAGAGCGCGGTCTTCGAGGCCACCCACGGATCGGCCCCCAAGTACAAGGGTCTCAACAAGGTTAACCCGACGGCGATGATCCTCTCCGGGGTGCTCATGCTGCGGCACATCGGTGAGCGGGCCGCCGCCGACAGGCTCGAAAGCGCCGTCGCCGCCGTCATCGCCGAAGGAAAGTCCGTCACCTACGACATGAAGCCGCACCGCGACGACCCGACGGCCGTCGGCACCAGCCAAATGGCCGACGCCATCATTGAGAAGATGGGAATGGGGGAGTAGGCAGTAGGCAACGGGCGGCAGGCGCCAGTCGCACGACAAGAGCGGGATAGCATAAGCCTCGCGCCACGGAGTGCGCGGGCTTTTGTTTACGGGGCGGGGCGGTTAGCATCGTCTGCACTCCCATGGACCAGGCGAGAGTTCGGGACATCATGAGCGGGCGGCGGGGGGGGATATCGGCCTCTGCGCTTCGGAGCCTCACCTGGCTGCTTTCGAAGCCGTACGCGTGTCTGATGCGGCTGCGGCGGTGGGTCTATCGCGGAGGGCTGCTGTCGGCCCGCGCGGCGGGCGTGCCGGTCGTTTCCGTGGGCAACATCACGGCCGGCGGGACGGGCAAGACGCCCATGGTCGCATGGGTCGTCGCGCGACTCAAGAAAGCGGGGCGGAGGCCGGCCGTCCTCATTCGCGGTTACAAGGCCGTCGGGGGCCGCTCCGACGAGGCCGAGCTGCTCGAGCGGCTCACGGGGGCGCCGGTCATCGTCAACCCCGACCGGCTGGCCGGGGCGAGGGCGGCCGTGGCCGGCGGGGCGAACTGCCTGGTCGTCGACGACGGCTTTCAGCACCTTCGCCTGCGGCGAGACCTGGACGTCGTCCTGGTCGACGCGACGCGGGCCTTCGGCTACGGCCACTGCCTGCCGCGAGGTCTGCTCCGCGAACCCCTGACGGCTCTGCGCGACGCCGACGCCATCGTCATCACCCGCTCGAACCTGATCGAGCGGGAAGAACTGGCGTCGCTTCGGCTGCGGCTGGAACGGCTGGCCCCGGCGGCCTCGCTGCACCTTGCGGTGCACGCGGCGGTGGCCCTCAGCGGCGCCCCCGGCGAGAAGCTGCCCGTTTCCGAGCTTGCCGGCAGGAAGGTCTGCGCGTTCTGCGGGATCGGCAATCCGGAGGCTTTTTTTGCCACGCTCTCCTCGGCCGGGGCGGAGGTGGCCGAAAGGGTTGCCTTCGACGATCACGTGGCCTACGACCAGGGCGTGCTTGGCCGAATCGCCGGGGCCGCGGCGGCCTGCCGGGCGGAGGTGCTGGTCACGACCGCCAAGGACCGCGTCAAGATTGACGGTGCCTTCCGACTGGCAGTGCCGCTGTGGGCGCTGGAGGTGGAGATGCGGATCGTCGAGGCCGCCGAAGTGCTGGAAGCGAGCATCATGGGCGCCCTGGGGCAGTGAGCGGCTGCCGCGCTCGTGGGGAGGTTGGGCAGGGGGGTGATCTGTACCGTGGCTTGCGCTTCGAAACGGGTAATGAATCAGGCCCCGAGCGGGGCATTGCAACTGCGTGCCGCCACTTATAGAATCGCGCCATGCACCATTTGATGGAAGTGTTGGAGGGATTTGGCTCAGCGAGGATCGCCCTCGTAGGGGACTTCATGCTGGACCGCTACCTGTACGGCGACACCGAGCGGATTTCCCCGGAGGCCCCGGTGCCGGTGTTGAGGGTAGTGGACAAACAGTCGCGTCCAGGCGGGTCCGGCAGCGTTGCGGCCGGAATTATGGCCCTGGGCGGACAGGTAAGTTGTATCGGCGTGACCGGGCAGGACGCCGCCGGGGAGGAGCTGTTGGGGTTTCTCAGCGCGGCCGGGGCGACGACGGCCACGCTGATCCGGCTGCCTGGCCGGCCCACGACGGTGAAGCAGCGGCTGGTCGGACTGGCCCAACACCTGCACCGGCAGCAGATGTTGCGCCTGGATGAAGAGGCCGACGGCCCGCCGCCGCAGACGGTCCTCGCGACCATTCGCGCCTCCCTGCGGTCCGTCCTGACGACGTGCCAGGCGGTGGCCCTGGAAGACTACGACAAGGGCACCCTGAACGACACCACAGCCCCCCAACTGATTGCCGATGCGCGCTCGACCAAGCTGCCGGTGATCGTGGACCCGGCGAGGATTCGCGACTACCGGCGGTATCGCGGGGCAACCGTGATTACCCCCAACCGCTTTGAGGCCCAACTGGCCAGCGGCATTGAGATCACCGACGAGGACTCGCTCGCCCGCTGCGCCGAGCGCCTGCTGCTGTCCGCCGACGCCGAGGCGGTGGTCATCACGCTGGACAGGGAAGGCGCCTATCTCGGCCGGCGCGGGCAGGAGGGCCTGAGGATTCCGACTCGCCAGCGAGCCATCTACGACGTGGCCGGGGCGGGCGATGCCGTTCTGGCGATGCTCTCCGTGGCCATTGCGGAGGGCTGCGAGCTGCCCGAGGCGGTTGCCCTGGCCAACGTGGCCGGCGGGCTGGAGATCGAGCGCTTCGGCGTCGTGGCCATTCGCCGGGAAGAGGTGGTCGACGAGCTGCGGCGCATGATCGGGCTTCGCGGCGGCAAGGTGCTCCCGCGTGACCGGCTGGCCGCGGAGGTCTCCCGACGCCGCGGCCGGGGCGAGGTGGTTGTGTTCACCAACGGATGCTTCGACCTGCTCCACATGGGGCACGTGCGCTACCTCCAGCGGGCGCGCGAGCTGGGCTCCTGCCTGATCGTGGCGATTAATTCCGACGACAGCGTCCGCCGCCTGAAAGGCCCGCCCCGTCCGGTGACCGGGCAGGACGAGAGGGCGGAAATGCTCGGCGCCCTGGAATGCGTCGATTACGTCACCATCTTTGACGAGGACACGCCCGAGCCGCTGTTGGAGCTGCTCCGGCCGGACGTCCTCGCCAAGGGCGGCACAACGCCCGTGATCGTCGGCAGGGAGTTTGTCGAGAGCTATGGCGGAAAGGTGCTGAACGTGGGCCTGATCGAGGGGCTCAGCACCACCGAGATTATCAATCGAATCCTGAACGGCGGCGACGCCGGCTAGCGTCGTCGGCGTCGCGGAGAGGTACTGTGGGCAGGGTCAATCCCAAAGTTGGTCAGATGATCGATCAGGTTCGCGAGGCGATCGCGAAGCTGGATGAGCCCGCGCGGGAGACGATCGACCGGATCGCGCGGTTGCTGATTGCCTCGTTTCGGTCGGGGCGGCGGGTGTACGTTTGCGGCAACGGCGGCTCGGCCGCCGACGCCCAGCACATCGCCGGCGAACTGGCCGGGCGCTTCCGCCGCGAGCGCCGCGCGCTCGCGTGCGTGGCGCTGACGACGGATACCAGCGTGCTGACGGCCGTGGGCAACGACTACGACTTCGAGCAGGTCTTCGCCCGCCAGGTCGAGGCGCTCGGCGGCGAAGGCGACGTCCTGTGGGCGCTTTCCACCAGCGGCAACAGCCCGAACGTCCTGGCGGCGGCCGAAGCCGCCCGGCAGCGCGGCATGCACGTGGTCGCCATGACCGGCGCCGGCGGGGGCAAGCTGGCGGGAATGGCGGAGGTCTGCTTCCGCGCCCCGGCCGAACGGACCGACCTCATCCAGCAGCTTCATCAACTGGCGTACCACGTCGTCTGCGAACTCGTCGACGAAGACTTCGCCGCAGCCGAATAAGAGGGATAAAGATGGGTGAGGAATGTGTCTTTCTCGATCGCGACCGAACCGTCATCGAGGACCCGGGATATCTCACCGATCCGTCGGCGGTGAAGCTGCTGCCGGGCGTGGACGTGGCCCTGCGCAGCCTGGCCGACGCGGGCTTCAAGCTCGTGATCGTAACCAACCAGTCCGGCGTCGCCCGGGGCATGCTCACCGAAGAAGCGCTGGAGCACATCCACTCCGAGCTGCGCCGCCAACTGGCCGAGAAGGGCGTCCACCTGGCGGCGATCTACTACTGCCCGTATCACCCCGAAGGGACCGTGGAGGAATACGCCCGCGACTCAGAGGAGCGCAAGCCCAGGCCAGGAATGCTCTTGCGGGCCGCCCGCGAGCTGAATCTGGACCTGGATCGAAGCTGGATGGTCGGCGATACGCCGGCGGACGTCGAGGCGGGCCAGCGGGCCGGATGTCGGACGATTCGCATCCGCCTCCAGGGCGAGGAAGGCCCCCGGGAGGCCCCGACCGCCCATCGAGACTTGGACTCCGAGCAGGACGAGGCCGTCCAGGCGGACTTCACCGTGCGAAATCTCGTCGACGCCGCCCGCATGATCCTGCGGACCGAGGCCGCCGGCACGATGTCGGCCGCCCCAGGGCTGCGCCTTCCCGTCGGCGGGGTCGCGGATGCGGCGCCGGCCTTCGGCCAGGCCAGCCGGATGCGGCCGGAGGACATGTCCGATTCGGAGGTCCTCCGGGAAATCCTCCAGCACCTTCGCCGGCTCGGGGAAGACTCATCCGAGCGCGGGTTCTCCGTCACCCGTTTGCTGGGCACGATGTTTCAGGTTCTGGCGGTGATCGCCTTTCTGGTTGGACTGGTGTATCTGCCTGGAACGCCTGGTTCGTACGAGCACCAGATTGCGGCGCACCTGGCACTGCTCGTGGCGGGGGTCTTGCAGGCAATGGCGCTGTCGTTCTTCATCCTAGCCCGCCGGCGCTGAGCGCGCGGGCGAACGAATCCTGTCCGCGATGGGCACGGGGTGTGCCGGACTGTGCCGCCCGGAGCCAGCCAACCTGCCGAAAACGCCAGTATCACTGTTGTGGCATGAGTGTTGCTGCGATCAACTGAGTAGAGGTTGACTGGCGAAAGGAATGCACCCATGAGATTCAGATGTCTGATCCTGCTGGCCGCGGCAGCTTGGGCGGCGGTGGCGGCGACGGGGTGTCGCAAGGACGAGCCGGCCACCACCCAACCGGCCGGGAAGGAACAGAAGCAGAGCGCATCTCCGGCCGCCGCGGAGCCGCCCATGCCCACGACGCTTCCGCAGGCCGGCACCGATGCCGTCGATGCCAAACATCTTGCCGAGGCCCGGGCCGACATCAACGAGGGCCTCTCCTGGCTGCTGAAACATCGCAACGCCGACGGCGGGTGGGGGTTTGCGCCGGGCAGGTCGCACCCGGCCCTCACGGCGATGGTGTTGAAGGTGTTGGCTCAGCATCCCGACTACGGCATCGAATCGCCCGCCGTGGTCAAGGGCTTTGCGTCCCTGATGAAATTCCGCCAGCCGGATGGGGGCTTCTACGACCCCGGCGAAGGTAACGCCAATTACATTACCTCGGTGGCGGTGATGGCCTTGGCGGCGGCGAAGGACCCGCGCCAGCGCGAGGCGCTGGACGGCGCGGTCCGATTTCTTCGCGGCCGGCAGATCGTCCCCGGCTCCAAGGACCTCGCCGGGGAGCAGATCGGCGAGAAGCACCCCTACGTCGGCGGGGTCAGCTACGGCAGGCCGGACCAGAACCGCCCCGACCTGAGCAACGTCGGCTTTTGGATGGAGGCCCTGCACGAGGCCGGTGTCAGCGGCGACGACCCGGCCGTGCAGCGGGCGCTGGCGTTCGTCAAGCGGCTTCAGAACCGCACGGAGGGAACGGCCGGTCAGGCCTTCGTCGTCCGCGGGGCGGACGACGGCGGGTTCGTCTACGCCGTCCGCCGGCAGGGCGAGAGCTTTGTGGGCGAGTCCATGGCCGGCAGCGACGACCGCGGGCTGCGCAGCTACGGCTCGATGACCTACACCGGCTTCAAGAGCATGCTGTACGCCAACGTCGCCCGCAACGACCCGCGCGTCCGGGCCGCTTATGACTGGATTCGAAAGTACTGGCGGCTGGACACCAACCCCAACATGCCCGCCGCCCGGTCCAGGCAGGGGCTGTACTACTACTATCACGTCTTCGCCAAGGCCCTTCGGGCGTGGGGGCAGGACGTCATCCCGGCGGGGGGCGAAAAGCACAACTGGCGGCACGAGCTGATCGACGCCCTGCACGAGCAGCAGAAGGCCGACGGCTCCTGGATCAACGCCGCCGACAAGTGGATGGAGAGCAACTCCACGCTGGTGACCTGCTACGCCGTGCTGGCCCTCCAGGAAGCCTTGAAGAAGTGATGTCGGGCTCGACTGAGATTGTGCTGCGGGCGCAAGGCCCGCCCGGGCAATGACACCGAGCGGCGGGGGCTTGGAAAAGTACAAACTGCCCGCGCGCTCGGGTTGTACTTTCAGCTTCAAATCCGCTAATCTCCCCCTTTTCCACGATTCTGCGCGGAGGTAGCGGATGGACATCAAGGCGTTCCGGGGATGGCGTTACCGCAGCAGGGACGGGGACGTAAGTTCTGTTCTCGCCCCCGCGTATGACATCCTCAGTGAGCCTGACAAGGACGCTCTGTTGGCCGCGGACGAGCGGAACATCGTGGGCGTGGATCTTCCTCACCTGCCGCTGACCGTCGTCGGGCCCGACAGCGCGTATGAGGCCGCGGCGGCCCGCCTGAAAGGCTGGATCGACGGCGGCGTGCTCTGCCGCGACGAGCGGCCCTGCCTCTACGCCCACGAACAGGTCTTCGCCTGGGGCGGGCGACGTTTCCGTCGCCGCGCCATGATCGCGGCCGTGCGGCTGGCGGAGTTCGGTGAGGGGGTGTGGCCCCACGAGAAGATATTCCCCGGCGCCAAGGCCGACCGGATGAAGCTGACCGAGAAGACAGGCATGCAGGTCTCGCCGATCTTCGGCTTCTATGAAGGCGCCGAAAGCGCCGCCGACGTCCTCTTCCAGGCGGCCGGGCAGACCCCCGCGGCGTACGGGTGCCTGCGCGGCGTTGATGAAAGGCTTTGGGCGGTCTCCGACCCGGATGTGATCGAGTCAGTCGTTCAGGCGCTCGCCGGAGAGCCGCTGTTCATCGCCGACGGCCACCACCGCTACACCACCGCCCTGGAATACCGCCGGCGGCTGGGCGAAATCGACGGAAGCCATCCCGCCAACTACGTCATGTTCTTGTTGGCGGCAATGGACGACCCGGGCCTGATTGTCCTGCCGGCCCATCGCGTCATCACCGGGCTGAAGGATTTCGACCTGGAGCGATTCGTCGCGTCGGCGGGGAAGGTTGTGGAGTTTCAGCGGGTCAGCTTGACCGCAGAATCCGTTGCCGACGCCGGCGGCTTTCTGCGCCCGTTCGGTCGGCACGCAATGGCGTTCGTCGCGGCCGACAGGCGGGGCGGGGCGCCGACGGCCTACGTGGGGCGCCTGGTGGACGATTCCGTCATGCAGCGGGCGGCGCCGGAGGAGAGCGACACCTGGCGGGGGCTGGACGCCGCCATCCTTCACCGATTGGTGATCGATGAGTGCCTCGATGCGTACAAGACTCACCAGATGGCCATCGAATACGTCGCCGATGGCAGTGCCGTTCTGGAAGAGGTCATTTCCGGCCGGGCCGACTTGGCGGTTTTCCTCCAGCCGACGCCCCTGACGGCCGTCAAGGAAATCGCTCTTTCCGGCGCCACCATGCCCCACAAGAGCACATATTTTTATCCCAAGCCGTCCACGGGCCTGGTACTGTATCCGCTGACATAAGCGCCCATCTGGCAGGAAGGGGGCGAGCAATGCTGATTCCGTTGAAGGTCGACGTGCCCATGAGCCGCAGGCCGTGGGTTAACGTCGCCATCATAGTCGTCACCATCGTGGTGAGCATTTGGGCCTGGGTGGATGAGTCGGTGTTGTGGGCGTTCGCGGAGTCCTCGGCTTCCGTGCTGGTACACGTCGGTCCGTGGCACCTGATAGGCAACATGGTGTTCTTGTGGGTGTTCGGGAACGCCGTCAACTACAAGTTCGGGCACGTTAAGTACCTCAGCCTGTACCTGCTCAGCGCCCTGGCCGGCGACTTTGCCCACTACACGTTCTCGGCCGGTGTCGCCATTGGGGCTTCCGGGGCCATCTTCGGCGTCATGGGGGCGTTTCTTGTTTTCTTCCCTCGCAACGACGTCACCGTCTTCTGGCTCATCTGGATTCGTCCCGGCGTCAGCCGGGTCTCGAGCGGATGGATCATCGCGCTGTGGGTGGTCTGGAACGTATTCGAACTGGCAATTGGCTGGGCGTCTGGGGTTGCGATCTGTGGGCACCTGGGAGGTTTCGTCGCCGGGTTCGCCATTGCCTTGCTGTGCGCGGCCTCCGGGTTGATCAAGCCCACCGAGGACGAGGAGACACTTTTGCAGGTCCTCTCCGGGCGGAGATGAGCGGCGACCACTGGGGGAAAGATTTGCCGGTAAGGCGCTTTGGCCTCTTGCCGCGGGGACGTACCATAACAGGTTCCTGGACTGATGAGCTTGGGCAGATGGCCGGTCGAACGACACATGTCGCAAGTAACATCGCCCGCCTGGGCTGGGAGGTGCTCCAGCTCAGCCCCGCTCCCTCGGCGGTGCTGGAGGACCTGGCCGCCCAGCCGTATCCGGCGATGCTGGAAAGCTCCGCGCTGGACTCGCGCTACGGGCGATACAGCGTGCTCGCCTGCCGACCCGTCGAAGTCGTCGCCCTCCGCGAGGGGCGGCTGGTGGACCGCGCCGGGCGGGAACTGCCCGGGGCGAGCGTCATGGACGCTCTCCGGGCGGCGCTGGGCCGGTTTCGGGCCGAAGGGCCTCTGCCGGTGCCCTACGGGCCGGGCTGGATCGGCTACGTCGGATACGAGTTCGGGCGACACCTGGAACGGCTTCCCGAGCGAGCCGTTCGCGACACGTCTCTGCCGGACCTTCACCTGGCTTTCTACGACTCGGCCGCCGTCTACGATGCCGTTGCCAAGCGGTGGACCCTGACCTGGCTGGATGGGCCGCGGTTCGGCGGCGAAGGTCGCGAGGCCCTGCGGGAGATGATCCTTTCGGCCGGTGGCAGCGACGCCGGGCCGGTTCCGGTCGAACAGGCGTCCGCGGCCGCCCAGGCGGCGGCTCCGGCCCAGAGCAACTTCACCCCCGAGCGATACCGCCAGGCCGTGGCCCGCTGCATCGATTACATCGCCGCCGGCGACATCTTCCAGGTGAACCTCTCTCAGCGGCTGACCATCGCCGAAGCGCCGCCTCCGCTGGCGATCTACCGGGCGCTGGCGCGCCGCAACCCCGCCTGGTACTCGGGCATGCTGCTGGCCGATGACTGGGGCGTGCTGAGCAGCTCGCCGGAGCTGTTTCTGCGCGTCCGCGGCCGGAGCGTTCTGACCCGCCCGATCAAGGGCACGCGCCCGCGGATCGGTCAGCCGGCTGCCGACGCGGCGGCCGCCGCCGAGCTGCTCGCCAGCCACAAGGACAACGCCGAGCTGGCGATGATCATCGACCTGCTGCGAAACGACCTGGGACGCGTCTGCCGGTTCGGGTCGGTGCGGGTGCAGCACCGGCGCGAGCTGGAGACCCACCCCACGGTGTTCCACTTGGTCGGCTCGGTGGTCGGCGAGCTGCGAGAGGGCGTGGGCCCGGCCGAGCTTCTGGCGGCGACGTTCCCGGGCGGCTCCATTACCGGCGCCCCGAAGATCCGGGCGATGGAGATCATCGACGAGCTGGAGGGTCTCGCCCGCGGCCCCTACACTGGCTCCATCGGATACATCGGCGCCGACGGCAACGCCGAGCTGAACATCGTCATTCGCACGGTCGTGTGGGATCGCGGCAGGGCCCACGTGCAGGTCGGCGGCGGCATCGTCGCCGACTCCACCCCCGCCGGCGAATATCAGGAGACCCTCGACAAGGCCCGCGCCCTGCTGGAGGCGATTGCCACGGCAGCGGGCCGGTAACAGCCCTTTCAGAGACGCCGACGCCCACCGGCATAGGTCCCCGGGGGGGCGGCGGCGCAGAAAACTCTCTTGGAGTGCGATCGTGTTGATTCAGGATTACCGCATCAGCCTGTGGAACTATTTCTGGTACTACACCGAGGGCAGCCTGGAAGACCTGATGGACGAGGTCCGCGAGGCGGGCTTTGGCATCGAGCTGTGGAACCGCTGGAAGGAAGATCGCGGCCTGTACGCCCCGAAGTACCGCGACCGGCTGCGGGCCCTGACCGCCGGCATGAAGTGCAGCCTGCACGGCCAGGCCTGCCGCGGCCGCGAGGATCACCTGGAGCAGTTGGCCGCGGCCAAGGCCGTCGCGGCCGACGTCATCGTCGTGCACCTGGGCCATTTCCCCGACGGCGACGGCGGGACGGACCTGGCGATGATGAAGGAAATGGCCCGCCGCTGCCGCGACGCCGGCGTCGTCATGGCGCTGGAAAACGGCCGGCTGGACGGGCTGGCCGAGGCCTTCGACCACGTCGGCGACGATCTGGGCTTCTGCTTCGACACCGGGCACCGCGAAGGCCTCCAGCGCCCGTTCCGGCAGTTCCTCGACGCCTTCGGCGACCGCCTCTGCCACGTCCATCTCCAGGACCCCGAGGAAACGCAGGACCACTGGGAACTCGGCACCGGGACCAATACGGCCGAGGACTGGCGACTCTTGAAGGAACACCTCGAAAAGATCGGCTTCCAGGGAGCGGGTGTCTTTGAGATCCGCCCGAGGCGTCCCGGCGTTGTCGCCGCGAGGAGCGTCGAGTTCTTCGAGGGCGTCTGAGTTGACTGCCGGTCACGCCCCGGCCGGCGGACATTCCTTCTCGAGCAGCTTCGCGTACGCTGCCAGGATTCTCCGGGTGATCGGACCGGGCTTTTCCTCGCCGATGGCGTGCCGCTCCAGCCGGACGACCGGCCGGACGCCGGCGACGGAGGATGTCAGGAGCATTTCCTCGGCCGCCAGGCAGTCCTTGATCGTCAACGGCCGATCGGACGTGCAGGGGACCTTGAGCTTCTGGCACAGCTCGATGACCGCCTCGCGGACGATCCCCGGCAGCACCGGCGTCTTCAGCGGCGGCGTGAGCACCTGTCCTTCTCGGACGAGGAAGACGTTGCAGAAGCAGGCCTCGGCGAGGTTGCCTTCCGGGGTGAACCACAGGGCTTCATCGACCCCGGCCGCGGCCGCTTCCTGCCGGGCCAGCACCCTGCCCAGGTAGCAGCCGGTCTTGAGCCCGACGGCCGGGTCCCCGCCGAACTGACGATAGCGGCTGACCATCACCCCCAGGCCCTTTTCGTACCACCAGGAGGGATTCTCCACGGCCGAGGCGGTAACGATCGTCACGGGCTCGCCCTTGGCATCGCCGCCCGCGACCGGACCGGGCGTGAGCGTAATCCGGATCCGGGCCTCGCGGAGATGATTGGCCGCCAGCAGATCGTCTACGGCCTTGGCAAGCTCCTCCGCGCTGGCCGTGTAGCGGAGCTTGATCGCCTGGGCGTTGGCCAGCAGCCGGCCGGCGTGGCGGTCCAGCCGGAAGGCCCTGCCGTTGTGGGCCAGCAGCGTGGTGAACACACTTGCCCCGTGCAGCAGCCCCGTGTCGAACACGCTGATCCTGGCCTCGGCGGCCGGGACGATCTCACCGTTCACGTACACGTAACTGTCAGGCATATGCTCTGTTCCCACAGTCTGTTACGGCGCCCTGCGCGTGCGGCTGCCTTGGGACCCTCATCGTTTCCTGCTTCGAGCCTGTCGCCGCGGGCCTCTGGCCGCCGCTTTTCCGATGACCTCCGGCGGGAGGGCGACGTTGGCATGGTAGTTCGACCGGTTGCTAAGGTGCCCGGTGTATCGCGGCGGGATCTTGCCCAACGGCTTACCAGCGGCCTTGAAGATCACGAACCGCTCGAAATCCCAGGCGAGAATCTCTTCGCGGCCGTCGCCGTCGACGTCCACCGCGTCGCAGGCCAGGTGGGGGAAGCCCTCCGGGAACATCACCACGCGCCGGCCAAGCCCGTCCAGCATGCCGCCGCTGTGTGGATGCGTCGACAGCAGCATGAAGTCCTGCCCGTCGCCGCGCCATCCCACCGGCGTCAGCGCCGATGCCTGGTGCCACGGCTCGGACTCGTGCAGCTTCCGGCCGCGCCCGTCGAATATGGACAACACGCCTTGACTGGCCCAGAAGGTGATGGTGGCGATCTCCACGCCGGGCAGCTCCGGCAGGAAGTTGCCGATGGACATCTTTTGCAGGTGTCCGGTGCGATGCCGGGCGATGATCTCACCGTCCTGGCCGACGAGGAAGAATCCCTCCTCGCCGGCCACCCACGCGATCTGATAGTCGTCGCGGTCGGGGTGGAAATGCCCCACGCCGATTCCGTCGACGTGGTCGCCGAACCGCTTCTGCCAGAGGACTCGCCCGTCGGCGGAGATCAGCGAGTAGCCGCAGAGCACCTCGTCCCGCCCGTCGCCGTTGATGTCGAACGCCAGCGGGTAGTGCCCGGTGTTGAGCACCACGTGCCAAAGCTCCCGCAGGCTGTCGGCATCGTAAGCCCAGAGGTTGCAGTAGCGGTCCTTGATGAGGATTTCGCCCCGTCGTCCCCGACCGGTCAGGTCGGCCAGATGAATGCTGTCGCCGCAGATCCGGTCGTAGAAATCCTCGACCAGCCAGCCGATGACGGTCGCACCCAGCGTCGATCGCGGCGTCGGCACTTGCCGCTGGAGCTTGCCGGTGGCGGCGTCGCGGATCTGCAACTGCCAGTCGCGGCACATGACCAGCTCCAGCTTGCCGTCGCCGTCGACGTCGGCCACCTGGAAGGGCAGGTCCTGCGTGGGGGCGTCCGCCAGGTCGGTCGGCTTGACCGGCCGGCCGATCTGCCAGAGCACCTCGCCGCTGGAGCGAAAGGCCGTCAGGCAGGAAATCTGCTGGTAGTTGCCCGCATCGGCCCGGGTGGAGGCCTGGGCGATGATGAACTCCAGTTGCCCGTCGCCGTCCACGTCGGCCAGCCGGAGGCTCCGCCCGGCCCCGAAGTCCTCCAGCGAGCAATCGGCGATCGGCGCGGGCTTGGGGTTCTCCTCGCGCAGCCGCGCGAGCTGACGCTGGGCGGCGCTGAGCCTGCGTCTGCGAACGCTGCCTTCCCGGCGCGGGCAGCTCAGCTTCGGCGCTCGGAAGCGGGCGGGACAATACGCCACCAGGCCGACCTTGCCCTCGCCCCGGGGCCCGTCCGCCTCGCCGGTGACGAAGGGCTCCATCTCGGCCTGGAAGAGCGTCTTGCCGTCCACGGCGGCCGTGGCCTGTATCGCCGAAACCGTCACCGAAAGGACGCGGTACTCCTCCATCTGGAAGGGCAGTTCCGCCCGCCCCAGGACGCGCCGGGCGTCGTGCTCGTTTCGCACCATCAGCAGCTCGCCGCTGCCGTCCCAAAGCAGGGCGAAGAACGTCCGGTTGCAGTGGTAATGGAAAACGATCCCGCACGCGGCCTTGCTCGACAGCGGCCGAACCGGCACCGCAAACGTATAGTCCCCCAGCTCCGGATGGTCGTCCAGCACCAGAATGGCCGGGCGCCGCCGCATGTGTTGGCAGGCCTCGAAGGCCAACTCATCGCCGTCCTCGACGACCCGCCAGGCGAAGTCGCCCTGGCCGGTCGACAGCACCGCGTCGCCCCACGCGCCGCCACCCGGGGGAACGGGGTGCGTGTGATACTCGCCGAATGCGCTGCGAAAGGCCGCGATGGGACCCGGCTTGAGATCCTGCCACTTCTCCACAAAGATGACTGTTTCGCCGGCCGCAGGCGCCTTGGTTGTCCGGCGCGAAGACTTCTTGCCCGCCATGTTCACTCCTGTCCGTGTGCAAACCCAGAGACAACGAAATCACGCTTCGCGGCTAATACTGAGTTCCCGTCCGGACAGTGTCAACGGCAAAACGGGGGCGAGGGGGCAGCTTGGGTCTGCGATGGCCTGGCCGGCGCCAATTCCCCCGGCCTGTGGGCAGGAGGGCATCGCCCGGCTTGACGTGCCGGGCGATGTGCCGGCTTTGCGGTGTGAGGAATTTCCGCGATTAGTGGGTAGGGTGCGTGCTTGCACGCACGCAAATTGTCTGACCGCCGGCGACGGCTGCGCGATGTGTCATTGCATGACAGGTGGCTGCAAGCAGCCACCCTACCGACCGCCCGGCCCCGGCACGGAGGGCGGCCGTAGGGTGCGTGCTTGCACGCACCTGCTACCTCCCTTTTAGCGCGTAGGGTGCGTGCTTGCACGCACGGGAATTGTCTTCTCACCGGCGCCGACTGCGCCATGTGTCATTCCATGACAGGTGGCTGCAAGCAGCCACCCTACCGACCGCCCGGCCCCGGCACGGAGCGCGTAGGGTGCGTGCTTGCACGCACGCGAATTGTCTGATCACCCGCAACGGCTACGTGATGTGTCATTGCATGACAGGTGGCAGCAAGCAGCCACCCTACCGACCGCCCGGCGCCGGCACGGAGTGCGTAGGGTGCGTGCTTGCACGCACGCGAATTGTCTGATCACCGGCAACGGCTGCGCGATGTGTCATTGCATGACAGGTGGCTGCAAGCAGCCACCCTA
>CAYNYF010000037.1:0-39141 GCA_964401385.1 uncultured Planctomycetaceae bacterium | reverse complement strand
GCGTCGGCGAAGAAGGACTTGGCCACGCCGTCGTTGCCGCGGATGGTGAAGGTGATGCCGTACTCGCCGTCGCCTAGGTACTTGTACTGCCAGTCGAGGTAGGGCCGGCCAGCCGGCGGCGGCGTGGGCGGCGGCGTCGGCGGCTGCGGGCCGGGGCTGCTGCCGTACTCGTCGGCGCCCATGTCGGGGAAGTCGCCCACCGGGCGCGAATGCCCGTCGATGTCGTCGGTCACCTCCGGCAGCGTCAGAGCCTGGTCGATGGCGGCGGTCGCAAGCGCCGTCAGGTGCAGGTCGCCGGCGGCCGCATCCACGAACCATCCCGGCAGGACCACCGTCCCGGCGGTGTCCACGATGTTGCCCTTGGCGGCCACGGCCGCGGCGCTCCAGTCGCCCGTGGAGTTGTCCAGGACGCCGCCGCGGATGATGTTGTTCTGGATGTCCACGTTCGTCGTCGGATAGACGACGTTATCCAGGATGTGAAGGGTGCGGAACCAGTTGCCGCCGGCGCTGGAGCTGTAGATGGTGTTGTTGTAGATCTTGTTGTCCTTGTTGTAGCACAGCTCCATGCCGATTTCGTCCGAGGGGTCGCGGATGATGAAGTTGTTGCGGACGATGGTGTCGGTCACCTGCCACATGCCCGTGTCCATGGGATTGCCCAGGGCGATGCCCTTGTTGTTGCTGATGAGCACGTTGCGTTCGATGATGTGGCCGGTGTTTTGCTGCCAGCAGAAGATGGCTGCGTCGCCGCTGTCGATGGCCTCGATGCCAATGGCGAGGTTGTCGCGGATTCGCCAGTTGGTCGCGCCCAGTATGTCCAGGCCGCCGATGTAGTTGTCCGGCCGGTTCGGCAGTCCGTTGAGCCTGACCTCGGTCTGCATCAGCACGCAATTCTCGACGATGCCGCCAATCATGGCGTTGGGGGTGCCGGTGCCTCCCTTCATGTGATGCTCGCCGACGTTGAGGGTCTTGACGTTGCGGACCAGCGAGTTGTCGGTGCCGGGCTGCCAGTGGATGGCGTGATGGTAGAAGCCCTCCAGGGTGAAGTCCATGAGGGTCTGGTTGTCGCCGACGAGCTGGATGCCCTCGTAGATGCCGTATTGGTTGTTCATGCCGCCGCCGTACAGGACCACGTCGTCGTGGACTCCGGTCAGGCCGCGGATGGTGACGTTGGGCGTGGTGACGTAAAAGCCATGATTGAGATTGTAGGTGCCGGGGGCGATGAGCACCTCGTCGCCGTTGGACAGGCTGCCCATGGCGGTGTTCAGCTCGCCCAGGGTGGAGACGTTCCAGACGGTGGCCGGCGCGTTGGCCGCCACCGCCAGGACGGCCGCAGTTGCCGCGAGCACGCCCACGAACGATCGGCTACGTACTGTCTTTCTCATTTGGATTTCCCTGCCACTAATAGACTTATACTTATTCTGACAACCGGGTTGATGCGTCGGTCCGCCTCGGAAGCGCATCAGCACCCGCCATTGGTTCCACGGATCCCAGACCGAGCAGGCACAAGCTGGAGCGAATGTCTGTGACGGCGGGGGAGCACATCCTTATGCCCGGTATGCGGCTCCGGGGGACCGACAAAGTTCCTCGCTTTTCAGGACGGCAATACGCGATTCGCGCCAACCTCCAATATTATTGTACCGGAATTGTGCCCAGGCGCAAAGCCCAATTGTGGCGGGCGGGAGCGAGGGGTGCGGCGGCGGACCCGCGGCGGCGCCCGGGCCAGTCAGCCTTCCGCGGCCAGGCGGGCGGGAGTGATGGTCAGCGGGAAGCAGCGCATCGCGGGGAAGGCCTGGCGGACCTTCTCCATGGCGGCGTCGCGGTCAGCGGCCGAGGCGGCAACCAACTGGGCCGTGCCGTCGCCCTGGCTGCCCACGCCCTTGCCGCCGTGGACGTGGGCGGCGATGCCCGCCAGGGTCAGCACCTGATGCAGCAGCGGGCTGGCAAGCTCCTCCGGGCAATGCGGGGCGACCTTGGCGTCGAAGTTGGCCTGTGCGGCCGTCATGATCGCGCCCAGCTCGGCGGCGTCTCCGGCGGTCACGGCCCGGCACGACCGGCGGACGAATTGCTCGTTGTCCGGACCGAGGGCGGCCTGGAGGTCGGCGCTGGCGGGATAGGCCGCCTGGAGGTCGGCGAGGATCTTGACGGTGTCTTTCTGCCCGGCCAGGTCCACGATGAACATCTCGATGCCGCCCTCGGGGAACAGCGGCTCGATGCGAACGTCGTCCGGGCCGGTGAAGCTCAGCAGCACCGGCGTCTTGCCGAAGATGCAGGCTTGGTCCATGCGCCCGCACTGGCTGCCGGTGAGGCGCTCGCCGACGTAGGCCAGGTCCATCAGCTCGTGGGGAAAGAGGTTCAGCCCGTAGACGGAGTCGAAGGCCTTGGCGACGGTGATGCACACGGCCGCGGAGGAGGAGACGCCCTTCTTGAGCGGCAGGTCCATGGCGTTGATGTCGAGTTGGATGCCGCCGGTGGAGAAGCGCTTGCGGACCTCGTGGGCGACGCCGGCGCAATGGCGGAAGAACTCCGTGGCGTCGGTGGCGGCCGCCAGCAGGGGCTGGGCGTCCCAGGGGCAGGTCAGGCGGCGTCGGCGGCGGGAGGGCCGGCCCTCGCGGGTGGGAACGCAGGTGTCCACGATCAGCTCGTCGGCGGGCGTGGCGGTCGCCCGTATGCCCTGATCGGTTCCCACCACCAGGCAATAGCCGGGGTGAAGGCCGAACTGGCCCGCCCAGTCGGCGTGCTCGCCCAACAGACACACCCGCCCGGGAACGAACAGCTCCACACTGTCTCGATCGGGCTTCATTTGCTTCCCGCCTCGGTTGGCCGCCCCGTCAGCGCCGGCGGCAGCGCGTAAATCGACAACTGCCGGTGCAGCTTGAAGGGATTATACAGGGGATCGCCGATGAGGGTAAGCCTCCAACTGACCGTGGGCACGGTCCGCCAGTAGCACTCGGCCAGGGTGAACCGCCCGGTCAGCAGCAGCGAGAAAAACTCCTGCGGGCGGGGAAAATGCATGAGGAACGGCTCGTTGACGGCGCCGATCGTCGCCGTCACGCCGTTCTGGATCATCTTGACGCACCATTCGTCCGACGACGGCGACCGCAGGTGCATCGCCTCCAGGCTGGCTACGTGCCAGCCCACCGCCCCGCGGCTCCACGTGAACGCGGGCACGTACTTCTGCAGGCTGTACCAGCCGACGTACAGGCCGGCGTCGGGGCAGCGGCCGCGGGCGAACAGCTCCTTGCTCTCATCCAGCACGACCGGAATCTTGGTCAACTTCTCCACCACCTTGGCCAAGCCCGTGAGGTTGGCGTCGTATTGGGGGTATTTGCCCCCGGCGTCGATGTAGAACTTGCCCTGGATGCCCGTCTTCTCGGTGGCGAGAGAATCCTTGATGATCCGCAGCGCGTCGCGCGCGGTCGGCCCGTCGATCCGGGCGGTCATGATGATTTTCTTCGGCAGGTTCGCCGGCCGGGTCTTGGCGACCGACAGCCGCCAGTGCATCGGGTTCGGGCGAAAGCCCCGGGGCGGCGCGTCGTCCTCCCACAGCAGCGCCAGCTCGCTGTCGACCGAGGCGTCCTCCCACGCGGTGTCGATGTCCTTCATCCGCTGCTGGCAGTAGCTGTACGCGCCGACGACGCCGTCGAGCTTCAGGATGGCCTCGACCCTCCGCCGGGCGGTTTCGGGGGTCTCGTCGGCTGCCATGAGGCGGTCGCGCTCGGCCCGCAGCGATTGCATCTCCCGCCGGATGTGGTCCTTCTCCGGCACCCCGGGAACGTCCCCCGGCGGCAGGGCCGCCATGAGTTTCTCCGCCCCGAACGTGTCCAGCCGCAGGGACGCGCACTGGCGAAGGGCAATGTTGCGCCGGGTCCGATCCTCGATCTTCCCGGCCGCCGCCTGCCTGCGCCGGATCAGCGCCCGCAGCTCGCCGGCGAAGGCCTCGAACTTGCGCCCCTTTGGCGGCTTCGGGGCGGCGCCGCGAGCGAACAGCGCCCCCACCGGGCGGAGCGCCGCCGTCCGCGACCGCGGGAAGGCCTTGCCGATGGTACCGGCGAGCTTCAAGTTCAGGCCAATGCGCACGTGCAGCCGCTCCTTCGCCACCTTGTACGCGCCGAGCAGCTTCTTCTGCTCGGGCGTCATTTCCGACCCGAGCACGCGCACCGGCACGCCCCACATCAGCGCCAGGCACTTGATCTTGTCTTCCAGGTTGTTGGCGGCGAGGAACTCGCGGATGGGCTTGCGTATGGTCTTCTCGTACTCGGCGCGACTGACCAGGGGGCCGGCGGGCGCGCGCAGGACGAGCATGCGGTCTTTCAGGATGTTGCGGGAGAGGCAGTAATACTCGCCCAGGGCCACCGAGCCGGCGGCTTTGGCGTTGGTCACGACCACGACTTCCTGGGGAACCAGCGCGAAGGCCGTCGCGGCCTCCGCCGCCAGCAGGGCCGCTGCCAGGAACAGAGACGAGGACCAACGCCTTCTCATTTCATTGGGCTCTCCGAATCGCCGATGAATACTGACGCCCGAACGTAAGGCTAACTGAATACGGTGACGTCTACTACTACGAATTCGGCCGCCGGCGAGTTCCGCCGGATCGTCTCGTCCGCCCCCGCCGGCTCGGCGGCGGACAGCCTGGTCGCGCGCGGGATGGGCGCGGGCGTGCTGATCGGCGTGATGTTGCTGGGCACGGTAGCGGCGGCCGGCCTGACCCGGGTGAGCGCGGACGGCTGGATCGCCATGATCTTCTGGACGATGGGCCTGTGGTCGCTTTGGGTGCTGTGGCGGAACGCCCGGGACGAGGTGGACGTGCCCGTGCACGTGCTGTATCCCTTCCTGGCCGCCCCCGGCGTCATCCTGCTGGGGCACCTCGTCGCCGGCGGGCGAGCGGGCAACGGCCGGATCGACCTGCTGGCCAACGGCGACACCAGCCTGCTCATCCGGCTGATCACCCTGGGACTGATGCTGCTGCTGGTCCAGGACACTTTCTCGCGGATCCGCGAGCTGCGATGGCTCTTGACGGGCCTTGGAGCGACGGTGGCCGCCGGGTGCGTGCTGCAATTACATTCCGGCGCGACGGTTCCCGGCGCCCCGGCCGTGGCGATGAGCGGCTTGACGGGCGTGGGCATACTGCTGGCGCCGTGCCTGCTGCCGGCCTGGCCGGACGAGCCGTCCGGGACGTACCTTCCGGCGCGGTGGGAAAAGGCAATGCCGGTCGGGAGGATCGCCGCGGCGGCGCTGCTGGCGGCGCTGCTGATGGTCTCCGAGAGCGGCATCCCCGCGGCCGCGGTGGCGGCCGTCGCCGTCGGCGGGTCCTTCCTGCTGTCCGGGGCGTTCCTGAAGCACCACCGCCGAACGCTGCTGCCGGCCGGGGCGATCCTGAGCGCCGGCGGCGCCGTGGCCGTGATTCGGCTGCGGTCGGCACTGCCGGCACTGAACTGGCAGACCACCCTTTTCGGCGCCAACGTCCAGGACGGGTTCACCGCCCACGCGGACGTGGCCGGCCTGCGGATGCTGGCGATGTCGACCGGGTGGGTGGGGATGGTCCTCGTGCCGGCGGGCATGCTGGCGGCGCTGGTGTGGTCTCTGCGCGCCTGCCGCGACGCCAGCCCGGGCGACCAGGCGCGTTCGGCCCTGTGGGCGGCGGTGGCGGCGCTGGGCGGCTGCGCCGTGCTGAGCGAGGGCGGCCTGGCGGTTCCGGCGGCGACGGCCGTCGCGGCGCTGGCCTGGGGTCTGCTGCCACACATGATGGTGCAGCGCGTCCCGCGATGTCACGGCCGGGGCGTGGCGTTTGTGTTCGTCGGGGCAATAATGCTGCTGGGCTTGCAGCGGCATTGGGCGGGCGGGCATGGGCTCAGCCCCCACGCCGGGCCGGGCCAGGAAATGATGCATCTGCTGGCCGGCTTCGCCCTGACGGCGGCGCTGCTGTGGCAGGCGCGCTGCCGGCGGTGGTGGCAGGCCCTGGCGGCGGCGGTGCCGGCCGCGGGGCTGGCGGTGCTCGCCGAGCCTCTCCAATGGGGCCTGTCCAACCGCCAGTTCGAATGGCGCGACGTCGCCTGGAACGTCGCCGGCGTGGCCGCCGCGCTGGGCGCGTTCTTGTTGATCCGCTGGGCGTTCCGGATCGAGCAGGTCCTCACCGCCAGGCCGGCGATCTCATTCGAGAAATATCAGCGCCCCGGCGTCCTCGTCGGCCCGCGCCGGTGGAGCAGGTAGCTTCAGCCCCCGGGACGGACCTAGTCCGGCACGTGCGTCCGCAATCCGTCGCGCAGGCTGGGCCCCCGCCGCAGCCGGGCCCGCTCGTACAGCAGCCACACCAGGACCGACACCCACAGCACCAGGGCCAGCGCCACCGACACCGACAGCGAGGTCCAGCCGGCGGTCGGGTATGAGGCCGCGGCCGCGTCGGAGGCCGTGCCGCCGCCCAGCGGAAACGCACCGGCGAGGCTCGTCCAGACTCCCACCAGCGTCGCCGCCATCGCCTGGCAGATGGCGCACGTCCACGGCCAGGAGATGCTCCAACGCTGCCGGCTCGCCCCCATGATCAGCGCCAGCGAAAGCGCCAGCCAGACCACCCCGACCACATCGAACACCAGCCCGGCCTGCAGGAAGCTGTTCCACAGCCAGCGCGCCCCGGCAGGCAGCTCCGCCATAGGAACCTTATCCACGTGAATCGACCTGGCGATCTCATTGACGACGTGACGGGCCGTGCCCACCACCAGCACCCAAACCAGGTAGGCCACGCCGCCGAAGGAGAGGGCCAACCCCACGTCGATCCGAGTTGTCCGCAGTGGGCGCCCGAGCATGCGGATATTAGAACACTCTCGCCCCGCCAAGTCAAAGATCGAGGTCGGCAGACTGGTGTAGCCAATTGTGTGTAAGTTCTCGTTCGGTTTTTCGTGTCATGCGGCTACCGGAGCCGGGAGGCAGGAGCCAGTACCCAAGCGAACCGCAACAATGTTTGAACAGTGGACCTGCCCACCTCCCTGCCCACCTCCGGAAGGCAGGCGGGCGGAAGGCAGGCGGGCCTGTCCGGGGTCTGTACGCATCCCAACGAATGAGTCCACGAATGACACGAATTGTCACGAATTGCACGAATTAAGCAGAACCGCTTAAGAAAACGAGGCCATTCGTGAAATTCGCCGTAATTGGTGTAATTCGTGGTCTGTTCCCCCGGCCGCGCAGACGTATCCTCGCCTGGTCACACTCTCCCTGCCCACCTCCCTGCCCACCTCCGGAAGGCAGGCGGGCGGAAGGCAGGCGGGCCGGTCATCGGCCGGGCAGGCGGGCAGTGCTGTTTGCATCGGCGGCGGCGATGCAGAATAATGGTGCCCACCCTTAAGGAGGTTGGCATGAGCAGACTGATGGTAGGCGTCAGCGGCATTCGCGGCGTCGTCGGTGAGACGCTGACGGCCGACGTGGCCGAACGGTTCGCCCGGGCGTTCGCGACGATGCTGGGAGCGGGAAAGGCGGTCGCTCTCGGCCGCGATACCCGCAGCTCCGGGCCGGCGCTGTGCGAGGCCATGGTGGCGGGCATGACGGCCGGCGGCGTGGACGTGATCGACCTGGGCGTGGTCTCGACCCCGGGCGTGGCGTTGATGATCAAGCGCCTCGCGGCCGACGGCGGCATCGTCATCACCGCCAGCCACAATCCCCTGCCGTACAACGGAATCAAGTTCATGAGCGCGGGCGGGCTGAACCTTCCGTCCGATCCGTGGAAGCGGCTCGTGGAAATCCGGCAGAGCGGCCGCTTCACCACGGGCCAGCGGAAAGGCACGGTCACGCGCAACGACCGGACGCACGAGCTGCACGTTGAGGCGGCCTGCGACATTGCCGACACGGCCGCCATCGCCGCCAGGAAGTTCAAGGTGGTGCTGGACAGCATCAACGGCGCCGGCTGCGTGGGCACGCCGAAGCTGCTGGAGCGGCTCGGCTGTGAGCTGATCCACGTCAACGGCGAGCCGACCGGCGAGTTCGCCCACGCCCCCGAGCCGGTGGCGGCCCACCTAACGGGCCTGTGCGAGGCGGTGCGGCGGCATAAGGCCAACATCGGCTTCGGCCAGGACCCCGACGCCGACCGGCTGGTCATCGTCGACGAGAAGGGAAACTTCATCGGCGAGGAATACACACTGACCCTGACGTCGGCGTTCGTGCTCAGCGGCCGCAAGGGCGACCTGGCGACGAACCTCTCGACCACGCGGATGATGGACGACGTGGCGGCGGCGGCCGGGGTGAAGCTCCATCGCACGCCCGTCGGCGAAGCCAACGTCGCCGCCAGGATGGTCGAGGCCGGCTGCATCTTCGGCGGCGAGGGCAACGGCGGCGTGATGGACCCGCGCGTGGTGATCGTCCGCGACAGCTTCGTCGGCATCGCGCTGATGCTGAACTACCTGGCCCAGACGGGAAAATCCGTGGGCGAGCTGGTCGCCGCCTTGCCGCGGTATGAGATGCTCAAGGACAAGTTCGCCTGCCCGCTGACCGTGTCCCCGAGGATCCTCTCGGCCGCCGGGGACCTGCTGGCCGGGCGCCCCGGCGCGCGGCTCAACAGAGAGGATGGGCTCCGCGTGGACCTGCCCGAAGGCTGGGTGCACGTCAGGGCCTCCAACACCGAGCCCATCATGCGCATCACGGCCGAGGCCGACAGCCGGCCGGCCGTGGAGGCCCTCGCCGGCGAGGTGCGGAAGGTCGCCGATACCATCCTGGCGGAGATGCGCAATGGCAACTGACGAGGTGCGCGTGGGCGTGGTCGGCGCCGCCGGCCGGGGCGGGAGCTTTTTCCGGTCGCTGCTGGCGCTGGACGGCGTGGGCGTCACGGCCGCGTGCGACCTCAACGCCGAGGGCCTGGCCAAGGCGGCCGAGCAATGGTCGATCCCGCACACCTTCACGGAGTACGAGGCCCTGCTGGACGCCGGCGTGGTCGACGCCGTCGTCATCGGCACGCCCATGCCGCTGCACGCGCCCCAGGCGATCGCCGCCCTGCAAAGGGGCGTGCACGTGCTCAGCGAGGTGCCCGCGGCCGTGAGCGTCGAGGAGTGCAGGCAGCTCGTCCGGGCCGCGGCCGGCAGCCAGGCCGTGTACATGATGGCCGAGAACTACTGTTACGGAATCTCCAACGTCATCGTCGGCGAGATGGCGCGGGCGGGGCTGTTCGGCGAAATGTACTACGCCGAAGGGCACTACCTGCACGAGCTGAAGGCCCTCAACGAGATCACCCGCTGGCGGCGGAAGTGGCAGACGGGCATCGACGGCAACACCTACATCACGCACGAGCTGGGCCCGCCGCTTCAATGGCTCGCTCCCCAGCGCGTGGTCCAGGTCGCCTGCGCCGGCAGCGGGCATCACTACGTCGACCCGCGGGCGGCAGGCTACGGCATTCAGGACGTGATCGTCACCCTCGGCCGGCTCACCGGCGGCGGGCTGGTGCAGTGCCAGATCGACATGCTCTCCGAGCGGCCGCACAAGATGAACTACTACCGATTGCAGGGCACGCTGGGCGCCTACGAGGCCGGGCGCGCCCCGGGCGAGGCCGACAAGGTTTCGCTGCGGTCGCGGCCGCGGGCGCCGGACGACCAGAGCGCGCTGGAGTGGGAGCCGCTGGAGAACTACCGCCAGCGCTTCCTGCCGGAGCACTTCCGGGTTCTGTTGGAGGTCTCGGCCAAGGCCGGCCACGGCGGGGGCGATTTCTGGGTGCTGCACGATTTCACCCGGGCGATACGGCAAGGGGCCGCGGCGCCGATCGGCATTCACGAGGCGATGGACATGACGCTGCCGGGGTTGATCTCCCAGCAGGCCGTCGCCGCCGGTGGCTGGCTGGACGTGCCCGACTCGCGCCAGTGGGCCGCCGCGGATCAAAGCTGACGGGCCGACGCGCGCCCAGTCAGTCGGAGGCCTGAAGCAGGGCGCGGCAGACGAAGTCGACGGCGCCCTTCACCGCGTCGGTCATTTCCCGGCCGAATTCGGTCTGGGCCGGCTGGATGCCCAGGACCGCACGCCGACACGGGTGGAACATCTTGAGAATGTCCAGGAAGGCAATGGGCGCCGGACCGTGCGTGCTGGGCCCCTGCCCGGTGACGCCCTCGGCCGACAGCAGCTCGACCGAGCCCGGGGCGGCGTCGAAGTCCAGGGCGTCGATCAGCAGGACCGTCTCCGGGCGGGCGTCGACGATCTTCATCAGGAAATTCTCGGGCACGCCCTGGACGTCGAAGACCCGCCAGGGCAAGCGCCCACTTAGCCGCCGGGCGATCTCCGGGCCGGCGCCGTCGTCGCCGTTGAGTTGGTTGCCCACGCACAGGATCACGCTGCCCGGAGGGAGGATTTCGCGCAGGTGCTCGGCGAGATGCTCGACCGTGTCGATGCCGCGAGAGTGCTGGTGGCGATCGGACATGTTAGCCATCCTACCGCAGGAGCAGCGCCGGGGGAACGGGCGTCGCCCTCACCGGGCGGCGTTCTTCAGCGGGCGGACGCGGCCGGCGGAGCTACTCGCCCCACAGCTCGCGGACCACGATGGTGCGTCGGCAGTCCGGGCACAGGATGCGCATCATGTCGTTGCGCGGCAGGCTTGGCGTGGTTCCGGTGGCGACCGGCTCGGCCAGGCTCATCGCCCCGTCGGCGGCGATAATAAGCGTCGGGTTGGCGTAGGCCTTGGCCCCGAGCCTCTCGGCCACCCAGATCAGGTGCTTGCGGGCGCCGACGACGGCGCCGCAACCCTGGCAGACGACCAGCTCCTGCTCGATGCCCTCGCGGAAGCTGGAGCGGTCCAAGCCGGCCAGATCGTATTCCTTGGTGAGCTTGATGCCCTCGCCGGTGGTGCAGTTCAACTCGCACTGCCCGCAGAAGATGCACTTGTCGTAATGGACGGTCAGCCGCCGCGTCGGCGGGGAGGCCTGGACGTCGTCGACGACCTTGATGGCAAGGGCCGGGCACACTTCGGCGCAGGCCTTGCAGCCGACGCAGCCGTCCTCCTGGAAAGCCGGCTTGCCGCGGAACCCGTCCGGCGGGACGTGGGGCTCGAAGGGGTACTTGGTCGTATACGGCCCGCGGAAGATCGCGCAGATGGCCTCTTTAAGTTCTCTCAGCTTCGGTTTCCTCACGTCGAACCTCTTCACTCGGCAGATCGCGCTCTTTGCGGATTTCCTCCGCGCGTTGGACGAAGGAGTCCTCGACGCTGACGTCGGCCAGCGGCACGCCGGAGATGTAGGCCCCGCGACAGACGGCGTGGGCCCCCACCGGCGAGGTCAGCAGCACGAAACCCGCGCAGATAATGCCCTTGACGAACAGGCTCCAGTTGCTGCCGAAGCCGAACAGGGCCGTGGCTGTCAGAATCATGCACGTGCCCAGGGTGACACACTTGGTGGCCGCCTGGGCGCGGTTATACACGTCCGGCAGCCGCACCAGGCCGATGCAGCCCAGCAGGTCGAACGCCAGGCCGATTCCGAAAACCCAATAGGCAATGGTTTCAAGCATCGTACGACCTGCCTTCCAGGTACTTGGCCAGAGCCAACGTTCCGACAAAGCTGGTCAGCGCCCAGGCAATGGCAATGGTCATGTAATAATCCTGAAACAGCGGCTGGCCCGCGGCGTCGGTCCGATACGGCCACAGCGCCATCACGCAGCAAAACCCGACCATCAGCGTGCCGAGGATGTCGATGGCGACGGTCCGGTCGGGGGCGGTGGGCCCCCGGCCGATGCGGTCCAGGCACAGGACCGACCCGAGCAGCAACACCACCATGGCGACCTGAAGAAGCCCTTCCAATACGGCCGCGTTCATTCGAAGATTCTCCTCAGCAGCCCTTCGAAACGTCCGACGATCTGGGCATAGCGCTTCGCCGGATCATCGGTGTTGATGTTGATCCAGTGCACGTACAGGTCCTGGCCTTTGATGTCGATGGTGAGGGTTCCCGGGGTCAGCGTGATGGAATTGGCCAGGAACGTCTTGGCCATGTCGCTGCTCAGGGTGGTGGCGACCTTCACGATGCCGGGGCGGATGGGCACGTCCGGGTGGATGACGCGGACGGCCACGTCGAGGTTCGCCCGAATGCAGTAGTAAAGGAAATACGGCAGGTAGACGGCCGCGAAGAACCACCGCCGCGGGTCCAGCGACTTTTCGGCGCCGCAGGGAAAGCGCAAGCCCACGGTCGCCGTGACCAGCAGGGCGAAGCCGGCGCCCACCGCCAGCACCGACCACTGCAGCGACCAGAACAGCAGCAGCCACAGGCCCAACGTCGCGACGAAACAGACCACTGATTTCACGGGGTAGCTCCCATGGCAAGCCGGCCGGCAGCGGTCACGCTGTCGAGCAGAACCTTGCCCGCCGGGTCAAACAGATACTCCTTCAGCGGCAAAATGGCGAGCCCCCCCAGCACGCACACGACCGCCAGGATGGCCATGCCCACTCCCATCGGCCAGGGCGACTCCCGCACGGCCCGCTGTGTGGGGGCGCCCTCCAGCACGTACCGCTGCACCTTCACGTACATCAACAGCGTCCCCACGGCCACGCCCACGGCCACGGCACACAAGATCGGCCGCCCCGCCAGCGCCAGGGCGATAATGATGATGATCTTGGAGAAGAACCCGTTGAAGGGCGGCACGCCGGCGATGGAGAGGGCCCCAACGCGGCAGCAGAAACCTGTGACCGGCATCTGACGGGCCAGCCCGCCCATCTGCTTGAGCTGGCGCGTGCCGGTGGCCTGCTCGATCGACCCGCTGGAAAGGAACAGCAGGCCCTTGAAGGCCGCGTGATTGAACAAATGAAACAGGCCGCCCAACAGGCACAGGCCGGCGACGGCCCGGTCCGGCGGCGAGCGCGACAGCACCTCGGCCGCCACCCCCAGCGCCAGGACGATATAGCCGGCCTGAGAGATGCTGCTGTACGCCAGCAGCCGCTTCAGGTCCCACTGGCCCAGCGCCAGGAACATTCCCACCACCATCGACAATACGCCCAGCGCGATCAGGATGTTGGCGTAATACGGGTTGACGCCGAGCACGGTGAAAACGATCCGGGCCAGGGCATACACGCCGGCGGCCTTGATGAGCACGCCCGACAGCATGGCCGAGATCGGCGCCGGCGCCGAGGGGTGGGCGTCCGGCAGCCACGCGTGAAACGGCACCATGGCCGCCTTCAGCGCCAGCCCGCCCAGCAGGCAAGCCGCCGCCAGCAGGACGGCCGGGCTGGCGGAGAGGCCCTCGGGCTTCGGCAGCCGCCGCAGGCCCTCCGCCATCTTGGCCATGTTCAGATGCCCGGTCAGGGAGTACAGCACCGTGATCCCGACCAGGATAAACGTCGATGCCAGCACGCCCAGGACGAGGTACTTGAACGCCGCTTCGAGTTCCTCGCTCTCGGTGCCGAAGGCCACCAGCCCGTAGCTGGCAATGGCCGCCACCTCGATGAAGACGTACATGTTGAACAGGTCGCCGGACAGCACCACGCCGTTCATGGCGCCGGTCATCAGCAGGAAGAGGCTGTGAAACAGCCAGACGGTGGTGAACCGCCGCATGTACGAGGCGGCGAAGATGATCGCCGCCAGCGCGACCATGTTGATGACGACGACCATCAGCCGCGCCAGGCCGTCGCAAACCAGCTCGATGCCGATGGGCCGGCCGAGACCGTTCCATTCGCCGGCCCAGATCGCCGGGGCGGCGCCGTCATGCATGGCAATGCACATCCAAACGCCCAGCAGCAGGTTCACCGCCACTACCGCCGTGGCCAGCAGTCCCGTCAGGCGTGAAAGCCCCCTGACGTGGGCCAGGATGACGATCAGGAACGCCGTGCCCAGCGGTATTCCGACCAGCAGTGGCACCAATTCCTTCATGAGGGTCAGCCTCTAAGATTGCGAATGTCGTTCATGTCGAACGTGCCGTACTTGTCGTAAAGCCGAATCGCCATGGCCACCGCCAGCGCGGTGACGCTCAGCCCGATCACGATGCTGGTCAGCACCATCGCCTGCGGCAGCGGATCCACCGCCCGGGCGGCCAGGGCGGCCGGGGCCTCCCCGCGGGCGAGAATCGGCGCCGAGCCGCCCCTGCGGTAGCCCACCAGCACCAGCAGCAGGTTGACGGCATACTCCAGAATGGCGATGCCGAGGATGATCCTGACGATGTTCTTCTTCGCCACCAGCGCGTACACGCCGGTAAGCAGGCAAGCGAAGGCCAATATGTATATGGCGATTCCCATCCGTCTACTCCTTGGGCATGACCTGTCGCGTTGCCACGATCAAGGCCAGAAAGATCCCCACCAGGCCGGCCGCGACTTTCACCCCAATCGCAACGTTCGAAATCAGGATCGTCCCGCCGCTGAAGAACTCGTGCACCTTGCCAACCGGCAGAAAGTTCTTGAAAAAGCCGCCGAGAAACAGTCCCAGCAAGGCGACCACGGCAAATACCAACGCCCCGGAGGCGTCAATGACGTGGCAGCGTTTCTCGTCCAGCAGCGCCTTGGCCCGGTCGCCGCCGAAGGCCAGCACCAGCATGACGACGCCGGCCATGATGATCACGCCCCCGGCAAACCCGCCCCCGGGGGCCAAATGGCCGGTCGCCACCACGTACAGCCCGTACATCATGACGAAGCCGGAAATCAGGCCCGCAACGTTCCGCACGATGAGCGTCATTCCCTTCATGACGGCTGCGCCTCGCTTCCTCTCTTGCGGCCAACCTTCCTCAGGACCACGTACCCGCCGAGTATGGCCACGAAGATGACGGTGGCCTCTCCCAGCGTGTCGTAGCCGCGGTAGTCCAGGAGGATGCCCATGACGGTGTTGGCCGCTCCGGTCTGGCTGGCGCTGCCGGCCAGATACTGCGCGCTGACGCCGACCGGGTCTTCGGCCAGAACGGGGGCCCCGGCGGCATCGGCGTGGGCGTCCTTTGCCAGAAGCGGATCGCCGAAGGCCGGGATGTTGCCGGTCATGCCCAGCCCGCCGGCGGCCAGGAACGCCGTCACCAGGAACACCCCGCCCGCGAGCAGCACCGCCGCCGTTCGCAGCGTGTCCCGCGGCGTCTGCCGGGAGGTGTCCCGGCGCGTCATGATCATCCGAATCAACAGCACCACGGTAATGACCTCGACCAGGACCTGGGGAAACGCCAGGTCCGGCGCCCCCAGCAGCAGGTCGATCACGCTGAGGGCAAAGCCCGCGGCGCCGACGGCGATGACCGCGCTGAGCAGGTCAGAGGCCTCGACGGCGATCAGGCCCGCCACCACCATGAAGGCCACCAGCACCAGGATGAATAGATCGATCGTCATGGTTTTACGGGTCCCACGACCAACAGATAGATGAGTGTTACGGCCAGTCCGACCACGGCCCAGGCGACGTACAAGCTGATCAATCCGGTGTGCTGCGCGCGCAGCAACCGCACCAGCGTCCCGCCGTACCGCCCGGACCAGTAATACAGGTCCATCGCCCCCCGCTCGCCATGTTCAAACAGCGCGCTGAAGACCGGCAGCCGGCGGATGGTCTCATAAAAACCCGTGCCGGGCACGCGCCAGCGATCCTCGCCGGCGCCGATTTCACCGCCCAGGAAGGGGCGGACCACGCGAACCTTCTTCAACGAGAAGACCGCCAGCAGCAGCAGTCCCCCGGCCACGCCGATCAGGATCAGTCCCAGGGCCGCTCCGGGCCGCCACAGCCCGCCGGTTTCACCGGCCAGCAGGCCCGCGGGAACGGCAGGCCTCAGTATGTTCTCAGTGACCAACTGCGGCCACAGGCCCAGGGTCACGCACGCACCGGCCAGCACGATCATCGGCACGGCCATCCAGAAGCTCTCTTTCCGCCCAGTGGCGGTTGCCGGCGCGGGTGTCGGCCGCCGGCCGAGGAAGGCCGAGTAGATCACCTTGACGAAGCTCGCCAAGGTCAGCGCGCTGCCGAAGACGGCCGCCACCAGCACGGCCGTGCCCAGCCCGCTGTGCAGCTCCAACGCGCCCTGGTATATGAGCCACTTGCTGACAAATCCATTGAAAGGCGGCACGCCCGAAATGGCCGCGGCGCCGATGCCACCGCAGACAAAGGTAATCGGCAGCGTCCGCGCCAGGCCCCCCATGTCTTCCAGGTCGTCGGAGCCGGCCGCCCGCCCGACGACCCCGCTCATGAGGAACAGGTCGCACTTGTAGATGGCGTTGTTGACCATGTGGAACAGGCCGCCGATGACGCCCGCCGTCGTGCCGGTGGCAATGCCCACCACCATGTAGCCGACCTGGCTGACGGCGTGGAAGGAGAGCAGCCTCTTGAGATTGTGCTGGATCATGGCCATGAACACGGCGGCGATGATGGTGACCGCCCCGACGATCATGAGGATCGTCTGCATGGTCGGGTCGGGTCGAAACACGTCCAGGGACACGCGCGCCAGCAGGTAGATCCCCATCAGCTTGTCCACCGCGGCCGGCAGATACGCCATCACCGGGGTCGGCGCCTTCGGGGCAGCGGCCGGCACCCACGTGTGCAGGGGCACGGCACCGGCCTTGGCCAGGGCCGCCACCAGCAGCAGGGCGTAAATCGCGTAGCCCGTCCAGCCGAACGCCCCCACGGACAATGGGGTGCCGGCGGCGGGCAGCAGCAGCTTGTAAAGCGGCTGGCCGAACGGGACGTCCAACGTGAACATCAGCACGATCGCCAGCAGCAGGCAGCCGTCGGCAAAGCCCAGGATCGAGTACGTCTTGGCCGCCCCGACCTCGGCGCCGGCTTTGCCCTGGTTGAGCATCAGGAACAGCATCAAGGTCACCAGTTCCCAGCCCAACAGCAGGACGAAGAAATTGCCGGCCCATCCGACCATGCACGCCCCCGCCAGCGTCCAGATCAGGTAGGCGTAGAACTTGCCTTCCCAGTACTCCCCGGCCATGTAGCGGAAGGAATACAGCGCGACGAGCAGGGCGAACGCCGCCGCCCCCATCGACAGCAGCGTCCCCAGGTACGTGGCGGAAAACTGAACGTTCAGCACGACCCGGTCGAGGTCCAGCCTGAGGATCGGGTCGAACGTCGCCGGCACGCGGGCGGCGATGTGCACGCCGGCGGCAAGCACCCAGGCGCCCGCCACCAGCACCAGCAGCCGTCCCAGCCAGGGCGTCAGGCGCGCGAACGCATACGCCACCGCCCCCAGAGCCAGCACCAGCAGAATCGGCTGACCGACCAAGTCTTTCCAGAGTTCAATCATGTCTTTCCAGTACCGTCTCTGGGCCGGCCGCCGGTGACGTCACCGGCCAGCCGCCCTTGCCAAAGACGTCTCGCCAACGCCCTTTCTCAGCGCCTGCCGCGGAAGCTGCCCGGCCGGGGCTATGCCTGTCTGCGGACCCGCTCGGTCTTCTGCTGGGAAAGCTTGACCAACTGGCTGAAGTTGTACATCTCCCTGCCGCTTTCGGCGTCCACGGCCGTGCACATCCGCTCGGTGCAGGAATAGCACGGGTCGACGCTGGCCAGCGTAATGGCCACGTCGGCCACCTCATAGCCAATGCAGGAAGCCTTGAACGTGGGAATATTATTAAAGCTGGGAGCGCGAACCTTGTGCCGGACGGGATAATTGGAGCCGTCCGACCGGACATAATGGAACGTCTCGCCGCGAGGGGCCTCGACGCGGCCGATGCCCTCGCCCGGCGGGATGTGCTCGACCTTGGCGTCGATCTGGCCTCCCGGGATGTCGCGCACGGCCTGTCGGATGATCTTGATCGCCTCCACCGTCTCCAGCAGGCGAACCTTGGTCTTGGCGAAGACGTCGCCTTCCTCGGCCACGATGACGTTCCAGTCCAGACGGTCGTAGGCCGCGTAGGGGTCGTCGCGGCGGACGTCTATCGGCAACCCGGAGCCGCGGGCGGTCGGTCCCAGCGCGCCGTAGGCCTTGGCGTCTTTCTTGGACAAGACGCCGACGTTCTTCAGCCGGGCGTGCAGCACCGGATCGTCCAGCACCGCCCCGATCAACATCTCGACGGGGCCTTTGGCCTCACCGGCGATGCGGGCGATCTCCTGGAGCTGCTCGTCCGTCATGTCGCGGCGGACGCCGCCGATCTTGCAGTTGGCGTAGTTGACGCGGCTGCCGGTGGCAATTTCCAGGGCGTCCAGGACCGGCTCGCGACACTTCCAGGCCCACATGAACACCGTGTTGTAACCGAGGAAATGCCCCGCCAGGCCCGCCCACAGCAGGTGGGAGTGCATGCGCTCCAGCTCGTTGACGATCGTCCTCAGGTACAGCGCCCGCGGGGGCGCCTGGACGTGAGCGATGTCCTCGACCGCCTGGATGTACGCCAGCGGATGGCTGGCGGAGCAAATGCCGCAGACGCGCTCGACCACAAACGGCACCTGGTCGAACGTCTTGGACTCGTCCAGCTTCTCGATGCCGCGGTGGTTGTAGCTGGTGCGGACGTCCACGTCCACGACGCGCTCGCCCTCAATGGACAGTTGAAAGAACTCGGCCTCTTCCTGGAGCGGGTGGAAGGGCCCGATGTTGAGCATGGTCTTGTGGGTCATGAAACTCCCTCCTCCGGCGCCGGCGGAACCGGCGGCAGCGGCGGCCGGTCGGCGACCTGGTCAAAGTCCTTGCGCAGGGGATACACGCCCTCCGGCCAGGAGTCGTCCAGGATCAGCCGGCGCATGTCCGGATGGTTGCGGAAGTTGGCGCCGAGCAAATCGTGCATCTCACGCTCGATCCAGTTGGCCGCCGGCACGTGTGTCGCGATCGACTCCAGCGTGAGAGAAGGCCTGGCGGCGAGGACCTTGATGGTGATGACCACGCCCTGCGGCTCGAAGCACCAGTGATACAGCACGTCGATGCCGTCACGAACGTCGATGCCGGTGGCCGTGGCCAGCCGCGAGCCGTCCATCGCCAACAGCTTCTTGGCCACCTCCAGCGTCCGTTCCGCGTCGATCCGTGCCACGCCACGACGCTCGTCGCACCGCTCGACGGCGACCACCGCATCGCCCAGCTCCGCCAGCGCCTGCCCGACAAACCCCACCAGGGGCACTTGCGCTCGACTTGGCGTGACGGCCTGACTCATAGCATACTGCTCCTGCCTAAAGGGTGTTGATCACGTCCCAGGCCTTCACCACCGCGGCGATCATCGCTTCCGGCTTGGGCGGGCAGCCGGGCACGTAGGCGATAATGGCGTCGGGATCCACCGCTCGAATGGTCTCGTCCACGGGGCTGCCCATGTGATACGACTCGGCGAAGATGCCCTGGGCGTTGGCGCAAGAGCCGATCGCCATTACCACGCAGGGCTTGGCCGTCTGCCGGTACACCTCCTGTAGCCGCGGCTGCGCCTGGCGGGTGCAGGAACCGGTCACGGCCAGCACGTCGGCGTGCCGCGGGGAGCCGACCAGGATCATGCCGAAGCGCTCGATGTCGTAGCGCGGCGTCAAGAGGTCCAGCACCTCGATGTCACAGTTATTGCAGGCGCCGGTGTTGACGTGGTAAACCCACAACGACTTCCGCAATGCCCAGTTTTTCAGAGCCATGAGATCTTCCAACTGCTGCCCAGGACCGCCAGCACCACGGCCAGCACCGCAATCGGGGTCAAGCCGTACCAGAACAATTTCACCGTCTGGTCGATTCGCAGGCGCGGGTTGGTGTTGCGAATCAGCGTCGCCAGCGTGATCAGCAGGATGTACTTGCCGGCAAAGGCCAGCACGCCCCAGCCGCCTTGCAGGCCGCCCCAGAGAACCGTAATCAGCAACAGCGGCATCGTCGCCAGCAGCATCGCCCGGGACAGGTAGATCAGCGCCAGCGGCGGGCCGGAATACTCCACGTACACGCCGCTCATGATCTCGCACTCGGCCTCAGCTGCGTCGAAGGGCACCTGCCCCAGCTTGGCCTGCACGGCCAGAATGGCCACGATCATCGCCAGCACGCCCGAGATGCTGTACACGGCCGCGCCGGAGGCCGCCATCGCGCCCAGCCGCAGCGTCCAGCCGGCGTGAACCACGCCGACCATCAGCGCCAGAAACAGCGGCAGCTCGTAGGAGAGGATCAGCTTCATCTCCCGGCTGGCGCCGATGCTGGCGTAGGGATTTCCGGAGGCGCTTGCCCCCAGGATGGTCGCCAGGGGCGGGATAATCAGAAGGTAGACCACCACGATCAGGTCGCCGACGAAGCTGCCGTCGCGGGCGAACATCGCCGCCCACAGGATGGACGCGGCCAGGCTCACCGCCGCCAGACTCACGGCCGGGGCCAGCAGGAAGCCCGTCGCCCGGGCCGTCGCCGGCACAAGCGTTTCCTTGTAGAACAGCTTCAGCACGTCGGCGATCGGCTGATACACCGGCGGGCCCTTGCGGTACTGCACCATGGCCGTCAGCTTGCGGTCGTACCAGCGCGACAACAGGCCCAGCGCCAGCGTTCCCGCCGCCGCCACAATATAGATCACGATGACCAACAGCGTGTCCATTTACGCTACCTTCGTTTGAAGGGGTCCTGACCGGTGCTTCTGCCGCCGAGTATAAGGATTTTCGCCTCGACGGCCTTGCTTTCGTCCTCGAAGCGCAGGGCCCCGGTCGGGCAGGCCGCCACGCAGCGCGGGACGCCGCCATCGACCGCCGTTCGATCCTCGCACAAGTCGCACTTGGCGATCTGCCGGTGCGTCACCTCCACCGGCAGCACGCCGAACGGGCACGCCCTGGCGCAACTGCCGCAGCCGATGCACCGCAACAGGGCCCGCCTGACGACGCCGTTTTCGTCCCGCTGCATCGCCTCGACCGGGCAGGCGTCCACGCACGCAGCGGCCTTGCACTGCCGGCAGATGACCGGCAGCAGCGCCGGGCCCTGCCGGGCCGTCTGCACGGTCGGCATCGCATTGTGGCTGTAGTAACACGCCGCCGCGCACGACCCGCACTCCACGCAGCGATCCAGGTCGATCAGAACTCGTTTGACCACTTGTTGACTGCCAACCGCCATGTCTTCCCAGGCTCCAAACGCGTTACGCCTGCCAGGAAATCAAGCTTACTTGCTCACCTGAACCGCCGCCGGGCGAGAAACGACCATGTCGCGCTCGGCGTCGATCGTATACGGCAGAAGCTCGCGGGCTTCGTAGAAGCCGGCCGAAATTGCCATCGTCCCGGCCGCCATCCAATCGACCAGACGCACCTTGGCGGCAGTGCTGTGGGACTCGGTCTCGACGGTCACCTCCGCCAGGTCGGCCACGCCAAGGGCGCCCGCGTCCGCCGGAGACATCCGCAGCTCCGGCAGCGGCCGTACCTGCCTCTGCCAGGACGCTTGCCCCATCAGGGCCCCACCGGCGTCCAGCAAAGCCTGCGAGGCGGCGACCAGGGACCTGCCCGTGGTCGAGCCCGCGGCCACCTCCGCCGGCGCTTCAACGGTCAATCGGTCCAGCGACGGCAACTTGCCGGACCAGGGCCCGGTCTTGACGCCGGCGGCCGCCGCCAGCTTCGCCAGCAGCTCGGCCGGCGTGGGCACGCCGGCCGGGGGCGAAAGCAGCGGCGCCGTGCTTACGCGGCGGGTGCCCGCCTGAAGGAACGTGCCGCCGGACTCGCACGGCAGCGCCAGCGGGAGAATGATTTCAGCGGAGTTGGTAGTCGGATTAGCCACGGCAGCGGCCGCCACCGCCACCGCCGGGCCCGCCCAGCCAAGCAGCCCCAGCATGTCGACGCCCAGGGCCACGCGCACCGCCTCGCCGCGTCCGGGCGTGGCCGCCTCGGCCAGCGAACCCAGGGCGAGCTGCTTCCTCGCCCTCACGGCCGCAAGGGCGTTCGCGCCGACGGTCTGGACGGACACGCCGCCGCCATGGGCGTTGGCCAGCTTTCCGGCCAGGTATCCGATCCGGCCCCAGCCGGCGCCTCTTCCCGGGTCGGCGGCCAGGAGCACGCCCAGCTTCCGGCAGGGCTCAACGGCCGATGCGACCGCATCGCTTTGCAGCGCCTCAAGCTCACCGCCGGGGCGACATCCCGCCCGCATCGTGGCAAAGCCGGCCGCCACCCCCCCGCCGCTGTCGATCACCACCAGCGGCGCCCGCCGCTGCGCCCGCAGCGCGTCCAGCACGCCCCGCGCGCATCTGGGATTGACCGCAAAGGGATCGCCGACGACCACAAAGCCGTCGCAATTGGCAAGCTCCTCGTCGGCCAGGTAATTGGCGCCCGAGGCTTCCACCCCCAGCAGCATCTGCTCGTCGTCCGGGGCCACCACCAAGCACAACCGCACGCCCTCCCAGGCGGCGGCGATCTCGGCCGCGGCCGCGATCTCCTCGACAGAGCAGCCGCCATCCATCAATACGGTCGCCCCGCCGGAGATGCGCTCGGCGGCGGCCGCAATCGCGCCGGAAAAGTCCATGTCAACCAGCCGCCGGCCTTCCCGGCGACGGGCCCATCGCAGCCGCGCCGGCGAGGCCAAAAGCTCACCCAAAGCCGAACCACGCGGGCACAGGCCCGCCCCCGAATCGGAAGGGTATTCCACCCGAGGCAGGTCCGGACCGTTCCAGCCCAGGCCCAGCGCGCACAGCCCCGGGCAAAGCGTGCAGCGCGCCAAGTTCTCTTTCGTCGCCATGATCACCGCAGACTCAGAACACGTTGGGATAATTCTGGATCAGGGAATACTTCATGTCCGGCCCGTCTTTGCAGAGGTAGTACGGGCCGATGTTGCACCGGCCGCACTTGCCCATCCCGCAGCTCATCCGCCGGTTCATCGACAGGTAAATCTGGTCCGCCGACAGGCCTTCGCTCATGAGCTCATACGTCGTGAACCTCAGCATGATGCTCGGCCCGCAGACAAAGGCCGTGGCGTTTCCGCGGTCGATGTCCAGGTCTTTCAGCAGGGTCGTGACCACGCCGGTGCGGCCGTCCCAGCCGGGCTCGGGATTGTCGATGGTGCAGGTGAAATCGACCTTGTCGGCGCCGGCCCATTGATCGTACTGCCGCCGGTAGAGCAGCTCGGCCGTACCGCGGGCGCCGTATTTGATGCTGACGCGCTTGAGCCTGGCCAGCCGCGCCAGCAGCACGTGGATCAGCGCCCGCAACGGGGCCAGCCCCACGCCGCCGCCGACGACGAGCACCTCCGTCCCGTCCAGCTCGTCGACGGGGTAGCCCTTGCCGAACGGCCCGCGCAGGCCCAGCATCTCGCCGGGGCGGCATTCGTGCAGGCGGTCGGTGAGCATGCCCGTCTTCAGGATCGTGATGGCAATCCGCTCGGGCTCCAGCGGGCTGGAGGAGGGCGTGAACGGGGCCTCCCCGACGCCCGGCAGCGTCAGTTGGAGGAACTGGCCCGACCGGAAGGACATTGGCTTTTCAGGCGCAAGCACCAGGGTCTTGATGGTCGGGGTCTCGTCAATCACCTCGACCAGCTTGACCGGCTCGGGAACGTATGGGTTTTCCGAGATCACTGTTTCAGATCCTCGACCACCTTGCGGATGTCAATGGCGCCCAGGCAGGCGTCGATGCATCTGCCGCAGCCCACGCAGCCCAGCACGCCGTACTGCTGCGGCGAATACACGAACTTGTGCAGGATGCGGTTGGCCAGGCGGCTGCGAAGCTCCGGTCGCGGCGTCAGCTTCATTCCCGCCCCGCCGGCCATGCGGTGATACGTGCCCAGCAGGCAGCTATCCCAGGTGCGGACGCGCTCGGCCGAGTCGGCCGCGACCGCATGATCGAACAGATAGAAGCAATGACAGGTCGGGCAAATGTTGGTGCACGCCCCGCATTCCACGCAGTCGGCCGCGAACCGCTGCCAGGACTCCTCGTCCGCCTCAGGCAGCGCCGGGGGGTTTTCGTCGGTCGCGCCCAGGGTGAACTCCGCGTTCTGCTTCTCAAGCCGCTCGACCATCGCCTCGCGAAGCTGCCGGCGCCGGTCGAGGTGCTCGTCCGTGGCCTCGGCCCAATCCCGCGATTTCGAGGCCAGCAGTTCCCGCCCCTTGTCGCTGAGCGGCTCTACCAGGAAGGCGTCGTCCAGGGGCGTGACGTTGACGTCGGATCCTTCTTCGGCGTACGGCCGGCCGCCGACGAGAACGCAGTGGCAGGTCTCCGCGCAGTCAACGCAGTCGCAGGAAACGACGATGGCGCTTTCCCGGCGGGCCTTATACAGGGGCTCAACGAACTCGCCCTCGAGCATGACCTTGTCCAGATAGGCAAAGGCCCGCAGCTCGCACGCCCGCACGCCCACCAAGACGATCTCGGCTTCGGCGACGGCCACGGGCTGCCCGGCGGCCCGCCCGTACTTGGCCACCGTCTCAGCCGCCGGCAGCAGAAAGCCTTTGCAGCTCTGAGAGGCCCGCGGCAAGTCCAGGGCCGGCGTCTGCTGCTCCTGGCCGGCAAGCTGTCGGACCCAGGCAGCGCCGGTTCGGGAAGTGCCGGCCTGGGGTCTTTCGCGGCCCGGCGGCTTGGCCTCGGGAATGAAGACCGACCTACTGCCTAAGTCGGACAACCACTCTATGAATCCGGGCTTGGGTACATGATAGACAGCCACAACCGTCTCCACCGGAGTTCGTTCATGGAACAATGCCCTGGCGCACGTTTCCGGAAGGCGCCAAGCGGCAAAGCTTTATGGGGCGAGTCTGGATGGCTCAAAATTCCTCGGACATGGACTTACATAAAGCCCAAAAACCCGTCGTCAGCAACCATCAGACACCGTCACCCATACACTATAAGGAGAGCCTAAGGAATCGTTCAATGGCAATTCGAGAAATTTTTCACAATCGGCCGCGCGAATCCCAGACCTCTTGTGAGGCAAGGCTCGATGCCCGCCGGGCGGCCTTCCGCCGAGGCGAGGAGGCGCGGCATGGAATTCCCGGAAGGCAGCCCACGGGCTAACATATCCTGTCCCGCTGCTGCCCGGACGGCAGCGGGCGGTAAGGGCTATCCGATCACCGGGAGATGCCTCATAATCTCACAGGATGGGCCAATGCAATACGAGCAGCTCAAGTACGTCCGCGAGGAGCAGGACCCGAGCCTGACGATTGAGACACAGCGGCTCGTGGTCAAGGTGATCGACAACACCGGGCTGCGCGGGCGGACTTGCCGGTCCCAGCCATACTTCCGGCAATCGCACGTGTTCACGCCGTTCACGCACCACCTCGGCTACCACGGCATCCGCACGCTCTACGACAAGGTCGAGAAGCGGAACCTGGTCGTGCCCTTTGTCTCCTGGCTGAACCTGCAAGCCGCATGTTCAGCGATGCCGCGGTGCTGCTTTTCGTCGTCAACGCCGGCGGGCATCAGTACCTCTCGCCCGTCCAGAATCCCGCCTGGGACTTCGAGTGGGCCGCGGACGATTACCCTTTGAACGAGCCGATCGGCTTCGACGGCCGACTGATCTATACGAGCTTTGAAGGACCCGACATGGTCCTCCGGCGATACCGCCAGTGGGTGGGCTCGGCGCCGAGATAGAGCCGCGCAGAATCCGGCTCCTCGACGATCGCAGCTTCGTTCGTATAGCTTTGCGTTCGGCCCGCGGAGCAACATGTTTTCTTCGGCCGTCCAGCCAGGTCACGACGGCGCAGCGAAGGAGGCGGCATGAACAGGCTATATCTGCTGGGAACGGGCACGCCGACGCCAACTGAGAAGAGGTTCGGCACCTCACACGTGCTGCAACTGGGGGACGAGTACGTCATGATCGACTGCGGGCCGGCGGCGACCCACAAGCTGGTCAAGGCGGGCCTGTGGCCGACGCAGGTGGACCACCTCTTCTTTACACATCATCACTTCGACCACAATGCCGACTACCCGTGCTTCCTGCTCTGCCGGTGGGATCAGAGCACCGGCCGGGAGAACAAGCTGCACGTATGGGGCCCAGAGCCGACCGCCCTGATCACCCAACGTCTGATCGGGTCCGACGGCGCCTATGCGTGCGATTGGCAAGCCCGTGTCGGCGCGCCCGTCAGTCAGGCGGTGCACAGGAACCGCGGCGGGTCGCTTCCCCGACCCGCGCCGGAAGTCCATGTAACCGACGTCGGGCCAGGATTGGTGGCCGGGCAAGACGGCTGGAGCGTCACCGCCGCCGAGGTCGGCCACGTCGAGCCATTCCTGAGATCGCTTGCCTATCGTTTCGACTCACCCGCCGGCAGCATTGCTTTCGCAGGCGACACGGGCTCGGTGGCAGCCGTGACCGAGCTCGCCAGGGGCTGCGACGCGCTGGTAGTCAATTGCTGGGACCTGCAGGAGAGGATGGACGCAAACGGCGAGCACCCGGGGCAGACCGGCACCATCGACGCCGCCAACATGGCAAAGGGCGCCGGAGCCCGTACACTCATTCTAACCCACACCGGGCCGGCCCTCTGCGAGCCCGCCGCCACGGAAAAGGGCATAGCCGAGATCGCCGCGGCCTTTGACGGCCGGATCATCTTCGCGGAAGAACTCATGACCTTGGAGCTGTTCTGAGTCTGCATAAAGGAGACCACATGCGAATCATCGTCGTCGGCGGCACGGGACACATCGGATCCGCACTGATTCCGCAGTTGGTCGAAGCGGGCCACGAGGTCAAGGTGGCCACGCGCGGGCGCCGGCCCAAGCCGGCGGGCAAGCCCTGGGAAAGCGTGGAGCTGCTCGCGCTGCCGGCACGGGAGGCCCCCGCCTTCCTCGCCGGGCAGCCCTGCGACGTTCTGGTGGACATCGTCCAGGCCCAGGCCACGGCCATGTACGAGGCGATGCGGGCGAGCTGCCGTCATTTCATCTGGTGCGGGTCTCTGTGGATGCTCGGCCCGCCGGCGGTCGTGCCCACGCCGGAGGTCCGCTTCGGCCCGGCCCTGACGGAAGGATACCAGCGGAGGATGGACGAGCTCGTGGAGCTGCAAGGGCGGGCCCGCGACGACGGCATCGCCTTCACGGCCATCCTGCCGTCGAACATCTGCGGCCCGGGCAAGGTCCCGCTGGAACTCCGCGGCGGGCGCGACGTGGAGGTCCACCGCGCCCACGCCCGCGGCGAGCCGGTGACGCTGTTCGAAGGCTGCAACACGCTGCTGGGCCCCTGCGACGTGGAGGACGTGGCCCGGGGGTTCCGCCTGGCCCTGTCCAACCCCCAGGCGGCGGCCGGGGAAATGTTCAACGTCGGGCCCCCCCACGCCCTGACGGCCCCGCAGTTGGCCAGAGTCTTCTCCCAGATCCACGGCGTGAACATCCCCATTCGGTGGGTCTCTCACTCGAAGTTCTTCAGCGAGGTCCTGCCGGACCCGGACGCCAACAATCACTTCCGGTATCACATGTGTCCGGATATCTCCAAGGCCCTCTCGAAGCTGTCTTACCGGCCGCGATACACCCCCGAGCAGGCCATGGCCCGGGCCGTGGAATGGATGCGCCGCCAGCGACTTCTTTGAGAGCGGAACCGGCCATCGTGTTTGCGGATCGCGCCGTCTTTGCCACGGCCGGGGCGTCCAAGTACCATGTGGAAGGCGGCAGGGCGAGACCACTGCGGGCGGTTAGGATTGAACGCATGGCAATCCGCGGGAACATTCCGGCCGCATCAGCCGGCCGCGGGCAAAGGCCTATGGCCGACGAAATTGACACTGTGATCTGGACAAGGCTCGAGGAGAATATATCATTGTGCATGGTCAACTCGCGGGCGTAATTCAGTGGTAGAATGCCAGCTTCCCAAGCTGGACGTCGAGGGTTCGAATCCCTTCGCCCGCTATCGCGGAAGTGACTCAGAGGCACGGATTTGCGAATCTGTGCCTCTTGTCATTATGGGGTGGGAAGGCCGAGAATCGGCAGGTCTTGCATCAAGTCTTGCAACAGTTGCCTTAGAAGTCTGTGCAGGCGCGGCCCTTCCTGCTGCCCTATCGTATTCCGCTTCGCTGACCTGCAGGTAGTACTCGCTGGTGGTTTGGGTGCTGGCGTGGCCGGCCCACGCTGCCACCACGTGCTGCGGGAATTCTCTGGACCATGCGGTCAGGCACGTCTTGCGGAGCGTGTGAAAGGGCTTGGCATACCTTTGCACCCCGGCCCGCCTGCAAAGGACCGTGAAGTCCCTGCTGAGGTTTCGGACGTTGATAGCGCCGGGAGAAATCACCCTCTCGGCCCCAGGCTCGGCCTGCTCGAACGCCTCAAGCAAGATCGCCCGGAGTGAGGCCACCACCGGCACCACGCGGGAGTCCCTGTCCTTCGGACGCCATTCGTCGTTAGCGATGACCGTCAACCGAGAACGCTGCCAGTCTACCTGGTCCCAGCGGAGGTTCAGGGCCTCTCCGCGCCGGAGTCCCGCCAATCGGGCCAGTGCCAGGAGCAGAGGCCAAGCGGGCCGCGCTGTCACCAGAAGCCGCTCGAACTCCTCGTCTGTCACCTCGTGCCAAGCCTTCGGAGGGGTGGCGGATCCGGCGATCCTGTCGAATGGGTTGAACGGGATCACATCATCCTCCATGGCCAGTCCGAAGATCCGTCGAGCATTGCGAACGTGCAGGTTCACCGTGGCTTCGGCCAGATCGCGCCTGCGCTCTTGCACGTAGGCGAGTTCTCCGTTGGCCAGGGCCGCCTTGAACGCACGCGCATCGGTCCTTTGGATCAGGTCCAGTCGTCGGTTTTGGCCGAAGAACGCTACGAGGTACCGCCCCGTTTGCCGATGGAGCTCCAGCGTGCCAGGGGCAAGCTCGGCTTCGCGGACGCGGAAATACGTTTCGAGGTATTGCCCCACCGCTGGCGCCCTGGACGCCGCCCGCCGTCCGGGGTTCTGCTCAAGCTCAGCTTGTTTCCGCCTCCTCAGCTTCTCCGCCTGGCGCTTGGACACCTTGTTAGCAGGGCCCAAGCTCTTGCTGTGCGATTTCCCGCTACTGTCGTGCCATCGGAGGACCCAATAGGTGTACGTTCGCCCATTGGGTTTGCTCCTGGCGATCGGCGTGAGTATGACCGCCTCTCTCATGGCTCATTTCTCCTTTCTGCCCTTGGCGGGCTTTGGAGGTTTCGGCTTCTGAACTTGCACCAATTCCATGCCAAGTAGGCGACACAGCTTGTCGGCCGTGGGCAGGGAAAGCGACCTGCGTGCCTTCAGGTCCGCCGTCAGGAAGCGGGAGATGGCCCCCTGGTCAACGCCGGAAAGCTTCGCCAGGTCCTCCTGGGTCAGCCCGGAGGCCCTTATCGCCTCAATGAGCTGCCTTTCGATCTTTGTCGGCTTGCTTCCCATCGTGCAACCTTCGAGCCGCCATCTGCCCGCATTCTAGCACAGCGGATGTGCTATGTCAATAAGCATATGACAAAAAACATAAACAATTCTTGCCTGCCCCTGCGCTGCGCAGGCCTTTCGGCTCGCCTCGGGCGGCCGCCCGCCTCTCAGACGTAGGCGCCTCGGACGATCGCTGCCGCGGGATTGATGCAAGACTCGCTACAAGACCGCTACCGCCCATATCCTAACCTTTCACCGGGTCTCGCCTTACATTGGTTCCAGACCGGACATTCAGCTACCCCAGCCGGGCGTCATCGCGGATTCTCCTCGGTCAACCGCTCCAAGAGCCGGTCCAGTTCAACCCGACGGTAGAATATCCGCTTGGATACCTGCGTACCCCGGAGGAGGCCCTTTTCCCGGTACCGGCGCAACGTGTCCTTAGGGTGCTCAATGCCCACAGTGTCCAGCCGTAGGTACCGAATGGCTTCCTCCTCAGTCAGGAGCTCAGGGCACGGGGTCGGCGGATCCCCCGGAAGTATCACGACCGGGCCAACGCTTCCTGTGTTCGGCGTCCGTTCCGCTCTTACGCTCATGTCGTCCAACCCCCCCTCATGGTCCTCACGACTTCCGCTAATGCCTCTGCCTCGGCCCGCTCGCGGGGCACGTTCCCGCAGAACTCCTTGATAGCCGCGCGCTCTTCGTAAGCATACCTGAGGTTCTCGCGCAACTCACTGGGACGGAACCGAGGTATCGCGCAGAAAAGGCTGGCTAGGAAGGTCGCCGCGTCAAAAGCCATGACTATCCCCCTCCGCAAGTGCCCCATGTGCCCTACATACCCCATGTGCCCCCGCGGAGGCCCCTACAGCCCCTTCAGGGTGTCCTTGGGGCACTTGGGGTACGTGGGGCACGTTCTCAGGGGTATTCTCACCGTTTCCCGCGTCCGGCAGGCCGAGGTCCATGTTGTAGGTCGCCTGAATGCGCCGAATGTCGGCCAACGTCACGTGCCCGTAGGAGCGCCTACCGTGGGTCTTCCGCGTCTCGATCCCGTACCGGCGCAGGGCGTTGGCTGCACCCTTGGCACTCCAGTTGGCGAACATGCGCGGCTCCTCCTGCTGGGCCTTCTCCAGCACCTCCTTGGCGATGGGCGATTGTCCGGCTCGAACCAGCTCGGCCAGCGCCCGCAGGAGTACTTCGTCACAGTCGGGCGTCTGCTCTTCCTCGGCCGATTCGTTGCTCGCGGTTGCGAAGCCCTGCATCAGCGCCAGCAGCCCCTTCGCGCCGTGATCCTCCACCCAGGAGGCCAACGCCAGGAGCGGCTGCCAAAGCTCATACTGCCGTCCGCTCATGGCCGGGCAGACGTGGCCCCGCGCCGCCAAGTCCAGGAAGTCTGGCCCGTACTCAAGCGCCATCGCGTGCAGGTCTGCCCGAAGTGTTCGCCACCGTTCCGCCTGGCCGTCGATGTGGCGACGCGGCTTGGGCGAGTCCTTGCCAGCCCGGAACATCATCACCGGGATGCACCGGCTGGAAAGGGCTTCCGGCAGGCCCCGGACGCAGGCCAGGGCCTTCGGCCCGAATACGTCGAACTCCACGGTGCGGAAGGTGTCTCCGACAGGCTCAAGCCGCGTTGCCCGGCCGCCGCTCTTGTACCCGGCCAGAAGCATCGAGTTGATCTCGCCCACGTCCGGCGTCGATTGCTTCAGACGTTCGGCCTCGTCATACAGCAGCGTCCCGCCTCTGCTGTGAAGCGTCCGGAACAGGGCGGCTCCGGTCATGTTGGACGATTGCAGCGGCCGGAAGACCAGCCGGCTCAGCACCTCGAAGACGCGCGTCTTGCCCGACCCCATCGGCCCGCCGAGGTATAGGTACGGGATTGCCGGCCATGCCGGGTAGGCGTAGGTCAGCATCGCCCACAAGGCCAACGTCGCCGCCATGCCCGGCGCGCGGTCGGACGGGAAGTCTATGAAGTGCGCGATGCACTTGCAGAGCCGTTGGAACACTTCTGCTGGGTCAGGCGGTTCCGACCCGGCCAGCCATGCCTTCCGGTCGGCCTCGGTCCATGCGGGCACTTGACGTACGCTCGGCTCGCCGGGCGTCGGGTGTATCCACAGTTTGCCCCCGTCCGACAGGACCAGCGAGTCTGGAAGCTCCATCGCCTCACGCCGGCCGTCGGCCCAGCGGAGATAGAGCATCCAGCGCCCGGCGGGCCTGCCGTCGCACAGCGTGGGAATCGCCACCCCCAGCCCGGATACCTCCGGCGTGATGAACCGCTCAGGCCGGACGATCCGCGACACGTCCAGTTCGGTGGCCGTCGCCGATTGGGCTGGGGCTTGTTTCCGCTCCTGAATCTCACGGGCGATGCTCAATAGCTGCTGTTCCACCTCGGCCGGGTCGATCCCAGGGCGGTCTTTGCACAAGCCCCTGGTGAAACGGGATCGGGCGCTGGCCGATAGAACGTCCAGCTTGTCCAGGGCGAGAACGTCGTCGCCGAGCGTGACCCTTACGCTTATCCGGCCGTTGTTGCCAACTGGTTCGTAGTCGAGCCGCAACGTCTCCCTTTGTGTCTTCATCGTCTCGGCCTCCGTTCTACTCCCAGCGACTGCTCCGGCGCGGCGTCAATGGCCGCCTGAACGTCCTGATGGGCCGCGCCCGCCTGCTTCCATGCCCGCGCGTCCTTGATGCCCTCCGGCGGGCAGATCACGCCCACCGACCGGCAGACCGGCAGAAGCGCGGCCGCCAGGGCTTCGGCCCCGCGCCCGCCTGGCTCGTCGCGGTCCGCGACGATCACCACGCCGGGCGGCTTCCTGTGCGCGACAAGCTCGGCCAGAAGTCGCGTGCCGCCGGTGCAACTCGGTCGGCCGACGGCCTCAAAGCCAAGGTCGAGCAAAGCTGCCGTGTCCGTTGGCCCCTCGCAGATCAGCAGAGGCTTGGCGAAGTCCAGGCCGCTCGGAACGAACAGGCCGTCTCCGCTGCCCGTCACCGCCCACTTGCGGCCAGCCCCGCAGCGCAGGCGAATGCCCCGCACCCGTCGGCCACCGTCGTACATGGGAAAAGACCACGCCCGATGCTCGGCGGCCCAGCCGATCCCCAAGCGGACAAGGCTTTCGGCACACAAGCCAAGTCCCTCGGCGAAGTCCTGAAGCTCGCCCATATCGACGGCCACCGCGTAATCGGCCGCGGGCCGGCCGAAGTCGATTGGGGACTCGTCCCGCGTGGGCACGGTCAGCGTTCGCGCCCTCGGCCGCTCCCGCCATTCGGGATCGTCCCGAAGAACGTGCAGGAACCCGCCGTTCCGCGTCTGCTTCCTGGCCCCTTCGGACACCCGCATGCAGACAGCGAGGCGCTCATCCGGCGAGAATCCACACCAGTCGGGCTTGCCGCAGACCGGGCAGGGATGTCGTTTGCTCACGCGCACCATTTCACAGTCAACGCTTAACATGACCGGCCCTCCGTCCCGTTGGTGATGAGCCGCTCCACGTCTGTCAGGCGAAAGCGGGTAATCCGCTCGCCGAAGCGGACCGCCGGCAACGGGTTTTCTAGCCGCTGGGCCATCCGCCAGACGGTCGGCACGTGCACCCCAAGGAGTTCCGCGACCTCTGTCGCCGTCAGTAAACGATCAGTCAATGCCGTGGCCTTCATCGGTTTCCCCCTCTCTCGGCGTCGATCCGCCGGAACTCCGCGGCGATGAAGTCAACGTCGGCGTCGGTGAAGACGCGGCAGTTGCCTGCTCGGCCGCTCGGCCGAATCCCACGCGCCCGGATGATGTACTCGACGCGGTGGATGGGTTCTCCGATCCGCCGGGCGATCTCCCCGACGGTCGGCACAGCAAATAGACAGTCAGACATCTCAGCTACTCCTGTTGATGGCAACGCAAACGCTCGCCCCTTCCGGTACACCGTGCACCGAATCCGGCAGCGGCCACGAAAAAAACAGGGGTGTTCGGCCGCTCAGCGTCGGGCGGGAGGGGTCAGGGCGGGCTTGCTTCTGGTGGGTGTGTTCGGGCCGCGTGCCGCCCCTTCATAACTAGGGGCGCTGTCAATCATTGACGGCTATTGACGGCGTTTCCGGGGGCTTTTCGCGCGTTTCCGTCAATTGCCGAACCGTTGACGGACTCATTGCCGGTTGGCAACGGGCCTTGTAGGCGGTCGAGACGGGTTGGTTAAGCCCGTCTACTGGAGCAAGTGTAACCGTGATCGAAACGGTCTCTGTTCTCCAGAGCCCGCTTTCGGTCCGATTTCAGGGGCCAAAGTGGTCGCGAATGGGCACAGCCGGCCCTGCGCCAGGTTACCTGTCCCGTTGCCTATATATGAGGCCGGGCTCTGGTCCGTGGTTGCGACAGACTGGAATAGCCAGCTCGGTCTCCAATCAACGTCACTTCCACATGCTCTCATCGTCGAAAGGCGTTGACTCGCTACCACTTTCCTTCCGCTTCCAGCCATCTTTCGCATCGCGTCCTCCGCTGCCTTGCGGATTGCCTGGTCGTTGCTGTGCTTGGCGAGCTCCTTCAGGATCCGCACAGCGTCTTTCCCGCGTCCGATCTCGCCATACCCTCTGACGGCCGGGACGCGAGCGCTGCTCGCGTCAAGCCGATGGCCTGCCACGAGCAAGTCTCGGTGGCTCCTACGGAGCCGCGGGGACGCATCGAGTGGAGGCGGCGCAACTGGCGGCGAACTGTTTACATTTGCTGGTCTGATGGCGGGCTTTCGCGCTAACCGTTGGGCCGCCGGATTCGGCGGATTCTCGTTTGACCTCCCCGAACCCGACCCTCTTACGAACGACTCTCACATCGGGAAACAACAGAAGTGTTTTCGATGCGACAAGTTGTGCCGTTCGGGCTGACGGGCGCAGGGCAGGGCGTTCTCCTTGAGTATCCGACCATGACTGTTACGTCGGGATACCCGGCGCCGGAGTGCCATCCGCGCCTGCCAGCGCGCTTGTTCGAACCCTAGGGCCCACTAGTTGCCTGTTTTCCCTCTGCCATTTCCCGAAGCCGCTCGTCCAGTTGTCGGGATGGGGAGAATCCCTTCACCAGTGCGGAGAAGCTCTCGGCGTTAACGAAAGGCATACCCACCTTCTGGAGCTCTGTGAATTTGACCTCTGTCGGCTGGGCAGAGCGCAGAATCGCCACGATTCTGGGAAGCCGTTCCCGGGCCTTATCTCTGCCCATCTGAATACGTCCACCCTCCGAAAAGAAATAGCAGCAGCCTCCTGCCCGTAGGTATTGTTCAAGCCGGCCCCTCTCGTCCTTCACGGACTTCAGGACGGCCTTCGCGTCAGCGCTTCGCCGTCTTGGCGAGACAAGCAAAATGTTATATGTTTCATCACCCTCATATGTCTTGATTTGAAGGATGTCAGGGATCTTTGGGTCAAGGCTCGCCTCCTTAATGAACGGCAGGCTTCTGATGACCTTCTCCATAATCTCGCGTTCTTCCTTCCGACCATGCTTATTCTGAACATAGGCGATCTTCTTTCTCAAGTAATCGTGGAACACCTCGTCGTAGAACGATGTGTTTCTCGTGAGCTGTCTGGGCAGTTCCGGATCAGCTTCACCCGATGGTGGTTCCCTGATTGGCCACTGGACAGGAGGTGGCACCACCATCTTATCGTTGACGAAAACGCCCAGGCCCTTGCGGGTGACCCTATACGGCACATCGACATACTGCCCGTCAAAGAACAGAAAGCCCGTCGCAAAGGGCTCTCCCTGCGTGGTGCCGAGTTCGTTCTCGTGAAGGTCCGGCATCGATTGTGAATGTTGCACCTTCTGTGGCCCGCTTTCCAGACTCCCGCTGGGCCCAGGTTTGCTCGAAGCCTTCCCTGACACACTATCGGTGGTGTTTGATGCTACGCCGCCTGTTGTCCTGTCCTTGATCAGAATACCGTAAACGGCCACCCCAACGACGACGCAACAAAGCCCCACGCATGCTGTACGTTCCAGTCGCTTCATTCTCCGCTCCTCAGTCCGTACCTAGTATGACCAAGTCCTGTCATCCCCGTTCGGCGCTACCCGATTCTGATCCAATTTGCGGCCTTTGCCAGCGCCATCTTTGTTTCTGCAATTGTCGGCCTCCGCCTTCATGGTAGTAGCGCCGCCGCCCGTCTTGTCGAAGTCGAAGCCGAGGATTGACTTCCCATACGTATTCCCTGCCCAAGTATGAGCATAGGTAGGCCCGCCAGTTACTCTAACCAAGGCACTAGCGGCCGAGTAGTTGTCGTTCATGTATGTGTCGAAGACCACGCATCCCCAGCCATACCTGTCCCCAGGATTCGATGCCGGCCAGACCGGGTCGTTATGCATTGGCGCCGGGCACAGAGTAGTCCAATCATTCCCATCCATCTGGACATTTAGGGTGGGCCAGCCGGGGTAGTTCGTGCCACCGTCCCAGGCTCGCCCAGCTGTCCTCCTGGTGGTGTCATCCGTCTTGCCATTCATGCGTTTCAGGAACATCTGGTTCACGGCCCGGCACTCGGTTTCGCCTGTGGTGTCCAGGTACCCTATTCTCCACCGACCGCCAGCGGCCTCCTTAACGGCGGGCTCGCCAGTACCTGCGCTCGCCGAGTGGCAGATGTCCCAGAACGTGATCGTGTTGTTAGCGTCGCATGTGCCCTTATAGTTGGTGTTGAGCCAATTCGAACTCACTCTGACGCTCCAGCAGGACTCGCTTCCAACCCACGCCGTTGTCATGTTTGCCCCCTGCCCGCTGCGCCAGCTGTCACAAGCTGTTTTTCCGGCGGGGGTACCTGTTGCGTAGACAGCATAGTGAGCACCTTGACTTCCGTGGGATATAACACAAAACGCGCCAGAGTTGGGCATGTTCTGGTAGTTAGCCAGGGTACAAGTTTTGAAGTCATTGTCACTCTTCCCGGTGCTGTCCCCGTACCAGACCACCGCGAAGCCTTGAACCACGTCTATTTCACCTTTGAAGTCGTTTGCGTCGCCTTCGCCAAGAGAGGGCAAGGACGACCAGACATATGCCACATCGTCCGCCTTCGGCGCCCACGAGATCGTGTCGGTGACGAACACCTTGGCACTGTCCTCGGCGATGTCGATGGGTATGTAGTCGTCTGTCTTGTAGGTCAGTTGAATCGCCGGGTTTGAACCCCGCGTCAGGCCATCCACCCACACGGTTGCCGGGAGATCGGCCGGAGAGGTATAGGTTTTGGGCAACGATATCTCTGTGGTCTTGGCCTGGTCGGCCCATATCTTCACGCCACTGCCCGCGCTAAGGACCACATCGCAGGCGCTGAGCACCGGCGAGACAGACAGGCTGACGGCTTTGAGGCAATCCTGTCCCGCGACGTCGCCTTCCTCGGTTTCCGGCACTATGCATCCAGGCGGCTGCGCCTCAATATGGTCGTCCACGGTATTGGTCGTGCCGTCGTTGTTGCTGTCGACGTCCACGTCGGCTTCCGCGATTGTCGTCCTGACAGCGTCAGTGCGGACCGATTCGGAGCCGGCCCCGTCGGGGTCCACGTCCACCTTGATCCGTTCGCTACCGTAGCCGCTCCCGGCGGCGATCCCCTCCACGTGGAACATTCGAGTCGAGACGCTGGCCGAGAACCCCAGGTCCGTGGCGTCGTAGGTGGTACCAGAAGCGACGAAATCACCGCCAGAAGAGACATTGGCCTTGTTTCTGGCCTGGTCGCCGTTCTTCGTCCATATCCTCAAGTTGCCTGAGGCTGGAGTCCAGGCATACAGGGGCTCCGAACCCGTTTTGTTCACGCTGGCCGGTTCTGAAGCGCTGTACGTGAACTCAACCGTGGCATTCTCGAAATCAACCGTGCTGGGCACCTCGAGAACCATCTTGACCCAGTACAGGTCGTCGGATCCGTCGTCGCCATTTCCGGGTGTTCCGTCCAGGTCAAAACCGTCCGCGAAATCGGGTATGCAGTCCTCGTCTGTGTCACCCATGCTCACGTTGAGGAACTTTCCGGGCTTGCTGGAGTCGCCTTCCACGTCCTCCACGCTGTCTTCGTACGCGCTGCGATCCGGCCGGCCGGTGTCGTTGTTGTTGTCGGAATCGATATCAATGTCGATCTCCGTAACCTTGAAACTCAGGTAATCCTCGATCTCCCAGGAGTACCCTGCCGCGGTCAGTGTTCGGTCTTCCGCCCGCAACCTGAGCCAGGCGTCGCCCTCGGTTTGGCTTCCCTCGACATACAGGGTCTTCGGCAGCTGGCTGCTGTTGAACTTGTTGTCCTGCCCGTCAAACTGGATTTCGTTGCCGCCCGTAGGTGCGTCGAAAACCTTGAGCATATCCTGCTGTACGGTCCCGTCCCGAGTAAGGATCACGATGCCATATGGCTCGGTCTGCCGCAAGGTGACTTTCCGGCGGCCGAAGCTGGTAAGGATCGAAGTCAGCACGTAACGCTCGTCGGCTTCAGTCACGTCGGGATCGACTATGTCGATGTCACAACGAATGACAGTGAGTTTGATCCTATCGACGACCGTACCCTCTCCAGGCCCGTCGCTCCAGACCAGCTCCAACTTAACGTCACCGACTGAGCCGCTCGGAGCGACCCCTTCTATCCCGAGCCCCCATGGCATCCCCTCGGTGGAGAGGTCCCAGGTTGTGCCAGCGCCCTCAACGGCGATCTCATTCTCTGCCCCCTTTAAGATGGTCTTCCAAACCTTAACCTTCCCGGTCGCGGAACCGGCCGCAAGCCGCAGGGTGACCGTGCCCTCGTTGCTGGGGGGCCTCCGGGCCAGGGTCAACGCCCTTACCTCGTCATCGCATAGCCCAGAGTCCGGATCCTGATAGTCAAGTTGGCCGTCAGAATCGTCGTCGTCATCGTTGAACTGAAGGAACCCCCCATACGGCCAGTATTCGACGCTGTCGCCGAGCCACTGGAAGTCTAGATCGATCTCGCAAGCATCGGCCGCATCCCACGCCCAAACAAACGACAGCGCCACCATGAATGTCCCCACCAGTTTCGTGCTTGTTCCCATGGCCCGTTCTCCAACATTAGAGCTTTGCCACAGCCTCATGGCTTTCCTCTGGCTGGCTACCGCTGTTGGTCGCGGTAGCCGGACTCCCGACGTCGGTACATTTCCGCATATCTCCGGTAGAGCGCTTCCTTTTCCGTGTTGCCCTGCTTGGCGGCCTCATCGGCCTGGGCTTCCATCCGCTCGGCCTGACGTTTGTACATCTGTACCTTCCGGACCAGGAAGTCGGCCTTGCTTCGCTCGATAAGTTGTCGCAAGGCCTCCAGCCGCGCTGCGACTCCATCTCCGGTCAACTGTGCAGCAGCGTCCAGCGTGGCCACGGCTGCGTCGTGCATGCTGCTTTCGCAGTAAGTCTGGACCAACTCCTCGATAACATCCAATTTCAGACCCACCGAGGTCGCGCCCGCCAAAGCTTGGCTTAACCACTGATTCTCCAAGACGTCTCCCGGGAAGTACAACTCGCCAGCCAGTTCGCAATAAGCACGCGCCAAGAGCCACCCGGCGCGTTTCTCCCCGATGATGGTGGTATCGGATAGCTTCTGGTCGATGGACACACGCAGGTTGTCAAGCGAGTCATACTCTCTGTAGACCCAGGCTAGGACCTTGGCCACTTCCGGCAGGGGTGTTTTGTCCGGGGCTGTGAGCGCATTGAGGACAACTTGCCTGGTCTCCGGCGTACCAACTGGCAGGGCCAGGCGATGGGATTCATCCCGGTGGCCGGCCTTTGCCCCTGCCTTCAGGGCGGCGACAAGGGCGTTAGCGTACTCCGGATACCCTTTGCCCTTGCCGGTCAGGCCCATGGATCGCATGAAGCGGGCCAGGCGGGCCAGGGTGAAGGTCTCGGGCTTCTCGTCGGGCTTGAGCTTAGCCAGCGTTTCGGTATAGACTTTCAAGGCCCACTGGACGGCCTTCTCGCGGGAGCCCTCCGTCTCGCCGGCCTTGAGCACACCGGCCAGGACCTGCTGGTCGAAGGTGCCAGCCTGCTTCCAGGCATCGCAGGCGGCGATCCAGCGGACGACCGTGTTGGCGGCCTGGGGGCCCTGGCCCATGGCCCGCAGGGCGCCGGCCAGCGCGATGGCGTCGCCTACGCTGAGCTTCGATAGGGCCGCGGCGTCCGAGGTGAACCGCTGGGACAGCTTGTTGGCGGCGTGTGTCTTCTGGTCGGCCGAGAGGGCCGACGCCGCGTTGGCCACGAACCCGGTGAGCTGGGACAGCGGCGTCTGGGCCAT
>CAYNYF010000036.1:0-39181 GCA_964401385.1 uncultured Planctomycetaceae bacterium | reverse complement strand
CTAGGCAGGCGGGAGCGAACCGATTAAACTATGGTCGGATCATGCCCACGACCGATGAAGCCATCTGCATCGCCACCGTCGACTACAGCGAAACATCGCAAGTGGTCCACATGTTGACGCGCGAAAACGGCGCCGTCCGCCTGCTGGCCAAGGGCTCCAAGCGACCCAAGAGCAAGTCAGGCGGCGCGATAGACCTTTTCAGCGAGGGCCGGTGCGTCTTCGCCGGCACGCACCGCGAATCGCTGGGGACGTTGATGGAGTTCGCCGAAACGGTCAGCCATGCCGCCTTGCGGGCCGATCTGGCTCGCCTGAACACCGGCCTCTGCATGCTGGAATTGTCCGGGGCTTTGCTGGCAGAGCAAGACCCGGCTCCGGAGGTCTTTGATCTGTTGAGCAAGGCATTGGTCCGGCTGGGCCAGGCCGATGCCTCACCGCCGGCCGTGTTGGCCTACTTCCAATGGCGATTGCTGCGGTACGTGGGCTTGCTCGGAGAACTGACTGAATGCGTTTCCTGCGGCGAACCTTTCGGCCGCGGTGTACGCGGACGACGTTCCGCGTTTGGAGACTCGAGCGCAGGCGTGTACTTTTCCAGCGCCGCCGGCGGTCTGCTGTGCCGCAACTGCGAATCAGCCGTTACGGAGAAACGCGCAGTCGCTCCGGCCGCTCTTGCCGGGATCGCCGCCCTCGCCGCCGCAGAGGCGGGCAAGCGGCCCAAGCTGCCGGATAAGCAGGCCCATGCCATCAACGCCATGCTCGCCTACCACGTCGAGTACCAGCTCGGCAAGCGCCTCAAGACCGCCCGAGACGTGATCAAGCCGTAGAACGCGTCTTCGGCCCCACGGGCGCTGCCGGCCGCCGATCATTCATGTCGCAGCGCGTCCAGCAGCGGACCGCGCACGGCGGCAACGGTCGCCAGGTAAGTCCAGGCCACCCCGCTGGCCACCACCGCCAGCAGCGTCAGCGAAAGCGAGCCAAACGGCACACGCGCGCCGGGGGCCCGCAAGGCGGGCGTCACCGCCACCAGCGCCGCAATCACGCCGCAGGCAAGGCCGAGCAGCAGCAACCACCAATGCTCGCACAAAATCATCCAGCGAAGCGAACGCCTGGAAAATCCCACCGCTCGGAACAGGGCCAACTCGCTGCGGCGCTCCAGCACGTTGCGCAGCACCACGATGCCCAAGCCGATGCTGCCCAGGCCCAGACCCAGACCTCCCAGCAATTGAAAGATCGAGAGGTAGGTGTTCTGCACGGCGTTGAACGCCGCCAGCCGCTCCACTGCCGGCATCAACTCCAGCCCCTCGTCCCGCAGGGCGCCGGTGAGTGCCCGCCCGACCTGCTCGGCCTTGGCCGGCGGGCAGTCCACCAGGAGCGCCCGGTAGCCGCTGACCGACGGGAAACGCCTGCGAAAATCGTCCTCGGAGATGATCAGGCTGCCTTGAAGAATGGAGCTGGCGACCGAACCCACAATGCGGATGTGGAACGTCCTGCCCATTTCGTCCACGTACGGCAGCGTCTCGCCGACGGATTTTCCCAGCGCCCAGGTGATCGTCGGGACGTCCCCAATGGCCGGCACGGTGTCATCCTCGCCGGGGCCGGTCAAAAGCTCCCAGCCGTCCTTTCCGCCGAAACCCTCGGCCGTCTTAACGAAGGTGAACCGCGATTTGAGCTTGGCCGGGCGCACGCCCAGCAGGCGCGGCTTCTGGGCGCGATTCAGGTTCAGGCAGCTTGCATCATCGCCCTCGCGGACCCTGACGTGCACGATCTTGACGCCCGCCAGATCGGCCGCATCCAGCCCGTATGCCTCGCGCCCCGCGGCCGTGTGCAGATCCCTGAACACCTGCATGGCTGACTGGCCGAAGAAGGCGAAGCCGCCCGTGCCGGAGGAGCGGCGCTGCGCGTCGATTGGCCGGTGCAGCCGATTGGCGCCCACCGCAATAACGAGAAAACTTCCACAAGCCAGCAGGGCCACGACCGCCAGGCTGCGACCCCTCCGCCGGGAGCTGTTGCGCAGGCCAAGTTTGCCCAAAGTCATCCCCGCCGCCTTTGACGCCCGCGCCAGCTTGGCCAGCAGGTGGTAGCTCAACGCGACGCCTGCCGTCAGGAGCAATGCCCCGGCTGCGAAGAAAGCGCCGACCGCCTTCTGGTCATTGCCTGCACCCGCCAGGATAACGGCGACGACCGCGGCCGTGGCGCCGACAAGGGCAACCCACAGGCTCGCTCTGCCCTTGGTCCCCGAACGCGCCGGCAAGGCAGATTGGGCATCCAACCCAGCCAGCAGCTCCCGGGCCGGGCGCCGCCCCTGCCTGCGCAGCGCCAGGGACATGATCGCCCCGGCTACCAGCAAGGCCCCGACCGAGCCGATCGCCAAGGTCGACGACCGGGCGTGGAGACCGAGCTTCGAAGCGGCGACCGCGCTGCGCCAGACCGTCGACAGTCCGCCAAGCACCACCCGCGTATACAGCAGGCCGAGGGGCGCACCCAAAACCGTCCCCAGCAGCGCCAGAGCCGCGCCCTCGCTCAACAGCAAACGCCGCACGCGTCGCGGAGGGAAGCCCAACGCCAATAGCGTGCCGACCTGCTGGCCGCGCTGGACGATCCCGAAGACGAACAGCAGCCCCATCAGCAGAAAGGCCGCCACAACCAGGAAGAAGCTCAAGCCCAGGAACAATTGCCTGAAGTCCAGCGCCTGGGTGCTGGCGGCCAGCGCCTGCCTCCGCACGGGTTGGAAAAAAAGCCCCATGGCGACCGGATCGAGCCGGCGGCGGATCGCCTCGGCCAATTGTTCCCTGGAATACTTCGCCGCCGGCCAGCGGAGGGCCGTAAGACTGCCGAAAGCGTTTTCCCACATGGGCTGACCGGCCTTCAGCGTGATGAAGGCCTTCGGCGTGCCCCCATTGTCGTCCCAGTACTTCTGGTCCTCGTCTCGAATCCTGCCCAGGTCAATGGGAATTCCCGGCTGCCAATCCCGACAGTTGCCAACGTCGGCCAGTCCGGGAAACGCCGGCATCAGCTCCGGATCCCCCGGCCGCTCCAGCGGAACCACTCCGCGGATGCGAAACTCCTTCGTCCGCTCCGTAAGCTGCCGCATCGGGCCGAGGACGAAATAACTCATCGTCAGTCGCTGGCCCGGCCGGGCGTCGAGGTTCTTTTCCAGCCAGGCGTTGATGAGGATCTCGTCGTCGCCCATGTCCGGCGGCAGCAGTCGGGCCAGGTCTGTTCCTGGCCGGCTGGCCGGGACCGTTCCGAGCGGACGCGCCCGGTTTGCGATCTCACCCACAGCGGAAACGAAGGAATACGGCGCTGCCCGCTCGCCGACGCGCAGCTCGTTGACGAAGTAGGTGAGAATCGCCAAGGCATCGGGCGCGGCGGCAAGCGCCGCCCGCACCGCAGCCGGATCCAGAAAGACCCGTCCGCTGCGCAGCTCGATTGCGCCCTGGTCGGCAAGTTTGCGTGTCTCCAAGCCGATGTCGGGAAGTTTCCAATGCTCGTGCAGCGCCGCGGCCGCTCGCTCCGGGGTCACCTCGCCCTTCTTGCCCGCGCCGATCAGGAGCACGTTTGCTCGTTTGCCGAGCCCTAGCTCGTCCTGAAGCCAACGCAGCGGCACAAAGACGTTGTAGGGGGCGATCTGATCGGCCCGGAGGCTGAACCGGCCGAACTGGGCATCGGAGGCAACCGCCCGGACAATGAGGGTGAACCGGGCGCGCGAGCCCACGTCCACGGCCAGCGGCGCGTCTCTGGGCATGAGCCCGGGCTTGTCGACGCCCAGGACGATGCTGTCTCCGGCACGGACCCCGAGCTGCCGCGCGAGCCGCTCGTTGATGACGGCCTGCCCGGCCAGATCGGCATTCCCGCCCGGCTCCTCGGCGGGCATACCCGTCCGACCCAACGCCCAGAAGCGTTCTTCGACGCCCAGAACGTAGACGTCGTTGACCTTGGCCCGGTCGGTCACGGCCAGGCCCCGCACTTGCAGCACCGGCGCGGCCGGAGCAGCCAGCGCCGATGCCATCTCGTCGGCGAGCTGCTCGCGGAAAAACCGATCTTCCATCGCCAGTGCCAGGCGCGTCTCGCCCAGCCGGGCAAGAGCCAACGCCTTGAGGCTGCCGCGCACCGAGTCGCCCACAACCAGCGCGCCGACGACGACGGCACTTGCCACCGTCATCCCGGCTACGACGGGAAGATGCGTTCGCCAGTAGTAGCGAAGACTGCGCAGGATCAGCGACGCGGCCCTCATGCCACCGGTTCCCGCTCCAGGAGCAGCCCGTCGCGGAGCTGCCGCCTGCGCGACATCTGCTCCGCCAGCGCCATCGAGTGCGTCACGACGATCAGCGTTACGCCTTCCTCGCGGTTAAGCTCCACCAGCAGCCGGGCGAGGTTCTCCGCGGAAGCCCGGTCCAGCGACCCGGTGGGCTCGTCCGCCAGCAGCAGCTTGGGGTTGTTGATCAGCGCCCGGACCACGGTGACGCGCTGGCGTTCGCCGCCGGAAAGCTGACCGGGCAAGTAGATCGCCCGCTCACCCAGCCCGACGCGTTCCAGAAGTCGGTGGGCTCTCTCGTTGGCCTCGTCGGCGGCGCGGCGGCCGCGTACCAGCGTCGGCACGAGTACATTCTCCAGGACGGTGCACTGCGGCAGCAGATGATGCAACTGAAAGACAAAGCCGAATTCGCGATTGCGGACGGCTGCCAGGTCCTTTTCGCTCAGCCCGGCCAAGTCCCTGCCGGAAAGCATTACCTTGCCGGAGGTCGGGCGGTCCAGCCCGCCGATGATGTTCAGCAACGTGCTCTTGCCCGAGCCGGAGGGACCGACGATCGCCACCGACTCGCCCCCGGCCAATCGCAGCGAGACGTCTTTCAACACCAGCAGCCCGTCCCCGCCGGCGGGCGAATCGTACCGCTTCGATATGTGCGCCAGTTCCAGCAGGGGCTTTGCTTCATCCATTGCTTTCGAGTCCTTACCCACCGTCCTCAGGCCGCCGGCCGGCTGGCACCGGAGATGTCGTGGGACTACCTGGCGGACCGCGACGTCACATCCTGGAACACGCCGAGCAGCTTACCAGCAATCCGCTCGGCGTTGAACTTTTCCAGCACCGCTTGTCGCCCGCGGGCGCCGAGATCGCGGGCGTGCTCGGTATCCGCCAGGAGCTTTGCCAGGGCAGCCGCGAGGCTCGGCGGGTCGTTGGGTTCATACAGCATCCCGCCCCCGGTGGCCTCCAGCAACTCCACCGCCGCCCCGCTCCGCGGCAAAACCACCGGCACGGCTGATGCCAGCGCCTCCAGGATATACAGGCCGAACGCCTGCCCGCGCCTCTCCGGCACGGACAACACCGAGAGCGTCGGCAGAAAAGCCTGCCGCTCGGGAAGGCTCATATTGGGCAGCAGTTCCACTTCGCCCAGGAGGCCGCACTCGTCCAGCCGACGGCGAATGCCGTCCAGAAACACCTCGTCATCGACCGTGCTGCCGCCGCCGGCGCGCAGGCGGAGACCCCCGAGGCGGGCGTCCGTCCTGAGAATCACGAAAGCCTCGATGAGTGTATCCAGCCCCTTTTCCGGGCACATCCGCGACAGGAAGCCGATGACGGGAGGATCGGGCGGGGCGTCGGCCGGGACGTAATCGTCAGCGGGGAGGCAATTGTACACCACGCGGACGCGGCCGGCGGGCAGTCCCAGCCGATCGCGCATGACGTTGGCGTAGAAGTTCGAGACCGCGATAAAGCAGTCCACGTCGGCCGAGCGCTGCGAAAGCTCCGCCCAGGCCTGATCCCGCAGCGGCCCAGGCAGCACGTCCAGGAAAAAATCCTCGTCCTGAAGCATGCAAACCACGGGGCAGCCAAGCTTTATCTTGATCTGCCGCGCCAGGCCCACCAGCAGTGCGTTGGACAGGACAACCACATCGGGTCGGGCATTGCGACCGAGCCATTCCACCAGCCGGGACAGCTCCTTGACCTGTCGGCCGTGCTCGCCTCGCAGCATCGACAGCGTGGTCTCGCCCAGCGCCCGGGCGTTGGTCATGGATGCCTTCCGGCCAACCCATTTCAACAGCCGCGGGGAGTCGAACAGGCGGTCGAGCCATCGCGGCGTCCTGCGGAACAGGGAGAACTTCTGCTGCAAATAGACGTTGATCCCGCCGAAGAAAATGGGCCCGACGCCCTGGGGGCGCAGCTGGTCGGCCAACGGCGGCAGATACAGCGGCACCATCATCGCGTCGTGACCCGACCGCCGCAGCACCTGCACGGAGCTGTTGTCACGAACGCAGTTCTCGCAATAGAAATTATCACCGGAGCCAGGCGTGATCTGCACGATTCTCATTGTCGCACCCAAGAGGTGCCAGCCGCATTCAGCCGCCCGCCGCCCCGGCGGACGCCTTCCGCGGGAAAGCGGCGCGAATTCCACCGATCGGGGCACGCAGCCGACCCGTGGCAGCTCGCGCGGCGGTCAAGATTTTGGGCCGAAAGTGAAAAGCCAGCCATCTTCGGAGCCGACGATGACCCTTCCGGCGGCGACCGCGGGCGAGCCGGTGACCGGCCCGCCGAGATCGTAAGACCAGAGCTCCTTGCCGTCGGAAAGCCTGAGCAGGTACAACCGACCGTCATCGGAACCGACGACGACCTTGCTCCCACAGATGACCGGCGAGGAGTTCACCTCGCCACGGGTTCGGAACTTCCAAAGCCGGCCTCCGCTCTGGCGGTCGACGCAGTGCAGGCGCTTATCGCGGGAGCCAATGACGACCCGATCGGTTCCAACCGCCGGCGAAGAGAAGAACGGAAAATCACGATCCTCGTACGTCCAGACAATACTCCCCGCGACGGTGTCGGCACAGAGCAACTGGTTCCCGTAGTGCCCGACATAGGCATAGCTTCCCGCCAGTGCCGCCGAGCCGGCGATGTACGACCCCGTGTCAATGGCGGCCAGGCGCTTGCCGTCAGCGATGGCGAGGACGTGAAGTTTGCTGTCGCAACCGCCGAAGACCACCTTGCCGTCGACGACGGCCGGCGAGCCGTTGATGAAGCTTTCCGTTTCGTACGTCCAGACGGCCTTGCCGTCGGCAGCGCGGACGCAATGCAGCTTGTTGTCATAGCTGCCGACGAGTATCCAGCGACCGTCGCCTCCGGGGGCGGCCGCCCAGTTCGCCGCGCCCAGAATCTTGTCGCCGGTCCCGTATTTCCATCTCAGCGCGCCGGTGTCGGCGTCGAGGCAATACAGATGCTCGTCGCTCGAACCGATGAAGACCAGCCCGTCCAGCACCAGCGGGGGCGCTTCCACGGCGTCGGCGGTCTGGTAGAACCAGACCTTCCCGCCCGTGGCGAGGTCGAGGGCATAGACCTTGCCGTCGTCGGAGCCGAAATAGACGCGCCCGCCGGCGATGGCGGGAGAGGACTTGATCGGCCCGCCCGCTCTGAACTTCCAAAGCAACCCCAGGGCGTCAGGCAGATCGCCGGAGGCGACGCCCGACAGGGTTGGCCCGCCGCGATACATCGGCCAATCGGAAGCGCCCCAGCCCCTGGGGGAGGCGCTTCCGGCCCGGCCGGTGAGCCCTTTCCCGCCAAGCGGCGCGCCGGCGGGGAAGCCGACGTTCGACCGGATCAGGGCCACGCAGACCACGCCCCCGATGGCCAGACATACTGCTGCCGCAACAGCACGTCCTTTTGTCAGATGGAACTCGCCATCACCCATTCGCGTTGTCCTACCAGCTAATGGTAGCAGCAGGCGACGCCTCGGGGCAAGCTGCCCGGCAATCGAGACGCAGTTCTGCCGAGATCAACCGGATAGACGGCGGCGCGTGGCGGGCCCGAGGCAGCGGAATTGCCCTCAGGGCACATCGGGCGCTGCTTGCAGACGGAGCAGCTTTCGCACACGCTCCAGGGCCGAGACGGCGAAGATCAAAGGATACAGTCGCTCGAAGTACCAAAGCTTGGCGAAGTAGAGCCCAATGGGCGCGGGCTCGATCCGTTCGCCCTTTCGCGTATGCTCGATCAGCCAGGAAACGCCGGCGGCGACGGCGGATTCCAGAGCATCCGCAGACACTTCCCGCCCGGCCGGTGGGCAGGCCAAGACCATCGCCAGTGCGTCCACAGCCAGGGCCGTTTCCTCGACGGACGGCGGCACCGACCGGGCGCCGCCCCAGCCGCCATCGCCGCTCTGGGCCGCCAGCAGCCATTTCGCAGCCGCGACGACCATCGGGCCGACCCCCGGCCACCGCCGGTCCGCCGCCACCTCCTGCAAGGCGATCAGCACCCGGGCCGTCCCGTAGGTGGGGTTCTCCTGCGCCGGGGCGGACTGATTGCCGAACCACAGCGGCAGCCATGAGCCGTCCGGCCTCTGGGAGGCGCGCAGATACGCAACGGCGCGGCCCATGGCCCGCTGCACGCGGCGACGCATGGAAGGCGGCACATCTGCCAGCCAGGCGAGAAGGCCGCGCAGGGCGTGTGCCGTCAGGTCCGGGCTGCTGCGATCAAAGGGCAGGGCTGTCCAGCCCCGGCAGAAAGTGGGTATGCCGCCGTCGCTATTCTGCAAACCCAGCAGCCACTGCGCGCCGGCCGTCGCCGCCTCGACGGCAGCGGCGTCGACCGGACCCAGGTTCCGCAAGGCCAGCAACGCACCGGCCGTGTCGTCGGCGTCGGGCACGCCGCCGGGCAGGTCGGTCCAGGCCCACCCGCCGGGCGCGGCGCGCGTATAGGGATGTTCCCGGCGGTGCTGCTGCTCCAGCAGCCATCGTCGGATCGTTTGGCGCTCGGAGCGGGAAAGATGCTCGTGGGAGTCACAGCCGGCGCCCAGGGCGTTGACCGAGAGCGTCGTCACCCACGTGGCCAGATTCGTATCGATTGGCCAGGATCCGTCGGCCCGCACCGATCGCACGAGGAACTCCACGCCCCTGGCGATTACCGGATGATCGCGCCGACCACAAGCCGCCAGGCTCATGACAACAAACGCCGTCAGGGGCGCTGCCTCCAGGAAGCCGCCGCCGGCCGGCTGGATGCGCCCGAGAGTCCTCAGCGTCCCCGCCCGGGCGAGCCGCCGCAGCAGCCGGGTAAAGGGATTCCGCGGCGGGCAGTGGTGGTATCGCGCCTGGCCGACAGCGATCAGCGCCGGTAAGGCATAGCTTACGGCAGGAAGACGCAGCCATTTCAGCCACCGGCGAGGGAGTGCCGCCAGCTCGAACGGCAGGGGCGGGACCCTTCGCCACCCTCGCCGCCCGCCGCCCAGCGTTCCCGCCAGCGAGCACATCGCCAGGATAGGCGCCGAGAACGTTCGGTCCTGCCCGTAGCCATCGACCACGGCTTGGGCGAGAGACTCCGGCTCCGGAGGGCCGTCCGCAGATGCGGCATTGGATCCCGGCCCTCGAGAGGGCCTCGCGGCGACACGCCGAAGGACCCAGGCCCCAGCAGCGGCCACTGTGCCCCGGTCGCGGTCAGCAGGGCGGCCCGCGGCCGAGAGGGTGGACCAGCACAGCACCGTGGTCGGAAGGTTGCTCTTGCTGATTACGGTGTCGCCCCAACCGCCGTCGGGATTACGATTCTCGGCCAGCCACCTCAGCCCGCCGCGGATGAGCACTTCATGGGCCGGCGCATCGACGGTCGCCAGCGCGAAGACGGCAGCGGCCGTGGACAGGGCGCTGCTGGAAAGCTCCCCTTCCCAATGACCAGCCGGGGCACGAGAGGAAAGCAGTCGGGCTCGTGCCCGCGAAAGCGTCTCATCGAAGGCGTTCCTGTCAAATCGCATTTGCTAGCGATGCAGATGCCCCAACGCCAACAGGGCGTAGTAGGTGTATTCGCAGTCCGGCGGTTCCTCTGCCCAAGTGCCTCGGAATCCGCCCTCGTCACAGCGCACGCTCTCAATGAACCCAAGGCAGCCCTCACGGACCGACCCCAAGGGGATATTCATGCCGGCCAAGGCATGCAGCCCGGTGGCGGTCGACAGCAGGTCTGGAATGGGTGCAAACGGCATGGCCACGAAGCCGCCAGGGGGGTGATGGCGGGCGAGCAGCCAGTCGGCCACGCCGCGTGGTATCACCCGGCCGAGGCGGCGCAAGACGGTAACGGCCGCCGCCGTCGCCGGTGTCGAGCCGCATGGAAGGCCCGGCGCATTGGTGTACCCGCCTTCTGCGGCCTTCAGCGATTCAATGCAGCCGACCACACCGTCGACATCGGGCATGAGTCCCCCGCGCAGGTCCTCCCAGACGGCCAGTGCGAGAAAACATCCGTACACCGTGCCGCCAGCGCCGTCCGGGGGCGATCGCCGAACACAACCCGCCTGCCCGCGCCGAGCAGGACCGTCATCCGCCGTTGGACCGGCGGTGTGGGCGTATCCACCGTCGCGGGTACGGGAGACTTCGATGCGGCGCAGAATCGCCTCGCGCGTATCATCTGTCAGCAGAGGCGCTGGCAGGTTCGCCCAGCACTGTGCCAGGCACGCCAGGTGCACGAAATCCAGACCCTCTCCGGCTCCGAACGTTCGCAGATATCGGGCGATGGCATCGACGGGAACGTCCACGCCCAAGGCTGAAAGGCCCTCAATGCCGAAAACGGTGTAGTACAGGTCGCTGGTTCCGGCCAGGCCCCTGAATCCCCCATCACCGTGGACTTGGCTTTGAAGGAATCGCGCGACGCGGCCGCCGGCCTCATGCAGAAGGGCCTTTGCCCTTCCGGCGATTCGCAGCATTTCCGACCTTATGCTCACGGCACCAACCCGCGCCGACGTCCCCGGAAGTCGCGCGCCTGCCTTCTCGTGGCAGAGAGGCAGGCCGCGTTTGACGGCCTCGTTCGAAGTCGTCGAAGATCCTGCCGGCGACGCGCCGTAACAAGCCCTTCAGGTTGGCGTTGTCTAACTGGTTCAGACAACGAATGGCCTCCTGTTTGTAGTCTTCCATGAGGCGGAGAGCTTCGGCCTCGACGTTCAAGTCCGCGAAAAGCTTGTCTATCGTTGCAGCCGCCGTCGGACGGCTCGACGTGCCCGGCCAGAGAGCATCGAGAAGCTCTCTGTCCCGACCGGTGGCGAGTTCACAGGCCATCGCCATCACCAGCGAAGGACGCATGCGGAAGACGTCGCCATCACCCTGTTGGTGCCAGTCCCGGACATCGTCGCGGATCTGATAGGCGATGCCCACGTACTTGCTGTAATCCCTCAAGACCCGCCAGATCCCCTTCTCCGCCCCCGCGCAAATCGCCCCCAGACGCAGCGACACGTCAAAGGCCGGGGCTGTCTTCTGCCAAAAGATCTCCAGGACCTGGCTCGTCGACAGCGTCCTCGGCTCGCGCCGCCAGCACAATTCCTCTCCCTGGCCCAGGGAGAGCCTGCGGTGGCCTTCCGCGGCGACCTGGAGCATTCGTGCAATTTGCCTGTCCGACGCCCCGGACGCCCCAATCAGCCGGTACCCCTCGCCCAGCAGAAAATCCCCAACGTTCAGGGCGACGGGAAGGCCGTATTCCTCATGCACGGTCTCTTGCCCGTAGCGTAACTTGTCGTCGTCCTCGATGTCGTCGTGGATCAGAGAGGCCTTATGAAAGCACTCCACGGCCAGGGCGATCTTCTTAAGTTCCTCTGGCAGCGTGGCTTCGGAATGGTCCTGAAACGCCTGGAAGGCGCACACCGCCAGGAAGGGGCGCCAGCGCTTGCCGGATTTTGCCAGCCAGCGCCGGCCGATCTCTTCCGTGCGACTGCCGGCCGCACCCAGAACGGCCTCCAGCGACTCGGCAGTGAACCACGATTGAACTTCGCCGCGCAGGGAATTCAAATCCAATCGCCGCGTCTGGTCCTTACTGGTCAGATACACCGCGTCCCAAACCCAGTCGAGGTCGATGCTGGTATTGGCACAGCCGTCTTGAAGCAACGGAATGGCGATGCCGGGCACCGCGGCCCCCACCATGTACGGGAAAACCCGCTCCAGCACCGAAAGGCAACTGACCCCGACGACGGCATCGATCTTGCCCCGCTGGATCAGCGAGGTGACAACGGTCGTGCCCTCCGCCACCAGCACCACGTAGCCGAGCCTCTCGGCCTCGGTCTTCAGATCGCCGATCACGCACCGCCTGCACTGCTGGCAGACGAGGCCGAACTCGTCCACCTCGGACGGGCACTCGGCTTCATCCCGCAGACACTGTGGCAGAAGCAGCAGCCGGCGATTGTAGGGAATCCCCGCCAGCGTTTCGGACCAGACTTCGTTATTCACGAGCACGGCGGCATAGGCTCGGTGTTCTTCCCTGGCTTTGGTAAGTCGCAGGACCTCGTCCGTGTGAAGGCGCAACTCATCGAACGACAGCGGCGGGACGGGACGGACTTTCCCCACGTATCTGCGAATCGCCCGCGCCATCGCGTCGCGCTGTTTCCGCGATTGGGGGATGCCCTTTTGGACAGGCCTTATTGGCCGGTCGGGCACGTTGGCAACGGGCAAGTCGCCCCTGCGCATACGTGAGCTATTCTCGCACACTGGCGGCAACTTTCCCTTTCTTCCGGTCCTCGCTGTCGTCAGGCGTCGCCCCTGCGGCCGGAGCTGCCGGTCCTCGGCCAGCCTGCCGAGAACGACTTCCGACTGCGGGCGCGGCCGTCTCCTCAAGATCTCCACGCGCAGGTTCTTGCGTCCGCAGACCTTTTCTTATCCTGGCGAAGCTCCGGCGCCAGCAGTGGACTTCCGCCCTGCCAACGGCCCGGAGCAAGGCCCGCTTCAGCCAGCGGACCCCGCCGGCCCGCTGGTTGTCCCAATACAGCCGAGGAACCCACTTGAAGTTGATTTCGTAACAGGCCGTGTACAAGTCAAGATGGTCGACTCTCATCCTCGCCAGGCGGAAGGCCTTCCCGTCGGCGGCCTCGTCCGGCCTGACCGGCTCGTAGAAGATCGGAAACACGGCGACCGGCCGCCGAGCCAGGCGTTTCACCAGCCGCAGGGTCGCTGCTACATCCTCGCCCGTCTCGCCCGGCAAGCCCAGGATAATGCTGAAGACCGGGAAGAACCCGTTCCCGAACATCCTGTCAGCGGCCGCAAGCACCAGCTCCGGCCAGTCTTCCGGACGAAACGGCCCGAGCTTGCCGCGACCGTTGGCGTGAACCAACCCGCCGTTGGCGCTCTCGACGCCCATGTTCACCCAGAGGTAATCGGTTCTATTAGCCCAGGTCAGCAGGCGCCGGATCTCCCGGAGTTGCGCTTCCGTCAATTGCAGGACGGAGGAGACGTTGGCGTGGTCGATCTGCATGAAAGACAAGCCCGGTATCCGCCTCATTCCCAGCAGCAGCGAGCGCAGCGCCTCGAAGTTGACCTTCCAGGCGGCAGAGGCCGCCGAGCCCGAATCGCCGCTTTTGGCGCCGGCGCCATAGCGGAAGAAATCCTCGCTGCTGCTGACCAGCGACGTCATCCCGCCGCCGACGTTCGTCTCCACGTCGGCCAGGATGGTTTCGGTCGGGAGGTGCCGCATCCTTCGCTCGGCCATCGTGCAAAACCGGCAGCCGTTGCCACAGCCGCGCGAAAGCTCCACCACACCCAGCACTGACGGCCCGCGGATCGGCCTGGCCGAGCCCACGGCCGTATCGCGGCAGCGCACGTGCGCCGGCACCGATCGATTAGCCATCAAGTCCGTAAAGAGCGCAGGACCTTTCGACTCGAAGTATCCTTCGAAGACGACGTCGATGCCCTGCCGCGCCGCCTCGTCCGGGTTTTGGGCCCACTGCCACGCCCCGGCCCCGCCGGCGACGACCCTGAAGCCATATCTCTGCCTGGCCTGGGCGATGAGGCCCATCATCCGGTCGGTCCAGCTCCGCGTGTAGAGCTGGCCGCCCCAGAAGTTTTTGGTCGTGGTGTTGCTCATGCCCTGACCCAAAGGGTCGCCGGAACTGACCGCGACGAGCTGCACCCAGGGCCCCAACACCTGCGGCAGGGCCTCAGGCGTCGTGCAGACCACGTCTTCGGCGCCCAGGGGCGTCTCGGCCAGCAGGGCCGATTCCACCCGGCGGATGCCCAGCGGGGCCGCCCGGGCCCTGCCGTGCGAATCCACCGGCATCGCCGGGGACAGCGCCCTGCGCATGGCCCATTCAGGGACGCGCGTGGTCTGCATCGCGGCGAAAATCCCTTCGAAAAGCACCTTGTAATCGGCGCTGAGCGTCCTGTCGGCCACAAGGACCACGGCCGGGCGAAGCTTCGATCCTGCTTTTCCAGGATCGGCCGTTTCTTCAGATTGCTGGTCAATCCCAATCATCGGCTGGTTCGTCTTCAGGTTCCGACTGTTCGTCAGAGGCTTCCCGGTCCTCATGCTCGGGGGCGGTGGTCTTCTCCGCCTCGGCGCGAACCTCCTCGATCATCGGCGAGGACAGGAGCGCCTCCAAAGGCCCAACCGCCCCCGCGGCGGCCGAAGCCTGACTGCACTTCTCTCGCTCGGCCAGGGCCTTATGCTCGTCCATCTCGCCCGCCTGAGGCGATCGTGCGTCTTTCCCGCGGTTCCGCAACGTCTCGTATACGTCGCCCTTGAGCAGGCTGACGATGTCCACCTTGACGTTCTGCCGTCGGAGGTCTTCCGCCCCGACTTCGTCGCCGTTAACGGGTCCGGCCTTGTATTTGGGGAAGATGATCGCCGCCTGGGGACAGATTCGGGCGCAGGCCGGGCAGTTGGTCTTGCAGTTGGCGGGATTTACCACCTTGACGGTCCCGTCGGCCGATGCCTCGTACACCCCGAACAGACAGAAATTCATGCACTGCTTGCAGTTCCTGCACCGGTCGTAATCGATGACGGGAAACCAGGGGATCCACTCAGGAGTCTCCAGAGGGCTGTCGCCCGTCTTCTCGCCGCGGGCAGGCGCGTCAGAGGGCGCCTCACGGCCGGGGCCGGCTCCTTCGCCCCCACCCAACAACGACCGGACGATCTCCTCAGCGGAACCGACCCGCATGTTCAAGACCTCCACGCCTTCGCTCGGCAGAGCTGCGCCGGCCGCGGCGAAGAGCCACTTCACGGCGCGCGGATAACAGGCCGCGATCTTAACCGCGCCCGCCTGCGCGATGCGCTTCATCGCGGGGTCGCGCCGGGCCGAAAGCTCGCAGAGGTCGGCAACGGCCTCGAAGGCAACGCCCGAGGCCCGCAGCGCCCGGAGCACCTCCTGCTTGACCGCCGCCGGCACGACGTCCGAGTAGGCGCAGTGACAGTAGACGATAGTCGCACGTTCCGGCATGGCCAGTTCACCTTCTGCCTCGCCGCGACAGCAGACCGAGGCCCAGCTATTGTCCTATGCAATATAGGTTCTTCCGTCCGCGAATGTACATGCGCTTGCCCGAGAAGACCGGGCAGCATAGGAAGGCTCATGCCACAAGTTCGTCCCAATTGAAAGGACCTCCAAGCGCAAAGGGCCGCCCGCGGGAAAAGCGTCGCATCAAGGCGAGGCCCCTATTGGGCTTTCACGTCGAGGCAGATCAGCCGGCCTTCGCGCCGGCCCCTCCCGGTGTTCCGGCAGTAGATTCGTCCGTTGGACAGGACGGGCGGCGTCCAGCACTGCCCGGCGAGGACCGTGGCCTGTGAGATCGGCTTGAAGGCGGACGGGGTGGCCTCGGCCACGATCAGCTTGCCCTGGTCGCCCTGGATGATGAGCCTGTCGCCTGCCAGCATCAGCGAGGCCATGCCCAGCTTCGGCGAGGTCCACTTGAGATCGCCGGTTGCGAAGCCAATACACTTGACGACGGCCCCGCCGGCGTTGCCGTCGCTTCCGTACAGGTGGCCCTCGTACAAGACGCAACTGCTGAAGTGGTTTTTCATCCGACGATTTCGCCAGACGATGGAGGGCTTGCCGCCCTCGACCTTCAGCAGGGCGCAGCCGGCGCCGTAGCCGGAGGAAATGAAGATCGTGTTGCCGACGACGATCGGGTCGGCGGCGTTGACGTTATAGTTGGTCTTCCACGGCAGCCACCAGAGCCTCTGTCCGTCCTCGAGGTTCACGCAGGCGAGGCCCTTGGCGGCGAAGATCAGCACGCAGCGACGATCGCCCATGTCGAAGCGCACAGGCGAAGCGTATCCCGACGCTCCCTTTCCGGTCTGCCAGACCACCTTACCGGTGGCCTTGTTCAGCGCCGCGCCCGCGGTGCCCACGTTCAGGATCAGCAGGTCACCGACCACCAGCGGCGAGCTGGCGATGCCCCATCCGGCGACCTTTGCCCCCAGTTCCTTCGCCAGGTTCTTTGACCAGATCGGCTTGCCGGTGGCGGCCTCAAGGCAGTGGACGTCGCTCTGCCGGCTGATCGTGTACACGACTTTGCCGTCCACGGTCGGCGTGGCCCGCGGCCCGGGGTGCTCGCCTTTCCGGCAAGGATAGGAATGCTTCCAGATCTCGGCGCCGGTGTCGGCGTCGAGACACCAGATAGTGTCCTGCTCGCCGTCGTTGCCCATGGTGAAGACGCGCCCGTCGGCAACGGACACGGTGGAGAAGCCCGACCCGATCACCTTCTGCCACAACTGCTTGGGCCCGCCGGCCGGCCATTCCGCCTGCCAAGCGGTCTCGCTCGAGACGCCGTTACGCTGCGGGCCCCGCCACTGATGCCAGTCCGGCGAATTGCCCGCGGACACCGGGCTTTCTTGCGCCGAGGCAATCTCCGCGACGAGGCCGGCCACAGCGGTTGCCGCCAGCAATAGCATAAGGGTCCGCCGAAGCCCGCCTTTCCCGTTCGAGTACTCAAAGTATCGCCGCGACACGTATTTCACCTTTGGTTTACCTCCTGAGGAGACAATCGGTCGGAACAGACTCCATCCTGGCCATCTCAGGCATTACCCGGACGGCGGTATGCACAGGAAAGTATAGAAGATCCGCCCCCCTGAAGCGTAAGATTTTTTGCGCCGAGCAGAAAGCCATCACGGTCGCGCGAACGGCAGGCCTGTGCGAACGCCAGGGCCGGCGGGCCTGGACGGCGGACGATTTTGTCCCGCGGCGGCATAGGCGTTTGATAGAATGCCAGTTCAGCGCGCGTTTCAGCGGAAAGGCGGGCCATTGCCAAATACCATCCAGACTCTCACGGTCGCGAAGCTGATTCCCGCGGTGGCGGCGGCGATGGGCGCCGTCGCGGTGGGGCTCTGGCTGAGTAGCGGCCCGGACGGCACGTCGAAGGTGCGCGGGACGGACCTGAGTCAGCAGCCGTTATTGCCGGTCGACGCGTCGCCCGCCGACCCCGCCGCGGTGGGCGTCCCGTCCGTTTCCTTGCCGGGGATCCTGGTGAAAGGCGACGGTGTACCGGCCGAGGGGCTGCCCGGGTCCTGGCCGAACTTCCGCGGACCCAACCATGACGGGATCAGCCCGGAGAAAGTTCGGCTGCTGCGAAGCTGGCCAGACGACGGGCCGAAGGTGCTTTGGTCCATCGAGGTCGGAGATGGCTACGCCGGCCCGGCCGTGGCGAGAGGACGTGTCTACCTCTTGGACTACGACGTGAAAAAGAAGGCCGACGCCCTGCGCTGCCTGTCGCTGGCCGACGGCAGGGAAATCTGGCGGCGGTGGTATTCCGACCCCATCAGCAAGCAGCACGGCTACTCGCGGACCGTGCCCGCGCTGACCGACAAATACGTCGTCACCCTCGGCCCGAGCTGCCACGTCATGTGCCTCGACGCCGACACCGGCGAATACCGCTGGGGCATGGACCTGGTCGCCGAGTACGGCGCCACCGTGCCGGAATGGTACGCCGGGCAGTGCCCGCTGATTGATGACGGCAAGGCGATCATCGCCCTGGGCGGGAAGGCGCTGATGATCGCCGTTGATTGTCAGACCGGCAACATCCTCTGGGAAACGCCCAACCCCCACGGCTGGAAGATGACCCATTCGTCGGTCATGCCCATGGCTTTCAACGGCCGCCGGATGTACGCGTACTGCGCCACCGGCGGGGTCGTGGGCGTCGCCGCCGACACCGGCGAGATCCTCTGGGAAGACGCCGCCTGGCAGATGCTTGGCCAGGCCCTCTGCCCCAGTCCGGTGATCCTCGGCGACGGAAGGCTCTTCCTATCCGGGGGATACGGCGCCGGCAGCATGATGCTCCAACTGGTCGAAGACGGCGGCACGATCACCACCCGGCAGCTATACAAGATCGGGTCCCGCGTGCTCGGCTCGGAGCAGCAGACGCCGATCTTCTATGAAGGGCACATTTACGGCGTCAACCCGGCCGGCAAGCTCGTCTGCCTTGCTCCGGACGGAGAGCTTCTCTGGGACAGCGGCGACGTGCGGAGGTTCAGAAAGGGATACGGCCCATACATGATCGCCGACGGGCTGCTGTTCGTTATGGGCTACAATGGGATGCTCGCCCTGGCCGAGGCCACGCCCGCAGGGTACCCGGAACTGGCAGCGGCCAAGGTGGTCGGCAAACAGTCCTGGGGGCCGATGGCCCTGGCCGGGGGGAGGTTGATCGTTCGCGACATTAACCGCTTGGTCTGCCTGGACGTTCGGGCGGAGTGACGGCCTGCCCGGCGGGTCCGGCAGGTGCCCGGCAAGCTTGATTCGCCGTCGACGGGTTTAGTCTAATAGGGACTGGCTAACCTACGATTGCAGAGGCCGCGTGTGGGCAATTCCTCAAGAAAGACGATTGTAGCCATTTTGATCGGAGTGGCCGTGGCGGTCGCGGTGGCCACAGCCGTCACTGCCATCGTCCTCAACGACCCGACGGGGCAGAAGGGAAGCGGACTCGGATCTCGCTTCCAGCTCGACCTGACCGGCCTGCGAAAGATCGATCCAGCGCTCATCAGCCACGCCCAGGCGGCAACCTTCGAGACCGGCTTCAAGCAGTCTGCGGGCATCGCGGTCGGCCCCGCCGGTCGGATCCACGTAGCCGGGGACCAGGCCATCCGCGTCTTCGACGAGCGGGGCAAGCTCCTGCGGGAGATCGGCCTGTCCGGCCGGCCGCGGTGCCTCGCCGTCGACGCAGATGCAAGCATATACGTCGGCCTGGGCAGTCGCGTGGAAGTCTTTAACGCCGACGGCGCCCGGCGAGCGGCGTGGGAGGTGCACGGGGAAAAGACCGTGATCACCTGCATCGCCCTCGGCGGGAACGACGTCTTCGTGGCCGATTACGGCGGCCGCCAGGTCCTTCGCTACAGCAAGACCGGCACGCTGCTGAACCGCATCGTCCCCAAGGGCAAGGACGGCGCCTTCAACATCCCCAGCCCGTACTTCGACGTGGCCCTCACAGCCGAGGGATTGCTGCGCGTGGCCAACACCGGCTACCACCGCATCGAGACATACACCGGCGCCGGCGAGTTCCGCTCGGCCTGGGGGGAATGCTCCGAGAAGGTGGGCGGCTTTATCGGCTGCTGTAATCCCGCTCACATCGCGACCTTCCCCGACGGGCGAGTCCTGACCAGCGAGAAGCGCCTGCCGACGATCAAGATCTACTCGCCCGACGGGCGGCTGGAAAGCGTCGTTGCCTCTCCGCAGATGCTCACCCCGCGCCCGGAAAAATGCGCCAACTTTTTCCGCGACGAGGGCCTGGACGTAGCCATCGATCCGGCAGGGCGGGTCCTGGTGCTGGACCCGGCCGGCCTGGTGCGGATCTTTGCACGAAAGAAGGAGAACTGATGCCAGCTCGCCGCAGATTCACAAGCCCTCCGTCAGGGGACGAGCATACCCGCCGCGAGTTCTTTCGCCGGCTCGGGCGGAACCTGACGCTGGGGGCCGCCGCTGCCGTCACCGGCGTGCTCGTGGCTCGGCGGCGACGCGCGGCTCAAAGCCACGCCTGCGTCAACCAGGGCGTCTGCCGCGGCTGCCCGTCATTTGACGGCTGCGGCCTGCCCCAGGCCCTGTCGGCGAAGCAGGCGATGAGAACATCCTAGCCATGGCCGAGAACGAAGAGAAAACCTCGAGGCGGCAGCTTCTTCGCACCGGCGTTCGCGGGGCGTGCGTCGTGGGCCTGGGCGGGGTCGCCGGCGTGCTGGCTACCGGAGCAGCCGCCGAGGAGACTCTCTGGCAGATCGACCCGAACAAGTGCATCACGTGCGGCAACTGCGCCACGTACTGCGTGCTGGAGCCCTCGGCCGTCAAGTGCGTCCACGCCTTCGCGATGTGCGGGCGATGCAACTTCTGCTTCGGCTACTATGAGACCAAGCCCGGCGTGGACCCCGGCGACGGGGCCGAACACCAGATCTGCCCGCTCGGCGCCATCAAGCGCACGTTGCTGCGCGACCCGTATTACGAGTACACCATCGACGAGGAGCTCTGCATCGGCTGCGGCAAGTGCGTCAAGGGGTGCGAAGCCTTCGGCAACGGGTCGCTGTTCCTCCAGGTCCGACACGATCGCTGCCTGAACTGCAACGAGTGCTCCATCGCCGCCGCCTGCCCGTCCGGCGCTTTCGTGCGAGTCCCCGCAGAGAGGCCATACCTTCTGAAGGGGGCCAAACACAAGGAATGATTCGTTCCATCCAAATCGCACTTGTGCTGGCCCTGCCGGTCGCCCTAACCGCACCCGCGAAAGCTCAATTTCGCTACGAGCCGCCCGGCCTGGGACCCGAGTACACACAGCCGGAAGCAACCACCCCGCCCCCGCGCGCCGGCATCTTCGAATACCTGGACGTGGCAGCGCTGTTCGTGGCGCTGGTGGCGGCTTCCTACCTGGCCTTGAAGAAGCGCTCGCGGGCGGGCCTCCTGGTGCTGACGGTGCTCTCGCTGCTGTACTTCGGCTTCTACCGCAAAGGCTGCGTCTGTTCGATCGGGGCAATCCAGAACGTGGCTCGGGGACTATTCGATCGCGAGGCGATCATCCGGCCGGACCAGCCCAGCATGGCAGGCAACGGCGTCACCGCCGAAGCCCTCCAGGAGGCCTTCCAGCGGGAGTACGAGCGATTCGTCGGGGCGGAGTTGTATGCCAAGGGCGATGATTTCCACATCCGCCTGCGCCTCACAGGCGAGAACCGAAGGCTGCTGAAAGAGATTGGCGCCGCCGTCGTCGAGGGGAAAGGCCCGGACGGGCGCAACCTTGGCACCCGGCTGCGCGAACTCTGGCGCGTGGAGTCGGCCTTCACCGTCCCGTGGGTGGTCATCGCCTTTTTCACGTTGCCGGTGGTGTTCACCCTGTTTTTCGGCAGGACGTTCTGCGCCGCGGTGTGTCCGCTGGGCGCGATCCAGGAAGTGGTGCTGCTTCGTCCTGTCCGACTGCCGGGCTGGCTGGAGAACGCCCTGGGGCTGGGCGGTTACGTGTACCTAGGGGCCGCGGTACTCCTGGCGGCCACGGGCAGCGCCTTCATCATCTGCCGGTACGATCCGTTCGTATCGTTCTTCCGTCTGTCCGGCAACGTCAACCTCCTGATTCTGGGTGTCTGTCTGCTCGCGATCGGCGTGTTCATCGGCCGGCCGTACTGCCGCTTTCTCTGCCCCTACGGCGCAGTGCTGAGGAGCCTGTCCAGGATTTCCAAGTGGCACGTCACCATCACGCCGGACGAGTGCATCAAGTGCAGGCTGTGCGAAGACGCCTGTCCATACGGCGCGATCGAGCAGCCCACGGCTCCCGCGCCCGCGGGTGGGCGAGCCAAGGGCAAGGGCCTGCTGGCGGCGCTGATCCTGCTGCTGCCGGTGCTGGTAGTCCTGGGCGGGTATCTGGGGAAGCGATCAAGCCGGCCGCTGTCGCGGGTGCACGCAACGGTGCGGCTGGCCGAACGCGTCCGCTTTGAAGAGCGCGTGGCCCAGCTTGCCAAGTGGCTGGCCGCGATCAGTAAGAGCCCCGACGCCCGGATGAGAGACGACGGGCCGGTCTTCCTGACCGAACGGACCGAAGCCAAGCACGTGGCCGTGGCCCGGGATCGCTCCTCCGATAAGATCCTGTGGAAGCGTGTGCTGCTGGAAGCTGGGCGAGGGGGGGATGACCAGCGACCGCCCACGATCACCGGCGCCGCCCTGGACGGCCGGGCGTACTTCCTCATCCAGGAACGAGCCGTATTGGCCGGCGAGGACAGGCTGACGGTCGTCTGCCTCGACGGTCGGCGCGGCGATGAACTCTGGCGAGAGAAGGCCGGACGCACCCTCGACGCCAGCGACGCTTTCTACCGGAGCAGCAGACCCACAGAGGAGCTTTACGAACACGCCGATAGCCTCCATGCCAGCTTCGCCTGGGGCGCTGCCGGGCTCGGGGCGTTCGTCGGCTTTGTGATCGGATGCAAGCTGCTTCAGCTTTCCATCCGGCGGCGCAGAACGGACTACGAGCCGAACCGGGCGACCTGTATGTCCTGCGGGCGATGCTTCAAGTACTGTCCGAGGGAGCGCTTGCGACGAAAGAAGATGAAGGAGCCGGTTCCGGAAGAATGAGCGCCAGCGACGAAAAGAAGGCTGACTTTCCACCAAAGGGCGGGCCCGCCAACGTTTGGTATCGCCCGGCCGTCGCAACGGCCGTCGTCGTCGGACTGTTCGCGCTGACGGTGGCAGTGCTTCTTATCTGGAATTATGTCACGGGCACTGCCGCCGATCCGCTGGACGCGGCCGAACTGACGGTCCTCAAGGCCGAGTTGGCAGCCAACCCGGCGGACGAGAGCAAGAGACAGCAGATTCGCAGTAAGGACCTAGAGCTCCGGAAGGAATTCTTGCGGCGGCGGGCTCTCGCACATTCCGGCACATACATGCTGGCGGCAGGGCTTGTGGTCTGCCTGATCGCCGCCGGCTACGCCGCGGAGGCCGGGAAAAAGCTCCCGCGGCCGGTGCCGAAGGCGGAGGCCGACGATGGGCAGCCCCGTCAGAAAAAGCTGGCGCTCCGCTCGGTGGTCGGCGCCGGAGTAATCCTTGCTGTCGCGGCGCTGGTCCTGCCAATGGCGGCCGAGAAGCCGGCGCTACTGCCCTCGACAGGCCAAATGCAGGCCCGTTCGGTTGTGGACGCGACGGCCGAACGCATCACGCTGAAGCCAACGACCGCGGAAGCCACGACCACGAGCGGGCTGGCGGGACGCCCGCGAAAGCCCATCGGCGTCTGGCCGAGATTCCGCGGGCCCGGCGGACTGGGGATATCCGCGTACGCGAACGTCCCGACCGATTGGGACGGCAAGACGAAGAAAGGGATCCTGTGGCGGACGCCGGTGCCGCTGCCGGGGAGGAACTCACCAGTGGTCTGGGAAGACCGGGTTTTCCTGACCGGCGCGACCAAGAAGAAACGGGAGGTCTACTGCTTTGACGCCGATTCCGGCAAGGCCCTCTGGCAGAGGCCCGTGGTCGTTCCTGGCAACGATGCAGAATCGCTGGAGGTCGCCTCGGAGACGGGCCACGCCGCTTCCACGGCCGCGACCGATGGGAAGCGCGTCTTCGCCATCTTTGCCAACGGCGACGTCGCCTGCTTCGATTTCCAGGGAAAGCAGGTGTGGGCGAGGAATCTGGGGGCCCCCGAGAACACCTACGGCCACGCCAGCTCACTGGCCGTCTGGCAGAATCTGCTGCTGATCCAGTATGACCAGGCCTCGGCCGAGGACAGCAAGTCCGTGCTGCTCGCGATGGACGCCGCCACCGGGACGGTCCGCTGGCAGACCGGCCGGCCGGTGGGAAACTCCTGGTCGTCCCCGATCGTTGTCCGCCTCGAGGAGAAATGGCGGATCGTCACCGCGGCCAACCCTTGGGTAATCGCCTACGATCCGGCCGATGGGAGCGAACTCTGGCGGGCGGAGTGCCTGGGCGGCGACGTTGCCCCCTCGCTGGTCTACGCCGATGGCCTGGTCTACGCCGTCAACACCGACCCACAGTTGTCCGCGATCCGGACCGGCGGAAGCGGCGACGTTACAAAAAGCCACATCATCTGGACGGCCGAGGACGGCCTCCCGGACATCTGCAGCCCACTGACCAACGGCAAGAGGGTGTGGCTGCTGACCACCGACGGCCTGCTCACCTGCTACGACGCGAAAACAGGTAAAAGGCTCCAGGAAAAAGAGTTCGACGCGTCCTTCCTGGCCTCGCCGGCCCTGGCAGGCGATCGTCTCTACCTTCTCAGTACCAAGGGCATCATGTACATCCTCTCGGCGGACGCCGAGCACAAGGAACTGAACCGCTGCAACCTCGGCGAGGAGGTCAGCGCCAGCCCGGCATTTCTGGACGGCCGAATTTACATCCGCGGCGAGAAGCACCTGTACTGCATAGGCGCACAGGACAAATGACCGAAGTGGATCTGGCATTCGTCAATCGACTCGTCGAAAGGCTCGGCAGAAAGCCCGAGGCGGTCATACCGATGCTTCAGGCCTTGCAGGAACACTATCGCTACCTGCCGCAGCCGGCGCTGGAGCGCCTAGCCGAGATCAGCGACATCAGTCCGGCGGCGATTGCCGGGGTGTCCACCTTCTTCGACCAGTTTCGGCACCGCCCGATGGGGCTTCACCTGATCCGCGTCTGCCACGGCACCGCCTGTCACGTCAAGGGCTCCAGCCTCATCCGCGAGGCGCTGCTCAACCATCTGGGGATTCCCGTTTCGGGCGAGGAAGACACCGACTCCGAGGGCCGCTTCACCATCCAGAAGGTCGCTTGCCTGGGATGCTGCACGCTGGCACCGGTGCTCCAGATCGACAACGTCACCTATGGGCACCTGACGCCCGAACGCGTCCCCGTGGTGCTGCGCGATTTCCTGGAGTTGGACAGGAGGCGCGCGGCCGGGGGCAAAAAGCCGCCGCGGCCCCCGACGGACCGCGCTGCCGGCGAGATCAGGATTGGGCTGGACTCCTGCTGTGTCGCGCGCGGGAGCGGAGACGTCCGGGAGGCGCTGGAAGATGCCGTCGCCGAGACGGGCGCACCCGTGGCGGTCAAGCGCGTCGGCTGCGTCGGGATGTGCTACCAGACGCCGCTGGTGGAGGTGGTGCTGCCGGGAGAGCCGTCGCACCTGTACGCCGTGGTCGAGCCGGCCGACGCCAAGGCAATCGTTCTGCGCCACTTCAAGCCCAAGGGAATCAGGCGGATCACCGCCGCCGTTTCGAGGGCGCTGGAAAACGCGCTGACCGACGAGGCTTGGGAGCCGGTCACGCGGTACTCCATCGAAGCCCGCGACCCGCCGGTGGCGGCGTTTCTGGGCAGGCAGCAGCACCTGGCGACCGAGCACTGGGGCCGGCTGGAGCCGACGGATCTGGAGGAGTACCTCGCTCTCGATGGATTCGCCGCCTTGAAGCGCTGCCTGGGCGGGACCGCGCCCGAAGAGGTGATCGACCAGGTCCGCCGCAGCGGCCTACGGGGGCGGGGCGGGGCAGGCTATGAGACGGGAGCGAAATGGTCTCGGGTCCACCAGGCCCGCGGGGAGAGGAAGTACGTCATCTGCAACGGCGACGAGGGCGACCCCGGGGCGTTCATGGACCGGATGCTGCTGGAGTCCTATCCTTACCGAATCATTGAGGGCATGACCGTTGCCGCCTACGCCGTCGGGGCCGAACAGGGCTACTTCTACATCCGCGCCGAATACCCCCTGGCCGTCAGGCGGGTCCGCGATGCCCTCGCTCAAGCCGAGGACAACGGCCTTCTCGGCGAGAACATCCTCGGCAGCGGCTTCAGCCTGCATCTTCAGATCATGGAGGGAGCCGGGGCCTTCGTCTGCGGCGAGGAGACCGCATTGCTCGCCTCCATCGAGGGCCGGCGCGGCATGCCGCGGCTTCGCCCTCCGTACCCGGCCGAGAGCGGCCTGTGGGGCAAGCCCACGCTCGTCAACAACGTGGAGACGTACGCACTGGTTCCGTGGATTCTCCGCAACGGCCCGGAGGCCTTCGCGGCCATTGGCACCGAAAAGAGCAAGGGCACCAAGGTCTTTGCCCTGGCCGGCAAGGTGACGCGCGGCGGGCTGATCGAGGTGCCCATGGGCGTGACGATTCGGCAAATCGTGGAGGAAATAGGCGGCGGCGCCGCCAACGGCAAGCGCTTCAAGGCCGTCCAGGTGGGCGGGCCTTCCGGCGGGTGCGTCCCGGCTGAACTGGCCGACACCCCCGTCGATTACGAGGCCCTCACGGAAGTCGGCGCCATCATGGGATCGGGCGGGCTGGTGGTGCTGGACGAGGGAGACTGCATGGTCGACATCGCCCGGTACTTCCTGGAGTTCACGCAGGACCAGTCCTGCGGCAAATGCACTCCCTGTCGCATCGGCACGCGGCGCATGCTCGACATCCTGGAAAGGCTCTGCGCCGGCGAGGGCAAGAAGGGCGACCTGGAGGAGCTGGAATATCTGGCCGGCACGGTCAAGAAGGCCAGCCTGTGCGGGCTGGGAGGAACCGCCCCGAATCCGGTCCTCTCGACTCTGAAATACTTTCGGGATGAGTACGAGGCCCACCTGGCGGGGCGCTGCCCGGCCGGCAGGTGCAAGGCGCTGATCACGTATTCGATCACGGAGGACTGCATTGGCTGCACCCTGTGCGCTCAGCACTGTCCGGCCGGCGCCATCCAGATGAACCCGTACCAGCAGCACGAAATCGACACGGAAAAGTGCATCCGCTGTGGCACGTGCAAGAGCACCTGTCCGGCCGAGGCGGTGAAGGTCGAGTAGGCGGCACATGCCGAAGGTCGTAATAGACAATCGCGAGGTAGAGGTCGAACAGGACTCCACGATCCTCGACGCCGCCCGAAAGCTGGGCATCGAGATCCCCACGCTGTGCTTTCTGGAAGGCTGCTCTCCGAGCACTTCCTGCATGGTCTGTCTGGTCAAGCTCAAGGACCAATACGAGCTGGTGCCGGCATGCGCGACGAAAGTGGTCGACGGCATGGTCGTCGAAAGCGAAACCGACCAGGTGCATCAGGCCAGGAAGGCGTCTCTGGAGCTGCTGCTGAGCAACCACCTGGGGGATTGCGAAGCGCCCTGCCAGACAGCCTGCCCCGCCCACATGGACATCCCTTTGATGATCCGCCAGATCGCCGCCGATCGGCTGGCCGAGGCGATCGTAACGGTGAAGAAGGACATCCCGCTGCCGGCGGTGCTGGGCCGGATCTGCCCGGCCCCGTGCGAGAGGGCGTGCCGACGCGGCACCAGGGACGAGGCGGTGTCCATTTGCCTGTTGAAACGCTATGTGGCGGACGTCGACCTGGCGGCGGCGGAGCCCTACCTGCCGCCGCGCAAGCCCGACAAGGGAAAAGCCGTCGCCATTGTCGGTGCCGGCCCGACGGGCCTGTCGGCGGCGTATTACCTGCTCCAGCAGGGCTACGCCTGCACGCTCCTCGATGAGCACCCCGCCCCGGGAGGCATGCTCCGCTACGGCGTGCCGGCCGAGAAGCTCCCGCCCAGCGTGCTCATGGCTGAAATCGAAATCATCCGCAGGCTCGGGGCCGAATTCCGCATGGGCGTGCGAGTCGCCGCCGACCCTTCGCTGGGGGATCTCAAGAAGGAGTTCGACGCCGTGCTGGTCGCCGTCGGCCAAGTCAAGGACAGCGCCGAGACGCTGGGACTGCGGGCCTCACCAACCGGAATTCAGATCAGCCGAAAGACCTTCCAGGCCAGCGCCGACGGCGTTTTTGCCGGCGGCGATGCGGTCCGGCCGAGCCGATTGTCGGTGCGCGCCGTCGCTGATGGCAAGGCAGCCGCCACGTGCATCGATCAGTACCTCTGCGGGCACGAGGTCGCTGCGCCGGAAAGACCGTTCAGCACGCACATGGGCAAGTTGACGCAAGCGGAGATCGAGGCGTTGATGACCGGCGTCAGCCCCTCCCCGCGGGCAAGCGCGGAGGCCGCCGGAGAAGGTCTGACCCGCCAGCAGGCCGGCGCCGAGGCGGCGCGCTGTCTCCACTGCGACTGCCGCAAGGGCGACTCCTGCAAGCTCCGAGAATACGCCGAGGCCTACGGCGCTCGTGCCGGCCGCCATAAGGGGCAGCGCCGATCGTTCGAGCAATACGCCGACCACCGCGAGGTGATCTACGAGCCCGGCAAGTGCATCGCCTGCGGTCTGTGCGTTCAGATTGCCGCCGCGGCAGGCGAGCCGCTGGGTCTGACCTTCATCGGACGGGGCTTCAATATGCGCGTGGCCGTGCCGTTCGGAAAATCCCTCGCCGACGGGCTCACCACGTCGGCCGCGAAATGCGTCGCCGCCTGTCCCACCGGGGCCCTGGCGTTCAAACGGGACGACTGATCCCGCCCGGTAACGCCGTGCCTCAAGGGTCGGCGGCTAGAACGGCCATGACCGCGTCCAATGCCTTCGGATCGGACGCGCGGACCTCCACGCAGGCAGTGTCCGGATACAGGCCGCGGACGGCGGCGATCAGCCCCTCCCGCACGACCAGAAGAACCACCCCGACCGCTGAGTCGATCAGCCCATCGACCGGCGTCCGCCATCCGCCTCCCCGCAGCTCCAGCGAGCCGAATTCGTCCACCACGACCAGATCGGCCCGCTTCGTGGCCTCGTCGGAAAGGGCGGCCTGACCAGTCCGCAAGCCCTCGTCGCTGAGAGCAAACCGGCCCACATCAGCGGCGTCGGCCCGCCGGGCCAAGCGAAGCAGGGCGGACCGCTGCCCGGTTGAAACGTCCAGAGCGTCAAAGCCGACCAGGACGCCGCCTTCATACACCGACGGCGCCAACAGGCCGGCCACGGTGTGCCCCTCAGCCCGCAGACACTCGATGAGCTTATCGACGGCCGTCGTTTTCCCGGAATGCCTCGGGCCGGTCCATAGGACGATCTTCCGCTGGCCGGACATGGCCTCAGAACTGCCGACTCAAGGCAAAGATCCAGATCGCGGCCGCCATTACGGAGACCGCCCGGACCGCCCAGGCCCGCAAAGGCAACCTTCCGAGCGCGCGATTCGACAGGTGACGGGCAAGCCGGTCGCCCAGCGGCACCACAACCGCATTGCACAGGGCCGCAATGGTCCCGGTGATTCCCACGTAGCGCAGCACCTTCGGCCAGCCCTCGCCAATCCAGTAGGAGTACCGCACCACGTAGGTGATGATCAGGGCAAAAAGGGCGAAGCCCAGGTAGGTTGAGGTGAGTCCAATGAGTTCCTTGCGGCGCCCGCGGGCGAGGCTGTAGACGATGTCAAACGACGCGCCCAGCAGGAATATCGCCAGCATGTGACAGGCAAAGAAGGGCGCGTTGAGAGATTTGAAGAGCATCGCCAGCGCGCCGATGCTCGCCGAAGAGCCCGGCAGCGGAACGAAGACCCGAGCAACGCTCAGGATGGCAAAGGCGATGACCGCCAGAACGACCGGGGCGGCCTGGCGCATTTCAGCGGCGTACATCCAGCCGCCTAAAGCCACCTCCGAAATGCCCCAGAGGCCGCCGAAAAACAGTACGCCGAGCACGTATTCCTTCTTCATCGTTCCACACCTTTTCGATCTCACAGGCAATCCGCCGGGCTTTTACGTGTAGATCGCTTCGCGGCACCGGCAAGCCCCGCCGCCAGCAGGATCATAAGCGAAGTTGGCTCGGGAATGACCAGATCGGATGTCTCGGTTGTGAGCAACTGGTAATAGTCATACTCGCCGACCCTCAGGTACTGCTCGAGGATCCCCGAGACGCTCTCAAAGTGGGCGCCGACCGTAATATACGGGTGGTACACGTCGATGCAGTCGACGTTCATGTAGTCGCCGGCCCAGACGTCCCCCGCCTGTCCGCGGAGGTTGTAGTTGTCGCGGAAGTTCCCCAGGTCCACGTCGGTGACGGTGACGTCCAGAATCTTCAGCCGCATCGCCTCGTACCTTTCCGCGCTGCGGTCGGCGACGTACCATTCGCCGGGCGGGCCTTCGACGGGGGCGGCGATCTCGTCGGGGGCGACAAGCCTGGACGTCGGCAACGGGTTGCCGGTGCTGAGCCGATCGTAACCGGCCTGGTTGCCGGACTTGTAGTGCAGCAGCGTGTTTCCGTAAGCTTCTTCCACTTCCACATTTACCAGAGAGACCCAATCCCCGACGTCGACCGAGTCGAACAGCTCCAGCCCACCCGTCCAGTCCTTGACCTGGATGGCGCCCCAGCCATCGGGAAAGTCGGGATTCTGGAGGGTCAGCTTCGGCTTGAAGCCCGGGAACTTGTGCGTGACGATCCCGCCGGCGCAGTCGACGATCTGGCCGGTGAGAGGCCCGGCGCCCGAGGCGTCTTCGGTGTACTGAATCTCGTAAATCGTCAGCGCTTCGGCTGCGGCACGGGAGCCTGCCGCCGACAGCACCCCGGCCGCAACCAACACAACGCAATACCAACCGAACCGATACATCGTTGCTCCTCCTTAACGCGTCTTCACAGAGCAGATTCGCTTGCCCATCAATGCAGGCCGAGTGGATACGGAAACCAGTTCGGATCGTCGCGCGGCGGAACCTCCAGGTCCGCCGGCCAATGATCTTTCCACACGCTTTCGGCGAATTCCACGTGGTAGTCACAATAGAGCAGCGACCCGCCCAGCTTGCCGCCGGCAATCGCGTGCCGGGCGCTGAAGGCCTTCGGATAGCTGCCGCAGTATCTCCCAGCCGAGCGACAGGTCAGCTCGCCGTCGTAGCCCAGCCGCGGCTTGAGCAACTGGTCGAACAGCAGCACCACCTGTGGTGGCTGGACGATCCGTTCGGTCTGGAGGAAACTGGGCATGGCCACCCCGTCATCGCCCGGGGCCCGCCAACAGTTCTCATCCAGCTCCAGGCAGGAGTTCATCGCATAGCTGAAAAACCCATTTCGCGGCAGATTGTAGCCGTAGTCCGAATCCCGCGCCAGCTCGGCCGCACGGCACTGAAAGAAGGTGCCGACGCCCGGCTTGTGCCAGGGCGGGTGGTCCCGCCAGGGCTTCTCCCCGATCAGGGGGGGCAGCACGTCCACCCAGCCGTACCACCAGTCGGCCAGGTCGGCGGTCCGCCCCGCAGGGCCGCTGTCGCATCGGTCCCGCCCGTCCGTGTGCGGGTAGAGGCCGTGGTTCTGCGTGGCGTACATCTCGAAGGCCACGCCCCATTGCTTGAGGTGGGCCTGGCAGTAGACCGTCCCCGCGAGGGTTCGGGCTTGGGCCAGCACCGGCAGCAGCATCCCCACCAACAGCGCCAGGATCGCCACAACCACCAGAAGCTCGATAAGCGTGAAGGCCCCCGACGCAACATGGGGCCCCTCCGCCCTCCGGGAGAAGGAAGCCGACTGCCTGGAGCACCTTGGAGCGAATCGAGCCGAGCCCATGAACGCCGCCTCAAGCCGAGCAGAAAAGCTCGTTATGCAAACCGCAGCATAGCGAGCTTCGCGTTTGGATACAAGACTTGAGCAAGACCGTCTTTTCGGACCCTCCCGAATTCCGGCAGGCTGCACGGCACGAAAGAGCATAGCCCGCAGCGGGGGTGGCGCTCGCCGGCGATCAGCTTCCGCCGAAGACCTTCGCGAATCGGCTGTCCACCATCCGGTTGATGCCCTTGCGGAAGCGGCGGTATCTCTCCATCAGCGCCAGCGCGTCTTCCGTCAGGGCCACTCCTCCGCCTCCGCGCCCTCCGGCGCGCCTGTGGAGCAGCGGCAGCCCGAGGCGCCTTTCCATTTCCCGCAGCCGGCCCCAGAGGCCGCGATAGCTCATTCCCAGTTTCTCAGCGGCGGCGCGGAGCGAGCCGGTCCGCCGGATCGTCTCCAGCCACAGCAGCTTGCCGTCGCCGAAGACTGCTCTGCCGCCGAGCTCCAGCCACACCTTGGACTTGACCTTCAATGGCTTGTTCGATTTTGCGGTCATTTGGCGGATCCGTTGGGTGGAGGTTCTTCCGGGGCGACAATCCGTTCAAAGCCGGTATAGACGTTCATCCGCCGGCCGCGCAAGAAGCCCACCAGCGTCAGGGAGAAACGTCGCCCCAGCCTCACCGCCAGGGCGGTAACGGCCGAGCGCGAAACCAGCATGGGCACGCGGCAGGCGATGGCCTTGGAGACGATCTCCGCCGACAGCCGGCCCGTCGTCAGCACGAGCTTGTCGGTGACGTCCACGCGGTTCAGGGCCGCCATGCCCAGCACCTTGTCGAAAGCATTGTGCCTGCCGACGTCCTCGGCGAAATGGACGATGCCCGCCTTCCCCGCCAGCGCGCAGGCGTGCACGCCGCCGGTCTGCTTCCAAAGGCCGGCTCTCCGCTGGAAATCCCCGGCCAGTTGCAGCAGGCCTTCCGGGGACATCTCCGGCCCGGGGCCCGCGGGGGCATAAGCGGGCGTGTCGAAGTCGCGGCTCGTGCCGCCGCGCCCGCAGCCGGCGCCCCAGGTCCAGCGCGTGGTGATGGCCTCCAGCACGTCGGCGTCGAAATCGCCGCGGACGAGCACCTTTCCCTCGCCGGGGACGGCCTCGACCTTCTCCAGGTCCTCGACCCGCCGCAGCGCGCCCTCCCCCAGCAGGAAGCCGACGGCCAAGGCCTCCAGATCCTGCGGCAGCGCCAGCATGGCCAGCCGCAGCTGCCCGTCGTTGACGTCCAGCTCGATGCGGGCCTCGGCAATGACCTTATCGACGGCCGAGCGGACCTTGCCGGCCTCGATGCGCCGAATCGGATATTCCTGAATGGGGTCCATGGGCACGGCTGGCCAGGGAGTCGCCAGGTCGCCACCGGCCGGGGTTCGGCGCCTCAAACCCTATTTGAAACAGCCCAACTGACAGGCGACGATCTTGATGTGCATCTCGTCGCACACCCGGCCGACGTCGCGCGCGGCAACTCCGGTCCGCTCGGCCAGCTCCAGCAGGCGCCGACACGGCGCTCTGCCCTCCGTGGCGATCGCTTCAACGGCGGCGCGGAGGTCCGTTGGCTGTTCGGTCATCGCTCTGACTCCCTGACGGCAACCGACAGCAGCTTACGCAGCCGGCGCGCGCAGGTCAACCCGCCCGCTGCCGCGCCGGCGGCACCCCGATGGGCCGCCGTCACGCGCCCGAGGGCAAGGCCTGACCGGCGGTCGGGGCGACTTGTCTTGAGCGCGAGGGAATTGTTACACTCTGGCCATGTCGCTTCGGCCGATACTGTGCGTGGTAGGCGCTTCCGGCAGCGGTAAGACGACGCTGCTGGAGCGGCTCATACCGGAGCTGACGGCCGGCGGGTTGAAGGTCGCCGTCGTCAAGCACGCTGCGGGGGGGCTGGACCCGGGCCCGAAGAACGGCTCGCCGGAAAAGGACTCTTCTCGTCTGGCCGCGTCCGGGGGGCGCCCGGCAATCGTGGTCGGGCCCGCCGCTGGGCCGGCCAAGTCGGGCCACAACCTGATTGTCCAGCACGCCGAGGCCGAGACGCCTCTGCTCGATCTGGTCGATCAGTTCTGCGCCGACTGCGACATGGTGCTGGCCGAGGGGTACAAGCGCTCGCCGCACGACAAGATCCTGATCAGCCCTGCCCGCCAGAACCCGCGCGGGCCTGAATGGCAGCTCAGCTCGGTTGCGCTCAGGGTCTGCGCGGCCGCGCATCCGCCGCCCGGGACGCTCCATCGTGACGACATTGCCGGCATCGCCGAGTGGGTCAAGCGCTGGCTGGGCCGCCGCCTGCGGATAGGAGAAGGCGTGGTCGGCGCGGTGCTGGTCGGCGGGGAAAGCCGGCGGATGGGCATGGACAAAGCCCGTTTGAAGTTTCGGGGCCGGTCGGTCGTGGTGAACCTGGCCGAGCTGCTGGGCGGCAGGCTCTCCGAAGTCTGGACGATCGGCCGGCGAGTCGTCGGCGTAGGGCTGCCGCGGTGCGTGGGCTGGCACGTCGACCTCCGCCCCGGCCGCGGGCCGCTGGGCGGCATCGCCACGGCCCTGTGCGTGGCCGCGACGAAAGGCCCGCGCCCGGTGCTGGTCGTCGCCTGCGACATGGCCGCTCTGGCAGGCGAGGCGGTGGACCTGCTGCTGGAGAAGCGCAAGCCCGCGCAAGGGGCGACGGCCCTGCGCGATCCCGACAGCGGCCGGGTCCAACCCCTGGCGGCGGTCTACGAGCCCGCGGCGCTGCCGGAAATTCAGAAGGCCCTGGCCGCGGGCCGGCTGTCGGCGACGGAAATACTGACCGCGCTGCGGGCCCACCTGGTCGAAGTGCCCGCGGAAATCGCCGAGCAATTGGCCAACGTCAACACCCCCGAAGACATGGACGCCATGGGGCGGAATCATTAGCGACATCGGGCCCTGGGGCCGACGGGTCGGATTTGCTACAATCATCCCGACGGTGCGTCCGGAAGGAGGTCGAGGCACCGATCGCAATTGATAGGCCTGATACCCTCTTATGGTTAAAGGACTGAACGGATGGACGAAACCGCCGCCGGGCCGGCGGATCCCGGCCGGATGCCTTCCAACGAGGAAGTAACGGCGCTGCTCGATCAGTTGACGTTGACGCCCGAGGCGGACCTCATCGGCCTGCTTCAGAAAGTGCAGGAGGAATTTGGCTATCTGCCGGCGTCGGCCCTGGAGGAAATCAGCCGCCGCAGGAGAATCCCCCTCAGCCGAATCTACGGTGTGGTCAGCTTCTACGCACACTTCTACACCGAGCCGCGGGGGCGGCACACGATCCGCTGCTGCCGCGGCACGGCCTGCCACATCAAGGGGGCCCGGCGGGTCTTGGATTCGGTCCGCAGGACGCTGGGAATCGACGAAGGCCAGACCACGCCGGACATGATGTTTTACCTGGAGACGGTGGCGTGCCTGGGGACGTGCTTCCTGGCGCCGGCGATGATGATTGACAATCAATACTTCGGCCGGCTCACGCCGCAGCGCGTCCAGAGTATTATCAAGACTATCAGGCGAATCGATCATGAAGCCGCTGCAATCCGTTGACGAGCTGCTCGCCCTGCACGAGCAAATGGCCGCCCGCCCCGCCGCAGGCACGGCGATCCGCGTATGTTCGACGGGCTGCCGAGCCGCGGGGGCGCTGGACGTCTGCGAAGCCCTGGCCGCCGAGATCGCCCGGCGAAACCTCCAGCAGCGGGCGCGCGTGGTCCGCACCGGCTGCCATGGCCTGTGCGCCGGAGCGGTAGCCCTGGTGATCGATCCCGGCGGCATCTTCTATCAGAAAGTCACGCCCGACGACGCCGCCGAGATCATCGAGAAGACCGTCCTGGAAGGCAAGGTCATCCGGCGGCTGTGCTGGCGGTCGGGAAAACGGTCCGTGCCGTTGCAGCAGGATATTCCCTTCTACAAGCGCCAGCGGCGACTGGTGCTGCGAAATTGCGGCGTGGTCGACCCGCAGAGCATAGAAGACTGTCTCGCCGGCGGCGCCTACCTGTCGGCCGCCAAGGCCCTGGCGAAGATGTCGCCGGAGGAGGTAATCAACGAAGTGGCGGCGTCGGGCCTTCGCGGGCGGGGCGGGGCGGGATTCCCCACGGGGCGAAAATGGCAGTTCGCGCGGGCCGGCAAGGGCCAGCCCAAGTACGTCGTCTGCAACGCCGACGAGGGCGACCCGGGGGCCTTCATGGACCGAGCCCTGCTGGAGGGCGACCCGCACCTGATCATCGAGGGGATGGTCGTCGGTGCCTACGCCATCGGCGCGACCCAAGGCTTCGTTTACGTCCGCGACGAATACCCGGTCGCCATCGAGCATACCCGGATTGCGGTTTCTCAGGCCCGCCAGGCGGGGCTCCTGGGCAAAGACGTCCTCGGGGCCGGTTTCGACTTCGACATCGAGGTCGTCAAGGGGGCCGGGGCGTACGTCTGCGGAGAAGAAACCGCCCTGCTTGACTCCATCGAAGGCAAGCGCGGTCACCCTCGCGCCCGCCCGCCGTTCCCGGCAAGTTTCGGACTCCACGGAAAGCCCACAAACGTCAACAACGTCGAGACCTGGGCCAACGTGCCGCGCATCATCGAGATGGGCAGCGCCGCCTACGCCGAGATCGGAAACGAAGACGCCACGGGCACCAAGATTTTCTCGCTGGCCGGAACGGTGAACAATGCCGGCCTGGTGGAGGTGCCCCTGGGCACCACACTGCGGCAGATCATCTTTGACATCGGCGGGGGCACTCCTCGCGGGCGGGAATTCAAGGCGGCTCAAATTGGCGGCCCCTGCGGAGGCTTCGTGGCCCGACAGCACCTGGATCGCCCCATCGACTATGCCTCGCTCAAGGACCTCGGGGCCATGATGGGCTGCGGCGGCATTATCGTTATAGGTTCCGACACCTGCATGGTCGACATCGCCCGGGTGGTGGCCGAGTTCGCTCAGAAAGAATCCTGCGGCAAATGCGTGCCCTGCCGAATCGGAACCAAGCGGATCGTGGAAACGCTCACGCGGATCACCAATGGCCAAGGCGAAGTGGAAGACATCGCGCGATTGGAGAAGCTCTGCCAATTGATCGACCAGACTTCGCTGTGCGGAATGGCGCCGAACCCGGTGCTCTCGACGATCCGCTACTTCCGCGATGAGTACGAGGATCACATCCGGCGGCGGCGGTGCCCGACCAACACCTGCGAGGCGCTTGCGGCCGCGGCGCGATGCGGAAGCTCGTAGCCGAAGGAAGAGCCCGCGATGGCTGACGGAATTTCGCTGAGGATCGACGATCTTCATGTTGTGGTGCCGGCCGGCACGACCATCCTGATGGCCGCCCGCCAGGCGGGGATCGACATCCCTCACTTGTGCTACGACCCGGATTTGAAGCTGCCTCCCACCGGCCGCTGCCGGCTCTGCGTCGTCGAAGTGGAAGGCCTGGAAAAGCCGGTGGCCTCCTGCACGCATCCGGTCTCGCCGGGGCTGGTCGTCCGGACCGACACGGACCGCCTGCGCGAGATCCGGCGAATGATTATCGACCTCTTGCTCTCCAGCCACCCGCACGACTGCCTGACCTGCGAAAAGGCCGGCGAGTGCGACCTGCAAAGGTACGCCTACGAGCTGGGCGTGAAGGAGTCGAGCTTCCCCGGCGAGCCGGTGGCAATGGAGCCGGTCCGCGACGGCCCGGCCATCGTGTACGACCAAAGCAAGTGCATCCTCTGCGGACGCTGCGTGGAGGTCTGCCAGGAGGTCCAGGTCAGCGGCGCCATCGACTACCTCGGCCGCGGCTTCGACACCCGCATCTCCCTGCCCCCGGGCAAGACGCGGGAGCAATCCGTCTGCGTCGAGTGCGGCAATTGCATCGACGTCTGTCCGACCGGGGCGCTGTCCTACGCCGGTGCCGAAGGCGCCGGCCGGGCGTGGGAGCTGAAGCAAATCCCCACGATCTGCCCCTACTGCGGCTGCGGCTGCACCATCGTCCTGAACATCCGCGGCAACCGCATCGTTGAAGTCACCGGCCAGCCGGGCCTGGGCGTCAACGAGGGGCTCCTGTGCGTCAAGGGCCGGTTCGGCTTTGACTTCATCAGCAGCGACGAGCGGCTGCGAACGCCGCTGATTCGACGCGACGGCAAGCTCGCTCCGGCAAGCTGGCAGGAGGCGCTGGACTTCGTGGCCGGGCGCTTGACGGAGATCAAGCGCCGCTCCGGCCCGGACGCCATCGGCTCGCTGTCGTCGGCCAAGTGCACCAACGAGGAAAACTACGTCATGCAGAAGTTCACGCGCGCGGTCATCGGCACCAACAACGTCGATCACTGCGCGCGGCTGTGCCACGCCTCCACCGTCGTCGGGCTGGGCAGGGCCTTCGGCTCCGGGGCGATGACCAACTCCATCGAGGACTTCGACGTCAGCGACTGCATCTTCGTGATCGGCTCGAACACCACCGAGTGTCACCCGGTGATCGGCGCGGCCATCAAGCGGGCCGTGCTGCACAGGAACGTGCCGCTGATCGTGGCCGACCCGCGCACGATCGAGCTGACCGAGTTCGCCGCCGTGCACCTGCGGCAGAAGGGCGGCACCGACGTGGCCCTGATCAACGCCATGATGCACGTGATCCTCACCGAGCACCTGGAGGACCGGCAGTTCATCGCCGAGCGAACGGAGGGGTTGGAGGATCTCCGCCGGGCCGTCCAGCCCTACACGCCCGAACTGGCCGAGAGGATCACGGGCGTGAGAGCGGCCGACATCGTCCGGGCGGCGCGGCTGTACGCGGAGGCCCCGGCCGCGTCCATCGTCTACTCCATGGGCATCACCCAGCACACCACCGGCACCGACAACGTGCTGTCGCTGGCGAACCTGGCCATGCTCACCGGCAACCTCGGCAAGCCCGGTGCCGGCGTCAACCCCCTCCGCGGGCAGAACAACGTCCAGGGCGCCTGCGACCTGGGGGCCCTGCCCGACGTCTATTCCGGCTATCAGAGAGTCGACGACCCGCCCGTGCGGGCAAAGTTCGAGAAGGCCTGGGGGGCGGCCCTGCCGACGGCGCCGGGGCTGACCGTGGTGGAGATGATCAACGCCGCCGACGAAGGCAAGCTCAAGGCCCTGTACGTCATGGGCGAAAACCCCATGCTGTCCGACCCGGACGCCAACCACGTCGAGCACGCCCTGCGAAAACTGGACCTGCTGGTCGTGCAGGACATTTTCCTCACGGAGACGGCCGGCCTGGCCGACGTGGTGCTGCCGGCGGCGGCCTTCGCCGAGAAGGACGGCACCTTCACCAACACCGAGCGGCGGGTCCAGCGCGTGCGGAAGGCGATCGACCCGCCGGGCCAGGCCCGCACGGACTGGGAGATCCTCTGCGACCTGGCCGGGCGCATGGGCTATCAGATGTCCTACGCCGACGCCTCGGCCATCCAGGACGAAATCGCCGCCCTCACCCCAAGCTATGCCGGAATCACCTACGACCGCCTGGAGAGGGGCTCGTTGCAGTGGCCGTGCCCCGACGCCGACCACCCCGGCACGCCCTACCTGCACAAGGGCCGCTTCGCCCGCGGTCTCGGAAAGTTCCACGCCGTCGAGTTCGTTCCGGCCAGGGAACTGCCGGACGCGGAGTTCCCGTTCCTGCTGGCCACCGGCCGGATCCTTCAGCACTTCCACACCGGCAGCATGTCTCGCCGATCGGAGGTGCTGGACGAGCTGGTGTCGGTGGGGGCGATCGAGATTCACCCGGCCGACGCCGAGCGGATCGGCGCGGCCGACGGGGCGAAGGTCCAGGTTACTTCGCGGCGAGGGCAGATCGAGATCGCCGCCCGCATCACAAACCGCGTCGCGCCGGGGTCGGTGTTCCTGGCCTTTCATTACCGCGAGGCCCCGGCCAATCGGCTGACCATCGCCGCCCTGGACCCGGTGGCCAAGATCCCCGAGTTCAAGGTCTGCGCCGTCAAGATCGAGCCGGGCGGCTGAGCCCTCCCGGCCGCCACATCCACAGTGCCCGTAACGGGCGGACCCGCAGCGCCGCGAAACGGCACGACCCGCCTGCCTGCCCGACGGTCGTTCGGCGGGCGGGCAGGAACGAAACCGTTCGCAACCATTCGAGACCATTCGCAACCGTTGAGTACCATTGAGTACCATTGAGTACCGTTGGGAACCATTGAGTACCATTGGGAACCGTTCGGAACGGACCCGAAATCCGTAAGCCCTTTCCCAACAATGTCTTGTCGTTTTTCCTCCTGCATTCGCGCGCATTCGTAGT
>CAYNYF010000035.1:0-40009 GCA_964401385.1 uncultured Planctomycetaceae bacterium | reverse complement strand
CATGGTGCGCATCAGCTTCGACCAGAAGCCCTTCCGGAAATTGATGATGAACACCTGGGGCGCCAACTGCGTGGCCAGCCCGTCCGAGGAAACCCAGGCCGGCCGGGACATCCTCGCCAAGATGCCCGACACCCCCGGCTCGCTGGGCATTGCCATCAGCGAGGCGATCGAGGCGGCCGTCAGCGACCAGACCGGCAAGACGCGCTACAGCCTGGGCAGCGTGCTCAACCACGTGCTGCTGCACCAGACGGTCATCGGCCTGGAGGCGAAGAAACAGCTCAAGAAGGCCGGCGAGAAGAACGTCGACGTGGTCATCGGTTGCGCCGGCGGCGGGTCGAACTTCGCCGGGACGGCCTTTCCGTTCGTGGCCGACAAGATCAACGGCAAGGACATCGACATCATCCCGGTCGAGCCGACTTCCTGCCCGACGATGACGCGGGCGCCTTTCGCGTACGATCACGGGGACACGGCCCAGATGACGCCGCTGCTGCCGATGTACTCGCTGGGGCACACCTTCGTGCCGCCGCCGATTCACGCCGGCGGGCTGCGCTACCACGGCATGGCCCCGCTGGTCAGCCAGGCGATCGTCGAGGGGCTCATCACGCCGCGGGCGTACAACCAGCTCACGTGCTACGAGGCGGCGATCCTGTGGGCGAAGACGGAAGGGTTCATCAGCGCCCCGGAGACCTCCCACGCCATCGCGGCCGTCATCGAGGAGGCCAACAAGGCCAAGGAAGAAGGCAAGGAAAAGGTGATCCTGTTCAACTGGTCCGGCCACGGGCTGATGGACCTGAGCGGGTATGAGTCCTACCTCACCGGCAAGCTGGTGGACTATCCGCTTTCGGAAGAAGAGATGGCCAAGAGCCTCGAGGCCATCAAGGGACTGCCCAGGCCGGAGGTTCGCAGGACCGGCAAGTGGTGATCGCCGCGAGCCCGCGATCCGACGCAAAGGCCGCGGGCGCGGCGAAAAAGACAATCCGTCTGAAAGGCGAAGTTCGATTCTGGTAGAATACGGGTGCCCTTCCGCAAGCGGAATTGCGGAAGGGCGCTCGAGTTTTTTGCATGGCGCGTTATGGGCCAAGACATTGCCGAACACGATCAGCGGGTGCGTCGCTGCCCCGTGCTGGGCCACGAGGTGCCCTTTTCCTATTGCCGGGCGCCGGCCTCGGAGCTGCCCTGCCGGCGGATCCTGGACTGCTGGTGGGAAACTTTTGACATCGAGCGCTTCGTCCGCCGGCACTACAGCGACGCCGCCGTCGAGAAGATCCTCGCCCCGCGCAAGGACAAGACGCTCAGCATCATCGAGCTCATCGAGAAGGCCAGGAAGGCCAGCCAGGAAAGCCCCGAGGAATAGGCCCGTCGTCCGGCATGTCTCCGCCCGCCCGCGGGGGTAGTGGGTCAGTTTGACGAGTAAATAGCCGATTTCCCCCTTGACGGGTGTGCTTGAGCGGCCTAGAATAGCTTGGATGCCTAAGCGTTCAAGCAAGAACAACCCCCCTGATCTGAACGAGCTTGCCGCCTCGATAGTAGAGCAGGCCACGGGCGAGGGCAAGAACCCGGCAGCGGTGATGCTGGGGCGGCTGGGCGGGCTGAAGGGGGGGAAAGCTAGGGCGGCAAGGCTGTCGGCCGAAAGGCGAAGCGAGATAGCAAGAAAGGCTGCGAACGCTCGCTGGCACACGACAGAGAGTGAGTGATTCATAACAGCCGGGAGCGGGGATATGGCGCAACGGTTGCCGAGCAACGCCAATGAGTTCATAGAACAGCAATTGGACAAGCGGCTTCTCTCGATAGAGAAGACCATGGGCGCGGATTGCGTGTCCCTAAATGGCCCTCTGCTACATGGCGTCGACAACCTGCTCCGTGTTGCCGTCGAGAATCGGAAGGCGGCTTCCAAGAAAAAGAAGCTCGTAGTCGTTCTGACGACCACGGGCGGATACGTTGAGGTCGCCCAGCGTGTAGCGGAAACATTCAGGCACAACTACGACACGGTGGATTTCGTCGTCCCTAACTATGCTTATTCGGCCGGCACGATCCTGGCCATGTCCGGCGATGCGATTCACATGGATTACTACTCAAGACTTGGCCCAATAGACCCACAAGTTGAGAACAAGAGCGGCAGGCTGGTTCCGGCCTTGGGTTACTTGGAGAAGTACAAAGCGCTACTGGAGCGTGCCAAGGATCCGAACGACCCGATTAGCCTGGCTGAGGTACAGCTCCTCATTGATGGTTTTGACCAAGCGGAGTTGTATCAATTCGAGCAAGCTCAGAATCTGTCGGTAACGTTGCTTAAAGAGTGGTTAGTGAGGTACAAGTTCAAGGATTGGGATAGGACAAGAACTCGGGGCTTGGCGGTTACCGAGGAGATGAAGAACGATCAGGCCGAGGAGATAGCCAGGGCCCTGAATGATACGAAACGGTGGCATACGCATGGCCGAGGCATATCGCGCGACGTGTTGGAACGCGATATCAACCTAATAATAAATGACTTAGACACCAACGAGGCGCTGAACGGCAAGGTGAAGCAATACCACGATCTCCTTGAGGACTATATGGCCAAGAAGGCCGACAAGGGGATCGTACACATTCGCCAGTCGTATCAGCCATTCATGTAGGAGCGTCGAATGGCGACCTTGGACGTAGAGGACATATTGAAGGCGAATCCGCAGGTCAGCGGCTCTGAGCTTGCGAGAAGCCGAGCGTATCTCAATGCCGTTCGTGCCATTCGGGGCGGCGGCAGGGAATACGGGCTGGCTGCTCCTCACGAACGGCGGCGCGTGACCGGCGGGAAACAAGAGAAGCTGGATTCTCGAACGGTGACCTTGAGCCGAGGGACCGAAACGGCAAAAAAAGAATAGATTTTCGGTTGACTGCTTGACCGCTCAAGCATATAATATGGTCAGCATGAACAAGCTGGCCACGGAAAACCGGATTCAAGTGCTGGCGGCGCTGGTCGAGGGCAACTCCATCCGCGCCACCGTCCGCATGACGGGGGTTACCAGCGATGGAAGTGGGAGTAGCCGACCACGTTTGGGAGCTTCAAGAAGTCATCGGGCTATTAGAGGCGCATGAGCAAAGTACACGAGCCGCTGGTTAGGATTGAGTGGCTGGACAGCGAGGCTGGCCAGGCCGGTTGGGAGTATCGGGACGAACTTGAACCCCTGCGCCCTGTTCGCTGTATCTCCGTCGCATTCCTGGTCGACGACGGCCAGCAATATAAGACCTTGGCCATGACGGTTAGCGGGGCGCAGATTTGGGGTCGGCTGGCTATTCCGGCTTGTGCCATTACAGATTTGCGCCGGCTGTCTAAGTGAAGCTTACTACCTTTTCTGGCGCTTGGTCTTCTTTTTGTCTGGTCGTTGCGTCAGGGCTGAGCCAGCAGCGCTTTTGGCGTCTTTCTTCCTGCCTTTCCCGCGCAGCACACGAGATGCGGCGCTGCCGACGCGGCGGGAGGTCCGCTCGTTCCGTTTGCGTGCCATTGTCTTTCCCCTTCCTAATGTTGGCATGTAGAAGTGTGCAGGATGGGGGCTTGCTCGTCAAGAAGCTTTTGGGACCGGAATCTCAAACTGACCCACCACCCCCGCGGGCGGCGCCCGCGGCGGGGCCGATGCGCGCAAGCCGCTAATCGAGCGCCGCGGCGTAGCCCGTGGGATCGAGCCGACGGACGCGCGGGGTCAGGGCGTCGATCTCCTCGCGCAGCGGCTGGAGGCGTTCGGCCAGGTATCGGTCGATCCAGACCTGCTCTACCAGCCCGGCCAGCGCCGGCCGGGCCTGCTCGGCGGCGGCCTCGGCCTCAACCAGGGATCGCTTCAGACGGGAAAGCCCGCTTACCGGGCCCCCGCCGCTCCGCCGGCGCCCGTCCAGCTCGGCCATCACCACCTGCTGGCGAAGCATTCTAACTTGACTCCAGCCGGCTTGCCGTGCGGCCGAGAGTTTCTCCATCGCCGCCCGGCAAGCATCGAAACGCTCTTTCTCGCCGAGTTCGGCCAGGGCGGCCCGGCAGGCGTCGACGCCGCCGGCGGGCGGGCGGCCGTCGTGCAGGATCACCCCCACGTAAAGCAGCGAATCCAGCGACGCCTCGATCATCTCGCAGTGAACGTTGTGGGTGGAGTAGCGGCTCCAGGCGGTAGCGAACAGACCCGCGAAGCCGAACCGCCGGGCCACATCCACCCAGGCGAGGGCGTTCTCGCGGTGAATGTCCAGATCGGTCAGGTCGGCGTCGGCCCCGCCGGCGCCCTTATAGGCCGTTCCGCCCCACAGCCCCAGCCCGTGCTCGGAAAAGCGCCGGATGAACCTGGTGTTGAAATGCCCGGTCGTGGTGTCGGGGTGGCCGCGATAGCCCCAAACGCACAGGTCGGCCTTTTCCGCCAGCCGCTTCAAAGACGGTCCGTCCCACTCTCGCATCATGTCGTGCCAGAGAATCGGCCGGACGCCGCGGGCGTTCAGGCGGTCCAGGATCGGCTCGACGTGGTGCAGGTACAGCGCCCCCCTGCCGTGCTTGACGATGTAGGCCCTGGTGTCCGGGTGCGTGCCGAAGCTCCATGCCTCATCGCCCCCGAGATGGAACCATCGCAGCTTCGGCGTCGCCGCCAGCACGTCGTCCACCATCTTCTCGATCAGCTCCCTGGCCCCGTCGGCCAGCGGGTTGAGCACGCCCGCCTGGTGGGGGACCTCGCGCAGCCTCTCATACCCCGGCACGCTCAGCGGCGTTTCCATGTGGCCGAGGCACTGGACCAGCGGGATCACCTCGATGCCCAGCTTCTCCGCGGCCGCGTGGAAGCGCTCGACCTCGCCCGGCGTGTAGGCGGTCTCGCAGCGGAACCTCTCGTCCACCGACCAGGGGAAGGTATCCTCCCACTCCACCAGCACCGCGTTGTAGCGCGCCGCGGCAAACACCTCCAGCAGGCGCAGCAGCCGGTCGGCCGTCGGCGGCGTGCCCTTCAGGTCCAGGTGGACGCCGCGGATGGCCACCGCGGGCTGCCGGGCGCGAAACAGTTCGGCCAGAGACATGCGCGTCCCTTTCCTTCCTTGGCCCGAGGCAGGCGTCCGGGCTATTTGTACGTTCCCATCTCCAGGCCGCGGCCGACGAAGAACTTGTACGTCTCGTACTCAACCTGGTCGGGGATGCTGTGGTCGCTGTGGAGGCAGTAGCCGCCGCCTTCCATGGCCGCCGGCAGCTTCCGGTCCAGCTCGGCCTGAATGGCCGCGCGGTCGTTGGCCACCAGCGGCCGGACGTCCATGCCGCCGATGAAGGCAATGCGGTCGCCGTAGGCTTTCTTCAGCCGCACCAGATCCATCCCCGCCTTCACCTCCATCGCCTGGAGGCAGTCCATGCCCGCCTCGATCAAGCCCGGAACCAGTGGCTCGACGAAACCGCACGAATGCACCACCACCGGCAGCCCCACAGAGTGGGCGTACTCGAACGTCCGCTTGTGCGCCGGCCAGACGATGTCCTTGTACATCGCCGGCGACATGAAGGGCTTTTGCTTGAAGCCCATGTCCTCCCAGAACCAGATGCCGTCGGGCGGGCCGGCCTCGGCGAACAGGATCTCCATGAGGTTGACGGTCAGCTCGGCGTAGACGTTGCACATGTCCTTGACCCAGTCGGGGTCCAGGGCCATGCCCATCAGCATGTACTCATGCCCGCAGACGGGATGTATCAGCTCGAACACGTTGACGCCGCACCAGCAGAAGTACAGCTCCTCGGCCGCCGCCCTGGCCTTGGCGCTGCGATACGTCTCGAAATTGATCCGCCGGCGGTAATTGTCGGCGTTGGTCAGGTGCGGGCGGATGTGCTCGTCCCAGCCGGCGCGGTCCTTGACCAGAAAGTCCACGTGCTCCGGGGTGCCGGACTTGTTCTTCCACCAGCGGAGCACCGCCCCGTTGCCGCTGCGGACCAGCTTGGTTTCGTCGGTTTCCTCGACGATTTCCTCGGTGAAGTCCAGATCGGCCACCGGGTTGAACGCGCCGCACCTTCGGATGTCGAAGCCGAAGTGGCCCTCCAGCGATTCGTCCTGTCGGACGTGCCCCTCGCCGGCCCACTTGCGCTGGGTGTCGGGCCAGAACGACTCGTCCAGGCCGATCCGGTCCACGGGGCGGCGCTTGAGAATTCGCGAGATCCGTTCCCTGCTGGTCATCTCCGCCATTGTCCCATCCCTGGGGCCCTCGGGCCCTCTGTCCCGCTGCCAGACCGAAGCCGTCCTTGTACCCCACATCCGCCGGGCGTCAAAGACAAAACTGGGCCTTCCAGGCCCCTGCGGCAGCGCCGGAGGCGGGCCGCTGCCGGCAGGCGCCGGCCGGCATTCGGCCGGCCAGAGCCGGCCTGGGCGGACTGAAAAAAACTTCCGTAGGCGTACTAAGACCCCTCCTTCAGAATGCCGAAGAAAACTGAAAAGTGGGTCGGAATCTTGATTTTTCCGTTTATACGCCCCCTCAAAGCAAGGACTGACTCAGCAAAGGCGACCATCCATGGAAACCGAGCACGGATCTGAGACAGAGAGCAAGAGGATGCCCTCGTCCCTCTGGCGGTACATCTCGCGGGCCCGGCCGGACCTCGTCCTGCTGGTCATTTACCTGCTTCTGCTGTGCCTGATCAACTGGCTGTGGGTCGAGCAGCGCGTCATCCTGTACCTGTTCTACCTGCCGGTCATTTTCGCCGCCTGGTTCATGCCGAAGCGGCAGGCGGTGGGCGTGGCCATTCTGGCCGCCATGATGGTGGTGGCGTACGCCTTCTTTATTCCCGGGAGGCTGACAGCGCCGACCCGAGACGCGCTGGTGTGGGCGGATCTGACGATATGGGGCGGCATTCTCGTGGTGACCGCCTATATCGTCTCGACGCTGCGGTTCCGGGCCGAGCGGGCCCTGCGCGACCTCCAGCGCGCCTATAGCGGGGTGCTGTCGATCCTGTCAAAGTTCATCAGCATCATAGACGCCGACACGGAGGCCCACAGCGTGCGGGTGTCGGCCTGGGCGGTGCGTCTGGCCCAGGCCCTTGGGCTGAATCGGTCCTCGGTGGAAGAGGCCCGCCTCGTGGGGCTGCTGCACGACGTGGGGAAGGTGGACATCAGCGTAGAGCTGATCCGGAAGGCGGCCACACTCTCGCAGGAGGAACAGACCGCCATCAAGGCGCACGCCGCCCAGGGGGCGGCCATGATCAAGCCGATGGGCGGGATTCTGGCCAAGATCGCCAACGCCATCGAGGCACACCACGAGAAGATGGACGGCAGCGGATACCGGGGGCTGAAAGGCGAGGAAATCCCCCTGCTGGCCCGGATCGTCGCCGTCGCCGACGCCCTGGACGCCATGCTCTCCGACCGGCCTTACCGCAAAGGCACGGGCCTCTCGCAGGCCCTCGACGGCATCGTCGCGGGCTCCGGCACGCACTTCGACCCGAAAGTGGTCGCCGCGTTGAAGAAAATCGTGCACGAGGACGGGGAGCAGGCCGTCGTGATGCCGCCACTGGTGGACTCCCGCATCAAGTAGGGCCTTGAGTAAACGGAACTGGCTGGGGTCGATGAGCCGCACAGGAGCGCGTCATGGAACGAAGGACGTTCAGTCGAATTTCCGCCTGCGTTCACGCTGCCATAAAGGCTGGCGACCGGGTGCTTGAGGGCCGGATCGTCAACGCCAGCCTGAAGGGGATGTTCATACGCACCCCGGGCAAGCTCGCCGCCGGCGACGAGGTCGAGTTGACCATCCACCCGCCGGACTCAGAGCCGGGGCCTCCGATGACGTGCCGCGCCAGGGTCGTCAGGGTGGAGCCCCTTGGCGCCGCCGTGGAACTGCAAGACATGAGCGAGGAATCTTTGACGCAGTTGCACGGCATTTTGTTCAGGCACAGTCACGATCCGCAAAGAACAGAGGATGAGATCAGGACGTACGCCGCGCGTCCGCGATGACGCCGGATGGAGCCGAACCCACCGTCACCGGGGAGATTCACCCGGCCGCGGGCTGGAGGCCGGAGCGGGGAACCCAGGGGTGTAACTGACCCAAGTGTGCACGTCCGCTGGCTTGGAGCACGTCCTGCCGGCCCGGCACGCCCCGGCAACCGGCGGGTCGGGTCAGGGATCAGCAAAACTCCCACAATCATGGCCGGAACTGCGCCCCCACCACGGTCTTTCACTGTCGCCGCGATCGCCGTAGAATATATCTCTGGACCATGAATGGGGAGTGAAACATGAACGAGCAAGCCAAGCGAGACCTGCGGAACGTGATCGTCTTTGCCTTGATCGACGGCGAGTTGGGCGAGCAGGAGAAGCAATTCATCGATCAGCTCCGGGTAAGGCTCGGCGTCGGCGAGGCGGAGTTTGGCGAAATTTGCGAGCAGGTTCGCCGGGACCGGCGCAGCTTGTCGCTTCCCAAGGACAGCGGCGAAGCCACCGAGGCCATCCGGCTGCTGGTCGACCTGGCGATGGTGGACGGGCAGGTCAGCGACCCCGAACGGCGCATGCTGGAGCGTTTGGCCGCCCACGTCGGGCTGGACGCCGCCGTCATCGAGCAATTGCTCACCCCCCCGCCAGAAACCCAGGAGGGGCAGATCACTAACCTCACCGAGGAGATTTACGCCGACTTCGCCGGCTGGGACGAGCCCACTCGTCGCCAGAAGGTCGCCGCCCTGGCCGGGTTCGGCCGGGAGTCGGTCCTGCCGCTGCTGCGCGTCCTGGAGAGCTACCGCATGCCCGGGACGGCCGCGGATGCGTTGGCGCTGAGAACGCTGGTGGCCGAGCAGCTCGGCGGCCTCGGCGACGACCGGGCCGCCTACTACCTCGCCCAGCAGGTCAACATCGGCGACATGGACGACGAAATCACCAACGCCCACCTGCGCTACGCCTCGACCGAGGCCCTGGGCCGGATCGTGGGCAAGGATTTCTCCCGCGACCAGGACGGGGTGGTCGCCGCCAGGGCCTGGTGGATGGGCGCCGGGCTCCGCAAGTATGATCGGCTGGCGCTGTGACCCGCCCGCCGGGCTCACCCAAAGCGGCCTCCCCGTCGGACGGACGGGATGTGAGCTTGAAGCAAACGCTGGCAAAACCGGATCGCATCAAGAGACGGAAGGATCTGAGCAGGGTCTTTCAGCAGGGGAAGTCCGCCTCGGACGGCTCGATCAGGCTGCACGTTCTGGCCAACTCGCTCGGCCGATCGCGCATGGCCGTCACGGTGTCAGCCCACGACGGGAATGCCGTCCAGCGCAACCGCATCAAGCGCATCTGCCGCGAGGGCTTCCGCACCTGCCGGCAGGACTTGCCCGGCGGGTACGATTACGTCCTCCAGCCCCGCGCCGGCTCCCAGCTCAGCCTGGATTCGGTGCGGGCGTCGCTGACAGCGCTGGCCGGCCGGCTGATACGGGAAGCTTCACCATGAGGGGCCTCCGCCAGGACCAACCGCACCGGGCCGGCCCGGTCGCAGCCCTGCTCATACTGTTGGTTCGGCTATATCAGCTTGCGCTGTCGCCGCTGCTGGGGCATCATTGCCGGTTCGTCCCGACTTGCAGCCAGTACTTCATCCAGGCCGTCCGGACCCGGGGCGCGATTCGCGGGGCGATCATGGGCGTCTGGCGGCTGCTGCGGTGCCATCCGTTCTGCCGGGGCGGCTACGACCCGGTCGAGGCCAAAGACCCCGAACACGGCACCTGAAACCCCTCAGCTAATACTACAGTCGCGCTCGGGCCGGACGGGGCGTCCGAGAACGGCAATATCAGCGCCCTGACCGGCGGCGATGAGGCCCACAGCCAGAACCCCAACGGCCCGCCAACAGCCCAAATGCCTCATCGCGGCCTGCTTCCTCGGGGGCCCTCTCAGGGTGGCAGGAGGTCAGCGAGTATGACGCTCAGCTTACGCACACGACAGCGCCAGCATGGGTCCGAGATTGCGCCCGTCGGACCCATGCCCATCTCGCTTACTGCGGTAGCCATATCGGGCTCATTCCACTTTGCGGCTGATCGGCGGCAGATCGCCTTCGACCAGGAACGCCATCAGCCGTTCGGCCACTGGATCGAACTCGGTCTCCCTCGTGGGGTCGAGCCGCCGGGCGAGGGGGATCTGGCATGCGAGGACCTCTCCCTTGCCAAATCTTCGATGCGCCAGCGCCCAATCGACCTTTCCCCCGCCCCTGCCAAAGGCGCAGATCAGAGGCCGCCAGGGGTTCGCCTCCGCCGCGGGCGCTTCGCTCCGCTCGGCGGCCTTGCCGGTCAACTTCGCCCCGCCCGGCCCTTGGCCGGACGCAACGGTCCCCGACGGCAGCAGGCAGACCCTCAATCCGACGTGGTCCACACCGTTGAGACGCCGGTAGTCCCGGTAGCTGCCAACGGCCTTGGTCGTGCCCGGCTCGGGGAACAGGGCGGACGCGGCCGCCTGAAGCGGCGCGGCGACCACGCGATCGAGAGCCCGCCCCATGTTCTCCTGCATCATCTTGGCGTCCCATGCGCCCTGCTCCAGCACGACCAGCCGCGCCCCGCCCACGCCGACCCGGTTGGCAACCGAGAAGCCGTACTGGGTCAGTCGCGTGTCATACAGCCGACCCTCACCGATGATGATCACATCGGGTCGGGCGCCTCCATACGGCAGGATGACGCGATGGCCACGACTTTCCAGCCAGGCGGTCAGCCGGCCGCCCTTTTCGATGACGCCGACCGTTCGCTTGCGCTTGACGGGCGGCAACGGTCGGTAGACCTGAAGAGGACGGAGGCTGACGGCGGTCGCTTTGTCCTCTGCCTTTTTCCTCAGCACGGCCGCTAACGTAAAGGCCCCGCCCCTGTTCGGCGCAGGAAGAGTGACCAGTTCGCGACGGGCCTGCCAGGGGGTGATGCTTGCCGAGAACGCCCCCTTGGACAACACCTTCAGGCCCTTGAGCTCCCCGTCCCAGTCGTAGCCTGGGTGTCTGTCCAGCAGGTAGACCTCGACGGCTACGGCGCCCTTGGCGGCCTCGGAATCGCTCATCACCCAGACGGGCACCTTGACCGGCGCGCCAGCCCGGGCGTGCCGCCGGCTGAAGTCGAGGCTCACAGCCAGAGGAGAGAGGGCGTTCCGCAGGGCGTGAAAGCCGGGACTGAGGTCTTCGTCGCGGCCGCTCATCCTGTGCGCGCGCCCGAACGGGGTCCCATACGGCATGATCACGTCAAAACGCGCCCGCCTCAGGGCTTCCGTCTGCTCCATCAGCAGCAACGCCTTGTCCGTCTGCACCTCGGCAGGCTCGGGCTTACGGTTCCCGTACCAGGCCTTGCTGGAGCCGAACTGCCCGTACTCGGTGTTGCCGATGATGGCATTGGGGTAGGCCTCCGCTAGCTTCCCGGCGGCGACCTCATAATCGGTATGCGTGCCCCACCACATGCCGGCGAAGTTGTGTTGGTCGGCCACATCCGGCGTTACGTCGGCCGAGAGCATCACCAGCCGCGTCGGATCCACCGACTTGACGAACGGCACCAGGTGCTTCCGCTCCCAATCGCCGAAGCCGTTGCCTTCGTTGGAGGCGCTCCAGCCTATGATCGAGGGGTGGTTGAACCGATCTGCGACGATACCCCTGATCTCGCGTTGGAGGTTCTTCCAGTAAAGCGGAAGGTCGTACGGGCTCTCGTCGCCTTTGCACTGAACGTCCGGGAAGTTGGGGAATTCGGGCAGCAGCAGGAATCCGGCCCGGTCGCACGCATCCAGGCACCTTCTGGGGATGGGGGTCATGTGAGTCCGATAGGCCACGCCGTTCATCTTCCGGAAGAGCCTCACCTCCAGGTCGTCCCAAAGCTTCCGCCTGGTCAGCAACATCTCCAGTTGGCGCAGGCCCAACCCTCGGGTCGCCCCGAACAGCGCGATGGGCCGATTGTTGAGATGGAACCGGCCGTCCTTGACGGCAACTTCCCGGAAACCGAACGTGTCGGCCCGGACGGAGGCGACCTGGTTGTCGCCGCCCGAGACCAACCACACGACCATGCGGTACAGCGTGGGGCTTTCGGGCCACCACAACCTGGCCGAAGGCACGGCGATCGTGGCGACCTTCACGTCCCGCGCCTCGCCGGGTCTCAGACGGACGTCGGCACGGGTGACGGGCGAGAGCGCCTTGTCGCCGCCGTCGCTCAACACCTGGGCGGCCAGGCGCCCGGCCCACGCGCGAGGCCCCGCCGTCACGCGGGCGGTCAGGTCGCACGCCGGGCCGTCGATCCGGGGGACGATCCTCAGTCTGCCGACCCGGGCCCCGACATAGGAGCGGACGTGGACGTCCCCCGGGATGCCGCCGCACTTGTTGCCCCACCAGTTGGCGGCGGCCACGGGGATCTGAACGTCTTGACCGTTGTATCTGTCCAGCGCCGTCCAGCCGCGGGGCTTGACGGTCAACCGGTTGGCGCCGGGCTTCACGGCCCCGCTGATGTCGAAGCTCACCGGCGAGAAGGCCAGGTCGTGCTTCCCGACGGGGCGCCCGTTGACGAAGACCTCGCCTCCCCAGCAGATCGCCTCGAAGTCCAGCACCGCGCCCGCCGCCGCCTTTGGCACCTGGAAGTTCCGGCGGTACGTGCCGGATTTCAGCTTGAGGGCGTCCTGCCATCCGACCCCCCTCGACTGGAGCGCGCTGCTCCAGTACCCCGGCACCTTCGCCGGCGAGAAGTCCGCCGAGCCCGGCGGGGCGAACTGCCACGTCCCGCTCAGCAGCGCGTGCCATTCCCGAGGGTCCGGCGCCTCCTTCCGCCAGGCCGTCGGGGCCGGTGCCTTGCTCTGGGCCGGGGGCTGCGCCCCGTCCCGCGGGGACGGCGTCTCGCCGGCCGGCAACGGCCGAGTGAGGCTCAGGGCCAGCACGATCAGCAACGCCCGCGTCAGCGCGTCTTTGGTCGGCATCGTAAACTCCTTGTCGGGCAGTTGAGTTGTGGCAAATGACCGAATGACAATCCTATCGGATGTCACTTTGCCCGTCTAACTCGCGGCGGCCCAACCGTCAAGGGCCGCTTTGAGCAAGGTCAACGCCTCCACGGCGTGTACGAGCTGACGGCCGAGGCCGGCTGAACCCCTTGGCTAAATTGTGCTTCTTGCCCGGCCGTCTACAATGGGGGCCATGTGCCATAACGCTTGGGAAGCCTGCCGCGCGGCGCCGACCGGCTTGTGGACGAGCCCATCGGGAGGACAGCAACGGTGACTGCGGCCAACAACGCGACCGAACGCCTGATCGGGCTGACCTTCAACACCTGCCTGACTCCGGCAGGTAGGCAGGTTCAGACCAAGACGATGCGGGGATTCAAAGCCAAACACAAAGTCCTGGCTCATCCGTACCTGGCCAACTTCCTACGCGGGGAAGATGGGCTCTGCGATTTGCGAAAAGTCATCTGACCTCCGCCCCCCCACCTCCCGTCTGAAAAAACTAGCACAATCCTTGGGACAGTTAAGCGCGCACTACGCGCTTGCATCCTAGTCACAGAGAGTATACCGTATTCTCGATCGCGCTAACGAGGCCTTATGACTGCCAAAGCAAATATCAGGGACACAGGGAAGCCCAAATTTCGCAGGAAGCCTGCCACTCTCTTCGCTCGGGGCAAGGGCACCCTAAGGATAGGCGGCCGGTATCATCCAGATAACGACCTGACCTTATTCCAGGGAGACTGCATGAACCTGCTCCCCTCGATTCCCGATGAATACGCAGATTTAATAGTTACGTCGCCGCCCTACAATCTTGGAAAGGAATACGAGAAAAGGATACGCCTTTCCTCCTACGTCGAGCAGCAGTCACGTGTAATTAAGGAGTGCATCCGTATCCTGAGCGCTCGTGGCAGCATCTGTTGGCAGGTGGGGAATTACGTCAAGAACGGCGCAATCTTCCCGCTGGACACAATCTTGTACCCGGTTTTTGCCGAGGCGGGGCTGCGCATGCGAAATCGGATTGTATGGCACTTCGAGCACGGGCTTCACTGCGCCCGGCGCTTCTCCGGCAGGTATGAGGTGATAATGTGGTTTACCAAGACAGAACATTACATCTTTGACTTGGATCCGGTGCGCGTTCCCCAAAAATATCCCGGCAAGAAGCACTTCAAGGGGCCAAAGGCCGGACAATACTCCTGCAACCCTAACGGCAAGAACCCGAGCGACGTATGGGAAATACCAAACGTAAAGCACAACCATGTAGAAAAAACGGTCCATCCGTGCCAGTTCCCCGTTGAACTGGTCGAACGCCTCGTGCTCAGCATGACAGAACGAGGTAGTCTGGTCGTCGATCCCTTCCTCGGCGTTGGGTCGACGGCGATAGCCGCTATTCGACACGGGAGGAAGGCGGCTGGATCAGAAGTATTCGGGGAGTACTGTGAAATCGCTCTCCAGCGAATCCGACTGGAGGCAGAGGGAAAGCTGCTAACGCGACCAATGGACCGGCCCGTATACACGCCCTCGGGCAAAGAAAGTGTGGCCCAGAATCCTTTCCAGTAGCTAAGACCATGGAGGCTAGTCGATTGAGAATCGGGGCGCTTCACTCGCACCTTAACGGACATGAGTGGTTGCTGGTCCACGAAAAGTCCATCTGGAGGGAAGTCGAAAGGATAATCCGCTGGGTGGACGCCGCTCGGTGCAAGACCAAAATCAGCAAAGAAAAGACAATGAAGGGGAAATCTCTCTATGCGCCTAGGCAGCTCAACAACACTTTCTCCAAGAAATTCCGGGACGCAGATTGGAGAGAGAGCCGCACGAGCTACTGGGTGACACAGGATTACGAGCTAATCCGAAAAACGATCGCCTTACCGCAACAAGAGCAGAAAGAAGTAATCGAAGCCTCAGGCATGAGAGCCATTCGTTCGTACAACCAGACCGATTATGTGAAGCGCCGCGCCGCGGTCGAAATCCAATTCGGCAAGTACAGTTTCATCGCGTACGATCTTTTCGTTAAACATCTTGCCTTCTACGTGGGCAACGCTATCGACGTCGGAATAGAGGTCCTTCCGATGAAATCTATGCAGGAAGAAATGTCTTCCGGTCCCGGGTACTACGAGGGGGCTCTATACGATCTGGCGCGCCAGGGACGAGGCGTCCCGGCAGTGCCCCTGGTGCTAGTAGGCGTTGAACCGTAATGCCCGCCCTACGGTTCGGCGGGGAAGTATCCCCGCCCTACATTCCGCGCGCAAGCTGCCCACTGTAGCTTCTAAAGCTGTGCCCGCTCCACCCGTGCAAGCGCCCGTCACATCGCCTTCATGGCCTTTACGGCCTTGTTCGCCTCGGCGGCGGAGTCCAGGGCGAGGTAGAGCGTGAACTTCCCGGCCAGGACGTGTGTCGAGAGGCCGCGGAGGTTCAGCCCCGCCTCGGCCAGGGCGCCCACGATCTTCGCCCCCAGGCCCGCCCGGTCCTTGCCCATGACGCGAACGCCCGCCAGCTTGGGCGACTTCTTCAGCCCCGCCTTCTTCGCGGCCGAGGACTTCAGCGGCGAGACGAACAGCACCCCGCGGCCGGGCCTGCTCCGCCGGGCCAGGACGAACCTGAGGTTCGCCTTGCCCTCACGCAGCTTGGTGAGCTTCTTGGCAAGGGCGCCGGGCTTGTCGGACATGGTGCCCGCCCAGACGTCAACTCGAGAAACGTTCATGGCCATCGCTGTTCTCCTTAACAATCCGTGGCCGCCGCACCTCGGCAGCGGCGATTCACGCTGACGAGCAGAAATGATCGCCCGATCCCATCGGGTCCAAACCCGCGGGCATTCTACCCCGCGGCCGGGCGGGCGCCAAGTGCAAGGGCGAGATTTGGTTACGCGTTTGCACGCCGCCGGATCGTGGCGCGGGCGTGACAGGCCGCGGCTTCGCCACGCTCAAGCACACGACCGCTTGAGCGTGGCACGAGGGCGAATCATTCCAGCTCGATGAGTTCGTTCGTCCGCGCGGACTGCTGGATGGCCAGGAGCACTTCCAGGACGTGGCGACCTTCGGCGATGGGGACGATGGCGAGGGGATAGGTCCGGTTGTGGGGCACGCCGGTCACGGCCGAGATGAACGCGGCCATGGAGTCGTCGCCGTAGGCCTCCGGCGTGTGGGTGGTGGACCAGCCCCCGTGGCCGTAGTTGTTCTCGGAGCAGTCGCCGCGGAAGTTCAACGCGCCCGCGGCGTCCACGTAGGCCAGCGCCTTGTTGCCGAGATAGGAAAGGTGGCTGTCCTGCTGGGGGGCGACGCCGTCGGCCAGCTCGCAGATGGCGCCGGCCTCGGTGGTCAGCACGGCCGCGATCGACTCCTCCGAGGGGCAGGCCGGGTCGCTGCGGACCGTCTGGGCGTACACGCGCGACACCCGCTGCCGCGTCAGCCGCAGGGCGAAGTCCACCTGGTGGCACAGGTGGTGCATGATCCACCCGCCGGAAAGCTCCGGGTGCATGACGGCCTTGTGCGGGCTTGCGAGGCTGAACAGCCCCGTCCCGCGGGTGATGCGGCTGATCAGGTGCATGGGCTCGCCGAACGCCCCGTCGTCGGCCAGCTCGATCATCCTGCGGCAGGCCCCGCCGTAGCGCATGCCGAAGTTGCAGTGGTTGACGATGCCCGCGGCCGAGACCGCCCGGAGGATCTCGTCGTAGTCGTCCAGCTTCAGCACCAGCGGCTTTTCCGCCCACAAGGCCTTGCCGGCCGAGCACACCTTCAAGACGTGCTCCTTGTGACAGGCGTTGGGCGAGGCCACGATCACCGCCTCGACCTGAGGGAATCCGATCAGCTCGTCGACGTCATTGGTGGCGGCGAAGCCGTCGGCCTCGATCCTCGCGGCGGTTTCGCGGCTGCGGGTCCAGATCATCGGCACCCACGCCCGCGTGTTGTTGGAGACGACGCGGGCGAGGTGCTGCCCGTACGGCCCGTAGCCGATCAGGCCGAGCCCCAGCCGCCCGGCGACCTTTTCCTTCGACATGGCATGTGTCCTTACCTGCGGTAATGCTGCCCGTCAATTGTGGCCGAAATCCGGCTGCGGGACAAAGAAGGAAAAGTAAAAGCTGAAAGCTGAAAGCTGAAAGCTGAAATGGCCGCGGGCTGCGCCCGGCGGCGCCGGAGGGGAGAATGTTCTTGCGGGCGGCGCGCGGCGCGCGGGCGAGAAGCCCTGGCCAGCCGAGCCGGGTCCGGTACAATGTCCTGGCGCCGAAGCGCTCTCCGGGAGCGCGCGGGCGAGGCTCGGGCAACCTAAGGCATAAGGGGAACGTCATGTTCGAGGCATTCTCTCGAAGCTGGGCATACGCCAAGACCAGTTACGGGATTCTGTGGGGGCACAAGCGGCTGCTGATCTTCCCGGTGCTTTCGGGTCTGGCGGCGATCATCGTCACGCTGAGCTTCTTCTGGCCGGCTTACGGCAGCGGCGCCCTGGAGCGCTGGCTGGAGGGCGGCGGCGAAGGCGCCGACAGGACGGGCATGTACGTGACGGCCTTTTTCTTCTACTTCTGCAACTACCTGGTGATCGTGTTCTTCAACTCCGCCCTGATCGCCAGCGTGATGATGTGGTCCGCCGGCGGCACGCCCACCATCGGCGGCGGGCTGTCGGTGGCATGCAAGCGCATGCCGCAGATCTTCGGCTGGGCGCTGATCTCGGCCGTGGTCGGCGTGCTGCTGAAGGTCGTGGAGAACTCCAACAAGAAGGCCGGGCGGTTCATCGCCGGCATCCTGGGCATGGGCTGGACGGCGCTGACCTACTTCGTGGTGCCCATCATCGTCGTCGACGGCGTCGGCCCGTTCCAGGCCTTCAAGCGGTCCACCCAGACGCTGCGGTCCACCTGGGGCACCGCCCTGATGGGCAACTTCTCCCTGGGGCTGATCGGCCTGCTGGTGTCCCTGCCGCTGTTCCTGCTGGCGGGGCTGGTGGTGTACGCGGGCTTCGCCATCGGGTCGGCGCCGGCCATCGCGGCGGCGATCGTCGTCGGCCTGATCGTCATCGTCACGTCGATGGCCGCCAGCAGCGCCGCCGGCACGGTCTTCCGGGCCCTGCTGTTCAGCTACTCGACTGACCGGGTTCTGCCGGCCGGCGTCGACAGCTCCCAGTTCGCCGACGCCTTCGTCCCGTCCGGGGCCTGATGGCCGAACGGATCTGACGTAACTCTCGCCGGGGGGAATATCCCTGTGATGTGTCCGCCCTGTGTGGTTCAATACCCCGATCAGTGGAGGAAGAATCGAAAATGGCAGCGAAGCGATACGTTCTGGTCGGCACGGGCGGGCGGGGTCTGGGGATGTTCGCCGGGCCGCTGGCGAAGGACTTTCCCGAGACGGCGGAGTTGGCGGGCCTGTGCGACATCAACCCGATCCGGGTGCGCAACGTCGCGGCCGAGCTGCCGGTGGAAGTGCCCACTTTCACCGACTTCGAGAAGATGATGGGCGATCTCGACCCGGACGCGGTGGTCGTGGCCACGCGCGACTGCACCCACGCCGAGTACATCATCGCCGCCCTGGCGGCGGGCAAGCGGGCCATCAGCGAAAAGCCGGTGTGCACCACGCCCGCTCAGTGCCGGGCGATCCTGGCCGCCGCCGGCGAAAGCCGCGGGCGCTGCCTGGTCACGCACAACGCCCGCTACGGCGGGGCCACCGTGACCATCCGCTCGATCCTGCAATCCGGGCGGATCGGCCGGGCGCGGTTCATCCAGTTCGACGAGACGCTCGACCGCTGCCACGGGGCCGACTATTTCCGGCGCTGGCACCGGCGGCGGGAAAACAGCGGCTCGCTGCTGATCCACAAGGCCAGCCACCACTTCGACGCCCTGAACTGGTGGGCCGCCGCCAAGCCCGAGCGCGTCAGCGCCCAGGGGTCGCTGCGGTTCTACGGCGCCAACGGGCCCTTCCGCGGGCGGCGCTGCCGCGGCTGCGAGCAGGCGGATCGCTGCGAGTTCTACGTGGACCTGTCCAAGCGCGAGACCTACCGCAAGCTCTACTTCGACGCCGAGTCGGCCGACGGCTACTTCCGCGACGGCTGCGTGTTCGATCCCGAGATCGACATCGAGGATCAGGTCGGCGTGCTCATCCGCTACGCCGACGGCCTGGAGGTCTCCTACAGCCTCTGTGCCTACTCGCCGTATGAGAGCCAGCGGGTGATCGTCGAGGGCACGGAAGGGCGCCTGGAGTATTTCGCCGGCGTCAACACCGGCTGGGTGGTCGACAGCAAGCCCATCCCCGGCATCGAGCACATCGCCAACGAGCGGCTCCAGCTCTACCTGCCGCGCGAGGGCGTGGTGGACGTGCCCATCCGGCGCGCCGCCGGCGGGCACGGCGGCGCCGACCCGCAGCTCCGGGCGGAGCTGTTCGGGCGGGACTGGGACGCCAAGCCGACCGAGCAGATGGCCTCGCTGGAAGAGGCCGTCCAGGCCGTCCTCATCGGCGCGGCCGCGGGCGAGTCGATCGCCACGGGCCAACCCGTGGCCGTGCAGGGGTTGCTGAAGGGAGACTAAGCCCCGGCGGCGTTCCTTTGCCCGGCTTGTGAGGCTCGGATGCGTCGAGTGAGACGATCGATCCAACGGTTGCGCAGCTTCCTGGGGCTGGAGCGCAACATCGTCGTCATGACGGCCGCCGGGCTCCTCCAGGGCGTCGGGCTGGCGCTCTGGATCAGCTACCTGCCGAAGTTCCTTCAGGCCCTTGGGGCCCGCGGCATGGTCATCGGGGCCTTCGGGACCATCGGATCACTGCTCTGGGTGGTGTTTCCCTATGTGGGCGGGCTGCTGAGCGACCGGCTGGGGCGGACCCAGGTGATGGTGCTGGGCGGCCTGCTGGCCGCAGGCGGCTACGTCTTCTACATGCTCGCCCCCAACTGGTGGCTTCTCCTGCCCGGGGTGGTGCTGACCACCGCGGCCGCCAGCTTCGGCTTCATGGGCTCCATGGCCTTGACCGGGGACGCCGTGGGCAGCCGCAGGCGCGCCGCGTCCATAACCGCCCGGGGTCTGCTGGGGGTCGTCCCGGGCGTTGTCGGGCCGCCGCTTGGGGGACTGCTGATCGTGAGCGTCGGCCTCATTCGAGGGGTGCGTGCGTGTGTGTTTCTGACGGTGCTGCTGACCCTGGCGTCGGTATGGCTCCAGCGCCGCTTCTATCGCCACCGGAAGCCCGCCGACCAGGAGGGCGGCGAGGCGACGCCGTCGTCCTGGCGCGAGGCGCCTTCTGCCTTGAGGCACCTTCTGGCCAGCGACTGCCTGCTGAGGTTCGGCTCGGGCATGTCGGCCATGTTCGTGGTGCTGTACGTCGTGGACGTGCTGGGCGGGTCCGCGCTGGACTTCGGGCTGCTGATGTCGCTGCAGACGCTCACCTTCGCCCTGCTGGCCCTGCCGGTGGCCAAGCTCTCCGACCGGGGCGGACCGCGCACGCGCCGGCCGGTCGTGGCCGCGACATATTTCCTCTTCGCGGCGTTCCCCTTGGCCCTGGCGGTGATCCCGACGGCCCGCTGGCTCATTCCCGTGTTTGTGGTTGGGGGGTTGCGGCACGTGGGGGAGCCTACGCGGAAGGCCCTGATCATTGACCTGGCGGAGAGTCGCCGCCGCGGTCGCCTGATCGGCGCGTATCACACCCTTCGCGGGGCGGTGGTGCTGCCTTCGGCCTTTATCGGCGGATGGCTGTGGGAATGGATGCCGGCCGCGCCCTTCCTCATCGGCTCCGGGATCAGCGCCCTTGGCCTGCTGTGGTTCTTGCTGTTCAGGGGCGGCGGCCGGACCAACTCGCCCGTCGCTGCTGCCCTGCCGAACGGCTGGACGCTATAATCGAAGCCCCGCGGCTTGCGGGCGGGCAGGAGGCAACAAGATGTCGGGTACGATCTTTCCGGGAGCGGATTGGCAGGCAGTGGCGCCCGCCGAGGCGGGGATGGACCCGGGCGCCCTGGCCCGCGCCAAGGAATGGCTGGACGGGCGCCTCGGCGACGGCAGGTATCGCGTGGTGATCGTCCGCGGCGGGCGCATCGCGGCCGAGTGGAACCGCGGCGTCGGGCGCGACGAGCAGCTCGGCATGGCCTCGGCCGCCAAGAGCATCTACTCCTGCATGCTGGGAATGATCGTCGCCGAGGGCAAGCTCCCCTCGCCCGACGCGAAGCTTATCGATTACTACGGCGAGGCGCTGGACGTGCCCCAAGGCGAGGGGCCAAAGGAAGGGCGCTACGCCTTCGAGAAGGACCGCGCAGTCACCTTCCGCCAGCTCATCTCCAACACCTCCGGCTACATGAAGCCCGGCGAGGCCCCCGGGAAGGTCTTCCACTACCAGACCTACGGAATGAACGTCCTCTGCCACGGCCTGGCGAAGCTCTACGGCCTGTGGGACGCGGCCGACCCGGTCGGCTCGGGCGACCTGCGGCGGCTCATCGACGAGAGGCTGCGGGTGCCGCTGGGGGCGAGCTGGGGCTACTACCAGCACAACTTCGACCTGCACGCAAAAGCGCGCATCCACGTCTTCGGCTACAGCAACGGGGTGAAGGCGACGGCGTTGGACATGGCCCGGCTGGGCTGGCTGTGGCGCAACTTCGGCCGCTGGGGCGATGAGCAACTGGTGCCCGAGGCGTGGCTGCGCGAGGCCGTGCGCACCGCCCCGGACATTCGCGCCAACTGCCCGCCGGAGCAGTGGCGCTACGGCTACGGCTTCTGGACCAACGACCACGGGCGCATTTGGCCGCGGCTGCCGCGGGACTCTTTCGCCGCCAGCGGCGCCGGCAGCCAGCACGTTTGGGTGTGCCCTTCGCTGGACCTGGTGGTCGTCCAGAGCCCGGGGCTGTGGAAAGACCAGGAGGAAAACGACACCGGCCTGCTGCGGCTGGTGGTGGAGGCGTGCCGGTAAGCAGGTCCCGCCCGGATGCGGGCGTGGAAGTTGCCGCTATCCCCGCCGCCGCCTCAGGGCGCACAGGCCCAAGGCCAATACCGCTGCGCAGGCCGGCTCGGGGACCGGCGCGCCGCCGGCGCCGTAGCCGTAGTTGTCGCACCAGATGGTGTAGTCGCCGCCGTCGACGTTGGTGTCCTCGTTGAAGTTGCCGACGACCCAGCCGCCGGCCGAGAAGGGCAGGGCGTCGGTCGTGCCGTAGTTGTCGGCCCAGACGGTGTAGTCGCCCCCGTCGACCTTGCCGTCGTTGCCGGCATCGCCCGGGTGCGGCAGCGGGACGTACTCGTAGGCGCCGATGTCGATCGGGCCCCACGCGCTCCGCGGAACCAGCCCCTGCCCGGGAAGGTAGGACTCATCCACCACCAGCTCGTGCCAGACGCCGGCGCCGTCGACGTAGCCCAGCGGCTCGGTGCCGGCGTCGATGCAGTCCGCCCCGTCCGCCGGGCGGAAGTCCTGCGTGCCGAAGTCCTCGAAGCCCGGGCTGGCGCCCGGCACGGTGTCGGTGAAGTTCGACGGCACGTGGGCGGCGGTGCCCATCCAGTTGTGGCTGCCCTGGTGGTTGTCGTAGCTGCTCCACCAGTAGGTGACGATGTCGTTGCTGCCCAGGAAGATGTTGTTGCTGGCGACGATGTGGGTCTCGTCGTAGTTGTCGGTGATGGAGATGAAGTCGATGCGCCCGTCGCCGGCGATGAGGGTGTTGTTGTAGATGTACATGGTGCCGTTGTGCCGGCCGCCGGAGTCGGAGCCGAAGTTGATGTACTTGCTGGTGTTGCCCGTGCGGTTGGGCTTGGAGATGACGACGTTGCCCACCATCAGCGTATTGCTGTTGGACCAGGCGGTGTAGCTGCTGTCGACCGGGCCGACCTCGCCCTCGTTGGAGTCGGCGATCCAGTTGTACCACAGCTCGTTGTAGTGGGCCCGGCTCTTGAAGTTCTGGCCGTGCAGGGCGTCGTGGATGTAGCAGCCACGGACGATCACCGCCCCGGCCCCGTCCATGTAGAAATTGTGGGAGTAGCCGTCGTACAGGGGGGTGCCGTTGAAGCCGACGTCGCAGCCCTCGATGAGGGCCACGGCCGCGTCGCCGCCCATCATGCCCATGTCGCAGTAGCTGATCTTGCAGTCGCGGATGGCGGTGTTGACCGAGCCCAGCAGGCGGATGCCGGCGCCGTTGTTGCCGTTGCGGGCGTTGGCCATCGCCAGGTTTTCCATGATGATGTTGTCGCCCTCGACCTGGAAGACGCCGCGCGGGCTGCCGTGGTCGCCGACGACGTACTGCCCGGTGGCGTCGAAGATGGGGCGCGTGGGGCCGACGCCGCGAATGGTGATCGGCTGGGCCACGGTGCCGTTGCACTGAACCTTCATCACCTCATTGTACGTGCCGGAGGCGACCTCGACGACGTCGCCGGGGGCGAGGCCGTTCACGATCGACTTGAGGCTGGTGATGGGCCCGCCGGGGCTGACGTGGTAGACGGTCCCCCCGGCCGAAGCCGCCCCCAGCGCGATCGACACGACGGCCACTGCTGCAAGTGAAACTCTCATCCTGTACCTCCAACGTCCTGGCGGTCTTTGCGACGTGCCCTCCCGGCACCTCCACAGACCGGAACTACGTGGATTCTATCACGAATTGGCGTTTTCGCCAACCTCTGGCCGGCAAGGCGTTTTGGGGTGTCGGCCGGCGGCCGTCAGGTTTCTTCCGGCGGCTGGTCGGTCCTCTCCGGGCGCATATACAGGGCGGCGGCGATGCCGAGCACGCCGCCGGAGACGATGCCGCCGAACAGGGCGGTCATGCCGAAGGTGTTGGCCACCCACGCCCCGACCAGCGGCAGCAGCGCCAGCGGGCTGGTGATGGTGTTCATGAAGCCCACGTAGGAGATCCGCCGGTGCGGCGGGGCGTTGCGGATCAGGAAGCGGCTGCTGCCGATGATGCTGCCCTGCATGCCCGCCCCCAGCGCCACCAGCGACAGCAGATACACCGTCAGCGGCAGGTCCAGTCCGATCTTCGTGCCGGGCATGGGCAGGGCGTAGGCCGGCGGCAGCCGCGGGGCGGCCAGAGCCAGCACAGGCGCCAGCAGGAACAGCACGCCCGCAGCCAGCATGGGCGCGCGATATCCGCGGCGATCGGCCAGCCGCCCCCAGCCGACGCTGGTGAGCACGCGCGAAAGCCGCATGGCCGCCACCAGAATGCCGCTCAACGCGGCCGCCCCACCCGGGCCCAAGTGTTTGAACGCCCAGGACCCGTACGGGATGAAGAAGGCCAGGCCGAGATAGTTGATGCGGAAGGCGATGCGCACGAACAGGAACGCCCGGTAGTTCCGGTCCGTCCGCAGCCAGCCGAACCCCCGGCGGAAGGACTGGCGGAGGTTGCCGCGCCGGGAAGCGCTGGGCCCATGGGTCTCGCGCGTCAGGCTCCACAGCGTCATGCCGATGATGGCCATTGCCCCGCCGGCGATGGCCAGGACGAGGTAGTTGACCGGCACCAGGTTCTCGTTCTGCACCAGCGGCTGGATGAGGAACATGCCGGCGGCGACGGCCAGGGCCCCGCCGACGAGCTGCCGCAGGCCGAAGAACCTTCCCACCCGGTCGCCGGGTATGGTCCTGCCGGCCATGTCCATGAAGATGACGTAGCCGGTGCCGCCGCACACGCACATCGCCAGGTACGCCGCGAAGAACAGCCCCAGCGCCAGCCCGTCGCCCTGCCGCCACAGCATCGCCAGCGAGCCGACCACGGCCAGGGCCGCGGCCGCGCGGATGACGGTGATCGCGATGAAGTACGGCCGCTTCCGCGAGTGGTGCTCCAGCCGGCTGCCGACCCACAACTGCGGGGCGAACATGCCGCCTTTGTGAATGACCGCGATCAGGGCGACCAGGAAGTTGGACCCGGTCAGGCGCTCGACCATGCCGGCCAGCACCAGCTCCGGGTGCATGAAGGCATGGGCCAACTGGCCGCAAGCGCCGTTGAGCACGCCCAGGCGCTGGTTGCGGCGGGCGTCGGCGGCGGTGGGCCCCTCCGCCGCCTGGGAATCACCAGTGGTGGTCTGCGTGGACATCAAACTCATCTGGCGCCGAATGCCTCGGCGCATAAAGCAGGGCAGCACCCGCTGCCCCGTGCACAACGCCTGCGCCGCCGAACCTACCTGAGCGGTGCCGGCTCGTCCAGCGCCAAGGCCGCGCCTCAGCCGCCCAGGGCCTCTTGCTCCCCGGCGATGCGGTCCAGCAGGGCGTGGAGCTTCTCGTCGGGTCGGTACTCGGCCGAGCGGGCCGGATAGTGCTTCGCCGCCACCTGCCGGAGGCCCTCGGCCATGGGCGTGGTGCAGGCGAACTCGCCGGCGACGGAGGCGACCTTGGTGTTGTCGAAGAGCACCGGCCAGGTCTTGTCGCCCAGCAGCGAGCCGGCCCAGCCGGCGTTGTATCGGATGAGCGTCTCGGTGGGCACGTGGACGATTCTCGGCGCAAGGCCCAGGGCGGCGCCGATGCCGCCGAAGATGGCGTCCCAGGCAACGGCCTCGTCGGAGGTGATGTGAAACGCCTCGCCCAGGGCCTTTTGGTTGCCCAGCAATCTCACGAAGGGCTTGGCGAAGTCGCTGCTGTGGGTGAGCACCCACAGGCTGGTGCCGTCGCCGTGGCTGATGATCGCCCGCCCGTTGGCCATCCGCCAGGCCCAGTCGTCGCCCTTGACGAAGCTGCTCGGGAACCGCCGGCGGTAGGTGTGCGACGGGCGGACGATCGTCACCGGCAGCAGCCCCTCGCCGTGCCACTGCATCAGTGTCCGCTCCATGTCCACCTTCTTCCGGCTGTACTCCCAGTACGGGTTGGCCAGCGGAACGTCCTCCGTGATCCGCAGCCGCGGCGGCGGCTTCTGGTAGGCCGAGGCCGTGGAGATGAAGACGTACTGCCCGACCTTGCCGGCGAAGACCTCCTTGTCGCGGTGGATGATCGCCGGCTCGTAGGCCAGGAACTGGCAGACCACGTCGAAGTGCTCCTTCCCCAGCCGGCGGTAGGCGGCCTCGTCGGTCAGGTCGCCGGCGATGCGTCGCACGCCCGCCGGCAGCGGCTCGGCGTTCCGCCCGCGGTTGAAGACGGTCACCTCCTGGCCGACGGCGACGCCCGCCTTGACGCACTCATACGAAATCTCGCCCGTGCCGCCGATGTACAGTACCTTCACGGTTGTTACTCCCGCTATTTCGGCCTTCCCTGAGCATTGTTATACTATATGCATAGGGAGGCCGGAAGGCTCCGGCAGGGGCAGGAAACTCGTCTGCGGGGCGATTTTCCGCAGGGAGGGCGCCTGTCGGAGAGGGCCTGCCGACTGGATGGAGTCTGGTCGGCTGGGCCGGGTGGGAACCCACCCCCCCGCCCGAGCGTCTGTATGCAGAGGTGATTGGAGCGCGGGAACAAGGGGAGCAGCGATGCCGAAGATTGAGCTGACGCGCCGACGGAAGCCGGGCGTGATCATCCTTGCAGCCCTGCTGGGCGGGCTGTGGCTTGCGTCGGCCTGCCAGCCCGGCGGGGCCGAACCCGCCCGCCGCGGCGGCAAGCCCGCGGCCAGGCCGCAGACGGGAAAGTTGCAGTGGGGCCAGCCGGTCAACAACGTCTCTGTGAGTCTCAGCAGCCCCCGGCCGACGATTCTGTATCCCTGGCGGACGGGCGCCAGCCTGCACGTCGACAACCACTCCGCCGAAACACTGATATTCAACTGGTCGCCGCCGTATGACCCGAAGCGCCGGTCCTGGGCGCCGCAGGGGTGGCTGGAGGTCGTCGACTCCAAGGGCCGCCCCGTGCTGCCGCGCCGGGAGGGCTGGAAGAACAGCGACGGACGGCTTGGACCGGGCAAATCGTTCCAGGGCGACCTGCTGAACGGATATCGCATGGCCTTTCCCCGCGCCGGCAAGTACAGGGCGCGGATCGCGCTACGGATGGAACCGGCCGGCGGCAAGCCCTTTACCGTGGGCTCGGACTGGCTGGAGTTGAACGTGCGGTTGACGTCGCACCAGCCGGGCACGCCCTTGACTGCCTACGATGAGCTGGTCCTTGCCGAGGCCGGCGAGGGGTATCTGCTGCCGCTGGGAAAGATCACGAAGCAGAAGGTCATCCAGCAGTTCCTCGACGTCGCCAGAAAGTACCCCGGCACGAAGTACGCGCTGGAGGCGTACAAGGGCGCCGCCGCCGCCGCCGACCGTGAGTCTCCGCATGAGCGGGACAGCCAGACGGATAGGTCCAAACCCAAGGACCGCACCATGGAGATTCGCTGCTACAAGCAGATCCTGCGCCAGTGGCCGGAGGCGGTCTCCCACGCCACCATACACGCCCGCGTCCAACTGGCGAACTGGTCGGGCAAGCCGGAAGAGAAGATGGCCTACTATCGTTGGCTGATGACGCGCACGGAGCAGCAGAAACTCGCCAGCATCCGCAAATGGTGGGTGCGGTATCCCGACCGGACACTGACAGCGGCGGATGAGGAGAGGATCCTCAGGTCCCTGGATGGGAACATCGCGGGAATGCTGCGCGTTGCGGAGAGAAACATGGTCTCGCCACTGCCGAGAGCGGCGGATCTCAGAAAGGTCATCAAGGTCCTGCCAGGCACGCCCGTGGCCCAGGCGGCCGAGACGGAGCTGAAGAAAAGGGCCGAGGCGGACAGGATCGCCGAGCCCGACGCCCGCCGGCTGGTGGAGCAGATCTTCGCCGCCGCTGCGGCCGGACGGCGCAAATTCTCCTCGCCGCTCGGCACTTACGGAATGTATGACGCGATCCTGGAGTACGGGCGGACTGCGGGCGTGGATTTGTCCAAGCTGCGGGTCGGCAAGGTCTACGCCAGCAAGGAGGATGCCCTGGCGCTGAGCCGGCCCCGGAAAGAAAAGTGGGCGCTGGTCATCGGTCTGAGCAGAAGAAGTGGCAAGTGGCGTGGCCAGTCCCTGCGGATAGGGCGGATGGGTGAGCGGGGAAAGATCGTGCGGGAGTTCCTCGAGCTTTACCCTGAGGCCAAGGAGGTCCCGCAGGCCCCCCCGGCGCCGCCGACCACACGGCCGGCCGGCCGGGCGGGCCGATCGGCCGCGCCCCGGTTAACGCACTCGTAGGAAATCTCGCCCGTGCCGCCGATGTACAGGACATTCATCGTGTCTTTCCTCACTCTATGCCCGGCAGGACGGTGATCTCGGTTTTCATATCCGCCGTCACGGGCACCTCTCTGGCGGCGGCCGCGGGGACAATCTCGAGGGTGTATTTCCCGACCGGCAGGTGCGCCGTCCGCAGCACCCAGCGGCTCTTCCAGCGCTTCAGCACGCCGACGTTCTCCCTCGCGAGCTGCTTGCCGGAGGCGTCCTTGAGGACGGCGATCCATTGGTTCTTGCAGGGGTGGTTCATCTTCACCAGCACCGTCGCCCAGCTCTTTCCGACGGGGGTCTTGGGCACCTCGGCCTGTAGCCGCGGCCGGCCTTCGTCCTCCTGGGACAGATACCTGAACTGCCGCTCGTCCACCCAGAACGGGCCGACGTACTCGGCGTGCAGGATGACCTTGCCGCTGCCGTCGTCGGTGGCCGGCTTTCCGCCGGTCTTCAGCGGCGCCCCCTTCACACCGGCGACGTGGCGGGCCAGCTCCCAGCGCTCCATCTGGTACCGCCGGCCGGTCCAGACCGTGTCGTGCAGGCCGAAGCGCCCCACGTGGTTGAAGTTCCGCTTCCGCTGGAAGTAGTAGTGGTCCAGGTCCGGGTCGACGCTTTCCGACAGCTCGGCCAGGTACGACTTCGCCCCGGCGATCTCCTGGGTCAGCCCGGCGGCCCCGTGCGGCGAGGCGACGGCGCTCTCCAGCGTCTGGATGTACCGCCAGTCGGTGATGCCGTCGCGGACCTCTTGCAGCGTCGGGGCGGGGTTGAACTTACCGGCACCGTCCAGCGAGGGAAACAGGTACGAGCACGGCCCGAACTTGGCGTGTCCGTAGTGGGCGTAGTAGACCCTCTCGGCCGCGTTGGGCTGGGTCTGGACGACGCGGTGGCGGATGCCGCTGCGCCACAGCCAGAAGCCGTGGGTGAAGCGGATCTTCCGCCCCTCGCGGTGGCCGGTGTGCCGCGGCTGGAAGGAGACGCCCTCGCCGCGGGCCAGGTATCGCCGGATGAGGGAGTGGCGATAGTCCCTCGGCCAGCGCCAGTTGTGGTACTTGTCCAGCCGGCCGCGGGGCGGCGCTGCCGTCTCGACCTTCAGCCCCGCTTTGGCGGCGGCGCGGCGCATCTGCGGCAGGTTCGCCGCCCCGCCGCGGTACCAGACCGTGTTGAAGCCCAGACCGCGGAAGAACGCCAGCTCCTGCGCCCCATCTTCCGGGCGGAAGCTCATCGTCCGGCCGTAGTCGATGGCGAAGGTGACGTCCTTGGGCTCATCCAGCGCGAACGGCAGCACGCGCACCGCGACTTGGACGGTGGAGGCGGCCTTGCCGGCAACCTTGAACGTGACCGGGGCCCGATACAGCCCGGCGGGCGTGCCTTTCGGGATCGTTAGACCGATCCACCACTGTCGCGGAAAGCCTTCCGGCACGTCGATGGCCTCCGGGCGAATCAGAACCCCCGGGCCGATGTAGTGGAAGCACTCGGCGTGGTTGGAGGTTACCGGCGTCATCGGGCGGTAGGACACCAGTCGCAGCTCCGCGGGCTGGGCGGTGATCATGCGCTTGGTGTCCTCGTCTGTGAAATCGCCCAGCGAGACGCCGACGCCGGCAAGGTCTTTCAGCGGATACAGCCCGACGGCGAATTGCACCGTCTCGCCCGGCGTGCCGAAGGCTGCCAGTTTGTCGCCGGTCTCGCCGGGCAGGGGCACACTGTCGGGCGTGATCAGGTCGTGCTGGTGCCGGAGGAAGTGCACGTAGCCGCGGTCGCGCTCGGCCGGCGTGGGCGACAGCGCCTGCCGCCGCGCCTCGGCGATGTCGGGAAAGAGGAACTCCTCCGGGCAGATGACCTCCTCGCGGTTGTACAGTGCGAACGCCCGGCTGATGGGCGCGTGCGAGACGGTGTTGTAGATGGTGCGGATCTTTTCGTTGAGCCACTTCAGCTCCGGGGCGATGAGGGCTTCCCTCTCGGCCGGGTAGACGATCAGGTACGTCCAGATGGACCAGCCGTGGCCGCGGCCGCCTTCGACCGGCGGCAGCAGGAAGTCCAGGTCCAGGGCGCCGTCTTTCACTTCCGTCTCGAACGCGATCGTCCGGAAGTACGTGCCTTCGTCGTACGTGCCCCACAGGTCCATGTCGCGCTTCCAGTGGTCGGCGCGCTCGTGGGCGAATTTGAGGGCGTTGAATTCCTCGCCGGACATCCTCGGCCGGTAGTAGACGCGCTTGCCCTCGGCCTTGATCTCGATGTTGAGCCCGCCGTCGCGCCGGGCCCAGTAGTTGCCGGTCTGGGCAGCGACCTTGTAGCGGCCGTTGGGCAGCTTCACGCGGAACGAGGCGGGGGCGGCGAAGCCGTCGCGGGTGAGCTGGTCGTTGATCACGTGCAGGTCGCCGCCGTGGGTCAGGTTGCTCCCGGCGGTGAAGCCGTAGCCGCGGGCCTCGTCCCACTTGACGGACCCGTAGCTGAAGCCCGGCCAGTTGAAGTAGCCCACGCCGAAGTCGAAGCACCTGGCGAACCTGGCCAGGTTGGCGCCGATCGTCTCCCGCTCCATGCGGAAGTTGTCGAAGTATAGGCGCGCGCCCGCGGCGTTCGGCACGCGGAACTCGACGCAGGTGGCGTCGTGCGGGTCCACGAAGGTGGCGCCGGCGGCGGCGCTGGTGAGGCTGAAGCTGTTCGGCCCGGGCTGGAGCGCGAGGTCCTTCACCAGCGAGAACGTCGCGGCCTTGTCCGTCACCGCAAAGCCGCCCAGCACCCGCATCTGGACGGTGACCGGCTTTCCCGCCGGGTTAAAGACGTCGCCTTGGAGCCGGTCGAAGCAGCCCAGGCTGTTGCACGCCGGGCGCCCGCCGCGGTCGGGCTGGTTGATGTTGTTGCGCAGCGACACCCGCAGCCAGCGGTCCGGGCGCGTGAAGCGGGCCTCCAGGGCGGCCGCACCCTGTGTCTTGTGCCCGGCGGAGATCTTGCAGACCACGCCCGATTCGGCGTGGGGGATCTTCTTCCGCTTATACAGGGCGTCGTCCCAGACTTCGACCTCGGCCTCCTCGGGCACGCCGGAGAGGTAGCTGACGTTGGGCTTCCCGGCCAGCACGTCCTCGCCCTCGAAGCCCTGGATCAGCAGGACGTGCCTGCCGACCTCAACACCATCGACGCTGCCGGCCGACAGAAGCACCGCTGCCGCCAGCGATACGAGCTTGTTCATCCGTTTGCTCCTCCGCCCGCGCCGGGCGCTGTCGTCGTCAAATTCGTAAAGATCCGGCCGAAAACCCCCCCGCGGGCGCCCTATGTAGCCCGCCGAGGCCGGATTGTCAATCGCCCCGGCCGCGGGGCTTGCCCGCCGCGGCGGGCAGCGGCGTGTTGATTTCGCCGCGCGCGGGCGGAATACTAGATGCATGCGGCGCTCGACCCTGGCATACGCCGTCGTCCTGGTGGCGGCGGCCATCGGGCTGGTCGTTTCCGCCCGCGGCCTCCGGCAAGCCCGCCGCGCCCCCGGCGGAAAGCGCGTGTACCGGTTCGCCTGCTGGGGCGCCGCGCGGGAGATGGATGAGCTGCGGCGGCTCGTCATCGACCCCCTCAACGCCCGCGCGGGCGAGTTCGAAGTCCGGTGCGTTCCCATCCCCAGCGACTACTACACCAAGCTGTGCACCATGATCGCCGGGGGCACGCCGCCGGACTTCTTCTACCTCTCGCAGGAGTACCTGCCGGCCTTCGCCGCCCAGGGGGCGCTGCTGGACCTGACCGACCGCGCCAGCGGCGACGGCGAGCCGGTGACCGACCTGGACACGTACTACCCCAGCGTGCTGGCCCGCTACCGGCACGACGGGCGGCTGTACGGGCTGCCGTGGATCGCCCAGCCGGTGATCCTGTACTGCAACGCCAAGCTCTTTCGCCAGGGGCGGGTGGCCCTGCCGGATCGGAGCTGGGACTGGAACAGGTTCCTCGCCGCCGCCAGGCAACTGACCAGGGACACCGACGGCGACGGCCGGACCGACCAGTGGGGCTTCATCGTCACCACCGGCTGGCCGCCGCCGCAGATGTGGGTCTGGCAGAACGGCTCGCGGATCGTCACCGCCGGCGGCCGGCTGAACCTGGACGACGAGCGCGCCCTGGAGGCCATCGACGCCTACGCCGCCCTCATCCACACCCACAAGGTCGCCCCGCCGCTGTCGGTGGTCTCGGAGCGCGGCTTCTCGGAGCTGTTCCGGGCGGGGAAGGTGGCGATGTTCATGGGCGGTGCGGCCGACGACCTGGACCGGATCGCCGGGCTGGAGGTGGTCGCGGCCGAGGTGCCGTCAGGCCCCAGCGGCCGGCGGGCCACCTTCGCCTGGACGGCCGGGCTGTGCATCTCGCCCGGCGTGGAAGATGCCGCACAGGCCTTCGAGGTCTACAAGCGAATCCTCGACGGCATCCAGCGCTGGAAGATTCCCGCCCCGCGGCGCCCGCTGGCGGCGAGGCTGGAGCAGTTCGACCCGACCAAGGCCCCCGCCGCCGACGTGATTCGAAGCTCCATGGAGTACATGCGCGTCGGCTTCATCCGCGAGCGCCAGGTCGAGTGGGACACGGTCTTTTCCGAGGAGTTCATCGAGCCGATCCTGCGCACCGGCCGGCCCGCCCGCCAGCAGCTCCGCCGGGCGCGGAAGGCCCTGGAGGCCGGGCGATGAACGGGCAGGGGTATCTGGGCACGCTGCTCCGCTTCGGCTGCCTGGGCGTGGCGATGGCGGCCGCGATGGTGCTGCTGTACCGCCTGCTCCGCCGGCTGAAGTGCCGGGACCAGACGGCCAGCGGATACGCCTTCATCCTGCCGTGGCTGCTGGGGTTTGCGGCCTTTTCGCTGCTGCCGATGGTGCTGTCGCTGTACCTGGGCTTCACCCGCTACGGGGTGCTTTCGGCCCCGCGGTGGGTCGGGCTGGAGAACTACGTTCGCATCTTCTCATCCGACCGGATGTTCCTGGACGCGGCGCGGAACACGCTGACCTTCGCCGCCTTCAGCGTCGCCCTGGGGATCGCCTCCTCGCTGGCGGTGGCGCTGCTGCTGAGCCTGGACATGCGGCTGATGGGCATCTGGCGGGCGGTGTACTACATCCCCTCGGTCATCCCGGCCGTCTCGACCGCCCTGCTGTGGCGGTGGATCTTCGTTGCCGATGGCGGCTTGGCCAACAGCCTGCTGGGCGCGGTCGGCCTGCCCCGGCCGGGGTGGTTCAGCGATCCGGCGTGGGTGATTCCGGCCTTCGTGATCATGTCCCTGCAAGGCGCCTGCGGCAACAACATGGTGATCTTCCTGGCCAGGCTCAAGGGCATCGACGCCCAGCTCTACGAGGCCGCCACCGTCGACGGGGCGGGCCTGTGGGCGCGCTTCCGCCACGTCACGCTGCCGCAGCTTTCCCCGGTGGTCTTCTACCACCTGGTCATGGGGATCATCGGGTCGCTGCTGATCTTCACCCAGCCGATGTTCATCCGGACCCCCGCCCGGAGCGGGCTGTTCTACGCGGTCTACGTGTATCGCACCGGCTGGCAGAACCTGAGGATGGGCTACGCCTGCGCCCTGAGCTGGGTGCTGTTCATGGGGCTGATGGTCCTGACCATGGGCGTGTTCAAGTCCGCCCGGCGCTGGGTCTCCTACGAGCCCTCCGACGTGCTCATCCGCGCCGGCGGCCGGGTGGTCTCGCCGCGCGGATGGGGCCGCGGCCTCTGGTACGGCCTGGTCTGCCTCGGCGGGCTGGTCATGCTGGCGCCGATCCTGTGGATGGTCCTGACCTCGCTGAAAGGCCCGGAGGACCTGTTCGCGGCGCGGACGGCGGCCTTCTCGGGCAAGCTGCTGTGGCGGAACTACGTTGACGCCTGGGGGGCGCTGCCGTTCTGGCGCTTCCTGTTCAACACGCTGTTCATCACCGGCTTGACCCTCGCCGCCGAGGTGATCGTCTCGGCCATGGTGGCCTACGGCTTTTCGCGCTTCCACTTCCGCGGGCGGCGGGCGCTGTTCGCGGTGCTGCTGTCGACGCTGATGATCCCCGGCATCGTGATGATGATTCCGGTGTTTCTGATCTGGCGGCGGCTGGGGCTGGTGGGCACGTTCGATCCGCTGGTGCTGGGGTCGGTCTTCGGCGGCGGGGCGCTGTTCGTGTTCATCATCCACCAGTTCCTCAAGACGCTGCCGGCGGAGCTGGAGGACGCGGCCCGACTGGACGGGGCCTCGCCGGGGCGGGTCTTCTTCAGCATCATCCTGCCGCTGGTCCGCCCGGTGCTGCTGCTGGTCGCCCTGATCTCCTTCCAGGCCCACTGGAACGACTTCCTCGGCCCGCTGCTGTACCTCAACCGGATGGACCAGTACACGATGACGATGGGGCTGCACTTCTTCCAGGGCGCGTTCATGGGCGAGGCCCCCAAGTGGCACTGGATGATGGCCATCACCACGCTGATGGCCATCCCCACCGTGGCCATCTTCTTCTTCACGCAGCGGGCGTTCTTCGACGCCGGCCGGAATCGGTAGCGCCGCGATCGGCTATCAGTCCTCCAGTCGCAGCAGGTCGCGCCTGTCGGCCGGGAGGTTCTCCCGGACGCCCCGCCAGGCGCGGAGGTCGCGCTCGCTGCGAACGTCCGGGCCGAAGCCGAACTTCATGTACAGGCAAATGGCCGGTATGCGGTAGGTCTGCGTGCCGAGGACGGCCCGCTCGTGGCCCAGCTCGACCAGGCGGTTGCACACGGCCGACAGCAGCGGCTTGGCCAGGCCCCGCCCCTGCATGTGCGGGACGATGGCCACCCAATGCACCCGGCCGTAGGGCTTGCCGTGGTAGTCCTTGTCGTACCAGGCGGTGGCGGTGCCGATGGCGTTTTCCTCGGCGTCGCAGAGGAAGTACTGCCGCAGCTTCAGGGCCTCGGCGTCGGGGCCAAACTCCGTGGCGTACACCTCCAGCGAGATCTGGAGGTGCTTGTCCGCCGCCGACTCGATGTCGGTCCAGGTCTTCTCGTCCCCGCTCCGCCACCGGCGCAGGCTGAAGCCCGCGGGCAGCTCGTACTGCGGCAGGCCCTCCAGGTCCTCGCGGATCATGCTGATGTTGAGCTGCTCCTTCTCCTGGCCCATGCGTGTGCCTCCAAGCTCGCCATCCTCGGCCGTGGGTGGCAATCTATCCGCTCTCGCCCGACCTCGCAACGGCGTGCTCAAGGCGCTGCCGCCGCAGCCACGGGCCGCGCTGTGGGCGGCCGAGGGGGTTATCTCCGCTTTCCGTAGATGGCCGGGTTCTGGCGGTGGCAGGCCTCGATGACGGCGATCTGCTGACGGACCTCCTGGGGGGTGATCTCCAGCGGCGCGCCGGCGGTGAGCGTCTTGTGCAGCATCCGGTAAAGCTGTGCGGACATGGAGCCGAACAGGTCGCGCTTGGCCGCGGGCACGTCCCAGGAGCGGGTGTGCCATTTCAGCTTGTCGCGGCAGTAGGCGGGCGTGCCGTCGGGGTTGCGGATGGGGGCGCGGGTGAGCCTGCGCCGGGGGTTCTCGGCCGGCTTGAAGTGCTTCCATTCCAGGTGCGAGGCGCCCCCGGCCAGCCCGCCGCGGGTGCCGTACACCTGGAAGGTGAAGGACGGATACGCACAGCAGGAGGATATCTCCACGGTGACCAGCGGCCGGCCGTCGCCGCGGAGGGAAAGCCGCACGTGGTCCTCGGCGTCGCCGCGGGTGGTGGCCCGGTCCATGAAGCAGGCGACCTGGGGCATGGCGTCGGTGCCGAACAGTTGCAGGGCCTGGTCCACCAGGTGGGCCCCGGTGTTGAGCAGGCTGCCGCCGTTCCAGCTTCGCAGCGTCTGCCAGTCCCAGCGCCGGGCGAAGCCGCTGGAGGCGATGGACACCTGCACGATCCGGCCCAGCACGCCGGAGCCGATCACCTTCCGCACCTGCTGGAAGTACGGGGCGTAGCGGGACTGCTGGAAGATCGCCAGCACCTTCCGGGCCTTCCCGGCCGCGGCGATGAGGCGGTCTACGTCGGCGGCCCTGGCGGCCAGCGGCTTTTCGCACAGCACGTTGAAGCCGGCCCGCAGGAACTGAAGCGAAATCGGCACGTGCAGGTGGGAGGGGGCAGCGTTGACGATCAGGTCCAGCCCGCGCCGCTTCAGCAGCGGCCGATGATCGCGCAGCACCTCGCACTCGTACTCCTCGGCCGCGCGGCGCCTGCGATCGGCCAGCGGGTCCACGGCCGCGACGATGCGGAACCTGCGCGGGTCGCGAGAAAGATACGCCCCGTGAATGTCCCGCCCGCTTCGCCCCTGACCGAGAATGGCGACTCTGATCTTGCTCATGCTGCGCTCTCCTGCCTGTGGGTTCGGTGCTGCCCGCTTCCGTGGCGGGCGTTCAGCGTATCGAGATTGCCACCTCCGCGGCCACGGAGCGGATGTACTCGGCGGCCGCGGCGTACTCCTCCGGCGTGGATAAGTGCTCCAGCATCAGCGGCATGTCCGGGTCGAGCTTGTTCAACTCGGTCAGGAATGCCCGGTAGTCCATCCCGCCCAGCCCCGGGCGAACCTCGTCCAGGTGGACCGTCGCCCTGCCCGACAGGGCGACGTCCTTGCCGTGGCAGCTCCGGATGTACGGCCCGAGCTTGGCGAAGCTCTCCCGGATCAGGTCGCCGCTGCGGAAGAAGCGATGCGGGCTGCAAATCAGGTTGGCCGGGTCCAGGTGGGCGGCGCAGGCCTTGCGGTCGATCGCCTGGATCAGCCGCAGGTAGGCATCCGGTGAGTCCGGATACATCCACGGCATCGCCTCCAGCGTGTAGTAGGTCCGCGTCGGCTTGACGGCGTCGATGATGCCGCGAACGGTCTGGACGATGGTCTCGAAGGTCGCCTCGGTCAGATCGTCCGGGTACGGCCCGGCCCAGTCGGGCCCGCAGGAGCCGGCGACGTTCACGCAGCAGCGGGCGCCGATCTTCTCGGCCAGCGCCAGCGCCCGCCGGCACTTGTCCAGGGCCTTTCGGCGGGTCGTCTCGTCCGGGCTGAGCGGGCTCGACCAGGCGCCGACCTCGGCGATGACGATATCCGCGGCCGCGGCGGCCTTGGCGTAGGCTTCGATGACGTCGTCGGCCGCCTCCGGCCCGACGGGACAGTACGCGGCCGAATAGCCGAGCTTCCGCAGGGCGCCGACCCAAGCGTCCGGGTCGAGACCCTCCGGGAACACCGGTCCGCCCAATCTCATTGTCTGACCTCCCTGTGGCCTGGCCTCTGTGACCTGAAGCCGCCGGGCCCGCCCCGCTTCAATCCACCAGCACCAGGCCGAAGTAGTGCTGCGGGTCCTTCCGGGTCCGGACCACGTTGATGGTGAAGCCGTGCTTTCGGGCCGTGGCGTAGACGTCGATGCCGACGGCCTCCATGGACGGGCGGGCCTGCCGGGGATGCTGGCAGCCCTCGTCGAACGTGCACTCATCGCACAGGCCGCACGGGCCGCACCCCAGGCCGAACGCCTTGTAGTGGCCGGCCAGGAACAACTCCCGCTCCAGGGCGACGGCGATCTTCTTGGCCTTGCTCGGCGGCGACTCGAACAGCACCGCCCGGTGGTATTCGTCCAGCATCGCCCGCGTCTTCTCCGGCGTGGGCGTGTTCGGCGGGCAGACCAGGCTGGAGCCGTAGCCCCCGCAGCCGTAGCGGCACTTCCAGCGGACCCATTGGCCGGTGTGGACGTTTGATGGCGAAACGACCTTCGCCGACAGGGCCCCGTGCTTGACGGCCATTGCCGCCCACTGGCGCTCGGCCGCCTTGGGCGAACGCTTTTTCGATACTGTTTTGGCGGGCATCGTATGAACTCCTCGTTCTCTGGCGGCGCGGGTGCGAAATCGCGGCGCGGACGAATGGTACCACGATCGGCCGTCGGCGAGAAGCGCTCCGGGCGGGTTCGCCGACGCCAGCAGCGGCTGCTACCCCGCGGGCGCCTCGCGCAGGCCCTCGTCGGTCAGCTCGTAGGTCCTGCCGGCGATGATGAGCACGGCCAGCGCCTGGGAGCGCAGGTGCTCATGCTCGATCGTGCCGCCCTGGTTGACCAGGACGACGTCGTCTCCGATTCTCGCCAGCTCGCTCGCCCCGGCCCTCTCGGCCGCGACTTCCGCCCGGGCCAACCCGGCGTGGCCGCAGCAGAGCACCACGCCCAGGTTCAGCCGCGAGGGCAGCCCCGAGACGCTGAAGCGAAGGTGGTGCTGCTGCGGCCGGGTTGTCAGACCCTTGCTGGGCATGGGCGGCGGGTCCCAGCCGGCGCTGAGCGAAAAGAAGGCATTGCCGTGGTGGAGAATGTGGCCGGCCAGCGAGCTGCCGTCCCGCTCGATCAGGAAGCTGCGGCGGTCCTCGTCGACGGCGATCGGGTCGAAGGAATGAATGTTCCACTGGACGCCCGAGGCGACGCCTGCGCGGGCGACGAACTCGTCGATCAGGACGAAGCAGTTCCGCGATTTCAGGAAGAGCACGTGCCGGCGGCAGCGGGCGGCCTGGGGGTAGCTGGCGTCGGCGTTGCCGCGGAAGTACACCAGCGATTCGTTCTCAACGGCGGCCTCGACCGCCCCCACCGAATCGTGGGAATGGACGAGCTGGCCCGCGTCGGACAGCGTCAGGCAGTTGTGCGACTTGGTCTGCCAGACCCAGTGGATGTGATGGCTGGAGCCGTAGCCGTCGTAGTAGCCGCTGGGCATGGCCATAACCTTGCCGGCCACGTGCACGATGAAGTCGTTGTTGCTGGCGTGCGAGTGGCTGACCGACCCCAGCGGCGAGGAGCGGAACAGGAAGGCGACGTCGCGGGCCGGATCGTCCAGGTGCGTGCGAATCGCCGCCAGACCGGCGTGCGGAAAGACTCGGCAGAGAGTCTTGCTCTTACCCGCGGCCGGGCGCTGCGCGCGGGCCGCGTCGGCCGCGGCCTCCGGCGCCAGGTATCTCTGCGGATGCACGTCCGCGGCCTGGCCGCCGGCGGAGATCGCCCGGCGGCAGGCGGCGACGTACGCGGCGAACTCGCCCGAACCTCTCTGGCGCCCGATCGTCTCCACCAGGTCGGCGTTGGCCTCCAGCGGCGGGCGGAGGCCGTTGTCGCCGAAGCCGACCCATTCGGCGTACGCCGGCAGGCACCACTGCCGCCAGCGGGCGTGGTTCTCCCAGAACGGGCGGCGGTACAGGTCGATTCCCGCGCCGGCCTTCAGGGCGGTGGCGAACATGGTCATGATCTCGACGTAGGCGGTGGCGTAGCTGGGGCCCTCGGCCCAGCCGCCGTCGTCGCCGGCCCAGATGGGCCAGATGCCGCACAGCACCGGGCGGAGCCACGTCAGCCACTGGACGGCCTCGGGGATGTGCTCGTGAAAGACGAAGGCGATCTGCGCCAGGAAGACGATCTCCCTGCCGGCGTGGGAGTCGAACCGCGTCACGCCGTACATCCCGCGACCGTGCATGTAGTCGTAGTTGATCTGCCCGCGCCGGCGGAATTGCTCGATCACGCGCCCGCGCTGCTCGTCGGTGAACTGATCCCACACCCAGTCGCACGCCTGCGGCCCGTGCCAGATGACGGACATGTGGGCCTCGTCGTTGTGGTCGATGTGGCTGGACCCGGCCGGGTCCCAGCGGCAGATCGAGTCCATCCGCTCGCACGCCGCCCGGGCGTACTTCGTCTCGCCGCTGGCGAGGTACGCCAGGGCGAGCGTCTCGGCGTTGTGGACGAAGCGGCGGGATTCCCCCATGATGCCGGCCCAGACCTCGAAGTTGCGGCGATAGTCGATGCGCCTATCGGGCAGGAAGGGCGGCTCCTGGATGTGGTGATCTTCGGTCAGGATCTCATCCGCCCTGGCCCGCAGCTTCTTCCACAGCCCCCCCCGCCGGTTGTGACGCGATTCGCGCAGGGCGGGCACGTCCTCCGGGCGTATGTAGATCCGCGGATGACCCTGCGGGAATGGGCCCAGCCACTGGCTGGCCGGGGGGATCTCGCTGACGACCGCCTCGGGGGTGATCTCGAAGACGAAGACCTCCGAGACGCGCGGCCCGGCCGACCACTTCCAGTAATACCGGCCGGGCGCGAAGGCCTTCTCCGGCAGGTGCATGGGCTCGGCCAGGCCTTGCAGGTCCGTCAGCACGTCCTTGCAGGCGGCGTCGCGGGCGATCGTCAGGCCAAAGCGGTGCTCGCCGGCGATGGGCTTCCACGCCAGCAGCGGCGGGTTGACGCCGGGCCGGGTGTGGTTTCGGGGCTGGCGCGGGTCGACGTGCGGGTGCGGGTGCC
>CAYNYF010000034.1:0-40057 GCA_964401385.1 uncultured Planctomycetaceae bacterium | reverse complement strand
CGCACGCTCTAGCCAACTGAGCTAATCGCCCGGTTTCGATGCTGGTTTTGTCCCGCGGCCACGGGGAGCTTCACTGCTTCTGGTCGTCCCGGCCGGCCTGGTCCGCCTCGGAGGCGACGTCCTTGGCCTGGTCGACGGCCTCCTTGACGTCATCCTTGACGCCGCGCAACCCCTTCTTGAACTCCACCAGTCCCTGGCCGAGGCTGCGGCCGACATCGGGCAGCCGCCGCCCAAAAATCAGCACCGCAATCACGCCGATCACCAGCAGTTCCTGCCAGCCTAGCCATGCCAGCGTAGTCATTATCTACCCTGCCTATTAGAGCCGAATCCATTATAAGATGCCGCCGGCGCCTGTCAAAGCTTATCGGCCAGCTCGGCGGCGCCCAGGCAGCGAAGGGCGGCCAGGAAGTCCTCCGGCGGCGGGGCCCGGAGCGTCATCTGCTTGAGCGTGCGCGGGTGCTGGAACTCGATGACCCGGGCGTGGAGGGCCTGCCGGGTGATGATCGGCCCCTGGGCGAGGTCCGGGTGGCCCTCGAGCTGGCTGCGATAGACGGGTCCGCCGCCGTAGGTGCGGTCGCCCGCGATCGGGTGCCCGATGAAGCTCATGTGGACGCGGAGCTGATGCGTCCGTCCGGTCTTGGGAAACAGCTCGAGGAAGGTGAAGCCGCCGGAGATGGCGCCGGTCTCGGTGAGCCGGGCGAGCACGTGATACCGCGTAACGGCCCGCTTGACGGTGACCGGCAGGGGCTTGCCGGTCGCGCGGCGGACCACGTATCTCTCGCGGACGCGGGGATGGGCGCCGATGGGCGCGTCGATGGCGTCCTCGTCCAGCTCCATCTGCCCGTGAACGATGGCGTGATAGGTCTTGCGCACGCGCCTGAGCTCGAACTGCCGCCCCAGCCGCCACAGGGCCAGCTCCGTCTTGGCCAGCAGTATCACCCCGCTGGTGTCGCGGTCCAGCCGGTGCACGACGCCCGGGCGATACCAGCCTCCCGGGGCGGGCAGGTCGCCCACCCCGCCGGCGCCGACCCCGCCGGCCGCGCCCGCCCGCTGCTGAAAATAGTACGCCAGAGCGTTCAGCAGCGTCCCCGAGGGATTGCCCCGCGCCGGGTGAACGATCAGCCCGGGCTGCTTGTTCACGGCGATGATGTCCCGATCCTCGTAGATCACGTCCAGCGGGATTGGCTCAGGAGCGATGACCTTCGCCACCGGCTCCGGCAGGAGCATCTCGATCACGTCGCCGGTCTGAATGATGTGGGAAGGCTTAACGACGCCGGAGTTGACGGTGACGGCCCCGTCGCGGATGTATTGCTGAAGGGAGGTTCGCGAGAGATAGCCCAGCCGGCCGGCGAGGTACTTGTCCAGCCGGCGGTCGGGCAGCGCCCGCCGAATGTCGATCCGCAGCCGGCGGAGGCCGTCGGCCTCGGCCTCGGCGGCGGTCTCCTGCTCCTGCATGCCCACGCCGGGGGCGTTCTTTTGCTTTTTGCGGCGCATTGTCCGGAGAAAAAGAGGGCCCGCGGCTTGTGAGGCTCCCGCGGGCCCGTGTTTCCGCTTCAACCGTGGCCTGCCCCAAAACGCAACTGTTGGTCATGCCGCCCCGTTCGGGCGTGGCGCCCACGGGCCAAAACGCCGCGGCTGCCGCGCCGAAAGGGCGTATCACAGGCGCCGGCGGCGGGCGCAGCTACGCCTTCAGCAGGGCAAGGGCCGTATCGACGGCGCTGGCCGCATCCGCGGCGTAGCCGTCGGCGCCGATTTCGTCGGCGTAGCTCTGCGTGACCGGCGCCCCGCCGATCATGGTCTTGACCTTGACGCCGGAGGCCTTCAGCGCTTTGATGATCTCGGGCATCTGGGGCATGGTGGTGGTCAGCAGGGCGCTCATGGCGCAGATCTCTGCGCCGCTCTGCTTGACGGCGTCCAGGAACTGCTCCGGCTCGACGTCGGTGCCCACGTCCACCACTTTCAGCCCGCCGCCCTCCATCATCATCCGGACGAGGTTCTTGCCGATGTCGTGGAGATCGCCCTTGACGGTCCCCAGGACCACGGTGCCGGCCGCCTTGGCGCCGCTGGCCTGGAGCTTCGGGGCCAGCAGCTCCTGGGCGCCCTTGAAGGCGCGGGCGGCGATCAGCACCTCCGGGACGTACACTTCGTTTTTCTTAAAGCGCTCGCCGACGACGTTCATCCCGGCGATCAGGCCCTTATCGAGTATTTCCAGAGCGGAGACGCCCTCGTCAATGGCCTTCTGCGTCAGTTCGACTACGGTGTTGCGATCGCCCTTGATGATCGCATCGGCAACAGCTTGCAAGTCCGCCATGAATGATGACCTCCACAGCCCTGGACCGTTGTTTCGTTGCCGGCCGACCAAGCGCCAGCCGCAGGTCGCGAAGGGTACCGCATGATCCTGGGCCTGTAAACAGCCCGCCCGAAAAAAACTCCCTTATTTCGGCATGGCGACCGCTGCCGGCTTTGAGGTCGGGGCCGTTGCCGGGGCGGTGGCGGCGGGCTGAGAGGCCTGGGTGGTGGTGGCGGGCTGAGAGGCCTGGGTGGTAGTGGCGAACCGAACCGGCTCAAGCCGCTCTTTGAGGCCTTCGAGATTACCGCGGGCCTCCCGGGCAACGGGATAGGCCGTATGGACCACGCGCAGCACCTGTTTGTACTCGGCCTCGGCCGTTTTCTCATCCCCCTCGTTTTCGGCCAGCACCGCCAGGCCGAAATGGGCCCTGGCGACGACCAGCTTGATATCGGGGTACTTCTCAATGGCCAAGCGGTAGTATTTCTCCGCCTTGTCGCGCCAGTTCCGGGCTTCGGCACCGGCCGGGTCTGCGGAGGGGACATGCGCCCGGATCGCGCACAGGTCCCCGACGTTCACGGCCGACCGAGCCGCGATGTCCGCGCTCTTGGCGCTCTCGGCCAGCTCGATCAGTCCGGCCAACTGCTCGGAGGTCTCCGCCCGCTGGAGCCGTATGTAGCGCGCCCTCTCCTCGGCCTGCTGCTCCTTGCCGCGCTGGTGGTAATACCAGACGATCAAGACCACGATCAGCGCCGCCGTGGCCCCCACCAGCACCCAGTTGCCGTAGCGGGTCAGAAAGCTCTTCATCGCGCCCAGCTCGTGAGTCAGGGCGCTTTCCTTTAATTCATGCCGCCGCTTTGTCTTCATTTTCTAGAACTGCCCGTCCCGCCCGAGGTCTGCTCGGCCTCAATCCGCCCGGTTGTCCACAACTGGACCTTGACATAGCAGGGGTTGAACAGGTTCCCCTTGGTGACGATGATGCGGCAGCGCTCGGTCTGCTTTTCGAAGTCCAGCATGATGTCGCCCTGGACGAACATGTCCGTCACCAGCACCCACCGGCTGATCGGCATGTGTCGCTTGTAGAAGTTGCGCACGTCGAACTTGTCGGCATTTCCTCTATACACGTGGTCCACGTAGCGTGCACCGGCGGCGGCGAAGTTCCGGCTTCGGCCCTCGTCCAGGTCAAAGCCGACGGGCACGGGCACGTCCGCGATCGTCGGCCGCGCCTTGGCGATCAGCCCCGTCGGGGTCGACACCTCCCGGTACGTCCCGCCGTCGGTCTCCGGCGACTGCGACTGGCCGTTGCATCCGCCCAGCGACAGCGCCGTAGTCGCCACGATGCATCCTGCCAACTTTAGCCAGCTCATGATGGCCTCCCTGACATCCACACGTAGGATTGTTCCTTTCGGCAACCTTGTCAAGCAAATAGGCGTCGCTTATAGGTATCGGCTCCATCGGCTTTCGGCAATCAGCCGGCGGCGCTTCGGAAAGACGCCGTCCCGCCGGGGGCGCGGGGTGGGCGTCAAATATACTTCGGGGACGCGCTTGAATTTGGGCCCCGGTCGGTCACAATTGCGGGCCAGTGCGCCGGCGAGGACGATGGGAGTACGGGATCCTACAATGCCAGCGAAGCGCGTTCTGATCGTCAGCGGCGATGACAACGGCCGGCCCGCTTGCACCGGGCGGGGCGAGATCTTCCCCCGCCAGACCGGTGGAACCACATGAATCGGAACTCCGCACCGGGCAGTCGAGCCACCGGGCCAAGCCGGCTCAACCGGTCCAAGCCCGACGGCCCGCCTGACGCCCGCCTGCCATCTTGCCCGCCTGCAAATCGGTGGGCACGCGGGCAGGGCTGTCCGGCAGGCCGATGTAAAACCAAAAACCGCAGAACCACCGGACGGGGCGGCTCGTACCAAGCGCAGTCTGGCAAACTCTACGTGGAGTGTGCGCGAACACATCCACCCGGCTTCGGCCGGCCTGTCTGGGCGCGCCGGGATCGGGCAGGCCCGCCTGACGCCCGCCTGCCATCTTGCCCGCCTGCAAATCGGTGGGCAGGCGGGCAGGGCTGTCGGGCAAGCAGGACAGCGACTTTGTCTTTTCCGCGGAGAAGAGCATGGCTCACGACATCCTGAAGGACTCCGTCGAGGCGCAGACGGTCCGGGCAAGCGTCTTCATCATCGGAATTCTCATGGGCGGCATGCTGGTGCTGCTGTCCTACGTGGTGCCGCTGTTTCCCATCTTCGCGCGGGCCACGGACGAGCTGGGCGAGCGCAACTTCTTCTCCGACGGGCTGGCGCTGGCCGGGGCCCTGCTGCTGGGCATTCCCATCGTCGTGCACGCCGTCAAGTCGCTGCTCCAGCGGCACATGCACATGGACGAGCTGGTCGCCCTGGCGGTGATCGCCTCCCTGACCGCGATGGACTACCGCACCGCCGGCGCGGTGGGCTTCTTCCTGCTGCTGGCCAACCTGGTGGAGTCGCGCACGGCATTGGGCGCCCGGGCCAGCATCGAGGCGCTCATTCGCATCTCGCCCACGAAGGCCCACCGGCTGGGCGAGGACGGAACCGAGGAGCTGGTCGACCCCAACGCCCTGCGCCCCGGCGACGCCGTCCGCGTCCGCCCCGGCGACAACATCCCCGCCGACGGTGAGATCGTCGCCGGGCAGACCTCCGTCAACCAGGCCAACATCACTGGCGAGTCGCTGCCGGTGGACAAAGCCGTCGGCGACGAGGTCTTCTCCGGCACCTCTAACCAAGCCGGCGTCATCGACCTGAAGGTCACCCGCGCCGGCGACGACACCACCCTGGGCAAGGTCCGCAAGCTCATCCTCCAGGCCCAGCACACCCGAACCCCGATCATGCGGCTGATGGACCGCTACGCCGGCTGGTACACGCCCACCATCCTGATGCTGGCGGGAATCGTGCTGTTCTTCGTGGAGCAGAGCCAGCCGGGCACGGGCATGGAGCGGGCCATCACCATGCTCGTGGTGGCCTGTCCGTGCGCGCTGATCCTGGCGGTGCCGACGGCGATGGTCGCCGCTCTGAGCTGCGCGGCCAGGCTGGGCATCCTCATCAAGGACGTGTCCACCCTGGAGACGGCCAAGAACCTCTCGGCCGTCGTCTTCGACAAGACGGGCACGCTGACCACCGGCGAGCTTGCCGTCACCCGGCTTCAGCCGGCCCCGGGGGTGGACGGGGCGGACCTGCTGGCGGCGGCCGCCTCCGTCGAGCAGATGTCCAAGCACCCCGTGGCCCAGGCGGTCATCCAGATCGCCAAGCGGGCCCGCGTGAGACTGGGCGAGCCGACGGGCTTTGAAGAGTCCCCCGGGCGCGGGGTGGTGGGCACGACCAACGGCCGGAAGATCCTGGTCGGGCGGCAGGCATGGCTGGCCGAACAGGGCGTCGATCTGACCAGCTTTCAGGCGGCCGCGGTCGCCGATCCCAACATCGCCGAGCCGGAAGGCCTGTCCACGCTGTACGTCGCCCGCGACGGGCAGGTCCTGGGCTGGGTGGGGCTGGAAGACCGCACCCGCCCGGAGGCGCGAAAGGCCCTGGCCGAACTCCGCCAGATGGGCGTCCGCGACTTGGTCATGGTCACCGGGGACCGCTGGTCGGTGGCGCGGCGGGTGGCCAAGGAAATGGGCTGCTCCGAAGTCCAGGCGGAGGTGCTGCCGCAGGACAAGCTGGAGCTGGTGGCGGCGCTGCGCCACCAGAAGCACACCGTCGCCGTCGTGGGTGACGGGGTGAACGACGCCCCGGCCCTGGCGGCCGGCGACCTGGGCGTGGCCATGGGCGCCGCCGGCTCGGACGTGGCCATCAACTCCGCCAGCATCGCGTTGATGAGCAACGACCTGCAACGGCTGCCGTTCCTGATTCGCCTTTCCCGCCGAACCATCGGCGTGATTCACCAGAACCTGCTGTTCGGGATCAGCTTCATCATGGTCATGGAGGTGCTGGGCGCGCTGGGATGGATCCGGCCCATTCTGGCCGCCGTGATGCACTTCGCCGCCGCCAGCGCTGTGATCTTCAACAGCGCCCGGCTGGTGCGATTCGGCGAGGAGCTGCACCCACCCGGTGAAGGCGAGGAAGAGTTTCGTCCGCGGGTCAGGCCCGAGCCTGTGCCCACGACGTAATCCGGCCGGCTCCGGCCGCGGGCGACCCGGCAGGTGGCGCGGGCTTTCAGTCGCCTCGACGTCACACGGCCGGGAGGCGCCGGCGACCCCTTCGGACAAAACCGAAATGATGTCGCGTTCTTGGCAACAACAGGATGGCCAGCCACACGGCCAGCGAAGCGGCGCAGGCCGCGGTCGCCGGCAGCGAGAGCTTCAGCGGCGCCCGCACCGCCGGCACGATGGCGGCGATGGCCGCCGCCAGAAGCCCCGGCCCCGAACAGGCCAGGGCGATGTAGTAGGTCCATTTGACCCCGCGTCCGAACCAGCCCCAGTACAGCCATCCGACCACGGCCGCGGACGCCAGGGCGGCGGCCAGGCCAATGGCAACGGCCAGACCGTAGCCCCAGGGCCAACTGACCGCCAGCACCGCCGCCGCCACGGCGGCGCCCCGACCCAGCCACGCCAGCAGGCTCACCGCCCGCGGCGCCGACGCCGCCCCCCGCCGGACTTCCAGCTCGCGCCGCTGGAACAGGATCATTCCCACCGCCAGGATGGCCGCAATGTAGAAGGCCGCGTACGCGCCGGCGATGGCGGCGTAGCTCAGCGGCACCGGTCGGTCCTGGGTCAGGGCGTCCAGGGCGTAGAAGAACGTCAGGTTCGGCAACGCCCAGTTCGCCAGCCTCGCCGCCAGGTTCTGCCCGGCGAAGCGGCCGAAGAGGTAGTAGCTCATCGACCCGACAAAAAAGAACCCGCAGCAGACCAGAAGCGTCATGATCTGCCCCAGCCGGGTCGACGCCGCCACCGCCACCGCGGCGAAGACCAGCACACCGAACAAAATCAGCAGCATCGCCACCAGCAGGTCCGGGGGAATGCCCCGCCCGAAGGCAATGATCTCCCATTTCTTGCCGACGAAGGCGATCACCCCCATGGAAAGGCTGAACAGAACCGTCGCGATGGAGACGCTGGTCGAAGTGAACTGCCAGCCGAAGAAGTAATTGCAGAACAGCGCCGCCAGGACCGTGCCCACGAACGCCAGCGAGCCCAGAACGATGACCGGAACGTCATACGGATCGGAGACCCGGGGCATCACCCGGTGCCGGACCGTCATCAGGAACACCAGGGAGCAGAGGTAGAAGGCCACGACCAAGGCCCCCGAGACGCCCAGGAACTTCCCCAGCACCAGCAGCGGGCGCCCCACCGGCTTGGAGATCACCGTCAGGATGGTCTTGTCCTCGATTTCGCGGCTGAGGACGCCGGCGGCGCTGAAGGCGGCCAGGAACAGGCCCGAGACCAGCAGCGTCGAAAGTCCCAGGTTGACCATCATCTTCTGGTCGGTGGTCTGGTAGTCCCCCTTGCCGGTGCCCATGGTCCAGCCGGACAGCGGCAGATCCAGCACCAGCACGGCGAAGGTGATCAGGATCAGCACCAGGTAGATGGGCTGGCGGACGGTTTCGACGAAGGCGTTCCTGGCGATGGCGAACAGACGCATCATAACGCGAGTGCCCTTTCCGGCGGCGCGACGACCGCATTGGCGGGCCGGCAGCCCGGCCCCGTCGCAGGTTGTACGTCGACCAGCAGCGCCGAGTTGGCTTGGCCGGAGCCGATTGTATCGTCTCGCGGCCGGTCGGCCAAGGCATCGGGCGCAGCCATTGATCGAACCGCTTCCTTCCAAGACCGCAAATCAGCCGGCGGCGCGACGGTCGCCGGGGAGCCCTGCAACGATCGGAGAGTTCCATGCTGGCGAACAAGCGCGGACAAACGGTAGCCCTGGGCGGGCTGCTGCTGCAACTGGTCCTGGCCGCCCTGGCGGTGGCCCTGTGGTGGTTCACCCAACTGGGGGCGGGGTGGCCGGCGCTGTGGCTGGTGATCGCGCCGGCGCCGATCTGGCTGGTGACGTTGATCCTCTTCTATTGCCGATACCTCCAGCGCCGCGAGGCCCAGGAGCTGGAGGACCTGGCCGCACGCGGCGGCGACCGCGCCAGCATCTTCACCGAGGGCCCCGACGGTCAGCCCATGCGCCCGGCCGACAGACGGCTGAAGTGGATGGAGCGATACCTGGTGGCGGCCTTCACGCTGCTGCTGGCGGGCTATCACGTGGTCCTGGGGATTCTGCTGCTGCGGTCGGTCGGCGCCGCCCTCGGCGGCGGCATCACCCCGCAGGCCTCGGCGTGGATGTTCGTGGCCATCGGGCTGGCGTTCATTTCCCTTCTGTTCAGCCGGTACGCCACCGGCATGGCGAAGATCCAGGCTTGGCGGCTCCTGCGCGCACCCGGCAGCTACCTCTTCACCAACTCCGTGGTGTTCTTCCTGCTGGCGGCGGTGCTGGCGGCCGAGCACTACAAGTCCCATACCTTCGGGAACGTGGTCGCCTACGTGCTTCCGGTCTTCATGCTCATCGTCGGGGCAGAGCTGCTGCTGAACTTCATCCTGGACCTGTACCGCCCGCGGATCCCCGGGGCCGAGTCCAGGTTCAGCTACGACAGCCGCATGCTGAACCTGATCGCCAGCCCGGAAAGCATCGGGCATTCCATCGCCGAGGCGCTGAACTACCAGTTCGGCTTTGAGGTTTCCTCCAGTTGGTTCTACCAACTGCTCCAGCGGGCGTTCGCGCCGCTGCTGCTGGCCGGCGTGATGATCGTGTGGCTGATGACGTCGGTGGTGGTCGTCGAGGAGGGCCAGGCGTACGTGGTGCTGCACTGGGGCAAGGAGTATCCTTCCGGCCATCCCCAGCGGCTGCTGACGCCGCGTTCGCGGCCGTACTTGATCTGGCCCTGGCCGATCGACACGGCCCGGAAGTTCGACACGGGCAAAGTCCACGAGATCATCCTCGGCGTCGGCGGCAAGCGCAAGGAGAAGTTCGCCAAGGGCGGCAAGAGGGTCTACCTGTGGACGGATGAGCACGGACCCCAGGAAGAGTTGGACACGCTGGTGGCCATTGCCCCCCGCCCGGAGCAGCGCCGCCCGCAACGCGAAACCCGCATTCTGCACATCCCCTCGGTCAACCTCATCAAGCTGATCGTGGCGGTGTATTACCGGATCGACGACCCGTACAAGTTCGGCTACACCGTCACCGACCCGCACAAGCTGCTGAAGGCCGCCGCCTACCGCGAGATGATCCGGTACGCAGCCTCGGCGACGCTCGACGAGCGCGCGCCCGGACCGCCGGGCAGCTTGCGCGAGGAGGGCATCATGAGCGGCGGCCGGGCCAAGGCCGCCAGGGATTTGCAGCAGCTTATATCCCAGGCGGTCTCCGGGGACAAGCTCGACCTGGGCGTGGAGATCGTCGGCGTGGAGATTCTGGGCTGTCACCCCGGCAAGGACGCTGCCGACGCCTTCGAGAAAGTGATCGCCGCCGAACGCCAGCAGGACAAGCTGCGGTACGAGGCGCAGGGGGAGGCCAACAAGGTTCTGGCCGCCGTCGCCGGCGACCCGGACCAGGCGCTGAAGCTTTCGCAGGCGATCGGCTTCCGCCAGGAGCTGAAGGCGTTGCTGGACCTGCGCGACCGCGGCAAGGACCTCGCCGCCGGCGTCGGCGAGGTCATCGTCCGCGCGCAGAACGAAGCCGACAGGCTCAAGGAAGAAACCGAGATGGAGCGGCGAATGGGCAAGCTCTCGGCGAACACTAAGACCATCGCCCAGGTGTTGCTGGAGAGGCAGACGGCCTTTCTAAGCATTCTGAAGAATACCGACCCGGCGGGCGCGGACCTGGACGCCCAAGTTGCCGCCGCCCAGAAAGAAGAGGGCCGCCAGTTCGAGGGCGTGCAGGGCCAGGCCGCCGTCGCCGTCGCCCGGGCCCGAGCGGACCGATGGCGGCGGGAGTTCCGCGAACGCGCCCGGGCGGAGACCTTCGACGTCCAACTGCTGAGTCTGAATGCGGCGCCGCAGTTATATAGCCTCGACAAGTACCTCGACGCCCTCGGCGAGGGAATCAAGAACCGGAAGAAGTACATTTTGGCGGCCGACAGAGACAAACTCGAAGTCCGGCTGAACCTGCAAGAGCAGCAGGAATCGCTGGGCGAGCTGCCCCTGGGCGGCGGCAACTAGGACGGCAAACGCGTATGCCAACGGAACAAAGGAACGGGACCATGAAGCAGCATCGTTGGACGTTCATGCTCGTCATCGTGGTGGCGGCGCTCTTGCTACTGTACTCCGTGGCCTTCACGGTGAACTTCAAGGAGGTCTGCATCATCAAGACCTTCGGCGACGCCGGGCCGCCAATTCACGGCGCCACCCACGCCGGACTGCACTGGAAGTGGCCGTGGCCGATCCAGAGCCTCGTCCGTTACGACGCCAGGACCTTCGTCTTCGAAGACACGTACCAGGAGGTCAAGACCAATGACAACCTCAACCTGCTGGTGACGGTCTTCTGCGGCTGGCGCATCCGCGACGCCGACGTCTTTCTGAGCAGCATCAAGACCATCGCCGAGGCCGAGAGCACGCTTCGCGACAAGGTTCGGGGCGCAAAGTCCGAGGTCGTCGGCAGGCACCCCATGGAGCATTTCGTCAACACCGATCCGAACACGATGGCGATCGAACAGATCGAGGACGAGATCCGCCAGAAGGTCAGCAAGATCGCGATGCGGGACTACGGCGTGGAGGTGGTCACCGTCGGCATCAAGGCGCTGGGGCTGCCCAAGGACGTCTCCAAGGAGGTCATCGAGAACATGAAGGCCGAGCGGAACCGGGAGGCCGACAGCTACCGCGGCAGCGGACAGGCCATCGCCAACGCCATCCGCGAGCGGGCGCAGACCGCCCGGAACCAGATCATCGAGTTCGCCGGCAACATGGCCGCCAGCATCCGGGCCAAGGGCGACCGGCTGGCGGCGGAGTACTACGCAAAGTTCAAAGGCAAGGAGCCCTTCGCCATGTTCCTGCGGGAGCTGGAGTTCCTCAGAGAGACCTTGAAGAGCAACTCCGTAATCCTGCTGGATGCTTCCGTGCTCCGCAGCGTCGGCTTCTTCCAGGAGGGCCCCTCGCTGATGACGGTGAAGGAGCAGCCGACTGCCGCGGCAAAGCCCCCACAGCAGTAGAAGAGGACCCGACCATGGCACAAGAGAAAATCCAAAACGGCCCGGAGCCGGCCGAGGCGGCGGGCGGTGACCCGCAGACGGACACGGCCGGCAAGTCCCTGGCCGACGCCCTGCGCCTGAGCTTTCGCCTGCTGACGCTGATCCTGATCTTCGTGCTGGCGGCGCTGCTGCTGACGGGCCTCTCGCAGGTCCAGCCGGACGAGCGCGGCGTCCGGCTGCTCTTCGGGCGGATCCAGGGAGATGTCCTGGACGAGGGGCTGCGCTGGTCCTGGCCGGAGCCGGTCGGCCGGGTGTTGAAGGTCCCCACGGGCCAAAACACTATGGAGATCGATGACTTCTGGTACAACGAAACCGCCTCCAGCGAACTGGGAAGCCCCCAAGGCACCTCCGCCGGCCTGGGGCTGCTGCCCGGCTGGGACGGGGCGCTTCTGACCGGCGACCGGGCGCTGGTGCACGTCAAGTTCACGTGCAACTACAGATTCGGCGTCAGGGGGGACAGCCCGGCCTCCCAATCCATCCGGCAGTACCTATCCAACACCGGCAACGGCGAGGAGTTCGTCCGGGCCGCCGTCTGCAACGCGGCCATCCGCACCGGGGCCACGTATACGGTTGATGCCATCCTGACCGCCGGCCAGGAGCAGTTCCTCGACGCCGTCCAGCGGCTCGCCCAAAGCCGCCTCGACGAAATGCAGAGCGGCATCCAGTTGACCTCCATACAGATCGCCAACGTCAAGCCGCCGCTGGCGGCGATCCCCGCCTTTGACGCCGTCAACAGCGCCAGCCAGGGAAAGGACCGGCTCATCAACGAGGCCAGGGGCGAGAGCAACAAGACCCTCGAGGCCGCCGCCGGCCCCAGCTGGGAGACGCTCGTCGGCGATTTCGAGACGCCCGGCCAGAAGCCCGGCCTGCTGACCCGCTACGCCAAGGCGCGCGAGGACAACGACGAGAAAACCGCCGACGAACTGCTCCAGGAAATCAATCAGGTCCTGATGTCCGAGCAGACCAAGGGCGAGGCCAAGCAGATCATCTACGAGGCGCGGAGGTACAAGGACACCGTCGAGCAGCGCGTCAAGGCCCGCGCCGAAACCTTCCAGCAGCTCGTCGACAAGTTCGAGGAGACGCCCGAACTGATGCTGGAGCGACTGTGGGCGCAGACCAAGGAGGAGATCCTCAACTCGCCCATGATCACCAAGTTCTACATCCGCCCGGGCAAGAGGGACATCCTCATCATCGGCCCGGACCCCGACATCCGGCGGCGGCAGCTTGAGGAGGCCGTCAAGGCCAAACGCGAAGAGCAGATGAGACGGTAGGATCCGGACACCCACCGAAGCAGGTTTTGGAACGAGATCATGGCTGGAGAAAACGACGCCGTCGTTCGCACGTTCGCCCTGACCAAGGTCTTCCGCGACTTCTGGCTGCGGGAGCGGGTCACGGCCATTCGCGAGCTGGACCTGACCATCCACGCCGCGGAAGTGTACGGCCTGCTGGGGCCGAACGGGTCGGGCAAGTCCACGACGCTGAAAATGATCCTGGGGCTGATGTTCCCCACCCGCGGCCGGGTGACGGTCTTCGGCAAGGCCCCAACCGACGTGAAGGCCAAGGCGCGGATCGGCTTCCTGCCGGAAGAGACGTACCTGTACCCCTTCCTGGACGCGCACGAAACGCTGGACTACTACGGCCGGCTGTTCCGTCAACCCCGGTCGGAGCGCCGGCGGCGGATCGAAATGCTGCTGGACATGGTGGGGCTGACCGGGGCGGCCTACCGGCGGATCGGTGAATACTCCAAGGGCATGCAGCGGCGAATCGGCATGGCCCAGGCCCTCATCAACGACCCGGACCTGCTCATCCTGGACGAGCCGACCAGCGGCATGGACCCGCTGGCCGCCCGCCAGTTCAAGGACCTCATCCACGAGCTGAGCCGACGCGGAAAGACCGTCCTCCTCTCCTCCCACCTGCTGGCGGACATGGAGGACGTCTGCGACCGGGTGGGCATCCTCTACGCCGGAGGGCTCCGGGCCGAGGGCACGCTGGAGGAGCTGCTCAGCCGGCGCAACCTCACCCAGATCACCACCGAGCAACTGGACGCGGCCACCACCGACAGAATCCGGCGCGCCCTGAGCGAAGCCAACAAGCAACTGGTCGGCATCGAGGCCCCCAAGGACAAGCTGGAGTCCCTGTTCCTGCGGATCGTTCGCGAGGCGCGGCAGCGGCGCGAGCGGTTTGCCGGGGCGGTGGACACCGGCGAGGTGGCCGAGTTCCTGCGGGCCAGGCCCGACCAGACCGGCGCCGGCGTGATCGAGGAGCTGCTGGCCAGGCCCGAAGAGGCGCAGCCGCCGACCGAGGCCCCTGCGGCCCCCGCCCCGCTCGCCCCGGCCGGGGACGTGCTGCAAGAACTGCTGGCCCAGTCCGAAGAGCCCGCCCCGGGCGAGTCGGCCCCCTCGCAGCCGACCAAGCCGACCCCGCCCGCCCCGGCGGGCGAGACGGCCGACCGGACCGTCATCGACTCCCTGACACAGAAGGACGACCGGGAGAAGCCCCAAGATGCGTAGATTCTGGGCCGTCGCGCGTGTGACCTTTCTCGAGTGCCTCCGCACCCGGGTGGTAATCGTCTTCCTGGTCCTACTGGCGGTGTGCGTGCTGGCCATGGCGTTGACGATGGAGGGCGACGGCACGCTCAAGGGGCGCATCCAAACCTTCCTGGCCTACAGCACGCTCCTGACGCAACTGCTGCTGAGCGTGGTGACGATCCTGCTGGCGACGGGGGTGGTGGCCGGCGACATCCGGCACAAGTACGTTCTCACCGTGGTCTCAAAGCCCCTGCCGCGGTGGCAGTACGTGCTGGGCCGGTGGGTGGGAATCGCGCTGCTGGACGCGGTGCTGGTGGGGCTGGCGATGGGGTCGATCTACGGCCTGTCGCAGTACCTCAGGACCCGCCAGACGAGCGTGGAGCGGAAGAAGCTGCTCGGGCAACTGCCCCCACGCGCCGGCGACCTGGACCGCCTGGCCGTGAACAGCGAGATCTTCACCGCCCGCGCCAAGAAACAGGCCGAGCCATTCGACGTCGGCCAACAGGTCGAGGCCAAGTTCCAGCGGCTGGTCGAGGAAAGTCGGCTCGACGCCGTCATCGGGTCCCGCATCAAGCGTGAGTTGCAGTCCGAACGGATCAAGAGCCGCTCGCAGGCCCCCGTCGACGTCAAGGAGGTCGAGCGGCGGCTTCGGGACGCCAGAACCCGCGAAAGGATCGTGGCCGCAATCAAGGCCGATCTGAAAAAGGAGGCCATCGAGGAAAGGCAGCTCGTCGTGCCCGGGGAGGGGCTGACGTTGACCTTCAAGGGCCTCCAGCCCCCCAGAGGTCGGAAAGAGCCGCTTCAATTGCGCTACCGGCTGCACCCCATGCACACCCCGGAGTCACGCACGCTCAAGAGCTTCTGGAACGTCTTCAACCCGAAGACGGGCCGGGGGCGTCTGCCGTGGAACTTCAAGGACGATTCGGCCGAGGCCGTCTCGTCGTTCCTTTTCTCGCCCAAGGCCGTCAGCGACGACGGCGAGCTGACGGTCGAATACTGGAATTTTCCGCGGCCCGGCTTCATCACCCCGGTCAAGGTCAAAGCCGACGAGGTGAACGTCCTGTACCGGGTGGGCAGCTTCGAGGGCAACGTGGTCCGGGCGGGGATGCTGATCCTGCTGGCTCTGATGTTCCTGGCGGCGGTCGCGGTGCTGTTCGCCGTGTTCTTGTCCTTTCCCATCGCCTGCCTGGGCTGCATGATCGTCTTCGCCATCGCCATGATGAGCGGATTCATCCACGACGCCACAAAGCTGAATGTCTACACCCAAAAAGAGCCCACGGCGATGGACTACTTCAGCCACGGCGTGACGCAGGTGGCCTTCTTCTTCCTTCCGAGCCTGTCGGAGAGTTCGCCGGGCACCGCCCTGGTGGACGGCATGAACATTCCCTTTCGGCGGGTGCTTCGGGAATCACTGGTGATGATCCAACGGCCCGGCGACGATTCGACCGGGCTGTGGCGGAAGCTGGGCTTTCAGGTGCGGGCGGGGGCGGGGCTGCGGGCGTGGCTTTGCCTGGGGCTGGGATGCTTGATCTTCTGGCGGCGGGAGCTGGCCCGGGTGCAGGTGTAGGTGGCGAATGTGGCGTGACCGGCTCATACAGTTGGCCCTGTGGGGCGTGGTGGCGGCGGGCCTGACCGCCGCGTCCCTGGTCGGCGGACGCATGCGCTCGCGGCAGAAGGAGCTGGGGCTTCTGACGAGGGCCGCCGACGAGAGCATCGTCAAAGACCCCCGGATCGCGCTGTTGCAGATCGCCCCCGGCGGGCTGCGGGCGCCGTTCCTGACCTACCTGTGGATCCGCTCCCAGCGGATGAAGGACGAAGGAAAGCTCTTCGACGCCAAGCAACTGCGCGACCTGATCTGCGACCAGATGCCGCTGTACGCAAGCGTGCTGGGCTATCACGCCTGGGACATGGCCTGGAACATATCCGTTCAGACCCACACCCCCGAGGAGCGGTGGATGTGGGTGCACAACGGCATAACGCTTCTCCGCGACAAAGGACTGTTCCACAACCCCAAGGACATCATGCTGTACCGGGAGCTGGCGTGGATCTTCTTCTCCAAGATGGGCCAATACACCGACGAGATGCACATGGTTTACAAAAGCCGGTGGGCGGCAAAGATGCAGCGGCTGCTGGGGGCGCCGCCGTTCACCGCCGAGACAAAGCAGGCCATTGAGGCCTTCCGCCCCATCGCCGAGGCCCCCGACGACGCGGACGCCCTGAAGGCCGACACGGACGCGGCCGAGTTCCTGCAAGGGCTGCGCCAACACGGCATGAAGCCGGAGGAGGCGTCCTTCCTCGACAAGTTCCTCCAATACTACAACCGCTTCAGCCCCGACACGGGCGTGGCCGAGTTCCAGTGGGACCGGAAAGAGCCCGCCCCGGCCGAGCGCCCCATCGCCGAACTGATCCGCTCGAGCTGGAACGACGCCGAGCAGGCCAACAAAGCCGGCCTGGCCAAGGTGCTGGCGTTCGTCCGCCGCAAGATCCTGAAACAGCGCTACAAGATGGAGCCGGAGTGGATGCTGGCGCTGATGCAGAAGTACGGGCCGCTGGACTGGCGCCAAGTCAACGCCCACGCCATCTTCTGGGCCACCATCGGACTGAAACGCGCCCAGGGCCTGGACGTCAAGGACATCCAACCGATCAACACCGGGCGGATCCTGCTGGGAGGGCTCAAGTCGCTCACCCGCACCGGATACATGTACTACACCCCCAATCCCAGGGACCCGGAGAGCCCCCACATCGACTGGCAGCCGGACTGGCGCTTCATCGAGCCGACGCACCAGGCCTACCTGGCGGCCGGGCTGCTGCTGGTCGGCGACCGCCAAAAGCTGCACGCCGACGAGAACCCGCTGGCCGGCGGGCACATCACCTATCTCGCCGACGCCATCATGCAACTGTACCTCGGCGGCAGAGAGGCGGACGCCGATCACTACTACCAGGAACTCAAAGACCTCTTCAAGCCCTATGGCAAGATCTACGAGAGGCCGGTGCGGGAGTTCGTCATCGCCCAGCTCCGCGAGATGGGCACGCCGCCGGCCGACCTGGCCAGGGCGTTCTGGCAGGCCTCGCTCCGCAACGCGTATCGGGCCCTAGCCGGCGGAAACCACGCCGGCTATCTCAGCTACCACAAGTTCGCCAGGCAGTGGTACGAGGTCTTTAGCAATGACACCGGCAACCAGAGGCGGCTGAGGGCGCCGCCCTTCCGCGACCAGGAGAGGGAATTCCTGGGGGACCTGATGCTGCGGCCAAGCAAGGCCAGGCTGTACGTGCCGCTGCTGGCCAAGGTCCGGCTGTGGGGCAGCCTCTGCCAGATGAAAGAGAAGTCTTCCATTCTCAGACAGCTATACCCGGCCATCGAGGGTCGGCTGCGGCACGAATGCGAGCGACAGAAAGTCGACTTCGAGAAGGCCTTTCCGCCGCCGCCGGGATACGTCCCCAAGCCGGCCCAGCAACCACAGGCCGCCCGCGGATGAGCCGGCGCCCCGCTGCGCCAGCCCCAAAAACGCCGGATTCTCCGGCCGGCAGTCGTTGACAGCGGCGGCCATCTGGAAAGGAAAGACGAGCATGAGAAGCATCGCGGTCCCAGCGGCAGCTCTGGCGCTGATCATTTCGGGATGTTCGGGCGCCGAGAAGGCAGCCCCGGACAAGCCCGCCCCGCAGGTGAAGAAGCGCCGGGGCTTTGCCGTGGCCGAACACGCCCGGCCGGAGCGGTTCCCCCACCGCATCTGGGCCTTCAGCGGGTTTGAGGCCAAGCTGAAGGGCTTCGGCTGGTTCGGGGCGGCCGAGACCGGCAACATCCCCAAGTACCCCGGCAACCGCACCGCCCGGCGCGGCACGGGCCCGTACAGGACGGTCTCCGCCCTGATGGTCGGCATGAACCCCGTGCCTGGCCCGCGCATGGGAAAGATCAACAAGATGTACTGCCGCTATTTCCTCAAAGGCGCCGACCAGGCGACCTTCCAGCACTTCAGCCTCTCCAGCAGCGACAACTGCAACATCCGCGTCTCCGGCCTGAAGCAGGGCGTCTGGTCCGAGCTGGTGCTGAACTTCACCGAAGACTCCCGGCGCAACGACGGCAGCCCCGGCGCCTTCAAGCAAGGCGAGCGCATGGACGACCTGAAGGTCTTCGTGGGCACCCCCGGCGACGGCAAGGAATACGAGATGATCATCGACGACGTGATCTTCTTCTGTGAGGACGCCGCCCTGCCTCCCGAGCCGGAGCCTTTCCCCCGGCGCGTGATGTTCAAGGCGGCCTTCGACACCGGCAGCGACCCCAGGTCCAGGCCGCAGTTCTTCCCGGGTGAGTTTGAGGCCGTCTCCGGGGCCAAGGCGCCGGCGGGAAGCTACTGGGTCGTCGCCAAGGCGGTGCCGACGGCGGGCGGAAAGTCCTCCCGCGTCCTGCTGGAGATGAAGCCGCCCCGGCCCGTCGGTCCGAACACGAAGCTGCGCTTCCGCTACTGGCTGAAGGGCGCCTCCAAGATGGCCGCCCGCCTGCATGACGCCACCGACGAGGCGGCCCGCCAGGTGCAGTTGAGCGGCTGCAAGCAGGGAAAGTGGACCACGCAGTACGTGACATTCAGCAAGGACGAGAAGCTTTCCGGTGAGAAGTTCCACACCGGCAACAAGATCGATTCGGTGGCGTTCACCGTCGCCGGCGGCGAGGGCGTCGAGCTGTACGTGGACGAGGTGGTCCTCTTCGACGCCGGAAAGCCGGTCAAGAAATAGGGCAGTCCGGCAGGTCGGCTCCGGCCGAGGGCCGGCTCCCGCGGGGGGAGTCTACTCCAGGTCGAACAGGGAGTTGTCGTCCGGGCCGAACCAGCCGACGTGCATCTGCTCGGGGTCGGCCCCGTAGGGGTTGCTGGCGACGGAATGGAACTCGTCCCGCCCGGTGACGTGGGAGTCGCACCACGCGACGTTGGCCGAGCCGAAGTGGCGGAAGTGAATCGACGGGAAGCGGCGGCGGTCGGTAACCTTTCCCGTCTCGTCCAGGTCGAAGACGCAATAGCAGAACGACTCCTCCACGTAGTAGCGCTTCCCGCCGGCGTCGTACGGCATGGCGGCGTCGGTGAACATGACCGTCTCGGCCGGTTTCTTGACGTCCTCGATCCTTGCCCCCAGCCGCTGGCCGGGGCTGTTATGGTAGAAGCCGTGCTCCCAGAAGGTCGAGCCGACGTAGATGTCGGAATAGCCGTAGCCGCCGGAGCCGGCCTCGTACGCCCCCCAGGCCGTCTCGGTCCGGAAATCGACAAACGACGGGCAGGCCTTGACCTTCCCGCCGGAGCCGAGGTACCTCGCCAGCGGGCCTTTGGCCGGATCGAACGGGCTGCTGAGGTTCGCCCGGACGCCGTGCCAGCGGTTCCGGTTGCCGGTCACGCCGGCGAAGATATCGCTGGCGGCGGGGACGTAGCGGCCGGAGTTGGCGCCGGCGTACATCTGGTTGGCCCGGGCCAGCCCGGCTAGGTTGGTCCTGCACATGGTCGAGCGCCCGTAGGCCCGCGCCCGGCTCAGCGCCGGCAGGAGCATGGCCACCAGCAGGGCCACGATCGCCACCACCACCAGCAGCTCGATCAGCGTGAAGGCCCCGCTTCCGCGCTTCCCGGCCGCGGCGGTCCGGGCGAGTGAAGCCGGGCGCCGCCGGCGGAGCAGCAGCACCCCCCCGAGGGTCAGCGCGAACAAGGCCGTCGGCGCGGGAACCATCGCCGCCGAAGCGCCGCCGCCGGAGCCGGGGGAGTAGTTATCGGCCCAGAGGGTGAAGTCGGCGCCGTCGGTCAGCCCGTCGGCGGTGAAATCGCCCTGCTCCCAGGTCATGCCGTTGCCGCCGTAGTGGTCGGCCCAGAGGGTGTAGTCGGCGCCGTCGACGACGCCGTCCCGGTTGGCGTCGCCCGGCCGCGGGGCCGGCAGGCCGTTGATGACCGACAGGGCGTCGACGTCGGCACTGGTCTCGTCGCTGTATGGCGGCTCCATGTTCCCCGTCGGATCGTAGACGGGGTTGCCGAAGCTGTCCTGCTCGGAGCCGTCGCCGAGGACGTCGATGAGCTTGACGTAGTAGATGCGGCCGACGTCAACGTCGCCGGCGACGACCAGCGGATCGCCGGCCAGGTCGGCCAGGTCGAAGACGTCCCCGCCGGCCACGTCCGGATCGAACGGGTCCAGATCGTTGCCGCCCTCCTCGAGCGGGCCCACGTTGGCGTGCACCGGCTCAATGCCGGCGAACCCGCTCACCAGCGACGGGTCGATGTTCTGATACGGGCCGACGAGGCCGGTCAGCCCGCACCAGTTCGGAAAGAACGCGTAGTCCGTCCCGTTGGTGGACACGCCCACGCGCACCAGCTCGGCGTACCGCAGAAACAGGGAGCCGAAGGCATTCTCGGAGACGATCAGGTCCGGCCCGTCGGCGTCGGCGATTGCCGCTCCCGGCTGGAAGCCCAGCACCAGGTGGCCCTGCACGCCCAGCGAGACGACGTGAAGGCTGCCGTTGACCCAGCCAAGCCCGCGCGGCCCGCCCAGCGCAAGTTGCGGATCGGGAAACAGCGCGTTGCCCACGCCCGGCGAATACTCGACGATCCGCGAGGCGAAAAACTGCGCGGGCTCCTCGGCGGCGCCGGCAGGCGAGCCCGCCGCCAGCAGGGCCAGCGCGCCCGGAATAGCCACGATCAGGCCTTTCACGTTCCAGACCTCCTTGTCGTTTCCGCCGGCACGCTCCGCGTCCCGCCCGGGGCAGTCGTCTTGATTACCATGGGCGCCCCCGCCTGCGGCGGCGGCCGGCGGCAATCGCCGCCCCGACCGACAGCAGCGCCAGCGTCGCCGGCGCCGGCACCGCGGTGACGTCCCGGAGGGCCTGATCGCCGAACTCGGGCACGTACGTCAGGTGGCCCGCGTCGAAGCCGGCATACGGCTCGAAGGCGTCGGCCCCGGCCACGAAAGCCACTTCCGTCGCGAACTGCCAGACATTGCCGTTGTTGTCAAACACGCTGGCCGTGCCGGTGAAGGCGCCGCCGGCGTCGCGGTCCAGCTCGAACAAGCCGCCGGAGCCGGTGACGAAGACCTCGCCGGCGGAATCGACGGCCAAATCGAACGCCGCCGACAGGCCGCCGGCGAGCAGTTCGGCGCCGCCGAAGCTCAACTCGCCGCCGGTCTCGGCGATCGCAAGCCGATACACCTCGCCCGCGAACGAGGCGGTTGCCTGTTGGTAGATGAGGTTCCCGGCCGGGTCGAAGCCCACGCCGGCGGCGTAGTCCAGGCCGGTCACTACCGGCGCGGCCTGCCAGGCCTGCCCGACGGGGTCGTAGACCAACTGGCAGACGGCGCCGGTCCCCACGCTGGCCGCGTCGGTGATGAAGACGTGACCGCTCGAGCGCACGGCGACGTCATCGATCGCGTCCACGCCGGCGATCAGCGTGGCGGCCTGGCCGGTGGATACGTCCACGGCGTACAGGTTCCCCTGGCCATCGCCGAAGTTCTTGTTGTCGGTGATCAGCAGGGTGGCGCCGTCCGGCGTGACGCACATGCCGCCGACGCTCACCAGCGATGCCCCGAGGATCGGCAGCGCCCCACGCGCCCCGCCGGGAGAAATGACGGTCAGCGTCGAGCTGCCCATCTCGGAAAGGTACAGCGTCCCGTCGGAGGCATACGCCAGGGCCGAGACCCCGCCATCGGCCCCATACGGCTGGCTCAGGCTGAAGCCGGCCGGTGCGGCCGAGGCCGGCAAAACCCCCAATCCCGTGCAAATCAAAACCAGTACGATCGCGCCACTTACGCTCCTTGACATGCTTGACCTTCACTTTCCGGCCCCGAATCGCGCGGGGCCCAACCCGTCCGGCCAACAAAAGAAAACGCCCGGTCCTCGCGCTGGGGACCGGGCGATGATTGCCGTCCGGGGCCGTGAAGGCCGCCTGCCCGTTCCCGGGTGACCCGTAACGCGAGGACTCACTCGGCATTTCCGCTGTAGGCAGGTCTTCTGGCTACCGGCTGGCGAGGCCCGAGGCGCTTTTGTTCGCGTTCGGGAACCTCATCCTTCCGCCGCGCCTTCCCATCCCGACCACACATCGGAACAGTGGCCTTTGCGGCGGTTGTCGCCGATCACAGCGGCGCGACCGCGGCCGATTCTCACGGCCTTCCCATTTGCGCCCACCGTTAGGTAAGCAACCTACAGTAAATGAGACTCTACAGGCTCACCCGGCGGCGTGTCAAGGCCCAACCCGGCAATTTCGCAGGGAACCTCGAGCTTGCTCAACCGTCCAGGCGGGCCTGCTGAATCGCCTCCCGGCAGGCGGCGATCAGGCGCTGCTTGACGGCGGCGATGCCGTCGTCGGAGCGGAATCCGGCGGCCCGGGCGTGCCCGCCCCCGCCGAAGCCGGCGGCGATTTTGGCGACGTCGGCCACACTGCGGCTGCGGAGGCTGACGCGCGCCCGCCCGTCGGGCTGCTCGACGAGCAGGGCGGCGATCTCTACCGAGGCGATCCGCAGCGGCTGGTTGGCCAGGTCTTCGGTTTCCTCGGCGGCGGCGCCCGTGCGGGCAAAGTCCTCCTGCGTCAGCGTCACCAGCGCCAGCCGATCGTCGGCGTGGAGTTCCAGCGATCCCAGCGCCGCGGCGAACAATCTCACGCGCTGCGGCCGATCCGACTCATACAGCCTGTCGTGCAGTTCGTCCAGGCGGACGCCCGCCGTCGCCAGCATGCTGGCGGCGTTCAACGCCCTGGCGTCGGCGTTGGCGTAGCGGAACCAGCCGGTGTCGGCGCAGATGGCGGTCATCATCGCCTCGGCGGCGACCACGTCAAGCGGCCAGCCAAGCTCGCCCAGCAGCTCCAGCAGCATGACGCCGACGGCGGCGGCCGACTCGTCGCGCCAGACAAGCGAGCCGACGTCGTCGCCGGTGGCGTGGTGGTCGATCACCGCGACCTTTCGACGGTGCTGCTTCAGCGCCTGCGCGACTGGGGCAAGCTGCGCGAACGCACACGTGTCCAGGACGACGATCAGGTCGGCCCCCTCGGCCAGCTCCGCAAACCGCTCGGCCGGGGACGCAGAATGCCGCTCCAGGAGAAACGCATACCGCCGGGGGATCGCGTCCAGGATCACCATCTGGCAGTCCTTCCCCGCCAGGCCGGCCGACACATACAGCGCCACCGCCGATCCCAGGGCGTCGCCGTCGGGGCGGACGTGCGTGGTCAACACGATTCGGCGGGCTCGGCGCAGGGCGTCGGCCACGGCCGCACGGTCATCGGCACAGTTCGCGCACACGCTCGACATCCTTTGCGATCTGGGCTTTCAGCGAATCGGCGCCGGGGAACTTCCGCTGATCCCGCAGGCGGGCCACGAAGGTAACGGCAATGGGCTGATCGTAGAAGTCGCCGCCGGCGTCGATGAGATTGACCTCGATGGCGCGCGGGGCCGGTCCGAAGGTGGGCTTGGTGCCAATGGAAACGGCCGCGGGATGCCTGCCGCCGCCGATCTCGGCCCAGGCGGCGTAGACGCCGTCGCCGGGGACGACGAGCCGGCCCGGATCGACGTTGGCGGTGGGAAACGCCAGCGCTCGGCCGCGACGCTGGCCCCCGACGACCCGGCCGTAGAGCGCAAATGGCCGGCTCAGGCAGCGGGCGGCGCCGGCCATGTCGCCGCCGCGGATCATGCCGCGGATCGCCGAGCTGGAAACGCGGACCTCGCCCCGCCCGGGCAGAGCCACCGTCACCGGCGAAACCTCGGTGACCTCAAAGCCCGCCTCGCCGGCCATCCGCCGGAGCGTCTCGACACTGCCCGCCCGGCCGAAGCCGAAGCGAAAGCCCGGGCCCTCGACCACGTGCCGGGCGCCGAATCGCCCGACGATAACGTCCCGGACGAACCCCTCGGCGCCGCCGGCGAGGAACTCGCCCGTGGGCTCGATGACCACGATAAGGTCGGCGCCGCCCTCGCGCAGATAGCTGTGCTTCAGCTCGACCGGCAGGATCAACTCCGGCGGTTGCCCGGGCCGGCAGATCGCGGCCGGCGGAGGATCGAAGGTGACCACGCATACGCGCGATCGGGCCTCATCGGCCAGGGCCCGGGCGGCGCGGAGAATCCGCTGGTGCCCGATGTGAACGCCGTCGAAGTTCCCGACCGTCAGCACGCACTCTCGGGCGGCGGCGGGCAGCGCGTCCAGTCCCTGGATCACCTCAACGCTCACCTTGTCTGACTCCCTCCCAAATGGAAACAGCCGGTCAATGCGCCACCACCATGGGCACGTCCGAGCCGGCGTCGACCAGCTCGACTTCCACGTCGTAGGTCCGGCCGAGCACGTCGGCGCGGATGACTTCAGCCGGCCGGCCCGCGGCGATCACGACGCCCTCGCGCATCAAGACCATCTCATCGGAAAATCGCCCCGCCAGGTTGATGTCGTGGCTGACGCAGACGACCGCCATCGGCCACTCGTGCGCCAGGCGGACCATCATGCGGTAAATGGCAAGCTGGTTCTTCACGTCCAGGTGGCTGGTGGGCTCGTCCAGCAGCATCACCCGCGGCTGCTGGGCCAGGGCGCGGGCGAGCATCACGCGCTGGGCCTCGCCGCCGGAAAGTTCGTCCAGCGTCCGCTCGGCAAAGTCCAGCGTCTGGGTCATCGTCATCGCCTGCCGGGCGACCGCCACGTCGTGCTTGCTGGCCAGCCCCAGCAGCCCGGTATGGGCAAACCGCCCCATCAGCACCAGCTCCTGCACGGCGAAGGCAAAGGCCGAGGTCGGAAACTGCGGCACGTAGGCGCACAGCCGAGCCAGGGCGCGAGGCGAGTATTCCGAAAGCGCCCGCCCGTCCAGGAGGATGCTCCCGCTCTCCGGGCGGAGCTGCCCCAGCACGCACCGCAGCAGGGTCGTCTTGCCCGAGCCGTTGGGCCCGAGCAGGCAGACCAGCCGCCCCGTCGCCGCGGAGAAATCCACGCCGCGCAGGACCGGCCTGCCCGGCCGATACGCGAAGAGCAGCTCGCGGGCCTGCAATATGTGAGGGGCTTCGCTCATGCGCCGGCTTCCTTGAAGCGCCGCCGCAGCAGAACCAGGAAGAACGGCCCGCCCGACAGGGCGGTGAGGATTCCCACCGGGATGAGGCTGACCCCGATCCACGGGCCAGCCCTGCGGCAGAGCATCTCGGCGAGGATGAGGAAGGCCGCCCCGAAGATCGCGCTGAAGATGGCCAGGCGGCGGTGCTCCGGGCCGAAGATCATGCGGCAGATGTGGGGGACGATCAGCCCGACGAACCCGATGGGCCCGGCCAGGGCCACGGCCGCGGCCGTCATCAACGCCACGAAGGCAAAGGTCTCCAGCCGCAGCCGGTGCACCGCCACGCCCGCCGAGGCGGCCACGTCGTCGCCCAACGCCAGCGTGTTGAAGGCCGCCCCGCGGAGGGTGATGGCGACCGCGCCGACGAGAATGCAGCCGCAGCATATCCCCAGCGTCGTCAGCTCGATCGTGTCGGGGATCTGCCCCATGCCCCAGCGGGCGAAGTCGGCAATCCGGTACGGGTCGACGTACAGGTAGATCGTCAGCATGATCGCCCCGTTGAAGGCGTTGACGATCACGCCGGAGAGGATCATGGAGTACGGGTCCAGGCGCCCTCGGCGCTGGGCGATGAGATACACGAGGCCGCTGGTCAGCACCGCCCCCACGAACGCCAGCACCGGCGTCGTCGCCCAGGCCGGCAGCGCCGCCCAGCCGGCCGCCGCCAGTCCCAGCATCACGCCCACGCCGGCGCCGCTGGAGATGCCCAGGATGTACGGCTCGGCCAGGGGATTGCGCAGAAGCCCCTGCAAGGCCATGCCCGCCACCGCCAGGCCGATGCCGATCGCCCCGGCCGCGGCAAGCCGCACCAGCCGTGCCTGCCAGATGCGAATCTGCCTGACGCCCGCGGCCTCCGACGTGGGCGGGGCGTGAATCATCTCCGCCAACCTCGACGCCAAGTCGGCCGTCCGGGTCGAGGGAATGGACCAGTGCGGATCCCACACGACGAAGACGCGACCGGAGCGCGCGGCCGGCAGCTCTTTCCACTGAAGCCAGTACCGCTCGGCCGCCTCGGCCTGGGCGGCGCCGCCGACCTGGCAGATCAACACCTCCGCGGCGGCCTTCTTGACGATCTCATCAATGTGGGTCTGGCGCCAAGGCCCATTCCCGGTGACGTACGCGCCGGCGTCCGCCCCGCCGGCGAGTTCGATCAGGTCGTGAACGAAACTTCCCGGCCCGGCGGCCGCCGGACGCTCGGTGCCCATCACGAAGAGCACCCGAGGACGACTGCGACCTTCGACCTCGCCGGCGACCGCCTGGAGCTTGCTCTCGTATCGCTGAAGCGTCCGCCGGGCGAGCTGCTCCCGACCGACGATCCGGCCGATGCGCCGAACCGCCTCCTTGATCTGGGCGACCGTCTCGATCTCGAAAGGTTCGACCTTGACGTGGGGGTCGAGCTGACGAACCCCTTCAAATCGCTCCGTGTGCTTCGTCTGCACCAGCAGCAGGTCCGGGCGAACGGACAGGATGGCTTCCGCGTTGACGGCGGCGGCGTCGCCGACGCGGGGCCTGGTTTCGCCTTTCGGCAGGATGCAGAAGCGGGTCACGCCCACGACGTGCTCGCCCAGGCCCATGTCGAAGACGATCTCCGTAAGGGCCGGGGAGAACGTGACGATCCGCGGGCGCGGGGCGGCCTCCGCCGGGGCAGACCAGCAGCCAAGCAGCACACACGCCGCAACGACGCCCCTTGAAATGTGTTTAACCATGCGCGAGCTTCCTGCATGCAGGCCGAGGCGATGGTAGAATGGACCGGAGAGGGTGTCAAGCCGAGGAAGGCGCAGCCCGGCTAGGGCCGCCGCGTATACGAAGGGCAGCAGAAGCGGAAAACGCCATGAGAAAAACGCCAGGGAGTTTCGCGGCTGTGTGCGCGGCCGTCTGCCTCTGCGCCGCCGCCGCGCCGGCCGCGATCAGCGAAGCCGACAAGGCCGCCGCCCGCAAGACCGTCGAGCAGAAGTTCGGGGCGGAGATCCGGCAGGTCAAGGGCACCGCCGATAAGGACGACGACCTCAAGACCGCCCGGATTCTGCTGGCGGCCAGCGCCGACGGCAGCAACCCGCCGGCCGTTCGGGCCGAACTGGCGCGCGCGGCCATGGAGGTGTCGCTGGCCGTCGGCAGCAGCGACTCCGCCGACGTCGCCCGGCAGGCGCTGGATGGCTGGTCCTCCCTGGAGGGGCTGACCAAGCTGGAGCGGGCCAAATGGGCGGTGAACATCCGGCAGAGCCAGTTGAACCGGGCCGGCCGAGACCGTCGAAAGCTTCTGGCACCCGGCCTGGTGGAAGCCATGGTCGAGCTGGCCGAGGAGTACGAGGCCGCCGGCGACTACAACAGCGCCGCGGCCCAGATTCTCAGCGCCCTGGGCGCGGCCAGGACAGCGAACCTCACCGAGACGGTCGAGGAGCTGACGCTGACCAACATGCGCATCCAGCGCGTGCGCGTGGTCAAGCGCGAGCTGGCCGCGGCCGAGAGGGAGCTGGCGGCCGCCGTCGCCGGCAAGAACCCGCCGCTGGTCAAGAAGACGCATGAGAAGATCGGCCTGCTGCACCTGCTCCGCGACGGCAACCCGATCGCGGCGGCCGATCATCTGGCCAAGGCCGGGCATGAATGGGCCGCCCCGGCCCAAAGCCTGCGCCAGCGCGCCGCCGGCAAGAAGCTCAGCGCGGACACCGCCTTTGCCGCGGCCGAGATGCTGCACAAGGCCGCTTTGCGGGCCGAGCGCGGCGTCAAGGCGCCGTTGCTGGAGGTGCTGCTGGACGTCTGCGCCGAGCTGGAGGCACAGGTCGAGGCCGACAGCAGCATGGCGGTCCGGGTGAAGGCCTACCGCGAGCAGGCCCGGTCCATGCTGGCGGCGCTGCCCAACAACCCCGCCCAAATGCTCCGTCGGGCCTTGAAGAAGCTGGCCGGGACGGTCGCCTTCAACCCCGACGGATCGGTGAAGCTGTCGTATGCGTTCGCCTCCTCGCGAGAGCTGAAAGACTGGACCATCGTTCGCGGCCGGTGGACGGCGGCGAAGGCATCCCTGGCGGTCGCCAGGGGCGGCGGCGACATTTACAACAACGTCCGCTTTCGCGCCGACCGCCCGCTGCACGTCAGCTACATCGCCGCCGGGCCGGGCAGCATCATGGCGGTGCTGGCCTTGAACGACAACCTGCAAAAGCCCCACGCGAACCCATATTTCTGCGTCGGGCACCAGGGCGGCACGGTGTGGTACGTCGGCGGGCTCGGCGGCCGGCGCTCCCTCGGCAAGCTTCCTTCCCGCACGCAGCCCTACCGCGTGCAGATCCTCCACGACGGCAGCGGCAAGTTCAGCTTGATCGTCAACGGCACGGCCGTGGGCAATCTGAAGGCGGCGGCCTCGCTGGTCAACGGCGGCTTCCGCCTCGGTTTCTTCATCAGCCAATCCCGAGAGGCCGCGTTCGGCAAGCTGACGATCCGCGGCACGCCCCTGACCAAGAACCCCGTGGCCGCATCCGACGAGGGCCCGCGCCCCCGGCCGGCTCAGCCGCCCCGTCCTCGCGTGCGACGACGGCGGGGGTCCGCGCCTCGCCGGGTTCGCCCGTAGGTCTGCCCCACGTATTGCTGTCTCTGCATGCGTCTTGGCCCGCCGACCGCCAGCGGCCTCAGCGCGCCCGCGCCAGCGCCGCCGGCAGCAGCTCCAGCAGGTCGGAGGCGATCATCGAGACCTGCCCGAACTTCTCGGCGGCCAGGTCGCCGGCCAGGCCGTGCAGGTGCACCCCCAGGCAGGCCGCCTCGAAGAGTTCCATTCCCTGTCCGATGAAGGCGGCGATCAGCCCGGTGAGCACGTCGCCGGTGCCGCCGGTGGCCATGCCGGGATTGCCCGTCCGGTTGACCAGCGCGCGCCGCCCGTCGGTCACCACGGTGCCGGCGCCCTTCAGCGCCAGCACCAGCGGGGCGTCGGCGGCCTTGGCCTCGGCCGCCCAGGCGCGGACGGCCGCGACGGCGGTACCCCGGCGATCGGCCTGAATTTCATCGATCGACCTGCCCGTCAACGTCGCGAACTCCCCCGGGTGCGGGGTCAGCACGGCCGGGCAGTGCCGCCGCTGCGCCCAGCGGTCGATCCGGGCGAGGTTGTTCAGTCCGTCGGCGTCCATCACCACCGGCTTCTTCAGGTCCAGCACGGCCGTGACGAGCTGCCCGGCCCCGGCCGAGACGCCCATGCCCGGCCCCACGGCCAGCACGTCGCAGCGGCCCGCCGCCGTCAGCACCTGCCGGCCCGCCTGCGGGGTCAGCTCCCCGTCGCCGCCGCAGTGCAGCGCCAGCGAAGTCGCGCACGGGCACAGCGACGCCACCGTCAACTGCACCGTTTCCGGCACGGCCACCGTCACCAGCCCCGCCCCGCCGCGGCCAGCGGCGTTGGCCGCCAGCGCCGGCGCGCCGATCATCCCGCGCGAGCCGCCCACCACCAGCACGCGGCCGAAGTGGCCCTTGTGGGCGTCCCGCGGCCGCGCCGGCAGCCCGGGCAGCTCAACGACGCTTTCCACCGGATCGTCGCCGCCGCTCTTCATCTGCTCTGTCCCCTGTTCACTAATCCCAAGTCCCTGATCCCAAGTCCCTATCTGTTCGCTGTTGCCTGTTGCCTCTTGCCTGGTCCCTGGTGCCTGGTCCCTAGTCCCTATTTGTTCCCCGCCGTCTGTCTGTTCACCACCGCCGCGATGTACCCGCCGGCGAAGCCGTTGTCGATGTTCACCACCGACACGCCGGCCGCGCAGGAGTTCAGCATCGTCAGCAGTGCCGCCAGCCCGTGGAAGCTGGCGCCGTATCCGACGGAGGTGGGCACGGCGATGACGGGCACGGCCACCAGGCCGCCGACGACGCTGGCCAGGGCCCCCTCCATGCCGGCGACCACGACGATGACGTTCGCCTGCTGCAACTGCTCGGTCGCTCCCAGCAGCCGGTGCAGCCCGGCCACGCCCACGTCGTAGTGTGTGGTCACGCGGGCGTCCATGATCTCGGCCGTCACGCGCGCCTCCTCGGCCACCGGCAGGTCGCTGGTTCCGGCCGCGGCGATGGCCACGTGACCGACGGGCTCGACCCGCTCGCCCTGCCGCAGGGTGATCGCCCGCGCCGGCCCGTGATACTCGGCCACGGGAAACCTTTCCGCGATGGCCCGGTAGATCTCCGGCTCGGCCCGGCTGGCCAGGACGTTGTTGCCGGTCGCGGCCAGTCTGGCGAAGATCGCCACCACCTGCTCGGTCGACTTGCCCGGGCAGAAGATCACCTCGGGGAAGCCGCAGCGGATCGCCCGGTGGTGGTCGACCGCGGCGAAGCCCAGGTCCTCGAACGGCAGCCGGCGGAGCTGCTGTAGGGCCTCGGCCACGTCGGTCTGGCCCGCACGCACCGACTCCAGCAGGGCCTTGAGGGAGGATTCATTCATGGCACGCATTATATCGGCTCGCCTGACGGCCGGGTGGGAAAAACCCGCCGGCCGGAATGGGAACGAACCGCAACCGTTCAGCACCATTCGCAACCATTGAGTACCATTGAGTACCATTCTGTACCGTTGAGTACCATTGAGAACCATTGAGAACGGTTTGAAAATCCCCAAGTCCTTGGCGCGTAAGCCCTTCCCGATTTCCAGCGTCCGATAACCTTGTTTGTTTGAGTGCTTGTTTCCCCATTTTGCCTATTCTTCCCAAACGGCCGTCGGCCCTGCCCCGCGGCTGTTGCCGTTCTCGGCCCGGGTTTCCGGCTACGCCTGCCTGCCGCTGGCCTGCTCACCGGCTCCGCCTGCAAATCGTCGGGCAGGTGTCAGGCGGGCAAGCACGCAGGGGTTCCCGTCTCGCATTGCCGGCCTGCGTTTGCCCGTTCCCCGGGCCCAGTCGCCATTTAGCGTCCAGCTTCACGCGATCCTCTTTCGAGCCGGGCTTCTTCGGGTTGCGCTTCCGCCGCACCATGCTTTCTTAGCTTGTTGCAGCCCGGATGTGCCTTCGCAAGAAAGCCTCAATAGCCAGGACAGCAAACTTACTCTCGTTCGCTGCGGTTCCTGCGACCCAGCGCGTGAAGTCGAGGAACTCTTGCTGATCCGCTGCTACCCACTTGCCGTACATGAGCAAGAAGATCAGCAACGTCATTACCGCTATTCGCTTATTGCCGTTCAGGAAGGGATGGTTCTTGATCATCAGGTAGAACAAAATGGCAGCCTTAGCAACAAGCGAGGGATACGCTTGGTGGCCGTAGAACTTTTGGAAAGGCACCTCCAGGCAGCTTTCCACTGCGCCGGGGAACCGCGTAGAGAAATCCGGTATCGGCTCATCGAGAGTCAGGAGCTCCTGAGCCAACCGGAAGGCCATGTGCTCGACTTGGGCCAGCGTTATCCGTTCTGCTATTCCGCGCCGAGGCACTTAAGAAGATCCCCGTATTCCGCGACAACTCTCCTTACCGCAGCGTCAATCCATCGACGCTGGGCGGGTGTCAGTTCTTTGCCCAGCAAGCGCTTCACCGTCGCCGGCGAGATGAGGTAAGCCCGGCCCACCCTGCGAGCGGGGATCTGCCCAGACTTGACCCGGTTATAGACTACAATCCGGCTCAGGCCCATCTCCCTAGCAAGCTGAGGAATCGTCATCTCTGACATAGCAACACCGTCTCTATGTTAGCCTACTCGTTCATTTAACTGTTGTTAGGGCCTATTACATCTTAACATCCTTCTCGGCAGAATCAAGCTGTAAATCCAGAACAATCGTACGTCCTTGTTTTAAAAGGATTACCGCGCTTTACCTGCCCCGCCCGTTGTGCGGGCGTATGTGCCTTCCATCAACCAACAAAATCAGATTCTTCATCTCCACTGTCGAGCTCAATTCTGATGCCTTTTGGGACCCACCCGGCTCGGTGGGCTTCGCCGGCGCCGCTTCGCGGCCGGCTTGGGCCCCGACGTGACCCCGGCTCCCCGCTACTGGCTACCGGTTCCTGGCTTCCGGCGACTGGCTACTGGCTACTGGTTCCTGGCTTCCGGGCACTGGCTACTGGCTACTGGTTCCTGGCTTCCGGGCACTGGCTCCGGCTCCGGCTGCTGGCTACTGGCTACTGGCTACCGGCTCCGTCGTTGCCGTTCCCTGTCCCACGGTATTCCGGTTCCACCCTCCCACGGTCCCCAGTCCCAAGCCCCTGTCCGTTCCCTGGTCCCTGGTGCCTGGTCCCTATTCCCTGGTCCCAAGTCCCTATTCCCTGGTCCCTGTCCATTGCCTGTTAGCTGTCCATATAACATTCTTCGTTGTCCTCGTCAAGCGCAAAATGGAGAAAGATCCCCCGACGCCTCTCCCCCTCCGAGCCGTCGCCGGCGGGTCAGGGCGGGACTCAAACCCTATTCCTGCTGACGCGTCGCGATAATGGGATAGGATGGTATTCGCCTGGGGGCAGGATTCCTCGCCCGTGTAGCGTGGACACATACGGTAAGGCGTTGGTAGGATACGTGAAAATCCCGAGTGAAATGCCAACTGACGATATGACGGAGCATCACGATGACCTCGAAGCAATATGAGGAGCTCTGCCGGTACTTTCTGGGCACACAACTCGGTGTCCCCGTGGGCAGTGTGCAGTCCGGTGTTCTCCCAGGCTCAAAGCGACCTTCATCCCCTGAGCTTCTGCATCAGATTGACCTTTTTTGGACAACAGGCGACACGGTCTGCGAGTATTTCAATATCGCAAACGCCAAATGGAGGGGAACCGCCAAGGTCAAGCAGGGGGAGGTCCTGCTACTGCAGCAGGTAAGGGAAGAGTTGCGCGCCCACAAAGCGGTCATGATCACGAATTCTGACTTCACGGCCGGGGCCAAGTCCGTCGCCCGCGAGAAGGGAATTGCCCTTCATGTCGTTAGGCCAACATTCGACTACAGCAATTTGGATCCCAAGGACGGGACCGCCATTCTTCAAAAGATTCAGCAGATCGCACAAAGTCAATCTGGGCCAGTGTTGACGAGCGAAGTGGTCCACCGAGCCTTCGATCTAGCAGGACCTGAGACTCAGACTGTCTCACCTCCCGGACCTCCTCCAGCGGGTGGGCGATCGGACTCCACTCGAATCGCTACGGCCCATTCGAACCGAGCGCTCACTGGCGGATCAAATAGGATAATCGGGCAGGGCGGCAATCGAGGATCGCATGCCCAGCAAGGCGGCTCTGTGACACGGGGCGGAGGCGGCCCGGGATCTCGGACGAAACAGTCCTGAAGCGCCTTGTCGCACCGGATTGGCGATCTATCGTTGGCCCTTGCGGATTGGCGCTCTGTTCGGGTGGCACTCCAGGTGGCCACCCAAGGCTCTCCCTGATATGCCTTCCCGGCGGCGACCAGCCCGAGAACTGTCCCTTTGGCCCTCCCATCCAGTTCCAAGAGATTTCACAGGCCTGAGTCCAGCTTCTCCGACCAGCACGATCATGCCTGGGCCGGAGGCCACATGTTGCTCAGGCTCATTTCGTGGACTTCCCCCTTTGGGCCGACAACTACCTGCCTGCCGCTGGCCTGCCCACCGGCCCCGCCTGCAAGTCCTCGCGCAGGTGTCAGGCGGGCAAGCAGGCAGGCGGCTATGGCACAGGCGGCAGCATCCCCGAACCCGCCTGCGCGATCCTGCTGTTGGCGGGCGGGGCGATGCTGACGGCCGGGGGGAGAAGCAGATGCCGCTGACAGCGATAGCCGCTACGGCGGGCAAGCCCGCCCGCCTAGCGCCTCCCTGCCTCTCCGGCGGAGACGCAGGCAGGCAGGCACGGCCCTGGCGAAGTCGTCACTGGTCAGCTCTTCCCAGCGTATCGACGTCTCGCATGGACGTGTCTACCGCCCGTAGCCTCTTCGGTAATCCGCTCGGCAGTGGAGTTCGCACTCGTCGGGGTCGGCGCCCAGCTCCTTGACCAGGGCGGCGTGCATTTGCTCCAGGCGCTGCTTGTGCTGGCCCCGGCCGTCCAGGCGGTCGAACTCGCCGGGGTCGGCCGCCAGGTCGTACAGCTCCCGCTCGCCCGATTGGCGCTTGTCCGGCCGCGTGTGATACACGTATTTCCACTGCCCGGCGCGGAGCATGGCGTATCCCGAGGCGATGTTGTGGGCGTAGTACTCGCTGACGGCGAAGTCCTTCCACCTGGCGTTGGGGTCGTCCATCCAGGCGAGCATGGAATCGCCGTTCCAGTCGCCGCCGCAGCGCCCGCCGCCCAGCTCGGCGACGGTCTGGACCAGGTCCAGCAACGAGCACACGCCCGCCCGCCGCTGCCCGCCGGTCCACCGTTTTGGCCACGACGCGATCAGCGGCACGCGGGCGGCGTGGTCGTACATGCAGTTCTTCCACCACAGGGTGTGCTCGCCCATGTTCTCCCCGTGGTCGGAGGTGTAGATGACGACGGTGTTGTCGTTCAGCCTGGCGCCCTCCAGCGCCTTCAGCACCTTTCCGATCTCGTTGTCGAGCCAGCTCGTCAGGCCGTAGTACAGCTCCCGCCCGCGGCGGACGAGCTTGGGATCCGTCTCGACGACGCCGAACCCCCGGCGAAGGTGGTGGTAGTTCAGCGGCTGGGCCTGGACGTGGCCTTGGGGCAGCACCGGCATGGGCACCTTGCCGGCGTACGGCTGCCAATACGTCTTCGGCACAATCAACGGGAAGTGCGGCGCGACGTAGCCGACGCACAAGAAGAACGGTTTGTCGGTGCGCTTCCGCCGGGAGAGGAACGCCACCGCGCCGGCGCTCACCCTGCGGTCGTGGGCCAGCACCCCGGAGGTCCTGCCGGTGTGGAAATTGGCGAAGCGCTGGTCGCGGGAGCGGGTGTCAATGCTCTCATCTTCGGCGCGTCGCCGCCGCCCACGACCGTTCTTGCGGTAGCGGTTCATGTTCCCCCCGATCTCGGTGAAGCCGTAGCGGCGGGCGGGGTCGTAGTGCATCTTTCCGCACAGCAGCGAATCATACCCGGCGGCGGTCATGACCCGGGCGATCGACGGTGTCTCGTCCCCGGTGGGCAGCCAGCAGTTGTTGCTCCAGGCGCCCAACCGGCTGACGTACTTGCCCGCGGTGAACGCCAGTCGGGCCGGAACGCACAGCGGGGAGTTCGTGTAGGCCGCACCGAAGGTCACGCCGCGCTCGGCGAGCCGGTCGAGGTTGGGCGTGCGGACCAGGTCGTTGCCGTAGCAGCCGGTCACGCCGGCGTTGTGCTCATCCGACATGATCAGCAGGACGTTCGGTGGCTTGTCTCTCATCCTCGGCTTCTTCGCGGCAGTGGCGGTAGCGCTCGGCCCGACGGCAGCCGCCACGGCGGCGCCGGCCGCGCCCCGGAGGAATTCCCGCCTGTTCATCCTGTCCGGGTCCCTCATGGCATGCCTCCCTCCACAGGGGCTGCGGGGCGATTCTCAAAGACGCCGTGCGGCCTGTCAACTGACATTTCCCATATGAATTCGTAGCCCACGACCACCATGGGCCTTTGCGATGATTCTTCCGTATCTCCAGGCTCTGTCAAGGGCGTTTCGGTCCTCGTAAGTAGTCGTCTGCCCGCCGTCGGGCCGGAACTGCGCCCGGAACGGCCTTCATCCGAGCGTTTGGGGCAGGTGGGAGCAGACCGTCTCCGTGGCCCCACGCCCTCCCGCCGTTCCGTCGTGTGCTACCGTCATGTCGGCACCGGCGGAATCATCCCCGGACCCGCCATGTTCACGCTGCTGGCAGTGGGTGGGCTGGCGCTAAGGCGGCGCCGGCGGAAGTTCCGATCCCGATGAATCGGGATCGGGGCTGGTTCGGTCACGCCCGGCGCCTGCGGGCGCGGCGCAGGAGCAGCAGGCACGCCGGGCACGTGAGTTCCGCCTCTTTCGCCGGTTCCCGAATATCCCCATCCCCGCACTTCCTGACAACCGTTTTCCCTGGTCTCACATTCCTCTTGACATATCGGGGTGCGTTGGTAGAATAATGGGATCAACTCGGGGGGTGTTCTGCTCGCTGGGAGGAAAGCTCCGCTCAAAAGCTCACGGGTAGTTGTGGTGTCGGTGCTGGCTGTTCCGTCTGTGGCGGCGGATCAGCCCTGTGGCAATCGAGTGGTGCAGGGAGCGGATGAAAGGAGCGGCAGATGCGACGCAGAATCCCTTTGGTGAGCCTGCTGGTGGTGGCCTTGTGCGCCGCAACGGCAGTGGCGGAGATTGATGAGTTCGAGATTATGTTTGATGCCGACGGCGAGATCGTCGGCGGCTCGGGGACGGGCTATGACGACGGCACGGGCGTGGGCGGCTGGTACTACTATCCTCTGACGCGCTGGTGGAACCAGTGGTTCTACAACGGCCCCAAGGACTTCACCCGCTGGAAAGAGGTGGAGGTCTGGATCACGATCGACCCCGCCGGGCCGGGCGCCGAGGTCGGCATCGTGTACAACTGGGCGACCTGCGAATGGCCGCCGGATGTCCCTCCCCCGCTTCCGGACCCGGGCTGGACGTTGGAAGAAGAACAGCGGCTCATCGGGCGCTTGGTCGACGAGCCCATCTTCGTCGGCGAGGTTCCCGAGAACATGAGCATCGCGGAGTACAGAAGCTTCCGGGACATTATCCCCTTCAACCCCGAGTGGATCTCCATCGACGTGCGGGGGCGCGACGTTCTGGTCACCGGCCGGATCGAGCATCACTGCGTTCCTGAACCCGCCTGCACGATCCTGCTGTTGGCGGGCGGGGCGATGCTGACGGCCGGGCGGAGAAGGAGATCCGGTTGACAGCGACAGCCGCTACGGCGGGCAAGCCCGCCGCGCTGGGGATGCTGGCCCTCGGTTGTCTGGGCTTCCTTCGTCGGCGGCGTGGGCTTTCCTCCTGACGAATCGGGATAAAGCGATAGGATGGTAAGCGCCCCGGGGGCAGGGCCCATCGCTCGGAGGTTCGTTCCGTCCCGAAGGGACAAGCTCAATCGCTCAGCGCTGGTGGTGTGCGCTTCGTGCGATAAGGGCGCCGGGCAACGTGGACGGCGGGGATTACACCCTCTGGGCGGACCACTACGCCCAAACCGGAGGCTGGCTGGAGGGCGACTTCACCGGCGACGGCGTCACTGACGGCGGCGACTATACCATCTGGGCGGACAACTACAACGACTGATACGCCTGGCCCGTGCCCGAGCCGGCCTGTGCAGTGCTGTTGGCTTTGGGCGCTTGGGCCCTGAGGCGGCGCCGGCATGGGGGCCGGGCGTAGGGTGCGTGCTCGCACGCACCCGAATTGCTTTCTTCCCGGCGACGCCCGCGCGATATGTCATTCCATGACGCGTGGCTGCGAGCAGCCACCCTACCAAGTAGCCGGTGATGTGCTGCGTTCGGCGTCAGGTGTTACGAGTTGTGTATGCCCCCTACCCCGGATCCGCGCGGACTGATGGGATCGGCTCTGCCGTCCGATCAGAACTGATCGTACCTTGTCACACCGTCGCTGGAGAGGGCGTCCCAGTTGAAGATGAACTCGCCCGTCGTGTAGTCGTATCTCCACGGCTCGTCCGGCTTCGCCTCACCGGTCAGCGGTTTGCCGTCCTTCACCATCTTGACAGTAATCCTGCCTGCCGCGGGTCCCACCGGTCCCTTGGGGAATTTCTTCAGATGCGGCCCGAACGGGTACCCCGTCTGCTTGATCTTGGAGATTACGCCACCTGCGTTGGAGTAATACCACAGGTGCGCCTGGAAACACTCGAGCGTCCCGACCTTGTTCGTGCCGTCACTGACGGACGCCGGCAATTTGCCGCCGTGCTCGACGGTGAACATCTCGATGGCGTTGCGGACGACCCGCAGGTCCTGCTTCAGCGCGGACTCCGCGGCGCCCTCGGCGCTGCGTGATATTCGCGGAATCGCGATGGCCGCGAGAACAGCAACAATGACCACCACGATCATCAATTCCAGCAGGCTGAACGCGCCGCGCGCACACGCAGGGATGCCCCTTCGCGCAATCATGCTGGACTCATCGGCATCTCCGCGGACGCACTTGAGCAGGCACTTCCCCGGCAAAGTCCGCCCGTAGCCGCCGCGGGCCTTTCCGACGATGCGATCACGATCCGCCAGCAGCAAGCACTCTCCCGGCTCCGGCAAGGGGGCATCGGGGCGCCGCCGGTCCGGCAAGGCAGCCACCCCGGCATCCTTCACCAAAACGGTTTCCGGCGACCTCCGCGCCCCGGGCTGCCTATAATTACCAGGACAATGCGGGCAGGTTCGGATCTTTTTCAATTCCCACGGTTGCGGGTATGAAAGGCAGGCTAACGATGAGCGCAAAGGGCACGTGCAAGCTGCTTTCTGTAACCGTCCTCATGTCGGTGACTTGCCTGGCGGGGACGGGCTGTCAGCAGAAGATGGACATCGTGGACACGGCCGCCGCCAATCCCTCCTTCGGCACACTGGTCAAGGCGGTGCAGGCGGCCGGGCTGGTCGACGCCCTGAAGGGCGAGGGCCCATTCACCGTCTTCGCCCCGACGAACGCGGCCTTCGCCAAGCTGCCGTCCGGGGCCCTGGAGGACCTCCTCCGGCCGGAGAAGAGGTCGGCCCTGCAGTCGATTCTGAAGTATCACGTCGTGCCCGGCAACGTCATGGCCAAGGACGTGGCCGCCCTGACGTCGGCCGAAACCCTCCAGGGCGGCGACCTGAAGATCACCGCCGCCGACGGCGAGGTCATGGTGGACGGGGCCAGGGTCACCCAGACTGACATCAAGTGCAGCAACGGCGTGATCCACGTCATCGACAGCGTGATCATGCCGTAGCCGGGGCGACCGCCACGACTGAAACCGTGCCCGGCACCCTTCGCGGGACAATCCGCCGTCGCGGACCGTCCAACTATGCCGCTACCCTGACTTATCCCCAGTTCCATAGGTAGCCCCGGCAGGGGCGCCTTTCTTTGCCCCGGGCGCCAGCCCGGGGAGGTGGAGGCCTTCACCGCCCTGGAGCCCCGTAGGGGCGTCTTAGCTCCCCACCCGGTCAAGACGCCCCGATGGGGCTGCGCCGCTTCCGCCGCCGGTTCCCCCGTGCTCTCGCACGGGGCTAAGAAAGACGCCCCGATGGGGCTCTTGCCACCCACGCAGTTGTCAGCTCCCAGCCCGGGTCGGCAAACTCCGGATAGGTCAGGCCGCTTGCCCCTCGACAAACGCGCTCGCGGCTGGCATAGTATCTCCCGCGGCCATGCAGGCCGGACGGGAGAAAACGAGATGCGACGAGAATCATTGGAGTTCCTCAAGGAGCTGTTGACCACCCCCTCGCCCAGCGGGCATGAGTCGGCCGGGCAGAGAATCTGGTGCGACTACGCCCGGGCCTTCGCCGACGAGGTCCGCACGGACGCCTACGGCAACGCCGTGGCCGTGCTGAACCCCCGCGGCGACCCCAAGCTCATGCTGGACGCCCACGCCGACGAGATCGGCCTGATGGTCAAGCACGTCGACGAGAAGGGCTACATCTACGTCCAGCAGATCGGCGGGGTGGACCCGGCCCTGATCCGCGGCAAGCGCGTCAACATCCACACCGCCAAGGGCGTCGTCCGCGGCGTCATCGGCGCCCCGGCCATCCACCTCCAGGAGCGCGACAAGGAAAAGAAGCCGCCCAAGCTGCACGAGAGCTTCATCGACATCGGCGCCGCCGACGGCAAGGCGGCCAAAAGAAAAGTCAGCGTGGGCGACCCGGCCACCTTCGTGGACGACTTCGAGCAGCTCGACGACAACGTCGCCGTCGCCCGCGGCTTCGACGACCGGGCCGGGGCGTGGGCGACCATCGAGGCGGTGCGGATCGCCGCCGCCGCCGCGAAAAAACCGAGCTGCGCCATCTACGCCTGCTCCACCGTGCAGGAGGAGGTCGGCCTGATCGGGGCCACCATGACGGTCTTCAACGTCAAGCCCGACGCCGCCATCGCCATCGACGTCACCCACGCCACCGACACCCCCGGCATCGACGCCAAGCAGCACGGCGAGGTGAAGATGGGCAAGGGCCCGACCATCAGCATCGGACGCGAGAACCACCCCCTCGTCGTCGAGCGGCTGCGGAAGCTCGCCCGCCGAAAGAGAATCCCGCTCCAGTTCGAGGCCTTTTCCACCAGCGGCGGCACCGACGCCATGGCCATCTACCGGGCCCAGGGCGGCGTGCCGTCGGCCCTGGTGAGCATC
>CAYNYF010000033.1:0-40380 GCA_964401385.1 uncultured Planctomycetaceae bacterium | reverse complement strand
GCCCACGGCGGCGGTCAGCAGGGACGGGCCGGACTTCTGAAGGTCCGCGGCCAGGATCATCACGTGAACACCTCGAGATCGAGGTACCCCTTCTCGATCAGCTCTTCGACGAACTCGGGGATGTAACCCGTGTGTCGCAGGACCCGGTGGCCGAGGTCTTCCTCGCTGTCGATGCCGGTGTCGGCTTCCGCGCCCGTGCCCACCGGTCGCACCCGGTAGATGTCCTCAGTGATGACCTGCTCGGTGTCCTGATCGATACCGACGACCTCGGAGATGTGCGTCACTCGCCGCGAGCCGTCGTGAAACCGCGCGATCTGCACGACCAGGTGAATGGCGGCGACGATCTGCTCGCGAATCGCCCGCACGGGCATCTCCACCGCCGTCAGCACCATCGTCTCCAGACGCAGCATGGTGTCGGCGGGCGTGTTGGCGTGGATCGTCGTCAGCGACCCGTCGTGGCCGGTGTTCATCGCCTGGAGCATGTCCAGGGCCTCCGGGCCCCGGACCTCGCCCACGATGAGCCGGTCCGGCCGCATGCGCAGGGCGTTGCGGACGAGATCGCGGATGGTGTAGGCGCCCTTGCCCTCGATGTTGGGCGGGCGCGTCTCCAGCCGGGCGACGTGCTCGTGGGGCAGTTGCAGCTCGGCGGAGTCCTCAATGGTGACGATCCGCTCCTCCCGGTCGATGAAGCTGCTGAGCACGTTCAGGGTGGTGGTCTTGCCGCTGCCGGTTCCGCCGGAGATGAGAAGGTTTTTCCGACCGGCGACGCACGCGTTCAGGAAGTTGGCCGTCGTCTCCGTCAGCGTGCCGAACTCGATCAGGTCGTCGGCGGTGAAGGGGATGCGGGCGAACTTCCGGATGGTCAGCGTCGGCCCCGACAGGCTCAGCGGGTTGATGATGGCGTTGACGCGGGACCCGTCCGGCAGCCGGGCGTCCACCAGCGGCGTCGAGCGGTCGATCCGGCGCCCCACCGGCGTGATGATCCGCTCGATGATCGAGTACACGATCTCCTCGGAGAAGAAGCTGCGCCCGGTCTTGGAGAGCACGCCTTCCTTCTCGATGTAGATCCGGTCCTTGCCCACGACCATGATCTCGTTGACGTGCGGCATGTCCAGCAGGTCCTGGAGCGGACCGTAGCCGAAGACGACGTCCTCGATCTCCTTGCTGAGCATGCGCGTGACGATGTAGCGGATCAGCTCGTCGGTGAGCTTCGGCCGCATGCGCTCCCGCTGCTGGGCGAAGCCCGCCTCCACCATGGCCGCGTCCTGCTTGATCGACTGCGGCTGGAGCCGCAGCGGAAAGTCGCTGAGGACGTCGCCGACGATCTGGCTGATGAGCTTCTCCTCCTCCGGCTGGACGATGTCGGAGTCCTCGAAGCCGTAGGAGTACATCATCCTGCCGGTGCAGCGCATGTTCAGCTCGGTGATGATGTTCCGCCAGAGGAAGTCGCGCACCAGCTCGTCGGCCATTTCCTCGTCGATCTCGTCCAGCCGGGTGGCGATGATCTCGCCCAGGTGACGCTTGATCAGGGCGGCGTACTCGGCGTCGGCCCGGGCCACCTGGGCGGCGACGCGCAGGTTCAGCCGCTGGAGCAGCTCGGCGTGGATCTGCTGCTCCAGCTCGACCAGGCGGCGCCGGGGCGTGAGCACCTCGGCGGGCCGGGCGCCCCTGTGCGCCGACGGCTCCATCAGGAACAGCGAGAACTCGCCCACGCGGATCTCGTCGCCGTAGTCGACCTTGGAGCGGCTGCGGATGGGAATCTGTTTGTTGGCGACGATGGTGCCGTTCATCCCCAGGCTTTCCACGAAGTAGGTGCCGTTGTCGCGGAAGAGCCGGGCGTGCTGGCGCGAGACGAAGCGGCTTTTCAGCGGGATCGTGTTCCGCTCGTCGCGGCCGATGGTCACCTCGGCGTCGTCGACCTCCACGACCCTGCGCTCGTCGGTCAGGTGGTTGTATATCCAGATTTCCACGTTCGCCTCAGGCCCCGCCGTCCGCGCCGCTACAGCTCCGGCAGCGGCTCATTCAGCACCGGCAGGATCTCGGGGTTGAGCTTGTTGTCGTACCTGGCCTTCGTGTCCGTGGGCTTGCGGACGACCAGAAACAGCTTGCCCTGAATTCGCGGCATCAGACCGGCCAACTGCACCGCCACCTCCGGGCTCACCTCGACGGTCACGGAGCGATACACGCGCATGCTCTTTACCGCCCGTCGGCCGGTGCCGCCGCCGATCTGCTCGTCGGGGTTGACGCTGCTGCCGCCGATCACCAGCACCCGCAGGTTCTGGATCAGCATGTGGGTCTCGGGCTTGCCGCGGATGCTGACCAGCCCGATCACGTCCACGCGGTCGTTGACGCGCAGCAGGTCGCCGGGCGTGTGGTAGGGGTCGACCGCCAGCGTGAAGGCGACCATGCCGGTGGTGATGTTCTCCGACGGCCGGCCGCTGAGCGTCTCCAGAACGTCCTTGAAACGGACGAAGTCGTTCTTCCGCACCCTGCGGTTGACCACCGTGCCGGGGGCGATGAGGCTGTCGCGGTCATCCAGTTGCATGACGCCTTCCACCTGCCCCAGCGCCCGCTTGCTGAGGGGCACGTCCACCACGTCGGCGCCGGTGATCTCCTCGCCGCGGTCGATGTCGCGCGCCCATTTCAGCACGCGGACCTCGTCCCCGCGGAGGCGCTGTTCCTTGTACGAGGTGTACAGGTAGAACAGCGCCACGGCCGCCACGCCCATGATCAGCGCCACCACCAGCAGTTTTTTGCTGCGAACGACCTCTTCGGCCATGATTCATTCCTCTTCGGCCGGCGCCCCCCCCCCCGGCCGGCGCCGGGTGACTACGGCGAAGCCCGCGTGACCACTATGGATATTCTAACCTTTTTTCCCTTATCGGTTAGCTTCAGGCTGACCAAGTAGGACTCTTTGGCGCCTCGCAGGAACAGCAACCTCACTTTCGCTGGCCGGCCGGTCGCCGCCGGCCTTACCAGTTTGAACCCGGTCCTTTCCAGGGCGGTTCGGTAGAAGGCCTCCACCCGGGCGACGTCGGCCTCGGAGACATACACCACGTTGTCGATGACGCCGTCCGGCAGCCGCTGCCGGAAGGCATAACTCCTTACCGCGCCGGGAGGTGCGATCAGGTCCGCGGGGAGCTTCTCCAGCGGGCCGAACTCCGTTCCCGCAAACGGCCGGGTGGCCAGCTCGGCCGGGCTGGTCGGAATCGCCGGCGCCGCGCTCGGCGTGGGCCACTGCCACACGGTCCGTCCTGGGCGGCCGGCGCCCGGCCCGGCGGGCGGCTTCTCCGCGGACCGGCCCGCCAGCCGGTAGTGGGCCAGCAGCGCGGCCGCGATCACGCCGACGCCCAATGCCAGCAGAATCGCGGTGTGGGCGCGGCAGAGCCCCGCCCCTGCTCGTCGTGCTGGCGGCAATACCCCGGGCATCGCTTGCGGAAGCTCCTTGGGCGTGCGGTTCATCCGGCGTGTGCTGTATTTCCGGCCGGGACAACGGACCATCGTTTTACCAGTGCGCCAGGTACAGCCCGCGGATCATCCCGGCCATGTTCTGCGCCGGCGGCGGGACCCGTTGCAGCGATTCGTCCATTTCCATGTAGTACAGGTCCCGCAGCGTGCGCCAGCAGCGCACCTCGTCCCGGCGCCAGGTGACGCCCTCGCGGGCGTGGGCGTGGCGAATCGCCCCGCTGAATCGCTCCCACAGGGCCTCGTTGCTGTCGAAATCGGCCGTCACCGTCGCCCGCCGGCCTTTGGGGAAGCGGCTCAGCAGCAGCTCGCGGGCCAGCTCTTCCGGTCCGGGGCCGTAGTAGCCGGCCTCGGTCACCAGGTCGGCGGTGGTCTCGCCGGCGACGGCGCCGCCCGCCAGATCCACGTCCACCGCCCGCTCGTTGAAGACGATCTCGTTGAGCTTGTCCTCGGTGGGCCAGGTGCCGGTCTCGACCCTCTGCCAGGCGCTGTAGCGGTCGGCGAGGAGGACCTCGTGCTTGTTCATCAGGGCCCAGCCGAAGAAGAACATCAGCCCGGTGATGCCGGCGAGAATGGGCACGATGGCGACCAGCTCGATGGTGGCCGTTCCGCGCCGGTGCAGCCGTGGCCGCCGGCGAATTCCGCTCGCATTCACGTGACGCTGCCCGTTCATTTCACTTATCTCAGTGCTGCATCATCTGGCCGACCATCTGCTCGTCGAAACGGGAGAGGTACTCCCAGACGGCCTCCACGGCGGCGGGGTCGACGAAGCCGGCGGTGTCCGCGGCCTCGCCCACGCCCTGGTCCAATCGCCCCATCCAGTCGCCCCAGCCGGTCACCGGCACCAGCTTCACCTTCCAGTCCTGCGTCCACAGGCCCCAGCTTCGGGCATTGAAGATCTCGGCCTGGGCGACGGCGACGGTCCCGCCGGAGGGGTTGGGCCTCCCGAAGCGGCTCGCCCACACCGCCGGGGCGTTGTCCTTGCGGGAAACGCCCAGGTAGGTGAACGCGTCCCGGCGGACGCCCCAATCGTGCTTCGGGTCCGGGGAGGCCACCTCGTAGTCGCCGGCGGCCGTGTCGATCAGGATCGGCGCCGGCAGGTCCTCTCGATCGGTGTAGTTGGCGGGGTTGCGGACCTCCACCTCCCCGCCGACGTCGATGCCGCCGAAGACGTACTGGGCGACCATGTACACATTCTGCCAGATCGGCTGGCCGGTGGCGTCGACCTGCTTGGCAATGCCGATGTCCGTATCCTCGGTGGTCTCATACGAGTACGTGTCTTCCCAGATCCAGTCGCCGATCTTGGCGATACTCCAGTCGGCCGGGTCTTCCCAGTTGTCCACCCACATGGCGATGGGCAGATCGCCGTTGGTCACGTAGGTTCCCGACGACAGGTAGCTGGGATGGTCCTTGGGGTATTTGCTGCGGATCTCCACGACGTAGAACATGGTGCGGGTGACGCGGACGTCCGGGCGCTCGCCCAGGGCCACGCACGTGGGGTAGTCGGTGACCCACAGGGGGGAGTGCATCTGCTTGAGCTGCTGGGAGCCCCACATGTAGCCCAGCTTGATGTCGCCGATCTTCTTGTGGTACTCGTGGAAGAAGGTGTCGGCCAGCTCTCCGGGATAGTAGCCGCGGCTCTGCCACCAGCCTTGCGAATAGCCGTGGATTCTCCGCCGCATCCACTGGTACGGCCCGTACACGTTGTAGCCCAGCAGGATTCTGCCGATGACGTCGCGGGTCCAGTGGCCGGTGGAGGTGGTCCCGCGGGCGCTGCGGCCGCGGATGCGGGCGTTGCTGACGTTGACGTTGCCCCTGCCGCCGCGGACGGCCCCGTGCCCGGGGTTGGGCGGGACGTAGCTGCCGCGCTGGGTGAGGTTCCTGTAGATGTAGTTGCGCCACTTGAACAGCCGGTCGTACGGGCCCAGCCGATGGGGCCAGGCGCGGTCGGGAATCCTGCCGGCCTTCACCGGTCTCTCGAAATCGCCGTAATTCGTCCGCTCGCCGGGCAGCACCGGCAGCACGGGCACGACGAAGGCGGCCTCGGCCTCGTTCCGCCGCCCGTAGCGGACGGCGTTGGCCTGGGCCAGCACGCCGCCCGAGTCCAGCGCCGCCTGGGACATCTCGTCCAGGCTGCGGGCCCCGCGCCACAGTTGCCCGTGCGGCGGCGGGCCGCCGTAGCCGCGAAGCTGCCAGAACGTCACCGTCTCCGTCCGGAAGCTGCTGTGGTTGAACAGGTCGTCCAGCGGGGCCAGGACGTCCCGCTGCTTGGCCACCCGATCCCGCAGCGACTCCAGCCCCCCGCGCAGCCGCGAGTCGGTCACGCCCCGGGTGAGCTGGTCTTCCAGGCACCTCACCCAGGCGCCGGTCTCCTCGTGGGCCATCTGCACCGACAGCGGGAAGGCGTCCAGAATCGGCACCAGCGCCAGCATGCGCGTCGTGGCGACGTTGTTCATGCCGATGACGTTCATGCTCCGGGCCATCCACGCCGCGCCGGAAATGGCGGCGGCGTCGGCGGCGTTCTGCATGGCCACGCGGCGGTTGACCTGGTCGCCGACGTTGATCACGTAGAAGACCATGCCCGCCAGCAGCACGATTCCCAGCAGCGCCACCACCAGGATCTGCCCGCCGCGGTCGTGTCGGCTGTCTCTGGGAAACATGGCCACCCTCACCGCTCCGCGCTGCCGCCCAGTTGCTTCTCGCACTCTGCGATCAGCTTGTCCACTTCCGCCGTCGCCTTGACGTTCCGGGCGAGGTTAAGATACGCCTTCGCCCCGGCGTAGTCGCCGTCTTCCATGGCCCGCACGCCCTGGGCGAGGTACTGCTCGTACCGGACCTGCTTGATCTTCTCGTCCACCTCCGGCCGGGCGAGCTTGGCCTTTGCCTGCTGGAGGTTGGCCAGGGCGTCGACCCAGTTGCCCTTCTTCCGGGCCTCCTCGGCCGCGGCCATGTAGGCGGCGTAGGCCTGCTCGGTCTTCACCAAGTCGATCCGGGCGTCCACCTCGGCCGACCGGTCCGGCTTGTGCCGCTTGGCCCGGTTGTACTCGCGCAGGGCCTCCGCCCACTTCTGCTGCTGCCGGAAGCCCTCGGCCTTGCGCAGGGAGAGGTTGAAATTGCATTCGCCGATCTTGCCCCGCAGCTCGCCGTCGGACTGGAACTTGGACGCCGCCACGTACTTCTCCAGGGCGCCTTCGTAGTTCCGCTGCCGCAGCAGCCTGTCGCCCAGCGACATCAGTTGCCGGTAAGTCATTTTCTTCTGGAGGGCGGCCAGTTGGGCCTCCACCGCGGCCGACTTCAGGTAGGACTGGGCCTTTTTGAGTTCCGTCTCGGCCTCGCGGATCCGATCGGCCTTCAGGTGCTGGCTGCCCAGGGCGAGGTAGTGATCGTGTCGCAGCTTGGCGGCCTTTTCCAGCAGCTTCTTCTCCGGCTTGTACTTGTTTGCCTTCTCGTAGGCGTCCGCGGCCGCCAGCAGGCTTTTCTTGCTCTCGGCCTGCTTGGCCTGGGCGATGGCCTTGGCGAACTCGGTCTCGTTGCGCAGGGTCGTCTTTCTCTTCTCGGCCCTCTCCTTCAAGTCCTTGTAGATGTCGTCCGGCAGCGATTGGTTCTTCCGGGCGGTCTCCAGCACCTCGATGGCGGCGTCGTAGGCCGCCAGGGCGGCGTCCACGTCGGGCTTCTTGGCCAGCTCGTCGCCGTTTTGAATGTGCTCCCAGTATTCCTGCTGCTTCTGCTCTTTCAGGATTCTCTCGCGCCTGCTCTTGACCCTTTCGCGCTGATCGAGAAGCGGGGCCGCCGGATCCGCCTTGTCGTTCAGGATGGCCAGGGCGTCCTTGAACTCGCCCCGGTCGGCGGCCTTGTCCGCGTCCTCCATGGCCCGGTCGTACTCCAGATGCCGGAACCAGTAGTCCCGGAATTCGTCGGTCTCCTCCTCCATCTTGCGCGTCCAGCTCAGCAGCTCGGCTCGATTGGTTTCGGCCTGGAGCTTTCGATTCAGGTCGATTGCGCTGCGGAGGTCGTCGCCGGCGGCCTGGCGATTTCCCGCCAGCACGGCCAACTGGGCCCGACACAGGAACTGCATGATCCGGGTCCGATCGGCCACGGTCGGCGCCTTGCGCTCGTACCCGGCGACGACCTTGCCGAACTCGGCCAGCGCCGCCTCAAACGCCTCTTGTTTCTCCGGGCGCTTCTCTGACTTGGTTCCCGCGCTATAGTGTTTTTCCGCCGCCACGTAAAGCCCCCAGGCCTCCTTCCGGAACTGCTGCTGCCTGCCGCTGTGTATGACCAGGGCCGTGACCAGGGCGACCATGAGAATTCCCGCGGCGATCCCGATCAGGGCGAGCTTCTTGCCGCGGGACATGGGCATTTTGGGGATCTCGGCGGTGGCCGGCTCGGACGACTCGGGCGCCACCGGCGGCAGCGTCAGGTCGCTGGCCTCGGCCGCAACCAGGCCGGCGCCCGCCCCGCGTCGCTCGGCCTCGGCGGCCGCGTCCATGCTTAACCGCCGACGCTTGGGGCCTTCGCCCGACACCGCGCGGGCGGAGAAACTGGCTCGGATTTCCCGGCCCAGCTCCTCCACGCTCTGGAACCGCTCGTCGGGGTTCTTGGTCAGCATCCTCTCCACGATCGCCGACAGCGCCGCCGGAACCTCCGGGTTCACCTCCGTCAGCAGCGGCGCCAACTGCTCCGGCGAGGAGTGCCACTTCATCCACCGCAGCGACTCGCTATGCGGGTCGCGCACGATCTCGTGGAAAATCTCGTTGAACTTCTCTCGCCCCACCAGCATCTCGTACGCGATCATGCCCAGGGAGTAGATGTCCGCCCGGGCGTCCACCGGATCGCTGGAGAACAGCTCCGGGGCCATGTACTTGGTCGTGCCCAGGCGCATGGAGGTGGCCGCCCCCACCCGCGCGGCCACGCCGAAATCGGTGATCTTCACCCGCATGCCCTCGCCGACGATGATGTTGCCCGGCTTGAGGTCGCGGTGGACGATGCCGGCTTTGTGAATCGCCGCCAGCCCGGCGGCGATCCGCCAGATGATCTGTAGCCCCGCCTTGGGCTCGACCGGCCCGGGGTTGTCCTCCAGCGCGGTGGCGATGGTGTGGCCCTCCACCAGTTCCATCACCAGGAACACCCCCGCCGGCTCCTCCATCAAATCGAGGATGGTGGCGATCTGCTCGCAGCTCACCCTGGCCAGTTGGCGGGTGATCTGGCGGATGCGGTCGAGGCTTTCGGCGTCGGCGGCCAACTGGGGGGCGACCTGCTTGATGGCGACGTAGCGGTCCAGCAGCCGCTCGTAGCCCTTGTACACGATCGACTGCCCGCCCGCCCCGAGCTGGGCGACGATTTCATACTTGCCCAGCTTGGTGCCCACCGGCAGCGCCCCGGGCGTGGTCTTGCCGTTCCGTCCTGTCTGTCCCGAACTCATCTGACAGCCGTTACCACTCGTCGCGTCCCACGGTCCGCGGGAACTGTTCCACGTCGATATCATCCTCCACGCCCTGGTTGGTCAGGGCGTAGGTCGCCTCCAGGGCGGCGCCGTAGTCGACGCCGCCGGAAAGCGGCTCGCCGAATATCCGATCGACGTACGGTACGGCCAGGTACAGCATGTGCCGCACGCGCACGCGCAGGTCCTCATGGTCGCCGTAGGCCGGCCCCGCCGCCGGAGGCTGCAGCGTCACTTCGGTGTAGTCCCAGGCGTACTGGAATTTCGCGTCCAGCAGGTTGTGGACCCAAGCGGGCACGTCCGCCTGGTAGGACTCCAGGAATCCCCTGACTCCCTCGGAGATGGTGGCCGCTCCGCCGGCGCTTCCGGCCCCACCGGCGCCCGGCTTGCCGGCCGAGACCGGCATCAGGGCATACACCGCGGCCGAGCGCACCCGATGAAACTTGGCCGAGGTCGTCTCGTTCTCCACCATGTTCCGCGGCTCGCCGTAGGAGAGTTTCTCGGGCACCCACACGACCGCCGCCCGGGCGGCGGCGTAGGCGGCGTAATGCACCGCCAGGTTGCCCACCACCAGCAGCATTGACTGGACCATCACCAGCACGATCAGCAGGGCAATGGGGAAGACCAGCGCGAACTCGATCACGGCCGTGCCGGCCTGGTCGGCGCCCTTTCGCTGCGCCCGCCGGACCTCGCCCAGCCGCCATAGGGTCCCGGCCAGCAGGTACAGCGCCACCGCCGCCGCCAGCGAGACGCCTCCGGCAAAGAGGGTGACCCGGCTGCGGAGGAACGCCCCCGCCCAGCCGCCGTTGCCGGCCCCGGCCGCCCAGGCGGCACAGACAGCCGCCGCCGCGGCCAGCGCGATTGCCGCCGAGGTCGAAACCCTCAGCCTTCCTGGCCGCGATCCTTTCATCTGCCTTTCCAAACGTCCATTCTCACTCAAAAAGCATCTGCCCCAGGCCGGACTTCAGCGCGCTGGAGATAATGGCCGCCACCGTTCCCGCGCACAGGGCCGCGGCGAACGGAATCTTCGGGCTGTCCGGGCCGGTGGGGTCGGCCGGCCTGGCGCCCGGCATCACCAGCAACGCCATCGTGTGCAGCACCCGCCGCAGCGTTCGCCAAACCACGCGCTTGTGAACCATCACCACGATGGCCATCAAGGCCGCGACGATGAACCCGTACAGCATGGCGCCGATGCAGAGCCGCCAGCCGCCCAGGGCCCCGATTGCGCCCATCAGCTTCACGTCTCCCCCGCCGATGCCACCCGCCAACCAGCACAACAGCAGCGGACCCGACCCCACCGCCAAGCCCGCCGCCGCCCCGGACAGCCCCGGCTGGTCGCCGGAACCGTACAGCCCGCCGGCGAGGGCGTGCCCGGCCAAGCCGATCAGGATCGCCGGGTAGGTCAGCCAACTCGGGATCTTCCGCCAGCGCACATCCGTCGCCGCCGCCGTTGACACCAGCACCAGCAGCGCCGCCGTCGACCACGCCGGCACGCCCAGCAAAGCGGTGTTAGCCGCCATGACCCAATATCATGCTAGCCGGTGTCCACCGGCGGCGCGCCGCCCTTCAGTTGCTCCCAGAGCTGCTTGACCCACGCCATCAGATCCTTACTGAAGAAGATCAGCAGCCCCAGGAGAGGCAGCACGACGGCGGCGATGATCAGGAGCTTTTCCAGCCCCTCGGCACCGCGGTCATCGGCGTGCAGCCGTTTCAAGACGCTCCATGCTGCTCTCATCTTGCCTCACCTCAGGTCAGTCCGTTCTTGTCCGCCTTTGCCCGCCTGACCGCTCACGGGAAAGGAAGCGTTTCCAGAAGCGTCACCATCTGGAAATGTGCCACCAGCACGCCGGTTAGCATTCTTAGGATGAAGTACATGGGCAGCGCCACCGCCGCCAGCACGAGGGCCCATTCAACGGTCATCTGGCCTCTGGCATCGCTGGCCCATTGCCCCAGCCGGCGCCCCAGCGATTCGGCGTGGCCGGTCATTTGCTCACCTCCCCCGCCGCCGGCACGTCCCCCTGCTCACCCGAGAAGATCCCACCGGTCAGCTTCGCCTGGCCGCGCAGCACGCGCATTCCCGGCTCGTCGCGGAAGGTGCACTTGGCGCCCGTCCAGATGAGGTCGCCGGCCTTGGCGTCGGAGGCCTCGTCCAGCTTGTATGCGAACATGTCCTGCACGCGGTAGCGCCCGTCCTCGCCCCGCGGCAGCACCTCGGCGATTCCGGTCACGCCCCGGCGGCCGTCGCTGAAGCGCGTCATCTGCACCAGCACGTCAATGGCCGAGGCGATCTGCGCCCGCAGGGCGTACAGCGGCAGCTCCACCTTCGACATCATGCACAGCGTCTCCAGCCGGTTCAGGGCGTCCAGCGAGCTGTTGGCGTGCAGCGTGCTCATCGAGCCGGCGTGACCGGAGGTCATCGCCTGAATGATCTCCAGCGCCTCCCCGCCGCGGCACTCGCCGATGATGATCCGGTCCGGGCGCAGCCGCAGCGACGAGCGGAACAGCTCGTGGATTCCCACCGCCCCCCGCCCGTAACGGTCCGGCCCGCGCGACTCCAGCGAGATCACGTGGTCCTGCTGAAGCTCCAGCTCGGCCGAGTCCTCGATGACCACGATCCGCTGATTGTGCGGGATGAACGCGCTGAGCACGTTCAGCAGGCAGGTCTTGCCGGAGGAGGTGCCACCGGCCACCATGATGTTCTTCTCCCCCAGCACCATCACTCGCAGATACTCCATCGCCTCCGGCGTCCACGTGCCCAGCTTGACCAGGTTTTCCGCGTCGAACATGACCTTGGCGAACTTCCGGATGGTCGCGCAGGTGCCGCGGCGGCTGAGCGGGCCCAGGATCACGTGCACGCGCGAGCCGTCCGGCAGGCGCGAGTCCTGGAGCGGCCGCTCCGCCGTCAGCCGCTTGCCGGTGAATTGCAGGATGTTCGTGATGGCCGAGAGGAAGGCCTCCTCGCTCTCGAACTTCGCGTCGGTCTTGATGATCTCCCCGTTCTTCTCGACGTAGATCTCCTCGGGGGTGTTGATCATGATCTCGGAGACGGACGGGTCGCTGAGGAACTCGGCGACCGGCGCCAGGAACCGATTGATGGTAACTGAGAATATTTCCGCTCGGTTCATGCACACTCTTTCCGCGGGTCCGGCCGCAGGCGCAGCCGCAACCCGCCCCAAGCCTTCGCCACTCATTCAACTGGCTGCTTTGAATACAGTAACGCTCTTATCCTATATAAGTTTAGATCGGTTTACTCCGTCAGGCAAGTTGAATAACTCTGGGATTCAGAGCCGATAAGAATGGAGCGGTGCAAGTATCCGGCCGAGCCGGTAAAATGGGCTTGCCTGCCTCGGCGAAGCCTGGTCCGGCCGAGTCGACGCCGGCCGGGAGAGGTGCCAGAGCGGCTGATCGGGCCGGTCTCGAAAACCGGTGTCCCTTCGGGGACCGCGGGTTCGAATCCCGCCCTCTCCGTTACACTTCCGGCGATGTCCGCGCCATCGCGCAGCCGGGGTGTTCTGCCCCTGGCGCCGCCCCGGGGCGGGATGAGAACCCGCGCGGGGCCGCAGGCCACGCAACGCGGGTTCGACGCCGAATTTCGTAGGCTGGGTTGCGCAGCAACCCACCTTCCTCCTATTCCGGAACCAACAGGTCCGGACACGGATTCTCGCCCCCCCAGTCGGACAGATATTCCCCGAGCTTGACGTACCGGTGGAACGTCGACCACGGCCAGTCCGCCACATGCGAAACCAACCCGTGCTTGACGGGGTTCCAGTGGACGTAGTCGACGCACCGCTTCAAGTCCACCTCGTCGCGGCAGGTGTGCTCCCAGAAGCGGCGCTGCCACAGGCCGCGCTGCTTCTGTCGCGACATCGACGCCGTCGGCTCGGATTCCGCGCCCCCGGCCGCCAGATACGCCCGGGTGAAGTATCTCTTCAGCAGCTGCCAGCGCGTGGAGAAATCCGCATCTCCTTCGGGCAGCGTCCATACGGTGTGCACGTGATCGGGCAGCAAGGCGATGGCCACCAGATCAAACGGGCGCTGCTCGCGGATACGTTCCAGCCCCTTGCGAAAGCATCGGCGCCCCAACTCCGTGGTAAGGACGGCTCGCCGCCTGTGCGTCACGGCCGTGAAGAAGAACGTCCCCCCGGGCCGGCGGCTGCGGTAGAACCTTGGCATGCAGGCATGATAGTGCGTCCACGTTATCCTGCAAAGGTGGGTTGCTGCGCAACCCAGCCTACGGCTCGCCGCCTGTGCGTCACGGCCGTGAAGAAGAACGTCCCCCCGGGCCGGCGGCTGCGGTAGAACCTTGCCATGCAGGCATGATAGTGCGTCCACGTTATCCTGGAAAGGTGGGTTGCTGCGCAACCCAGCCTACGCCTGGCGCCGCCCCGGGGCGGGATGAGAACCCGGGCGCGAGCGGCGCGGTCAGGAGGAATTGCGCTGGACGTACTGGCGCTGGTAGTAATCGCGATAGGCGCCGCTGCGGACCCGCTGCCACCACGTCGGGTTGTCCACGTACCAGCGGACCGTCTCGGCCAGGGCCCCGGGCCAGGCGGAGCGAGTCGGCCGCCAGCCCAGTTCCTCCCGCAGCTTGGTCGAATCGACCGCGTAGCGGCGATCGTGCCCGGGGCGATCCTTGACGTACTCGATCCGGCCTTCGTCCATGTCCATGATCTCGAGGATCGTGCGCGTCAACTCGAGGTTAGACCGCTCGTTGTCCCCGCCGATGTTGTACACCTCGCCGGGGCGGCCTCGCTGCAACACCGCCGCCAGCGCCTCGCAGTGGTCCTCGACGTGAATCCAATCGCGGACGTTCCGCCCGTCCCCGTACAGCGGCACCTTCCTGCCTTCCAGCAGGTTGGTGACGAACAGCGGGATCACCTTCTCGGGGAACTGGTACGGCCCGAAGTTGTTCGAACAGCGCGTGATGACGGCCTCCAGACCGAACGTGTGACAATATGCCCGGACGAGCATGTCGCTGGCGGCCTTGCTGGCGGCGTACGGGCTGTTCGGCCGGATCGGCGATTCCTCGTCGAACCGCTGCTCGGGGCGGTCCAGCGGGAGCGAGCCGTACGTCTCGTCGGTGCTGACGTGAACGAATCGCTTCAGTTTCGCCCGCACCGCGGCGTCCAGCAGCGTCTGCGTGCCCAGCACGTTGGTCCTGACGAACGGCCGGCTGTCGAGGATGGAGCGGTCCACGTGCGACTCGGCCGCGAAGTGCACCGCCGAATCCACCTCGGCCATCACCCGTTCTACTTCCACGGCGTCGCAGATGTCGCCGCGCACGAAGCGATAGCGGGGGTCGTTGGCGAGGTCGTCGAGGTTCTCCAGGTTGCCCGAGTAGCTGAGGGCGTCGAAGTTGACCACCTCGACGTGCTCGTCGTGGCTGAGCAGGTATCGAACGAAGTTCGAGCCGATGAAGCCGGCCCCGCCGGTCACCAGGACGCGCTGCCTGCTCATCGGGCTCCCCCGGCGAAGCCCCGCCGCGTCTGCCGCGGTTTCGCCAGCTCCGAGACGACCGCGGCGACGTTCTGCTTCCAGTGCGGCATGGGTCCGAGTTCCTTTTCCGTGGCGCTGATATCGAGCACGCTGTAGGCTGGCCGCTTGGCCGGGCGCGGATACGCGTCGCTGGCGCAGGGCTCGACGCGGCAGGGCGCCTCCAGCAATCGAACGATCTCTCGCGCCAGCTCATACCAGGTGCATTCCCCGCCGTCGGTAACGTGCCAGGTGCCGCTGGCGCCGCGCTGGAGCAGTTGGAGGCTGATGGCCGCCAGGTGCCTGGCGCTGGTGGGCCGGCCGTGCTGATCGTCGACGACGCGGAGCTGGGCGGCCTCCGTGGCCTTGCGGACGATCGTTCGCACGAAGTTGGCCCCCCAGGCCGCGTACAGCCAGCTCGTGCGGATCAGCAGGTGCGGGTGGCCGGACTCGCGGAGGATCACCTCGCCGGCCAGCTTGGTCCGACCGTACACGCTGACCGGATGCGGGGCGCTGTCCACCGCGTAGGGAGAGGTGCCGTCGCCGGAGAAAACGTAGTCGGTGCTGTAGTGAGTCAGGAAGGCGTTCAGGCGGCGGCAGGCCTGCACCAGGTTGCCCACCCCCTCGCCGTTGACGGCCTGGGCGACGGCCGCGTTCGACTCGGCGGCGTCGACGTCGGTGTAGGCGGCGCAGTTGACCACCCACGCGGGCGAGATCTCGTCCAATATCTCCAGCGTGTGCGGCCGGGTCAGGTCCACGCGGTCAACGTCGAACGCCCGGTAGCGGGCGCCGCTCCGTTCCAGCAGCTCCGTCCAAGCGCGGCCGAGAATCCCGCCCGAGCCGAGCACCACAATCATCGTGTTTTTCCAGTCGCCCATGCGTTCCGACGCGATCATCTGTGCAAAACCCCCCACGGGAAGCCCGGCACGGCGTCGTGCGGCCGGCGCTCCTCGTCCGGATCGGCCGGGTCATACGCCCGGGTCACGTAATATAGCAGACACGCCGGCTCCGGCCCGACCGTCGCCAACCCGTGCCACAGCAGCGAAGGGATAATCACAATCGCCGGCCGCATCTGGCCGATGACCCCCAGCCATTGCCGGTCGCCCTCCTCTCGATGCACGCCGATTTTCAGGTGCCCGCGCACGCACATCCAAAAGTCCGTCTGGCGGCGGTGCCGGTGCCATGCCTTTACGATGCCCGGATACTGCGTCGAGAAGTTGATCTGCCCCTCGGGGCCGAGCACGCCCCGGAACTGGTTCATGATCGACCAGCCGCGATCGTCGGCGTAGACCTGCACGGGCAGCAGGAGCGGTTCGCGCCGCTCCGTCGCCTGCGCGGCCGCATCGGCGATGGTGCCGTCAAAAACGCTCAGTTGTTCAATCCGACTCATGTCCAGGTGTCCTCGGCAATGTGCGTCATCGACCTTCGGCGGCTCCGCTCACACGTGGTTGGCGCCGCCTTCGGTCACGCGGCAGGCCGCGCGAAAGAGGCTTTCGAAGGTGCCGGCGTCCGTCCACCACCCGTCGAGAATTTCGTGGGTCAGGTCGCCCCGCTTCAGGTAGGCGTTGTTCACGTCGGTGATCTCCAGCTCGCCCCGCGCCGACGGCTTGAGCGTCCGGCAGAACTCGAACACGCCGGAATCGTAGAAGTAGATGCCGGTGACGATAAAGTTGCTGGGCGGCTTGGCCGGCTTCTCGATGATCTCGGCAATGCGTTGGCCCTCGAACCTCACCACGCCGAAGCGTTGCGGCTCGGGCACCTCTTTCAGGATGAGCTTGGCGCCGCTGGGCTGCGATTGGAAATTGTCCGCGGCCATGCGGATGTTCTTCTCGATGATATTGTCCCCGAGGATGACGCAGAGCTTACCCCCGTCGGCGAACTCTTCGGCCAGTTTCAGGGCCTCGGCAATCCCCCCGCTGCCCTCCTGGTAGGCATACTCCAGATGCGAGACGCCGAGTTCCTTGCCGTTCTTCAGCAGCTTCAGGAAGTCGCCCGCGTGTTCGCCGCCGGTCACAATCAGGATATCGTTAATACCCGAATTCAACATGCAGCGAATCGGGTAATAGATCATCGGTTGATCGTAGACGGGCAGCACGTGCTTGTTGGTCACCAGGGTCAGCGGCCGCAGCCGCGTTCCGGCGCCCCCCGCCAGGATGACGCCCTTCATTCCATTCTCCCTTTTCACTTCCGCCGTGCGGCCAAGGCATTATGCCGGCAGCCCCACCTCGGGCCGCTCACGCTGCCTCTGAGCCGACGTGGGCACCTCCATATTTGTATGATACTGTCCGGGCATATTTCCAACAAGGCCGATACGAGTTAAGTGTGCTTGGCTCCGCGGCCGCCGGGAAATCGAGCCAGCCGCGGGCGGATGGTCACGCCCAAGCGCTTGCATCCCAAAAGGATAGGGGCAATTCCGCAGCATGTTGGCTTGGTGTCGCCCGGGGTCGCCGGGGAGGCTGCCGCGGACGGGTGCCGGCTAGTCGCGGATCTGCACCTCGTTGTTGACGTCATAGAGAAACGAGAATCCAAGCGCCCTCGGAACCATGCGATTGATGTACTGATCGACGAACTCACCCAGGTCGGCGATGATCGTGCGCGGGACGTAGACGACGTCATACGCGGCCAAGCGTATGTCGCCGGCCCCGCTTTTCAGGACCCGCCTGATATCGACCTTCCTGACGTAGCACTTGTTGCCCTCGCCGCGCCGAATCAGCACCACGTTTTCCAGCGCGCCGCTGGGGCGCGGGCCGCCGGCCTGCATGATCGCGGTGAAGACGCTCATGTTCGAGCTCAACTCGATCATCTGCGGGCTGGTGACCTCACCGCCGACGAATGCGCGCTGGGCGGCGAAGGCGCGCACGATCACGGAAAGGTCCGGGCGGTTGACCACCACCGCGAACCGCTCGGTCAGGGCCTTGTCAAGCTCCGCGGGCGTCAGCCCGGCGGCGTCAACGTCGTCGACGGGCACCAGGCTGATCCGCCCGTCCGGGCGGACCACCACCTCGTCGTTCAGCTCGGGGGCGTAGAAGAAGCGCACGGACAGCCGGTCGCCAAGCTGAATGCGGTACGGCCGGTTGATGAGGGGAGCGTCCCACTCGGTGGTCAGCGGCGCGTGCGCCGGAAATGTGTCCTGCCGGACGCACCCGGCGGCACAGGCTGCGGCGACGCACAATGCGACCTGGAGTATTACTGAACGAAACACTTGACGCCCATCCGTGAAACCGGCAACGCGGCCGCGGGGGCAAGCCCGGACAGCGCCGGCGGATCCGCTTCGCTTAGGCTTATCGACCGGACGATCTTTCCGGCTGCATCCTAATTGCGGCAGCGGCGGTATGTCCATGCTCCAGAAACGCCGGCCGGGGAAAACGACGCGGCCAAGTGCGCCGATTTGTCCAGCGGGGTGGTTGCGGTATAGAGCAACTCATGATATCATATATAAGTTGCTTTTATAGTGTACTCTGCGCCGCGCCGCAAGTCCCGAGGCGAGCGACCTGCCGCCCAGGTGCACGCCGCCGGCTTGGCGAGGAGCAATTCGACCCGCGACGCCCGCCGGCCCGCACGCGGTCGGCACTCTCTCAATGTGAGGTCCACCGGAGGAACGAGAATCAAGGCCAAGGTAACTCTCTGGACGACGGCAGTGCTGCTCATGGCGCACTGTGCGTATGCGGGCACGCTGCCGATGGCAACCGTGATGTCGCTGCGGAACTACCCCTTCAGCGACGAGCTGGACGTCGCGTTCTCGCTGGCGGCCACCAGGATGCTCGGCGACCACGCCGGCGCGTTCTGGGAATGGGGCGGAGGCGACCGCGTCTTCGAATCGGTCACCAAGATGACCTCGCTGTATCAGCAGGCCGGCATGGAAAGCCTGGTCCAGATGAGCCCGACGAGCCTGGGGGCGGTGAGGCCGCCTGAGGGGGTGGTCGGGACCAGCTTCGCCGACAGTGACGTCCGAGCACAATATCTCCAGGACATCGAACGGCTGGCCGGCCTCCACCCGAAGTACCTGAACGCGGCCGCGGAGATCAATCTGTTCCTGTACCTTAACCAGGGGGAGTTCGAGCACTTCCAGTCGCTGTATCAGGAGGCCTACGAACGGGTGAAAGCCATCTCGCCCGCCACCCAGGTCGGCCTTTCCTACCACCACGAGCTGTTCTACCTGGAGCGAAACTTCGAGCTGCCCGCGCAGCTCGGCCCGCAGGACTTCATCGGCTTCAGCTCGTATCCGTCCTGGACGGTGTACAAGGCGGTGTTCGACTCCATCGCCGACATCCCGGCGGAATACTACGGCTGGATTCGCCAGGTCTACCCCACCCAAACCGTTCTCTTCACCGAGATCGGCTGGCCCAACGCCGGCGACGGCAGCCTGGCCGACCAGGCCGACTTCGTGCTGGCACTGCCCCGGCTGCTGGGCGACGTGGACCCGGAGCTGGTCGTGTGGACGCTGCTGCACGACGTTGCCCACTTCCGGGTGGACATGCTGACCGACGAGGCGATCGCCGTGCTCGATAGCTTCGGGGTCGATCCGGAGGTGCTGTTCGCCCAGCTCAACTCGATGGGGCTGCTGACGCTGGACGGGTTGGCCAAGCCGGCCTGGCCGGCCGCCCTGAGCGTTCGAACCCCGCCCACGTCCCTTGGCGTTCAGGCGCCGGCGGTTCCCGAGCCGGGCGGTGGCGTGTTGCTTGTCTCAATGGGGCTGGTGGTGCTGCGTCGCCGCCGCCGGAAGGTCGCCGGCTAGTCGCGGCCGAGCTTGCGCCCCTGGCGGGCGCCGCGAAGGAAGTGGTAGTACAGAAAGGCCCGGTAGACCTGCGCGTTCATCAGGCCCGCCAGCCACCGCCATTTCTCGGCTCTGTCCAGAACCGGCCGCCAGATGAGCCGCGCCGTCAGCCGGTTCAGCATCACCCGCCGCACGCACTCGCGGAACAGGTGCCACGTGAGGCTCCTCTCCCGGCCGCGAAACGAGTTCGCCCCGCGCAGCACGTGAACGTAGTCGCCGAAGGTGTGACGGTTGAGCAGGTGATGCAGGACCGTGATTTCCGGGTCCTTCACCAGCCGCCGCAGCCGCCCGTAGGAGAGCCCGCGCATGTGCCAGCGCTCGACGGCCTCATCCAGCGTGCACACGTGGTAGTGGTGTGCCCAGGCCTCCGGCAGGTAGTGGATGCGCAGGCCGCGCTCGGCCAGCCGGTAGCCCAGCTCCGTGTCCTCGTGACCGGCCGTGAACTCCGCGTCCTCGCGAAACATGCCGTATTCCAGCATGAATCGGCGCTTGAACGAGATGTTGCAGGCCCAGAAGCGGTACCGGGGCAGGACTTCGGCCCCCTCCAACCGCCCGAACTTGAACGGGTCCCAATGCCTCAGGAAGACGCTCTGGGTCAGCCGCGGCGACTGGATGACCTTGCCCAGCGCCGCCGCCTCCTGCTCCGGCCGGCGGCGGTGGAACTCCAAATGCGCCCGCAGCGAGCCGGGCGACTGGAAAATGTCATCGGCCATCAGCACGACGACGGGAGCGGTCGCCATGCGGATGCCCACGTTCTGGGCGTGGCCCGGGCCGCGGTTCTCCTGGTTCTCGGAAAAGGCCAGATGGAACGGCAGCCGCGGCGCCAGCTCCTGAACCACCTGGCGCGTGTTGTCGGGGGAGGCGTCGGAGACGACGATCACCTCATACGCTGCCGGGTCCAGGTCCTGCTCGGCCAGATGCTTCAGCGTGTCGGGTAGCGTCTCGGCGCGATTGTACGTCGCCAGGACCACGCTGAGGCAGGCGGCATTGCTGCTGGAGTTGCTCATTTCGCGTCATCGCTGCGTGCCGGCCCGGCGGCCGTGGCATCGGCGCTGGGGGCGGGTCGTCCGCTCGCCCGGCGGCGGGCGGCAACACCGCCACCCTCGGCACTTCCACGTTTGCTCCAGTGCGTCAGATCGCGGTCCAGCAGCTTGCTGAGCCTCTCGACCTCCGGCGCGAACTCGCGAGAGAGCTGCCGCCTCAGTTCGGGCGGCATCGCCGGCCGCTGGACGTACTTGCTGTTTCTGTCGTCGATCTTCGTGCGCAGGCTGAACAGCAGGCGCTTCGAGAGCGTCTCCAGCAGCGGCCTGACGAACCCGGGCGGATTCTGCACGAGCCGCGCCAGACGCCGCATTCGCACCCTTCTGTGCCGATTGAGCTGCTCGAAGTCGGGTGCGAATTCGGGGTCGACCTGGAGAAACTCCAGCGTCTTGCGGTAGACGGAGGCGACGTCGGCCTTCATGTCATCGTGGATCACGACGTGGACGTTCTCCCGGCCGAACGTGTCGAAATAGCGCTTAACCTGATCCGTAAACCGGACAATGTCGCGATAGTACAGCTCGTCGGGGAACAGGACGGTCGACGGGATCCGCCGCCCGCGCTTCCGCTCCGGCTCGGCGGCCAGGGCTTCGGCGAAGTCCTGGACGTCCTCGTGCGCTGCCCACAGCAGGTGGGCGTGATACGAGTGCATCACCTCGACCGGGTCGCGCAGCATGATGATGGGCTTGGCCGTCGGGTGGAACTGCTTGATCTCGCGGGCGGCGTTGCGCGAGTACAGATACATCACCGACGATTCGCCGGTGATCTGGTCGTCGCCGGCTTCGGCGAACAGCAGCAGGTACTCGCGCTCGTCGAAGATGAAGTACGGGCTGGGCTTCTTGAGCAGGTCCGAGCCGAAGAAATGCACTTCCTTGCGGGCGGGGACGAAGATCCCGGGATGCTGCATCAAGTAGGCCCACATGGAGGTGGTGGCGCAGCGCGGGGCGCCGACGATCAGGAAGTCCGGTTTTCTCAGCCTCGGCGCCAAGCGACGGCCTCCCGCTCACGGAATGCGGGGGTTCTTCCGGGCCACGTAGATGATTTTGGCATTGGGCCCGGCCTTCTCACCCGGAAAGAAGATCGGATGGTTGTGTAGCTGCCCGCGGGGTGCCGGCACCTGCTTGCGGTCCGACCCGTCCGGCTTCATGGTCCAGATGCCGATCTCGCGCGGCTTTTTGCGATCGATGTGCCGGAACAGGATCAGGTTGCCGTCGTCGGACCACTCCGGCATGGCGTCGGTCCGGCCCGGACCGGTCAGGTCTTTCTCCCGGCCGCTGGCGATGTCGGTGACGACGATGCGCCACTTCTCGCCGCCGTGGAAGCGCATGCAGGCAACGTTGTTCCCGTCCGGTGAGAGCTTGGGGTCGTAGTCGCCCACGTGAAACTTGGTGCGGTCGGTCTTCTTCAGCTTCGGATGCGTCACCTGCTTGTACCCCGTGCCGTCGACGTTCATGACGTAGATGCTATCGACGGTCTTGCCCTTCACCGGAAAGACGATCTTGTTGCCGCGGAGATTCGGATCGGTGGTGGGAATACCGGCCGGGGTGGGCAGGCGGGTGATCTTCCGCGTCGCCAGGTCGATCTTCATGATCTGAGGGATGCGCTTGGCGTTGTCGCTGGAGACCCAGATCAGCGACTTGCCTGCGTCCGCCCAACTGCTGTTGGTGTTGACCGCGCCCCTCTTGGGCGGAATCACGGTTTCCAGCCCGGTGCCGTCGAGGCGGACGCGCATGATCTCCGTCTCCGCGTAGCCGCCGTCTTCCGTGGCCAGGCCGCCCAGTGCTTTGCGGTTGTAGCGCGTGAAGGCGATCCACTGGTGGTCGGGCGAGACGCGCGCGTGTGTCATTTCCTGGTCCGCGCTGGCCAGGACCAGACGGTGGTTGTCGCCGTCCAGCTCCATCGTGTAGATGCCGAACATCTGGGGGTCGCGCCCGAGCTTGCCGCCCTGGCAGCCGGACAGCAGCAGGAAGGCAACCGCAAACGCGCACAGGTTTCGTCTTGTCGCCATCATCTTCTGAACTCCTTCCGTTTCAGCCGCAAGCATAGGCTGCGATCCTGCAAATACTGACCGCAGCAAATGCCATATTCCTATCTTCGCCGGCCAAGTTACTGTCAAGGTACGAATCCGACTTCCCTCTCATTCTAAGCGGACGGCAACAATTTTTGAACAGTGGACCTGCCCACCTCCGTGCCCACCTCGGGAAGGCAGGCGGGCCTGTCCGCGGTCTGTACGCATCCCAACCAATGAGTCCACGCCTGCCCGACAGCTGCGAGGCGGGAATTACACGAATTGTCACGAATTGCACGAATTAAGCAGAACCGTTTAATACTACAACGCTACGAAGGCTCAAGAAAACCTAGGCGGCCAGCCGATGGCGCCTTTCAGGAACCCGGTTCCTGGAAGGAGACCAAAGATGGACGCCGGAACGATTGTGAGGATCAAGCCTGCTTTGACGCAATACTTGCACGAGTTTGACGGATGTTTCGGGAGGATCACCGCTCGGCAGCACCTGGACACCTACGTTCAGGGGCAGTTGGGCAATCAGCCCCGCAAGAGCGTAGAGCCGATAGCCGACGCGGCCGGGATTCCGCCCCGGAACTTGCAGGAGTTCCTCAGTCTCTACCGTTGGGACGAGTGGGCCATGCGGGACCGGCTTCAGCAGTTGGTCGCCCGCCGGCACGCCCATGAGCACAGCGTCGGCATCGTGGACGAGACCAGTTTCGTCAAGAAGGGCCACCACACGGCCTGTGTGCAGCGCCAGCATTGTGGGGTCGTGGGCAAGACGGACAACTGTGTGGTCAGCGTGCATCTGGGGTACGCCACACCGGACTTTCACACCCTGCTGGACGGCGAGCTGTATCTCCCGAAGGAGACCTGGCACCAGGACCGCGACCGCTGCCGGGCGGCCGGGATCCCCGACGAGGTGGTCTACCGTCCCAAGTGGCAGATCGGCCTGGAGGAGATTCGCCGGGCCCGGGGCAACGGCATCCGCTTCACGTGGATGACCTTTGACGAGGGGTATGGCGGAAAGCCCCCGTTTTTGCGGGCAATGGACGAGATCGGGCAGAATTACGTCGGCGAGGTTCCAGTCAGCTTCACGGCCTGGACGAAGCCGCCGGCGGTGCTCTACCGCGAGCACCGCAAGCATCGGCTCGGTCCTCCCAGAAGGTTCCCGCGGCTGAAGGTGAAGAACAACCCGCCGGTGGAGGTGCGGCACATCGCCTCGTATTCGCCCTTGTTCCGCCGCGAGGACTGGCAGACCTACCACGTCAAGGACGGGCACAAGGGACCGATGATCTGGAAGGCCAAGCGCATCCCCGTGTGGCTGCAAGATGAACACGGCCTGCCCACCCGGGCGCATCACCTGCTGGTGACCTACAACGTGCTGCAACCGGACAAGATCAAGTACTTCATCAGCAACGCCCCGGAGAACACGTCCATCGAGACGTTCCTGCGGGTAGCCTTCAGTCGCTGGAAGATCGAGCGGATGTTCGAGGACGGCAAGGGGGAGTTGGGAATGGACCACTTCGAGGTCCGCAAGTTCCAGTCCATCCGGCGCCACCTGATCCTCAGTTGCGTCAGTTACCTGTTCCTGGCCGAATTCCATCAGGCCCATCGGGGGGAAAAACCCGGACCTGACGGTCTGCCAAGTCCGCACGGCGACCAGCCATCTTGTGCCGATCTGGTTTCGCGGGGGCCGCTGCTCGCGGAAGTCCGCCGAGTCGATCTCCCGGCAGTTGGCTCTGACGCAGCAACGCAACGCCAAGGCCCAACGCAGCCACCGCAAGCGAACCCTGCGTCGATTGCACGAAATCGGGCTGTATCTCAAGGACCTAGCCACGTGTCAATGGAAGCCTTCGTAGCGTTGTAGTATTAAGAAAAGGAGGGCATTCGTGAAATTCGCCGTAATTAGTGTAATTCGTGGTCTCCCGCGCCGGCCGGGCGGACGCATCCTCGCCTGGTCGCACTCTTCAAAGATCCATATAATCAGCCTGGCCTCATGAGGGCGTTTTGCCATGCTTACGTCCCATGTGCTCTCCGACGAACAGCCTGAAGTCCGCGCGTTCTTTCCCGCGCAGGGCCAGCGACCACATCCCGATTGCCAGCAGGCCGGCCGTGACCACCAAGCGCAGCCCCATGTTCACCAGCCCGGTGCCTTCGTTGACGCCCGCCAGCCAGGCCGCCGGCAGCACCACCAGGGCGACCGCCGCGGCCACCAGCAGCGGGCGGAACAGGGAGTATTGCAGGGTGGCCAGGCCGAAGTGGCGCCGGACCTGCATCAGCCGCAGCACGTTCATCACGACGTGAGAGGTGGTCGTGGCCGCCGCCGCCCCCACGATGCCGTAGCGCGGAATGAGCAGCAGGTTCAGCACCACGTTCAGAACCACGCCCACGGACGCGTCCAGCGTCTCCAGCTTCTGGCGGCCGCTGATCACCAGCAGGAAACCGGTGCTGCCCAGACAGCACTTGATGAGCTGGCCGACGGCCAGAATGAGCAGGGCGCCGGCGCCCACGGTGAAGTTCCGCCCGAGCAGCGACAGCAGGTCGCGGCGGTTCAGCACGATGATGAGGAACGTGGGCACGGCCAGCATGCCCAGCCAGCGGGTGACGGTACCGTAGGCCTGTTTCAGCTCCTCGCGGCGCTTTTCCTTGGCGAAGACGGCGTACAGGTGGGCGGTGGCGGCGTTGAAGGCGATGACGATCATGTCGAAGATCACCACCAGTTGCATGGCGCCGCGATACACGCCGACGTGGCCGGCGTCGGTCAAGGCGCCGAGCATCAGGATGTCGGTGCCGCCCAGCACCAGGTACAGAAACGTGTTCACCATGATGAGGAAGGAGTACGTGTACAGCACGCGGAACGGGAACGCGGGCCTGAGCCGCCAGATTGCCCGTCCGCACACCTTGGCGACGCACAGGATTCCCGTCATCGTGGCCATGAAGTAGGCCGCGGTGCAGGCCACGGCGATCCACCGGGGGTCGGCCCGCAGCGTGATCACCACGATCAGGCCGATCAGGTACGTCACCGGCGAGACGAAGTGCCGGATGATGCTGTAGTAGACGGCGTGCCCGTAGGCGCGCGTGATCACGCCCAGGATTTCCGAGAGGCCCATGAAGGGGATGGCCAGCGAGAACAGGCGCAGGTACGGCAGCACGTCCGGCTTTTTGAACACGTCGTACGCCAGCCACGGGGCGAGCAGCCAGACGACGACGACCAGGGCGCTTCCCACGACGGCCGACAGGCTGATCGAGGCCAGCATGGTGCCCAGAACGCGGTCGTCCTGGCCCCGGCTTCGGTAGATGGGCAGGAAGCGCAGCACACCGATTCGCAGCCCGAACAGCGTGAGCAGCTCGCCGATCTTGGCGAAGACGAACCCCAGGGCGTACAGGCCGTACAGCCGGGTTCCCAGGAAGCGCGCGGCCAGCACTTCGTTGACGATCACCAGCACCCCGCCGACGGCCACCCCGCCGAGAGTGATGCCCGCGCGTCCGAGGATGCCGCCGGATTGGCTCTGTTCCGCTTCCCGAGGCTCGGCGGTTTGGCTGGGCATGTCCGCTTCAACCTTAGCCGAACTTCGCCGTCGTGGCGAAGGGGTTATTCCTGCTCGGCCGGGCGGGGAAGCTTTCTTCCCTTCCGGCAGCCGCGGAAGAAGTAGTAGGCGACGACGCCCTGATACATCCTTACGTCCAGCAGGCCGGCCAGGGCCTTGCTCTGCTCGGCCCGGTTCAGCAGGGGCTTCCAGAAGCACGGGACGGTCAGGCGATTGAACAGTATCGGCCGCAGGACCATGTTGCGCAGCAGCCGTCCCAGCCCCAGGTCCTGGTCCGGAAACAGGTGCTCCTCCTTGCCCCCGAACATTGCCCGGAAGTGATACCGCGCGGTCCGGCGCGTGAAAATGTGGTACCGCACGGGCAGCTCCGGAACCGGCACCAGGGCGAAGAAATACTCCCAGTTCAGCCCGCGCTGGTAGGCCCGCTTGCAGGCCGTCTCCAGTGTCTCCGGGTGGTAGTGCTGCGCCAGCGGCTCCTCCAGGTGGATCACCTTCAGACCCGCCTTCCACAGTCGGTAGCCCAGCTCCACGTCCTCGTGGGCGGCGGCGCCGGCGGGCCCCTTTTCTTCGCGGAACATGCCGTGCCGGAGCATGAAATCGCGGCTGACCGACAGGTTGCACGCCCAGAACATCGAGAACGGCAGCACCTTGTGCACCGGCAGCTTGCGGTAGCTGAACGGGTCCCAGAAGCGATGGAAAACGCTGACGTTCAGGCGCGGCGACTGGAGCACGTGGCCGAGGATGGCGACGTCCTGGCCGGGGTACTGCTCGTGCGCCGCCAGATGGGCCCGCAGCAGGCCCGCCGTCGCATAGATGTCGTCCGGCATCAGCAGCACCAGCGGCGCCCGCGCCCGGCGGATGCCGCGGTTCTGGCTGTAGCCCGGGCCGCGGTTCTCGTGGTGCAGGTAGGTCATGGAAAAGCGCACGTTGGGGATCGCTTCCTCGACGACGCCTCGCGTGTGATCCCGGGAGCCGTCGTCGACGACGATGACCTCGAAGTCGCTGGCGGGCAGGTCCTGCCGGGTGAGGTGACGGATGGTCTCGGGCAGGATGTCCGCACGGTTGTACGTGGCGATGACGACGCTGATTTTAGGCAGTGGATCCAACCTTCGGCCTCTTACGCGGCGGGGCGCTCGACGGCGGGCGCCGGCGGAGACTCTTCGGTCGCCTCGCGATCGATGCGGACCATCGCGGCGACCAGCGCGACCAGCATCCAGAACATTGTATAGACGACCGCCTCCCGGAACAGCGGGTCTGTCAGGCCGTCCAGGATATAGGCGATCATGGCCGCAAACGCCGCCACCGCCACCCGGCAGGCGGGGTCGCGATGCCGGCGCGTCAGCCTCCAGGCGCGGGCGAGCGTGCCCATCACGATGCCGAAGAAAGCCAGGACGCCGATGAGCCCGGTCTCGGCCGCGACCCACAGGAACACGTTGTGCACGGGCAGCCGCATCACGCCGTACTCGTTGTAGCGATCCAGGGCCTTCATGTAGTTGCCGGCCCCGTATCCGAACACGAAATGATCCCTCCAGATGTTCAAGGCGACGCCGAACTGCTCGAAGCGGGCGGAGAGGTGCTTGGTGATCGTCTCGTCGATCCGCTCGATGACAATGTGCAGCGCCCACGGCGAGAGGATCAGCAGCACCACGACGATGAGCATGGTGGCGTAGACGATGTACCTCTCGCCCCAGATCAGGTGGACGATCCAGGTGATGGCCAGGGCGACGGCGCAACAGATCCACGCCGACCGGGAATACGAGATCAGCACCCCGACCACGGCGAGAACCAGCATGGCCGCGGCCAGGATGCGCATCCACGCCCCGGCCGCTCGCCGGAACGCCGCCACCAGCGCGAACGGCGCCAGCATGGCCATGTACACGCCGTAGGCATGCGAGTCATACGTCGTGCCGGTGGCCCGGCTGAGATGCTCGATGCCGGGCACCTCGTACTGGACGTTCATGTACCGCCCCGTGCCGCGGTCGATCGCCAGCCCCAGCAGTTTGCCCGTCGCCGTCTGGTAGGCCCCCAGGCCCGCCTGGAGGAAAATCGCAAAAAAGATCGCGTAGAAGAGCCAGCCAACATGCCGGCGCTGGAGGTTCTTGGAAACATAGAAGTACAGCAATACGAACCGCGTGAGGTAGATAATCGCGTAGGCCGAGAGCGTCACGTCCGGCGTGCCCGGCACGGAAAGCACGTGCGCCAGGACCAGCATGAGCACGAGGGCGTCGAACTTGCCCAGCCGCGGCAGCGGCGCCCGCCGGGTGACGAAGATGCGCACGAACCACAGCGCGTACAGCGCGACCAGCAGCATGTCCGGAATCCCCACGCCGATCGCCCCCGAAAAGAGAATCACGATGCCTTCGGACTCCATGTACTGGTGGCCGGCGACGTACTTGACGAACGAGGCCATGGGCACGCTGAACAGCAGCGCCACCAGCAGGTAGTCGGTGAACCGCCGAAGGAACAGCATGGACAGGCTCACCAGGCTCACCCCCACCAGGGCCGCGACCAAATAGCGCGTCGCCACCGACGACAGCCGGTACGCCAGCAGCGCAAGCAGCACGCCGCCGCAGACGGGCAGCAGGAGTCGCAGAAACGATGAATATCTCCCAAGCGTCAGCTTCAACTTCGTCCCGCTCCCATTTCGGCCCGCGGCCATCTGCAAGGCCGCGGCCGCGCTGGCGGAGCGCGTCGATTGTTGCCGTCGCCGCCGGCCGACTCAAGCGAAAACCGCGGCGGCCGCTGCGGCAATGCTCCGGGCTCGCCGGCGAAGGCGCTCCGGCCGGCAGGATAGCCTGGGAAACGATCCAATGGTCTGCACGCCGGGATGCCCCTGGCGGTCAGAAGGCTCCCTTGCCGGTGATCACGACCCAGGCCGTCCTGGCCAGGATCTTGAGGTCGCCCTTGAGCGACCGGTTCCGCACGTACTCCAGGTCCAGGGCGATCTGCTCGCCCACGGGAAGATCGCCGCGCCCGTAGACCTTGGACAGGCAGGTGATGCCGGGCTTGACCGTGAACTTCTTCATCTGCTCGGCGGAGTAGTAGCGCTGAATCTTGGGATCTTCCGGCCTCGGCCCGACCAGCCGCACGTCGCCGACGAGCACGGACCAGAAGTTCGGCAGCTCGTCGACCGTGGCCTTCCGCAGCCACCTGCCGGCGCGGGTGACGCGCGGGTCGTTCTCGACCTTGTAGTGCATGCTCTCGAACTGGGCCGGGTCGATGCCGGACTCCCACCAGCACAGGCTCGGAAACCGGTCGATGGCCTTGTCCACCAGGGTACGGAACTTGGGGAAGCGGAACGATTCCGGCGTCCAGTAGAGCTTGTCGGGCTCGAAGTGCCCCTCGGGCGGCGCGAGGTCGTCCCGCCCGATCAGCTCCCGGCCGGGCCGGGGGCGGCTTCGCCGGGCCCGCTTGTGCAGGAACAGCGCCGGCCCGGGCGAGTCGGCCTTGATGACGATCGTCACCAGCAGCATGACCGGCATGGCCACGATCAGGGCAAGGAAGGCGATGAGGCGCTCGGCCGTACAGTACAGAGCCTCGACCATCCGCAGGGCGATGGAGGCGGCCGGCGGGCAGTCCGAAGGCTCGACCGGTATCGCGTACACCTGATCGGCCCGCTTGGGCTGTCCGCGGCGCAACGGCCGTTCGCCGTCGCGATCGCGGCCGGGGGCCCGTTCGCGTTCGGCCCGCGTCTGTCCGACCTCTTTCACGCCAACCTTGTAACCGCCTGGCGGCAGGAGCACAAATCCATTCACTTCGTCAGGAAGACGGGTTCTCCGGCTCGACTTCCGTGGCCGATTTATCCGGTTTTTCGGCCGCGTTCGGCCTCTCGCGAAGGAACCAGTTCCGCACGATCTGCACGCCGGCCCTGGCGGCAAGGGCGACGAGGGCGAAAACCGCCCGCGGGTCGCACGGCCCCAAGGTGTGGTGCTTGTAGTAATAACGGAAGGCGCCGGCGTGAAAGTCGCAAATCCGCTTGACGGAGCGCTTTCTGCCGGCCCGGTTGCTCTCGTGGTGAATGACGCTGGCCCGGGGCAGGCAGTAGATGCGCCTGCCGTTCCGCTGCAACCGCCTGCACCAGTCCGTCTCCACCCAGTAGCCGCCGTAGCCCTCGTCCCAGCCACCGTCCTCGTCGATGAGCCGACGCCGCAGGAGCATGCACGCCGAGGACACCTGCCGGACTTCGAAGGGCTCGGTCTCGTTGAGCTTGTCGCGCATGAGGTACCGCCGCGAAAACGGATTGTTCGGGAACCATCTGGTCAGGAGGCTCTGCCGGCCGAAGAGCCCGCTCATCGCCGACGGCAGGTCGCGCGCCGATTCCTGCACGCTGCCGTCGGTGTTGAAGGTTCGCGGGGCCACCACGGAGACGTCCGCCCGCTTATCCAGGAAGTCCACGAGCATCTTCAGGGACTCCGGCCGGAGCACCGTATCCGCATCCAGGACCAGCACGTACGTCCCCCGCACCAGCGTGAATCCCTGGTTCACCGCGCGCGGATGCCCGATGTTCCGGGAATTGACGTGGACCTTCACCCGCCGGAAGTGCCGCCGCAGGTTGGCCACCGAGCCGTCCCGGCTGGCGTTGTCGATCACCACGGTCTCGACGTCGGGCAGATCGCCGGCGGCCAGCGCCTGGAGGCAACGCTTGAGATCGGGCCATGAGTTCCAACTGATGATGAGAATTGATACCTTGGGCTTCACCGAGCGGACCCCGACGAGGGTAGCTTAGGAACGCTTGAGCGCCGTTGACGACAGCCGCGCCGCCTCCGCGGCAAACTCCGCCTCAATGTAGTCACGCATGGCGTCCTTCCAGTGACGCATCAGGTTCAGCCCCATGCGGCGCAGATTCGCGTTCAGCAGCATCTCCGAGCGCGGGCGCGGCGCGAAGTATACATCCTGGAAGAAGCCCGAGTCAACGGCTCGGACCTGTGTGCCGTTATCGGTCAGCAGGTCCACGATCTGCACGGCCACGTCGTATCGAGTGCCGGCCCCTTCGCAGACCATGTGATACGTGCCGTACTGCTCGGTCTGGAGCAGACGGAACATGTTCATCGCGAAGTCCTGGGTGTAGGTCGGGGTGCCCCACTTGTCGCTGACGGCGCAAATAATCTTCTTGCCGGCGAAGATCTGGGCGACGATCTTGCTGACGAACTTGTGGTCCTTGCTGAGCCCGCCGCCGATCATCCAGCCGGCCCGGATGACGTAATGCCGGCCGCAGCGATGGCGTGCGTGCTCTTCGCCGGCCAGCTTCGTCTGCCCGTACACCATGATGGGGTTGGGGCTGTCCTGCTCCGTATAGAAGCCTTCCTTCTCGCCGTCGAACACCCCGGCCGTGCTGATGTACACCAGCGTGGCCCCGGTCCGCTCGCACAGTTCGGCGACGGTCCGCGTGCCCCTGTCGTTGGTGGCCTTGGCCATCTCGGGATGGGTCTCGCAGAATTCCAGATCGGTCTCGGCGGCCAAGTGCAGCACGAGTTGCGGCCGAAAGCTGGCGAACGTCGCCTGCATCCGTGACAAGTCCCGAACGTCGAGCTGCCGCAGCCACGGCTCGCCCGCGATACGGTCGGTTGCGAGCACGTTCTCGCAGCGCTGGGCAAAGTACGGGTAGACAGCATGCCCAAGCATTCCGCCACAACCAGTGATTAGAACTCTTGAGCTGTGCATGATCCGTCGTCTATCTACGAGAGGGCTTCCCTGCGAGCCGGCTTCTGCGTCCATGCAGACACCTCCTGGAACCAGGCGAGACCGGATCGCCGAACACGGCCACGAAGCTAGATGGGCCGGCCGGTTCGCCTCCCAACCAACGTGCTGCCATACCTCCGTTCGAGCAAATGACCGTGATTGGCAACTCGCCAACTGCGACTTTCTAATCATACCCCGCGCCTAGGGATGCGTCAAGGGAGATTCTACTGTCTTTCCCTGATGGGCGGCGCCGGCGGCCAATCGCGGCCTCTTTCTTAACCGCTTGCGCCGGCGGAAGTTGAAAGGCCGGACCAAGATGATGATACGCATGTTGCTGACTAAACGCGTTTTTGTTTAACCGGGTATTTCCCAGGCCATCGCTGCCCCGGCTATAAGTGGGGTCCGGAGACCGAATAGGTTGACGAAGCCCGCGGTCTCAGCTATAGTTATGGTGTTGCGGCATTCGGCCGTTGTTCCGCTCGCTATTGCGGAAGCGTGCAGTCTTCCTGATTCCCGATAGGACGAACCAGCGAGAATGCGAGTTCTGTTTATCTACACCGACGTCGGCATCTCCGTGGGATACTCCTGCGGGGTGGGCGTGCTGTCAGCGTATCTGAAGCAGCACGGGCATGAAACGCGGCTGATTCACGTCTCCGAGGAGCTGGGCTACGCGCTCGACCTGGAGCGGATCCTCCAGGACGTGCGGGAGTACGACCCGGGGCTGATCGCCTTTTCCGCGATGACGAATCAGTGGTACTACGTCAAGCAGGTTGCCGGCTACCTGCGGCGCTTCCTGGACACGCCGATCATTGTGGGCGGGCACCACGCCGATGCCGTGCCCGAGCAGGTCGTTTGCGAGCCGGCGGTCGACTACGTCTGCAAGGGCGAGGGCGAGCGCCCTCTGCTCGAGCTGGTCAACCGGCTGGCCGCCGGTGAGCCCACCGACGATATCCCGAACATCGTCTGGAAGAAGCCGGCCGGGCCCGCGCCCGCGCCCGCCAAGCAGTCCGGGGAGAAGGCCAATCCCGGCCGGGGCGCCGGCGCCGACGGCCGGTGCGACCAGATCATCGACAACAAAATGGGCCGGTGGGTGCAAAACCTCGACGAGCTACCCTACGAGGACCGGGAGATCTTCGATTACGAGCGGATCGTGGAGAGCCGCTACGGCTGGGCCGAGGTGATTGCCTCGCGCGGCTGCCCCTACGCCTGCACCTACTGCTTCAACCAGCGGTTCTTTGCCCGGTACCAGTTTGACACGGCCGGCACGGCCGACGCGGTGACGATGAAAGACTTCGTCCGCCGCCGCAGCCCCGCCGCCCTGGCGGGAATGCTCAAGCAGATCAAGCAGCGCTACCCCGCCGTCAAGTTCTTCACCTTCGTCGACGACATCTTCGCCATCGATCGGTCGTGGCTGGCCGAGCTGGCGCCGCTGTACGTCCGTGAAGTGGGCCTGCCCTTTGCCTGCACCTCGCACCCGCAGGCATTCAACCGGAAGATCGCCCGCCTGCTCAAGGAGATGGGCTGCAAGGTCGTCAAGATGGGCATCGAGGCCGGCAACGAACGCATCCGCACCCAGGTGCTTAACCGGAAGATGCTCGACGAGGTGCTGATCCGCAGCTTCGCTTTGGCTCGGGACTACGGCCTGAAGCCGCAGGCCTTCAACATGATCGGCCTGCCCACCGAGACTCGCCAGAACATGATGGAGACCGTCCGCCTGAACGCGCAGGTGCGGGCGTACATCGTCTGGGTGTCGGTCTTCATGCCCTACCCGGGCACGGCGCTGCACCAGTTCTGCCTCGACAACGACCTGCTCGATCCCCAAAGGTGGGACGACGTCCGCAGCTACCGCGGCGGCACGGTCTTGAAAGAGACCTCTTTCACCCACCTGGAGCTGGAGAAGGTGCGGGTGCTGTTCCGGGCGTACCTGAACGCGTTCCTGGAAAACGACTGCTCGGCCGACTACCGCGAGCTCGCCGAAGAACTGGAAGCGGCCGGCGCCGACGACTGGTCCGGCGGCAAGGCCGAGCAGCTCTTCCAGCAGCGCGACGCCGAGCTGGACGGAAAATGGCGCCGGCGCGAGGTCGATCACTACGTCCTGAAAAAGTACATCAACATGCTCTGGGCCAAGGAGTATGACTACGACATCTCCTGAGCCGCCGCGGCCCGCGCCCGCGGGACTGGGGAGAACGGCTGACAGTTTCGTCTTGACCCCGCCGGCGCGGCACAAGTAGATTCGTTCTTGGAACGTTGGCGGCAGGAGCCGAATGTCCGAACAACGGCCAGTTAGTCTGCGCGAGAGGATGGGCGTCATCCGGCGCTGCCGGGGCAAGCTGATCCTCTTCGTGGCCTCCGCGATGCTGTCGTCGCTGGCGCTGAGCTACGGCTTCTCCGAGCGCTACCGCGCCAGCACCACCATCATGTACCGCCCCAGCCGCCGCATCCAGATCAAGCCCGAGTTCACCGTCGTTCGGGAGACGGCCTTGGGCTTCCCCGTGCCGGATCTGCCGTTCGAGGTAATCGGGAAGACCATCGAGCGGGTCGCCACCAGCGAGCGCGTGCTGCGGCAGGTCGTCGAAGATCTCGGCCTCGACCAGGGCGACACCGAGCGGCGGACGGGCCTGTGGTACTACATCCATGAGGTCAAGAAAACCGTAAAGGAATACGGCGGGAAAGCCTGGCAGGTCCTCAAGCACGGACGCATCATCGAGACCAATCCCACCAGCGACGCGATCGTCGGACTGGCCGGAAACCTTCAGGTCGACTCGGAGCAGAACTACACCGCCAAGCTGACGGTCATCTCCAACGACCCCCAGCGGGCGGCGACGATCGTGGACAAACTCGCCGACGTGCTGGTCGACGTGATGCGCCAGCTGAGCGTTCAGGCGGCGCGCGAACAGGCCCGCGACCTCGACGATCAGATCCAGGACAAGGATCAGGAGCTGAAGGAAACGCGCAAGCGGATCGAGGAGCTGAAGACGAAAGAGGGCTTCATCGCGTTGCGGGATGAGATCGCCCTTCACCTGGATACCGCCGAGCAAATCGAGCGCGACCTGCTCAAGAACGAACAGCTGTTGGGCCAGGCCGGCGCCCGGCTGAAGGCGCTGGAGGCACAGCGCAAGTCCCTGGAGCCGATGATCGAGAGTTCCGAGACGGTCGAGGACGATCCCCTCCACAGCAAACTCCGCGAAATGAAGGCCCAGTACGAAGTGTCGCTGCGCGGCCTGCTGGAGAAGCTGCCCGAGCAGCACGCCGACGTGCAGACGCTGAAGGCCAAGATCCGGGTCACCGACGAGCTTCTGGCCGCGGGCAAGCCGCGGCGCGTCTCTCTGGTCACCACGCAGCTCAACTCGCTCTACCAGATGGTGCACTCCGACGAGCTGAAGGCGCAGAGCGACATCGAAGGCCTGCAAGCGTCCAACAAGACCCTGACCGAAAGCCTGAAGAAGGTGCGGGGGCGGATCGCGGCCCCGTCGGTGGAGTCGCGCCTGCGCGAGCTGGAGCTGAAATTACAGGTCCAGGAGCTGGAGTACCGGCAACTGGTCACGGCCCGGGAGGAAGCCGGCATCGCCGAGATCACCAGCGTGGCCGAAATCCAGGTCTTGCACAAGGCCACGCCGCAGGACGCGCCCTTCCGGCCGATCAAGGTCTACCATGTTGCACTGTCAGGGTTTCTGGCGCTGATGATCGGCATCGGCATCGCCTACCTGGCGGACTTCCTGGGGTCGATGTGGGAGGCGCCGGACACCGGTCGAAGGCGACGTAAGGGAGACCAGACCGGTGGATAAGGGCGCACGGAATCGGCCTGGTTGGCTTCGCCGCATCGGCTCGGCGGCGGTGATGGTCTGCGGCGGCGTGCTGCTGGCGCTGCTGGTCTACAAGCTGCTTTCCAAGTTGGGCTACTGAGCCCTGTCGGCGAGGGCGAGGCTGTCATGTCAGGAGGCGACCGGACGATCAAGGCAAGGGCTGGCGGCGGATCCCGTGCACCCGCGAGCCGGTCTCTGCCGCAGCGGGCTTATTTGTGAATCCCCGGGGCGGCGAGTCGACGGAGAATCTTGAAAACAGGCGGCGAAAACGAGCAAGGCGTGATCGTGCTGGGCGGGGGGATTGCCGGCTTGGCCGCGGCCCGGGCCTCCGGAGCCGCCGTCTACGAGGCGGAGGCCACGGCCGGGGGCACCTGCCGCTCCAAACAGGTTGACGGCTTCACCTTTGACTACGGCATTCACGTGCTACAGACGGACGACCCGGTCGTGCACGACGTACTCGACGACGTCGGCGTCAGGCTCGCCAGCCACGAGCGCGTCGCCCACATTTACTCTCACAACACGTACACGGCCTATCCCTTTCAAGTGAACACCGCCGGCCTGCCGCTGTCGCTGAGGGCGCGATGCCTGTGGGAATACCTGCGGCGCGGACGCTTCTCGACAACGGACAATTACGAGCAGTGGATCTACAAAACCGTCGGCAAGGGATTCGGCCGGACGTTCCTGATTCCCTACAGCGAGAAGTTCTGGACGGTGCATCCGCGCCGGATGACGCACGAGTGGACCGCCAACCGCGTCCCCCGGGCGAGCACCTGGCAGGTGCTGCGCGGGGCGCTCATCAGCGCCCAGACCAGGGTCGGATCGAACGCGTACTTCCAATACCCCCGGCACGGCGCCGGCTACGGGGCCATGACCACGCTGATGAGTGAGTCTCTGGACGAGGTTCACCTCAACCACCGCGCCACCCGGATCGACACGGCCGGGCGGCGGGTCGAGTTCAACCACGGCCAGGCCGTCGTCCGCTACGAGGCGATGATCAGCACCATCCCGCTGCCCGTGCTGGTGGAGATGGCCTCCGACGCCCCCGAAGCGGTCCGCCGGGCGGCCGGCCTGCTGCGCTGCAACAGCATTTTCGTGGTCAACCTGGGCATCGACCGGCCGGACCTCTCCGGCGGGCACTGGGCTCACTTTCCCGAGAAGGACGTAAGCTTCTTCCGCATCAGCTACCCGCACAAGTTCGAGCCGGGCATGGCGCCCGAGGGAATGTCGTCCGTCGCGGCCGAGGTCGCCTACTCACGCTACCGACCGCTGGATGAGTCCACCATCGCCGACCGCGTCGTCGAAGACCTGATTCGCGTCAAGGCAATCCGCGCCAGCGACCGCGTGGCGGTGCTGGACACAATAGACATCAAGTTCGGCTACGTCATATACGACACGAACCGCGCGGCCGCGGTGCGCGCCATCCACGACTGGCTGGAAAGCGTGAGCATCTACCCCACCGGCCGATACGGGCGATGGGAATATCTCTGGAGTCACGAAGCGTTGCTGGCGGGCATGGCGACCGCCCAACGCTGTCTCGCCCGCCGGCAAACGGCAAGCTGAGCTCGCCCGGGCCTCTCTAACGAAACGGGCGGGCCCGAAGACCCGCCCGCCGTTCATCTCATCCATCTTGCCGGATTCGCTTACAGCGCCGGCCGCCGCCGTCTACACGACATCTTCGACAGGCCAATCCTTCTCACATCTCGCCCAGCTCGCCGATGGCGACGTACACGTCGTTGGCCAGCACCCGCAGCAGCGCCTCGTCCGGGTCGATCTCGCCATTACCATCATCGTCCATGTCGACGTCGTCGTAGAGAACGCCGTCGTAGGACATCCTGTCCGTGGCCAGCAGCAGGTCGATGACATAGACGTCTTCGCCGTCCTCGAAGCCGTCGAAGGCTTCTCCGCTGTCGCCGATGTTGATGGAGGCCGATCCCAGGCCGCCGGCCGTCACATCGAACCCGTACGCTTCGACCGGGGCGATCAGGGTCAGATCGATTGTCGGATCGTTCGTCGGACCCTCATATCTCAGCGAGACCAGCGACTCCTTGGTCACGAACGTTGCCAGGGCGGTCGCCAGGACCTGGGCATCGAACCTTTGTGGTTTGCCCGGCCCGAACTTGTCGTGCCGCTTGAAGAGCTGCTTGTAGAAACCGGCGATCTCAACGTTCGTCATGCCGGCCAGGCTGCCGTACATGTTCGGGAACGTCGCCGCCAGCCAGTTGGCCAGTATCGTCGAGTCTTCGCTCCCGTTGAGCGACCTGATCAGGGCCCGGCCCTTCCCGTTCTGCCAGAAGCTGACCTTGGCCGTCTGGCCGGTGTGCACCTCGCCGCCTTCAATCCGCTCGCCGAAGTTGTAGTTGACGCCGCTGGCGCCCGCCACCAGGTCGATGCCGGCAAAGGCGTCGCCGGCCGGGTCAACCTGCCCGTCGCCGCCCTCCACCACACCGGGGGCGAGTTCGATCACTTCGCCCAGTGCGTCTTGGCCGTCCAGGAAGTCGGCCGGCTGGGCCTCGGCCACGGCGTACACGCCCGGCCGCAGGTTCACGAACTCGAAGATCCCCTGGGCGTTGGTCAACTGCTCGACGGCCTCGATCGCCTCGACCCGGTCGTTTGCACCGGTCAGTGTGATGGCGACGCCCTCGATGGCCAGCTCGCCCAGGTCGACCTCGCCGTCGTCGTTCAGGTCCTCCCAAACCACGCCTTGCAGGGAGGCCGGCTGGAGTTCGGCGAAGTCGTAGCCGACGCCGTCGGCGGTGGTGCCGGGCGCGCCGACCTCGATCTCACCGATCTCCTGCCAGTCCTGGGTGTTATCCACGCTGCCGCCGAGGTTGCCGACCGTCTCGTCACCGTCGAGGTAGCCGGCCGGCTGCGTCTCGACGATCTTGTACGTGCCGGCATCCAGGTTGGCGTTAAGGAAGTAACTGCCATCGGCAAGGGTCGTCGCCGACGCGTACATCGTCGTCATTGACTCATCCCACACCTGAACGTTCACCCCGCCGACACCGGCGTCACCATCGCCAGCATCAAAGAGGCCGTCGTTGTCCCGGTCGTCGAACACTTGCCCCGAGAGGTCCACGAGATTGCTCACCGTGATCGTCACGGTGGCGACGTTGCTGTAGGACTCCCCGTCCCAGGCCTTGTAGGTAAAGGTGTCAACCCCGCTGAAGTTGGCGTCCGGCGTGTACTCGAACGTGCCGTTGGCGTTGAAGTAGGTCAGCTCCCCGTGCAGCGGGTCGGTGACCAGCTCGGCCGTGAGGGCGTCGCCCTCGGGGTCGGAATCGTTCAGAAGGACACCCGACGGGCCTTGCAGGTTTTCGTAGACCAGGTGATCCAGCAGCCAGGCCGAGTTCCCGCCCAGGTCCGGCTCGGCCTTCACGTAGGCGATGTCGGCGGCCGCCACCGTCAGGGTCACGACCTGCCCGGTGGAGTGAGTGCCCGTGGACGCCGCCGTATCCAGGAGATTGTCCGAAGCGTCGAACGCCTTGAGCACGGCGTTAGAGTCGCTGCTGTCGTCGGCGATGAAGTCCAGCGAAACGCTGGTAGCTCCGTTGGCGAAGTCAACGCGGAGCCAGCTCTGGTAGCCGTCGCCCCACTCGTGCTTGTCGCTCTCATAGGTCCGCCATGACGTGTGCCCGAACACGTTTGCTCCGGTTGACGCCAGCTCGTCCGCCTGGGCCAGCACGTTGCTGCTGGTGAGCACGGGCGTGCCGACTCCGGTTTGCAGGGCCGTGAGCGTCACGCCGGGATAGGCGCCACTGATGACGGCCTCGTCGGCGACGGGCGACCCGTCGGGATACGTGTCCGGATCGATGGTGACGGAAACGGAGACCATGTATACCAGGTTGTCCAGCAGCCAAGCCGAACTTCCGCCCACGTCCGCCTCGGCCTGGACGTAGGCGATGTCCGCGGCCGCCACCGTCAGGGTCACGACCTGCCCGGTGGAGTGAGTGCCCGTGGACGCCGCCGTATCCAGGAGATTGTCCGAAGCGTCGAACGCCTTGAGCACGGCGTTAGAGTCGCTGCTGTCGTCGGCGATGAAGTCCAGCGAAACGCTGGTAGCTCCGTTGGCGAAGTCAACGCGGAGCCAGCTCTGGTAGCCGTCGCCCCACTCGTGCTTGTCGCTCTCATAGGTCCGCCATGACGTGTGCCCGAACACGTTTGCTCCGGTTGACGCCAGCTCGTCCGCCTGGGCCAGCACGTTGCTGCTGGTGAGCACGGGCGTGCCGACTCCGGTTTGCAGGGCCGTGAGCGTCACGCCGGGATAGGCGCCACTGATGACGGCCTCGTCGGCGACGGGCGACCCGTCGGGATAGGTGTCCGGGTCGACGGTGATGGCCATGGGGACCACCGAGACCACCGAGAGTATGCCGTCCTCGCTGACTGCGTAGGCATCACCAAGGGCGATCGGCGGGCTCCCGCCCAACAGCAGTCTCGTCTCAAGCTGCTCGAACAACGGTGCACCATGCGCGCATTCTGTCGAATCGAGTCTCATGATTGCCTCCTGCTTTCATAGAGTCGGCGACTTGCCGGAAGACTTGTCCACCGGATGAGGCAACGCCACAACTGTCAACGCACTTAAGCCCCAACCGCATGCTCGGAGATTGTACCCCGTTCCGGAGAATTGTCAAGTCTTTACCTGAGCCCGAACTGCGACGGGTGCACCAGCCGATTGTGGCAGACCGCGTGATAACCCACGGCTTCATAAGATCTTGCGTCATTGCGCTAGCCGTGGTGCTCAGGGGCGGCCCCGCCGGCGCCGCCGACGGGCCTGCATGGTCTGGGAAACGGCCCACGCGCACGAGCGGGAAGGTGACTGCTCTCCCGGCGCCTCCGCCGGAGGCCCCGGCCGCAGAGATGATGACGACCGGTGAACGAAACGGGCGAGCCCGAAGGCCCGCCCGCCGCTTACGGCCAATGCCGCTGTGCCCTACTTACCCCCAAGGGGATTCGAACCCCTGTCGCCAGGATGAGAACCTGGTATCCTAGGCCTCTAGACGATGGGGGCACTGCTCCAGTCACCAGAGGTCGGGAGCGTATCATCTCGGCCGGTCCCGGTCAAGTGTTTGCGGGCGACTGTTCCCTTTGTGGCCGGTGCGAGTGCGGACAGTGGTGTAACTAATTGTGTGTAAGTTCGTGTTCGGGCGTTCGTGTCATCC
>CAYNYF010000032.1:0-42791 GCA_964401385.1 uncultured Planctomycetaceae bacterium | reverse complement strand
TGTTGGAGTCTTCGGCATTACCCGGCGATCTTACCTACTGAAAAGGGATGCACCCCGCCCTGCCGGCGCGGAAAAGTTGTGATTGCCGGCGGGCCCCGGACGATGTAGAATAAGCGCGTGAGATGATCGGGTCCGTTATGGTATAGGTGGCGCGCGGACGTTGCGTTGATCGAAAAGACCGCATTTATCATTCATTCTTGAGCCGGGACTGCGTCCCAGGCCACTTCGAGGACAGCAGCGGACGTGCGCACCGCATCGTAAAGGAGAAGGAAAATGCGCAGAAAGACCGGCTTCACACTGATTGAGCTGCTGGTGGTGGTATCGATCATCGCCCTGCTGGTGGCCATGCTGCTGCCGACCCTGGGGCGGGCGCGGCAACTGGCCACAAAAGCGTCCTGCCAGTCGCAAATGGCCGGCTACGGCCGGCAAATCAAGATGTACATCACACAGTACAAGGCCTACCCGCACTTCGCCCCGTCGACCATAGAGAAAGGAGTGCCCGGTCACGCGTTCGGCCAGCCATCCTGTACATATGCATACCCGAAGTTCTATGCCATCCTGGACGCCCAGGGGTTCCAGGGCTCTATCCCGACCACTTACGGCAACTTCGTGTATGACTGGCAACGCGACGAGGTCTGGGACAAGGCCTTCTGCCCGGGAATGGACTGGATGGCGTTGTGGGACTGGGCCGAACAGCAGGACAGCGCCGGCAACGACAAGCCGTACATGCATCGGGCCGCAATGGGGTATCAGTGGAACTTTGCCTTGCGCTGCGCCGTGCCGGACACGCCGACCATGTCCAAACGGGGCCGCGGGCGCTGGCTGAACCTGCTCGAACACTCGGATACTGCGGGGCCCAATGACGATACGTACTGGATGGACTGGCGGATCTGGCTGCGCGACGGTCAGATGTACGGCACCCAGGCCATCAGCGACGAGGAGATCAACCAGCCGGCAAGCATCGCCGAGGCCTGGGACTCCTGGGACCTGGCCTCCGCCCCGGGCGTCAGCAAGACCGACGCGAACGTCGAGAACGTCCTGCCCGGCTGGCACATCGGGCCGCAGACCGATGGCACCAACGGCTGGTTCATGATGAACGCCGCCCGGCACCCGGACGGCCCGAACATCCTCTACGCCGACGGGCACGTGGCCTCCGACGCGAACAGGCCGGTCAGCCCCGGCGACCTGGGCCCCTGTCCGGCCGGAAGCTGGGACGGCATTCGCGCGGTAAGCTGGAACGACTATCACGAGACGTTTGGCACCCTCTGGCACATGCTGCCCAAGAGGGAATTTCAGAATAAATAGGCCGCGCAGACTGAAGGGGCGTGATGATGCGGGCGATGTTGCACGTCGGGCTTGTCGCCGCCGCCGCGGCGCTGCTGCTGGGCTTTGCCGGCTGCAAGGGCGGGAAGGAGGCCAAGAGCACGGCCAGTTACTTGCTGGACCGGCAGCACGACATCTGGGACAACGTGCGCCAGACGCTTCAGTCGCCCAGCCCCAACTGGAACCTGCTGCGGACGCTGGACCGCGCGATGACCCAAACACTCAACCGGCTTGACAAGGACTACAACAAGGCCAACAAAGACGAGGTCCGGGCCAAGCTGGAGGCGATCCAAAAGGCCTTCGAGGAACAGGTCTGCTCGAAAGCCGACTTGTCCAAATCCAAGGCCACGCCCAAGAAAGGCGTCAAGCCCGAGGAGATTCGCGCCGCCTTCGACAAGCTGGACAAGGACTACCAGCAGCTCAAGGAAATGATCGATTAGGCTCCGCCAACGTTGAAGGTGTGAGTGGAGGCGGGCGAGACAGAAGCACAGAGACTTAGAGTTCAGAAAAGCTTAGGCTGGATCTCTGTTCCTCTGCGTCTCTGTGTCGAACCGACGAGAAGTTCTCTGCCGGCGGCGGATTCAATCGTGACGCTCCGTTAGCCGCCGGCGCCAAGCCGGGGGCGGGGGACGTCCTGGTGGTCGAACTCGTCGCCGCGGAAGCTGTGGCCCAGGTACGTCCGCCGGACCAGGTCGTCGTTGATCAGGTCGCGCGGGGCGCCCTCGCGCAGGACCTTTCCATCGTCGATGATGTAGGAGCGGTCGGTGACGCTGAGCGTCTCCCGCACGTTGTGGTCGGTCAGTAGGATGCTGATGCCGCGGTCCTTCAGGCCCTGAATCTCCCGCTGGAGGTCCTCCACGGCGATCGGGTCCACCCCGGAGAAGGGCTCGTCCAGGAGGATCATGGTGGGATTGGTCACCAGTGCCCGGGCGATCTCCAGCTTCCTCCGCTCACCGCCCGAGAGCGTGCGGGCCTCCTGATCGGTCAGCTCCAGCAGGCCGAACTGCTCCAGCAGGGCGTCGGCCCGCTGGCGCTGGACGCGGCGGGCCAGGCTCATGGTCTCCAGAACGGCCAATAGGTTCTGCCGCACCGTCAGCCGCTGAAAGATGCTGGGCTCCTGGGAGAGATAACCGATGCCGCGACGGGCGCGCTTGAACATCGGCATCCTGGTGACGTCCACGCCGTCGAAGAGGACCTGCCCCCGGTTGGGCGCGATCATACCGATGATCATGCGGAAAGTGGTGGTCTTGCCGGCGCCGTTGCGTCCCAGCAGCCCGACGATCTCGCCCTGGAGCACGCGCAGGCTGAGGTTGTCGACGACGGCCCGCCCGGAGTACTTCTTTATCAGCTTTTTTGTTTCCAGTAGGATCATTGCATTCGTTTCGCGCCTGTGCACAACCTGTGCAAAACACGCTCCTGTCCGGGCTTGGGCATGCCTCGACGTGCCCGCCGAAAAGCGTGCTCTTCTCGCCCGGTCGGGCCTCCAGGCCCGAAAACCTTAGGAATTCTGAAGATCCTTTCCTAAAGTGCATGGCCGGCAACAACTTACGAACCGACCCGGCTCCGGTTCGGCCGGGTCCACTTGGCGGCGCCCGCCGGGGGCCAGTGGCAACCCGGGGGCCGCCAGCAAATCCCATGCCGCGATCACCTCGGACACGAATGTGAATAACTCTATGACGGCGGCGGCCCGCGCTTCGGGTCTTCGCCCTATGGCGGACGCGTCGACTTAGCGTATCAGCCGCATCCTTCCCACATTGGGAACGATGGGCAGACCCTTCAGCAGCGGCAGGCGATAGCCTCCCGGCCAGTATACGAAGAACGCCTTGCCGATCATGTTGTATCGGGGGACGGTCCCGTCGCGATAGCCGGCGTGCAGCGTGTCGGCGTGGTGGCCCCACATCCGCGAGTCCTTGCTGGAGGGGCTGTTGTCTCCCAAGACGAAGAACTCGTCCAGGTCTACCTTGTGCAGGAACTTCCTCAGGACCATGGGATTGCCGGTGGTGCCCCAGCCTTTCCTGCGGGTGTCGTGCCCGTCGTCGTGGATGGTCGGGCAGGTGTAATAGACGTCCCGCATGAGGCGGACGTGGGAAAGCCGCGCCGGCCCGCCGGAGGCGAGGATGGCCACCATCGGCGTCGGCACCCCCCGCAGGACGGCGCCGAGGATCTCCTCGCGGTCTACCTGATACAGCCGGTCGGGGCTGTGCAGCACCTCCTTGCCGTCGACCCACAGGGCCACGCGGTGATCGACGTGTATCAAAGCCACCGGACAGCCGTGGCCGACCCGCAGCGGCTCCCGCCGGCCGGCGCCCCAGGGGGCATCGTCCCACCGGATCTGTCCGGCGCCATCGTCCAGGCCGTGCTCCAGCCGGTAGCCGCCGTCGGCCGACAGCCACGCCCGAAAGTGGTGGGCAAAACTGCTCAGGTGCAGACCCACCTCTGCCCGGGGGGTCTCGGGGGTGAACGTGAAAGACAGCTTCAGGTCGGAGTTGATGTCCGTCTTCTCGTCGTACGCCGGCCTCTCGGACGGCTGGTTGTAGGCGTAGTGGGGGCAGAACCGCCGTCGGTCGGCGACGAATCGCAGCTCCGCCTCCTCGTCCGGGCCGGCAAAGTGAAAGACCCGCCCGCCGTCGCCGGTAAGATCCCACGCCTCGGCCTGGCGGTGCTTCCGCCAGGGCGTCTCCCACGGCCGGCCGTCGCGGGAGGTGTACACCGCGGGGTCCGGCTGATAGTCGTTGTCGAAGATCACCTGCCACATCACCCGCTGGGTCCTGGCCGGCTTTCGCAGGATTTGCAACGGGCATTCAACGGCGGCCCGCTTGTGCTCGAAGTCTTTCTCGTCGATGACGTCATCGCCGTTGAAGTCCTTGCCGTCGCGGTAGAACACGTCGCCGTGCACGATCTCGATCTGCTGGCCCGGCAGGCCGATGAGCCGCTTGATGTAGTTCTGCTCGTTGTCCTGCGGGTTCTTGAAGACCACGACGTCCCAGGGGGCCGGCGGGCGGAAACGGTACAGGTACTTCAGCACCAGCACCCGGTCTCCGAAGTAGGCCCACTCCCGTCCGAAGCCTTTCTGATGGCCGCAGTTCGGGCACACCGCCGGCCCCGCGCGCGGCTGCCGCACCGCCGCCGAGAGCCTCGGCGCCTCGCCTTGGGGATTCCTGGGAATGCCGTAGGCGTAGTGATATCCGCACGCGGGGCACTCGAACTGCCAGTGCTGGCCCATCAGCCTCGGCGCCATCGAGCCGGTGGGAATGACGAAGGCCTCCAGCACGAACGAGCGCAGCACAAAGGCCAGGACGATCGCGATCCAAATGCTCTCGACCGTCTCGCGGAGCGATGCCAGGTGTTTCCGGCCTGCGGCGTCCTGTTGGGATGCGGGCATAGTCGTTTGATAAAGTGTAATACATTACCGGCGTCGGCGCGGTTCTGCAAAGGGCAAACTTTCCCTCCCCGCCGCGCGCCGGTCAAGCGGAGGCCGCGGCCTGCAACGTTGACGCCGTCGCGCCGGTGTGATACTTCCAGCAGGCGAGGAGTGAAGAGAATGGCGATGACCACCGAGCAGTTGGCCGCCCGGATCAAGCAGGTCGCCTACCTGAAAGGTGATTTCGTCCTTCGCAGCGGAAAACGCAGCAAGTACTACCTGGACAAGTACCTCTTCGAGAGCCGCCCGGACATCCTGTCCGAGCTTGGCCGGCGGATGGGCCGGCTCGCCGAGGACGCCGACGTCGTGGCCGGGGCCGAGCTGGGGGCGGTCTCGCTGGCGGCGGCGACCTCCCTGGCCACGGGCAAACCGTTCACCATCGTCCGCAAGGGCAGGAAGGACCACGGCACCGCCAAGCTGATCGAGGGAGCGGACGTTGCCGGCAGGAAGGTGCTGCTGGTCGAGGATGTCGGCACCACGGCCGGGGCCGCCCTGGCCGCCGCCAAGACCCTCGCCGACGCCGGCGCCGAGATCACCCGCATCGTCTTCGCCATCGACCGCATGGAGGGGGCGCGCGAGAACGTCGAGGCCGCCGGCTATGAGTTCCAGGCCGTCCTCAGCGCCGAGGACCTGGGAATCCACTGAGAATCAGACGACCGCCCGGTTTTCGTCCTCGTGGTCGGCGTGCTCGGCCTGGGAGCGCTTCTGGTCCTGCCGGCGGTGGTTGATGTCGAGCTTCTTTTGGTACAGCCGGTAGACGTCGGCTGGCGCCAGCCCCAGCAACTGGCAGATGCTCACCCAGAAGAACAGCATGTCCGTGGCCTCGACGCGGGCGTTCTGGAGGTCCTGCAATTCGTACTGCCGGCCCTCGCGGGCCTCGCGGTACCAATGCTTCCACGCCAGGGTCGCCTGGAGCTCGTGGCACTCGTCGGCCAGGGCGTCGAGATAGTTCTTCAGCGCCCTGCCGACCTCCAGGCGCACGGGTCCGCCCTCGTCCAGCTTGCCGCCGCGCTCGGCCCGGGCGAGGGCCTCGCCCAGCGCCTGGGTGTCGAAGCCCGCCCTGGCATTCAGCGCCGCCTGCTGCGGCCAGATGTCCTCCAGCGAATTGATCTTCACGTCCATTCCGCGCCTCCCGCCTGCATGCTCACCACGACGTACCGTCCCGGCCGTATCATAGCGACTCACCCCGCCCGGACAAGCACGAGCCGGACGAGAGGCCCGGAAATGGACGACCTGCCCGGCGACGGCTAGCCGGTGGGCAGCTCCCGGAACAGCGACGGGGCCGACCACGGCGGAATGGGCAGGTTGTGCAGCGCCGGCGTGTCCTTGACACACTCGGAAAAGCCCACCACCGCCAGGGTCAGGAACTTCGACTGGGTGAGATCCTCGTCCTCATGGCACAGGTCTTCCAGGAAGCTCAGGCAGGCCTGGCGAAAGGCCTTTGCCTCGCCCGGGTGAACGCGACAGACCCCCACGACCACCTTGCGCTGCTTGAACATTCCGGCCCGGAGGTCCGGCACGAGCACCCGCCCCGGCCAACCTTTGTGTCCGTGCTCGGCGCGGACGATCACATACCGGATGGCCCAGGCGCAGAACTTCCCCGGGGACAGCAGCACCCCCAGTCGATTCGGCCGGTAGCGGTTGTCCGAATCGGTCGGCTCGCGCTCGAACCATCGGGTCAACCGGATCTTGGCCTTCTGAACCAGCACCGCGTCTTTCGCGCCGACGCGGACCTGCCCCAACTCTACTCGTAAGCGTCCATCTGGGTTCCCTGCCATTTCGCTAACCCCAAAAAAATAATCACGCCACCTCCCTTACCCCTTTTGCACGTAATGGCCACACTGCCATTGGGCCCGACCTTACCTGTCATTACAGCGCAACCCAGGTTCACGTCAATACCATAACTGACCCCGGAGCGGTCATTTCCATCGGGTTTGGAGGACTTGGGCGCTGGCGTCGCCGCCGGCGGGGCTGCATAACCGAGCTTGGCCGCACGGGCGATGCAGCCCGGCACGTCATCGAAGCAGGCTCCCGGCAGATGCTGGGGGAAGGTCAACTTTGCCGTTTTTGCCGCGAGGAAAGGAGGCAGGATGATGACGAGGGCGCAATTCGGGTTCTGGCGTCTTGAGATCCTCCAGGAGATTTGCCGGCTGGCCTTTGAACGGCTGGCCGCCGCCGCCGAGGCGGCGGGCGGGCAGCGGGCCCACTCGCCGGGGCACCCATACTTCCCCGCCGAGGCGCGGGCGCTGCTGGAGGGCGCCATCGAGGGGAAGCTGGCGATGCTGGCGGCGGCGTTTCCCTCCGCCCGGGCGGGGGTGGCGCCGGACAAGGACGCCGGCTCGCTGCCGGCGCGGCTGGGGCGGGCGCATCGACTGTGGGCGGCGGCGGTCAGCTCGCTGGCGGACGACAACGAGCTGGACGTGCCCCGCCGGGACGGGCGCGGGCTGCTCCGCTGCACGCAGGACTTGGTGGTGGAGGCGATCCTGTCCGACGCCGAGTTGGCCGGGCGGATCGCGGCGCTGACCCGGCCGTGAGAATCCGCCCGCCGGGCCGCCGGGACGTTGGAACACTCCCACCCGGACGGATACAATGCCGCTTCATGTGCGGCTTCGCCGGCGAGATCGTCTTTACCGGCAGCGGCAAGGCCGATCCGGCCGTGGCCGACGCCATGGCCGAGCGGCTCACCCACCGCGGGCCGGACCAGACCGGAAACTTCGTCAGCGACGACGGGCGCTGCGCCATCGGATTCCGGCGGCCGGCGGTGATCGACCAGCCGCTGTCGCGGCAGCCGATGGTCGCGCCCGACGCGTCCGCGGCCGTGGCCTTCAACGGGGAGATCTACAACTTCCGCGAGCTGCGCCAGCGGCTGTCGGCCGAGGGGGCCAGCTTCCGGACTCGCGGTGAGGCCGAAGTGCTGCTGGAGCTGTGGCAGCGGCACGGGGAGGAAATGCTCGCCGAGCTGGAAGGCATGTTCGCCTTCGTCATCTACGACGCCCGCCGCGGCGAGCTGTTCGCCGCCCGCGACCGGCTGGGCCAGAAGCCGCTGTGGTACGTCGCGCTGGCCGACCGAGTCGTGTTCGGCTCCGAGGCCAAGGCCCTGCTGGCCCACCCGGGCGTATCGGCCGAGGTCGACCCCAAAGCCGTCGCCTTCTATCTCACGCTGGGCTACGTGCCCGCCCCGTGGAGCATCTGGGGCGGCATCCTCAAGCTGCCGCCGGCCCACGCCCTCAAGGTGGCCGGGGCGTCGCTGCGGCCGCGGCGATACTGGCAACTGCCGGACCGCCCCATGGACGCAAGCGGCGTGGAGCCGGTCGCGCTGGTGCGCGATTGCCTCCGGCGGGCGGTGGCCAAGCACATGGTCTCCGACGTGCCGCTGGGGGCGCTGCTCAGCGGCGGGGTGGACTCGTCCATCGTGGTGGCGCTGATGTGCCGGGCGGCGGGGAAAGCCGGCGGGGTGAAGACCTTCACCGCCGGCTTCGCCGAGGGCGGCTTTGACGAGCGCCCGTTCGCGGCCGCGGTCGCCGCCCACCTGGGCACGGATCATCACGAGCTTGTAATCGCCCCGACCGACGCGCCCGAGCTGCTGGACAAGCTGGTGGACCAATACGACGAGCCGTTCGCCGACTCCTCGGCGCTGCCGACGTACCTGATCTGCCGGGCCGCCCGCGAGCACGTCACCGTGGCTCTGACCGGCGACGGCGGCGACGAGGGCTTCGGCGGCTACGAGCGGTACCGGGCGATGCGGCTGGCCGAGACGATGGGCCCGACGAAGTGGGCGCTGACGAAACTGGCGGCCGCGGGGGCGAGTCTTTTCGCCCCGGCCGACGAGCGCTCGCGGGCGGCGCGGCTGGTGCGGTTCGCCGCCGGGCTGGACGAGGTGCCGCCAATGCAGTACTTCACCTACCGCCGCCTGTTTCCCCCGGCCGCGCTGAAGGCGATCATGCAGCCGGACTTCGCCGCCGCCGCCGAGCCCGACTCGCCGCGCGAGTGGTTCTGCCAACTCTACGAGCAGGGAGACTTCGAAGACGAGGTGGCCTACGCCCAGCAGCACGACCTACTGACGTACCTGCCCGACGACCTGCTGGTCAAGTCCGACATCGCCTCCATGGCCAGCTCGCTGGAGCTGCGGGCGCCGCTGCTGGACCACGAGGTGGTGGCCCTGGGGCTGTCGCTGCCGGTCGCCTGCAAGCTCCGCGGGCGGGCGGGAAAGGCCATCCTCCGGGACACCTTCGGCGACCTGCTGCCGCGAGGGACCCTCAACCGCCGGAAGACCGGCTTCGGCGTGCCCATCGACCGTTGGCTGCGGGAGGAGCTGCTGGGGCTGCTGCGGCAGACGCTGCTGGAAGGCCCGTTGGTGGCCCGCGGCTGGCTGGTGCCGACGGCTATGGAGCGGCTCATCGACGAGCACGTCTCCCAGCGGGCCGATCACCGCCATCGGCTCTGGGCCCTGCTGTGGCTGGGAAGATGGCTGGAGAAGAATAGTTGATCGGTTGATCAGTGGATCAGTTAATCAGTTGATCGGTGGATCCGTTGATCGGTGGATCGGGGGGGGGGTTGCTCCGTGCCCCTCCGTCCACCCCGCCGCAGCAATCCCTAGTCCCTAGTCCCTGTTTTCCTGCATTCAATACACGCGGCCGAGTTGGGCTTGAGGGTGACGGGCAGGCCGCGGGCCAGGTCGGCGCCCGCGAGCTTGCGCGACCGCCCGGGGCGGGCGAGGTTGGTCACGGTGTAGACCGCCTCGGGGTCGATTCGGCGCAGATGCAGCTTTGCCCGCTCCTGCTCGCCGGCCATGCGGAAAGCGAAGACCGCGCTAGCGGCCCCGTCGGCCGCGGCGAACTGCACGGCGTCCCAGTCGCGGTCGGAGGTCGGCGTCGGCAGCAATTCGAAGGCGTCCTCGACGAGCAGGTGGCGGATCCGCTTGTACGCGTCGACCCACCGCCGTATCCGCCGCGCCAGCGGCCGGGGCCAGCTCGCGACGTGCCCGTGAAAACACAGGGCGCCGCACATCCGGGAGACGACGTCCACGTCCTCGAAGCTTCCCGCCCCGCCGGGGTAAACGCAGACGGCCAAGCTGGCGTGATTGCCCGGCAGGAAGCGGGCGAAGCGACACTGCATGTAGCGGCAGATGTCCCGGTGGAAGCTGTGGTCGGACATCCACGTCACGTGCGTCCGCCGCAGCGTGCCCAGGTCGATCCGCCGCCCGCCGCTGGCGCAGCCCTCGATGACCAGTCCGGGGTATTCCCCCGCCAGCCCCTCCAGCAGGCCATACAGCCCGTCGCAGTAGGCCAGTTGCATCTTCCCGCTGGCATCGGCGGCGTGGAAGTAGGGGGCCGGCTCGATGTTGTAGTCCAGCTTCAGCCACTCCAGGCCGAGCTCGTCGATCCAGCGGGCGAGAATCTGGAAGGCCCAGTCGCGCCCGTCCGGGCGGGCGAGGTCGAGGTGGTAGCTGTTTCCGGCCCAGGTCGGTTGGGGCGGGAAGAACAGCTCGCGGTGGTTCTCGATCGCCCAGGTTCCTTCCTCGGCCCGCTCGATCTCGAACCACAGGCCGAACTTCATCCCGGCTGAGCGGACGGCGTCGGCCAGCGGCTTCAGCCCGCGCGGATACTTGGCCGGGTCGGCCCGGTGCCAGTTGCCCACGCCGCGGGGGAACCCGCCCTCGAACCAGCCGGCGTCGTGCACCCAGGCCTCGCAGCCCAGCTCGGCCGCCCGGGCGACCTGCGGGCCGAGCGTGGCCTCGTCGACCTTGTTGCCGATGCCGAACCAGGTGTTGTAGTTGACCGGTGGCAAGGGCCCGGCCGGGACCGTCTCGGCGGCTGCGCCGCCGCCGGGGAAGATGCAGTCGCGGACGTACCGCCGCAGGGCGTTGGTCCCTCCGGCCAGCCCGCCGCCGTAGAAGCCGACGTGCACGGCCGGCAGGGCGAGCCTCTCCCCGGCGGCGAGCGCGACGTCGCGCATCTTGAGCATCCCGCGGAGGAAGGGGGAGTCGCCCACGTGGCGGAGCGTCAGGAACCACTCGCCGGAGTACTCCATGCCGCAGAACAGGCCCGGCGCGTCGGGCTCGGCCCCGGCCGTAGCGAGCATCAGCGGCAGGTGCCGGTTGCTGGATCGCCCGCCCGGGGGCGACTCGATCCGCACCTCCCCGCCGAAAACGACTCGCTCGCGCGTGCGGTAGGCCCGGGGGGGGTAGAAATTCTCGGTGGTGCCGCCCCCGGCCGTCAGTGTCCGCCACGGGCCGTTGAGACGGGGGAAGCGGACGACCAGGGGATAGAGGGCCCCAACGACAAACTCCGACCCGCCGGCGTTGCTCAGCTCGACGTGGTAGCTGGCCGCCCGGTGGGGCGAGTCCGTCCGCAGGAAGACCTCGGCCCGCAAGGGCCCATCCGGCTGGGCCAGCCGCCAGATGCATCCATCGCCGGCCTGCTCCGGCGCGGCCGTCTGCCGCCACCGGACCGCCACGCCGCCGACGATGACCTCAAAGCCCTCGCCGGGGGCGATCTCCCCGGCCAGGGCCGGATCGGCCAGCTCCGCCAGGTGCTCTGTGAGGTGCCGCTTCATGGGCGTCCGAAATCACGAACTGCACGTTCGTCCGTTCCGCCTGGAGCCCCTGGGGCCCGGCCCGCGTTGTCCTGCTAATCCAGCTTCGCCAGCTTCCTGGCAAACGCGCTGAAGCGTTGCTCGAACCGGTCCAGGTCGGCGTGGACGTAGTGCTGGAAGACGGGCACGGAGACGGAGCGGTTGTAGGTCCTTCCGGTTCCCATCTCCGGGGGGATTCGCAGCGCCCGGCGGAGCCTGCCGGCGGCGGCGTCGGCGATCATCCGCTCCAAGCCGGCCCGGTAGGACGGCTCGGACCGGATGAAGACCATCAGCGCCCACAACTGCCCGTAGTACTCGGCCGAGATGGTGGAGCTGCCGCCCACGTGGTCGCCGGCGTCGCTGGCCAGCAGCTTCCGCAGCGGGATCCGCCGCCTGCCCGACAGCGCCCGGCGGAGGTCGGCCAGGCGAAGCGTGTTCCGCTCCGGGGTGAAGCGGACGGCGTCGCCGTCGATGTTGAACCCCTCGGACAGCACGGCCAGGCCCTCGTTCGCCCAGGCCGGTATGGCATCGCGCAGGTGGTGATACAGAAACTGGTGCAGCCCCTCGTGGGCGGCCACCGAGAAGGTGGCGAAGTGCCCCAGGTCCCAGAAGACGCAGACCCCGGCAAAGGCGTAGCCGCCGTTCTCGATGGACAGGTACAGCTCGCTGCGCGGCCCGGTGACGCGCTCGGTCATGATCGCCCACTGCGGGCGCGTGGCCAGCAGGTACACGGGCATGGGCTTGGCCGGGTCCGGCGGCTTTTCCAGGCCGGTCAGGCGCAGGTACTGCTCGCGGGAGCTTTCCAGGAAGCCGGGCAGGTTCCGCAGCAACTCGCGGTTAGGGGTGGTGGTGTAGATGCGGTAGTGCTGGGTGGAGAGCTTCTGCCCGGGGACGTCGCCGAACTTCCACGGCTCGGTCCGCACCGGCACCACCAGCGAGCTACCCGGCCGCGGCGCCGGCCCGCAACCCGCCGCCGAAAACGAAAGAACGCCCGCCAGGGCAAACACCAGCCCGATCTTTTTTATTTCGCTTGCCATCGCTTTCGATTAGCATACTCGGCCGGGCTGGCCGGTCGAAAAGATTTTCCTTGAATGGATATCGGCTCGGCCCGTGCCCGGCGAAAAGGGACAATTGAATCGGGAGACTCTCGCGATGAAATCCTCAAAGCACATTCTGACCGTCTGCCTTCTGAGCTTTGTGGCGTCGGCGGCCCTGGCGGCGCCCCCCCTGGCCGACAAGGTCCCCGAAAATACGATCTTCTATCTCGGCTGGGCCGGGCGGAACCTGACCTTCGACGGCTCCCTGCTGGGGCAAATGCTCAAGGAGCCGGAGGTGGCGGCCATCTTCGCCGGCCTCAAGCGGGCCGCCACCGTCGGCATCGGCGACAAGATGGACGGGCAGGCCGCCCTGGACCACGCCTGGGAGATGGCCGGCATCGCCTGGCAGAAGCCGATGGCACTGGCCCTGATCGACCTGTCGCTGATGAAGCAGGAAAGGCCCGGCCCGGAAGGGCGCCCGATAATGGTCTCTTCCCAGCCGGCGCCGGTGGGGGCGGTGCTGATCGACCTGGGCAAGGACCGCGCCGCCTTCGACAATCACCTCCAGAAGCTGCTGAACCTCGCCGGCGAGGAGCTGAAGATCACGCGGGCGACCGTGGGCAACGTCACCTACCAGAGCTTCGCCACGCCCGTCGGGCCGTGCGGGCTGGGCTACGTCGGCGACCTGTTCTTCGCCTGCGTCGGGGAGAAGGTACCCGAGACGATCGTGGCCATTGCCGGCGGCAAGCAGAAGCCGCTGGCGGTCAACGCCAAGTTCGTCGCGGCCATGAAGGAGGTCGCCGCCGAGCAGCCGCAGATGGCCGTGTACCTGGACGCTGCCCGGACGTATGAGGTGGTGGACAAGCTGCTGGCCGGGCAGGGCCCGCGCGGGGCCGAGAAGGTCGCCGATTTCCACCGCATCATCAAGGCCCTGGGCATCGACGGCGTGACGGCCCTGGCCGGGGCGGGCAACATCGTCGACCGCGGCGTGCACGAGAAGGTCCGCATCTTCACCGACGCCCCGCACACGGGCGTGCTGATGCTGCTGTCGGGCAAGCCGCTCTCGCCCAAGGCCTTGGCTGGGGCCCCCGCGGACGCCGACGTGGTGTGCGCGGCCAGCCTGAACCCGGCCAAGCTGCTGGCTGAGCTGAAGCGGGTGGCGGCCGAGATCGAACCCAAGGCCGCCGAGGAGATCGAGGCGAACCTCGCCTCGGCCTCCAAGGAGCTGGGCGTGGACATCGAGAAGGACCTGCTGGCTCACATCGGCGACGAGTGGACGCTTTGCAGCGCCGGCTCGCTGGGCGGATTCATCACCGGCACGGCCGTGAGCGTCGAGCTGAAAGACCCCGCCAAGTTCGCCGAGTCGCTGGGCAAGCTGGAGGCGTTCTTCAAGCGGATGCTGGGCCAGGAAGCCCCCGGCACCGCCCCAGCCACCCGCCCGCGGGGCAGGGGGCCGGAAATCCGCTCCTGCAAGATCGGCGCGCTGGAGGTGCACTACGTGGCGATCTCCGGCGGGACAATCACCATGTGGCTGGGCGCGGTGGCCCCGGCCTGGGCGATCCACAACGGGCGGCTGCACATCGCCGCCTTCCCGCAGGTGGTGGCGGCGGCGGCGACCGGCTCGGCCGAGAAGCCACTGACCGACTCGCCCACCTTCGCGGCCGTGCGAAAGCGGGTCAGTCCCACTCCCTCCATCCTGATGTACGCCAACACGCCCGGGCTGCTGCGCAAGCTCTACGGCGTGCCGCTGGTGGGCTGGACGCTGATGACCAACATGATAGGCAGGGAGGTAGGCCCGGCCCTGACGCCGGAGATGCTGCCCATCCTGCCCAAGATCGAGAAGTACCTCACCCCCGACATCTGCGCGGTCTCCGCCGACGCCAAGGGTATCACCATCGAAAGCTACGGCTCGGGAATCGGCGTGGGAATGATCGCCGGCTCGCCGGTGGGACCGGCCCTGACCACCGCCATGCTCTTGCCCCCCCTAAGCCGGGCGCGAATGCTAGCCAAGAGGTCCCTCTCCGCCGCGAACCTCAAGAACATCGGCATGGGCTGCATGATGTACCAAGTGGAGGAGAACCAGCTTCCGCCGGACCTGATCAAGCTGGTGGAAAAGAACGCGATCATCCCCGAACTCCTGATGAGTCCCAACAGCGGGCGGAAAGTCCGTCTCGACGCCAAGGGAAAGCCCATCGGGCCGTTCGACTACGTCTATCTCGGAAGCGATCTCAAGAAGGACGACATCCGAGACCCGGGCGGGACCATCCTGGCCTACGAGCGCCCGGAGATCAACCGCTATCAGGGCACCAACGTCCTCTACGCCGACGGCCACGTCACATGGGTCTCCATGGCGCGGTTCCAGCGGGATCTGAATCGAACCAAGACTTTCCTGGCCAATAGAGCCAAAGCGGAAAAGAAGAAAGACTTCTGAGGTCCGCCCGCGGGCGGCGGTATCTATGACAGAGACCGGACCCTCAGTGTTTTCCTTGCACAACCCGTTGCTGTTTTTGTTTTGTGCTGGCGGTGCCCGCGTCGGGACTTCGCCTTGAGGGGCTGTCGATTTAGTTTGCTGGGCGCGGTGGGCGAACCAGCCAAGTGCGTCGGTGGGGCCTTCAATCACCATCGGGGCTGCGGAGCCATCCAAGCGAATGGAAGATAGCAGCGTGGTCGTTCCCCAATGGCCATGCGGGGCGGCACCGACCACTCGCTGTCCGCCTTCAGCCCGACCGTACAGGCGAGTCATATTGGTCTTGGCCCCGGTCTCATCCACGAATACCAGGCGATCCAAGTCCAGATTCGCTGTCTGTTGCCGCCAAGCACGGCGTTGGGCGATTACGTCCGGGCGGTGCTGTTCGCTCGCGTGGGGCGATTTTTTCTGACGCGCAAATCGAGCCGGACGAGGGCATTGTGCACCGCCGCCAGACTGCATGCCACGCCGGTCCGATCGCGCAACTCTTCGAGCGTGGCATCTGCCTGTTGGCCGACCAGTTCCCGCAATTGCTCCAACTTCCCGCCCGTGAACGCGGCCGTCCGGCCGCCTCCGGGGCGCGGAGCAATGGACTGGGCCCGCAGCCGCTGCTGCAACAGGTTGTACAAGCTTTGCCGGATAACCCCAAACATGCGGGCCACTTCTTCCTGAGTCCCCACTCTGGCGTCATATGCGGCCAGCATCCGTTCTCGCACGTCTATGGGTATTGGAGCTGGCATGCCCCTCTTGTCGGCAATGACAAAAGACAAACTCAAACTGCTTCAGTCTACGAGGGGAACAGCCTCTGTCATGTAATTAGGGTGGGTCGCCGCGGCGACCCACCTTTCCCGAGCTTCCATATTGGAAGGACGTGGGAGATGATGTACGCCCTCTTGCCCGAGACGTGAAAGGAAAGCCCGTGAACGCCCGCGAGCGAATGCTGGCGGCGATGAACCACCAGAAGCCCGACCGCGTCCCCACGGACATCTGGGCGGTGGGCGAGGTCTGGGAAAAGCTGCGCGCCCACTTCGACGAGGGGGCGGACGTTGCCGAGATTCTGCACATCGACGGCATCGCCGGCGTCGGGGCCAAGTACGTCGGCCCGCCGCTGCCGCGGGTGGCCGAGGACGAGAACATCGACCTCTGGGGCGTCCGCCGGCGCAGGGTCCGCTACGGCGGGGGCGAGTACTACGAGCAGTGCCACAACCCGCTGGCGGCCGCGACGACCATCGACGAGCTGGAGGCGTACCCCTGGCCCAGCGCCGACTGGTTCGACTGCTCGGAGATGCGCCCGGCGGCCGAGGACAGGCGCCGGAAGCAGGCCGTCATGTGCGGTTACATGGCCCCGTTCACCTACCACCAGTACCTCCGCGGGCTGGAGACGTCGCTGACCGACCCGCTGGTGGACGCCGAGCTGACCCACCACCTGCTCGGCCGGCTGTGCGACTTCACCTACGAGCACCACCGCCGCATGTTCGAGGCCTGCGCGGGGGCGATCGACCTGACGCAGGTGACCGACGACTACGGCATGCAGACCGCCGCCATCATGTCGCTGGAGACCTTCCGGCGGTTCTACCGGCCGCACCTGCAACGGTTCATCGACCTGGCCCACGAGTTCGGACTGAAGGTCTTCCACCACGACGACGGGGCGATCCGCGATTTTCTCCCCGACCTGGTGGAGATGGGCGCGGACGTGCTCAACCCCATCCAGTGGCGCTGCCCGGGGATGGAGCGGGAGGCGCTGAAGGCCGACTTCGGCGAGAAGCTCTGCTTCCACGGCGGCATGGACAACCAGCGGACGCTGCCGTTCGCAAGCGCCGAGGACGTGCGGGCGGAGGTGCGGCGGAACATCGACGTGCTGGCGTCCGATAAGACCGGCTACGTCCTGGCCCCCTGCCACAACCTCCAGGCCATCACGCCGGTGGAAAACATCGTCGCCATGTACGACGAGGCCCACCACTACGGCCGGTTCTGAGCCGACACCGCCCCGCGGAAGAACGCAAAGGTCGCAGACGTTGTCCGGGCGGCGAGACTGCGGGCGGGTGCGAATGCCGGCCCGCTCCAAACTTCGCTGAGGCTCGCTGACTACCTGCGGCGCCGGATCAGGGCCAGCGCGCCCACCGCCAGCGCCGACAGCACGCCCGGCTCGGGAACGCTGGCCGCCCCGCTGCCGGCCGCGGCGAGCCCCGTCGAGCCGTAGTTGTCCGCCCAGAGGGTGTAGTCGCCGCCGTCGGCGATTCCGTCGCCGTTGAAGTCACCGCCGGACCAGTCGCTCGGCTGGCCGTAGCTATCGGCCCAGAGGGTGTAGTCGCCGCCGTCCACGCGGCCATCCAGGCTGGCGTCGCCGATGAAGAACTGCTTCGGCTGGCCGCCGTTGAGGTAATACAAGTGCAGTCCGCCCGGCTCGATCGTCCCGCCCGGGCCGAAGGCCAATTCCCCCACGTACACGGCCTCAGGCTGGGCCCAGTCCGGCCTGTTGTCGCGACCATCGACAAGTTGCACCTTGCCGGCCTCGACCAGCAAGGCGCCCATGGCGAAATTGTCGGCATAACCCTCCATCGACTCGCCGAAATCCTTCCCGCCCGCCTCCAACTGCTGCGGCCCGGCGGCGTAGAAGCCGCTGAACCTCACCTTCGCCGCGGACAGGTCAAACGTCGTCCTCTGCGCCGAGCCGTTGTCCAAATCGCCGAGGAACTTCAGTTCGCTGCCTCCGTCGGCGACCACCATGCCGCCGGCGGTAACTTCCAGGTCTTCGGCGAACACGGCCACCGCCGGGTCGATGTTGATCTCGCCGTTGTTTATCAGGCCGCCTTCGAAGAACACCTGGCCGTTGTAGGCCTTAATCGTCCCATCGTTGACGGTGTCACCCACGATCAGCAGGTCGCCGTTGCGGATGCCCAGCAGCGCGCCGACTTCGTTATGAAGATTCCCCACGATCTGGGAATCTCCGAAGAAATCCACGTTGCCCTGGTTGGTAAGATTACCCGCCACCTGGCCGAAGCCGCTGAACGACGCGCCGGCCTGGTTCGTGACGTTCGGGGCAGACAGCGCCCCGCCGGAGAGGCTGATTTCGGCTCCGGCCGGATTGGTCAGATCGCACGTGAAGGTCACGGCTCCTTGGGAATGGACCTCGATCACGCCGGTGTGATCCACCGAAGCGGCCATCACGTGCAGGCTCGCGCCGGGCGAGTTGCCCAGGGACCCGGCGTTGATGACGGTCCCATAGACCGCGATTCCGCCGGTGTGGAGCGTCAGGTCGGCATTTTCGCTGAGGATCACACCAGTGTTGTTGATCTGCGTGCTCGAGTGCAAAAACCCCCCGCCCTGTGCCGTTCCGTTATTCACGAACGCCCCGTCGGCGGAGCACTCGCCGCCGTACAACAAGACGAGGTTGTTGTTGATTAGACTCTCAAAGGCGTCCAGCGATCCGAAGGGGAGAAGCACAGCCGTGCCGTCATTTGTGAAGGTCCCATCTTCAACTTCGACTATGTCCTCGACCTCGACGTGCGCCCCAGCCCTGTTGGTGAAGTCTCCCTTCACTTCGACGTTGTAACACCATATGTACCCGAAGTTGTCGACGTTACCCGTGACCCAGAGATCCTCCATTTCTATTTCCGCGGAGCTGTTGTTCTCGATATTTCCGGAAACCCGCATCCTATCGAGCTCCAACGTGCCGTAGTTCGTCAGTGTCACAAAGGCCAGCGAGACCCAGGGGTCCCAGGAGGACCAATTTCCTATGTCCACGCCTCCATCTCCTGTGGAATATGTTTGCACATACGAAACCGTGCGCGAGTTCTGAAGGCCCACGTTCGCCCAGGTTCCCCCACCGTCGATGATGCACGTCCACTCATCACCGGTGATGAAGTTGTCAGGATAGACTTCGGTGTCCCAATTATTGGCATCGTCCCAGGGTCCCTCACCGCCGGTCCAGTTGGCAGTACGCGGTGCCCCGAAACTCACCGAAAAGGCCAAGCCGATAACCGCCGCTGCCACGAGAATATCGCCCTTGCGGGACATGGTTTCTCTCCTTCCGTTGTTGGGACGGCTGCAAGCGTCCGCCCAAGAAGTTTCCTCCGTTGGTGGGCCTTCCGAGACGATTCTCACTTTCGCCCTGCCGGCCCGCCCCATTCGCGAGGAGTGCATACGCAAACTCCTGTAACCGCGTAGTATATCACGCCAAGTGCCAAAACGTCAAGGTCGACGCCACCAGGTTCTGGCTGATAAGCGCGAAGGATCACGCGCTCCCGGGTGGCGGGATGTCGAGTTTCCTCGGGAACTCGCACAAGTGGGCTTTGTCTGAATGGCGGACAACACACGAACAGCCAATTCATCAGACAAAGCCTAGCCGAACCGGCGGACCGCGGCGGGTCGAATCCCGCCCCTAGAGATCAGAGTTCTCCTTCGGCGGGCGGCGGAGCAGCTCGCCGAGTTCAGGCGAGCGCAGCAGCCAGGCGACGAGGACGAACACGGCCGCACCGGCCGGCACGCAGACGATGACGACAATCCAGTCGGCCCGGCCGGCCAGCGAAGCCAGCAGCAGGCGGACGGTAGCGGCCATCGCCGCGCACGCCAGCAGCGATCGGGCCAGGCTGAATGCCAGCTTCCTGCCGCCGAACGGGCCGATCCGCCGCCGCAGCAGCACGGCCAGGATGACCGCGTTGAGCGAGAAGGTCACGGCCGTGGCCGCCCCGAACGCGCCGGCGCCGAGCCAGGGAACCCAGATCAGCCCCGCCACCATCGCCAGGTTTGGAACCACCAGGCAGCAGGAGATGATCAGCGGCGTGCGCGTGTCCTTGAGGGAGAAGAACGCGCGGACGAAGATTTGGTACGTGCAGTAGGCCCACAGGCCCAGCACGTACATGCGGAGGATGAAGGCGGAGCTGGCGGCGTCGGCGGCGGTGAAGCGGCGGCGGGAAAAGATGAAGCGGGTGATGGGCTCGGCCAGCAGGAACAGCCCCGCCCCCGCGGCCAGGCCCTCCAGCACCGCCAGCCGCACCGCCCGGTTGAGGCTCTCGCGCAGGTTGGGCAGGTCACCGCGGGCGGCGTAGCGGCTGAACAGCGGAAAGACCACCACGCCCAGCGAGATCGCCAGCACGCCCATGGGGAACTGATACAGCCGCTGGGCGGCGTATACCCGCATCAGCACGCCCTCGCTCAGCGGGCGCTGCACCTCCCGGCCGAACAGGTACATGGTTGGGGCGTGGGCCGTGGCCGAGAAAACCCACGCGATCAGGTCATTGAGCAGCTCGGAGATTTGCAGGAAGCCCAGGCCGATGATCATGGGCAGCATGAGCTTGAGGATCGGCCGGATGCCCTCCTCCAGCGGCCGGAGGCGCGGGCGGATCGAAAAGCCCGTCCGCTTCAGCAGCCACAGCACGCCGAGAAGCTGCGCCGCCCCCGCCAGCGTGACGGCCGCGGCGATGACGGTCAGTTGGCTTTCGAGGCGGTCGCGCCACATCGGCGCGACCAGCCACGCCGCGACGATCAGGAAGATGTTCAGCAGAATGGGGGCGAACGCCGGATACGCGAACCGCCCGCGGCAGTTCAGCGCGGCCGAGCCCAAAGCCAGCAGGCAGGTGGTGATCGTGAACGGCAGCATGACGCCCAGCAGCCGCAGCACCAGTTGCCGGTCCCACTGCCCCGGGAACACCGCCCCCCAGATAAGCAGCCCCAGCCACAGGGCCACGACGATGGAGGAGATCGTCACCGCCAGCAGACCCAAGGCGTTGGCGAAGAGCCGCGCCGCCCGCTCGAAGCCGCTCTTCTCGGCCGTCTCGGAGAAGACCGGCACGAACGCCGCCGACAGCGCCCCCTCGCCGAACAGCCGCCGGAAGAGGTTGGGAATTTTGAACGCCAGCACGAAGGCGCTGGTGGTGCGGCTGGCGCCGAGGGAGGTGATGGCGATGTCCCGCATCATGCCCAGCACGCGCGACAGCAGCGTCAGGCCGGCGACGACCTTGACCTTGTTGAAGAAGCCTTCTCTCTCGGCGTGCTGTCGGGAAGCCGCGTCCACGGGCAGAGATTATGCGACAGGGGCGGACGCAGTAAAAGGACCAGCTTGCCCCGGCGAGCCGTGCGCGGCGCCGGCGCCGCGGTCCGAGATCGCCTCAGATCCACCCGAACATCTTCGCGGCGGCGAAGACCATCAGCGCGGTGAAGACGATCCGAACGATCCGGACGGGCAGCGTGTGGGTGAGGTGCCCGCCGAAGTAGCTTCCGATCATGGCCGTGGGGGCCAGGCAGGCCGCCAGGATCAGGCTCCGGGTCACGGTGCCGTTGTCGCCGAGCTGGGCGTTCTTGGCGATCGCCCCCAGCCAGGACACCGATGCGATCGTGGCCGCGGACGTGGCGATGGCGTTCCGCAGGGGCATCTTCAAGGCAATCTGCTGGCCGGGCACGGCCAGCGAGCCTCCGCCGATGCCGAGCAGCCCGGCCACAACGCCCATGGGAAACCCCACGACCAGCTTCCGCCAGAAGGGAGCCCGCTCCACTTGCTGGCGAGAGAGCCCCTCGACCCGCCGGCCGCGGGTCAGCCGATAGACGTTGTGGCCCACAACGTAGAGGAAGAACAAGCCGACGCCCCAGCGGAGGTACTTGGCCGCGGCGCCCTCAAAGAGCCAACTGGCCTGCACGCCGACGATGACACCTGCCAGCGCGGCCACGGCCATGTACGCCCAGACCCGCGTCCAGACGGCCCGCTTGCGAGCGTGGGCGAGGACCGACGGGAGGATCAACAGGAAGTTGACGATCATGGCGGCCGCCTGATATTGATGGATCTGCTCGACGCCGTCCCTGACCGCCCCCAGGATCAGCACCATCGCCGGCAGCATGACGCTGGAGCCGCCAATGCCGAGCAGCCCCCCCAGCACGCCGGCCACAACGCCCGACAGAGCCAGCAGAATGTACGGCAAGTATTCCAACCTCGAGTCTTTCTTGTCTTGTGCGTTCGGTCTTCCGGGTGAGAGAAGGGCTGCGGCCGCCAGGCCAGCGCCCCGCACGCGCGCCAGCAGCGCTAGGTCGGCCAAAGCTCGCAGTGGGTATTTCGCCGGGGCGGCTTTACTTTCCGCCGGCGGCTCCCCTGCCGCGAACGTGCGCCGCCACCGCCTTGAACCCGACCGCCAGGAGGTAGACGGCGATGGCGATGATGACGATATTGGCCGTCAGCAGCGTGGCGTTCTTGGCCGGGGCGGCCAGGTACTTGCGCAGCAGCAGGGCGAGGCTGGCGCCGGTGGTTGCCAGCATGGCCATGGCCGGGATGAAGGCAAACCACAATCGCCGCCCCTGCCGCAGCAGCCACAGGGCGGCCAGGGAAAGCACTATCGCCGCCAGCAGTTGGTTGGAGGTGGCGAAGATGCCCCAGAGGGTCTTGACGCCCCCGGTCAGGGCGAACGCCAGCGTCAGGGCCACGGCCAGGCCGGAGTTGAGCCAGTACTGCCGCAGCAGCTTCAGCGACCACCGGGCGATGCCGGCGGTGGCGATGGGGGCTGCCGGGGCGGCGGGCTGATCCGCGGCCGCCGGCGCGGGCGGCAACCCGTCGGCGCCGACCGGGACGGCCTCGCCCTTGCGCCACGCCGGCTCGCCCCCGGCCACGGGGGCGCTGAACACGTCGTAGGCCCCGAACAGCGTCCGCCAGATCTCCTCGATCAGATATCGCGTCAGCCGGATGGCCGTGTCCAGCGTCGTCACCAGGAAGCCTTCCAGCAGCACCATCCCGGCCAGGGCCCCCACCACAATGGGAACGCCGAAGGCGAGCTTGACGGTGTTGCCCACGGCCATGGCGAAGCCCAGCACGGCGTTGGGGCTGCTTCTCAGGCCCGCCAGCGTCCGCGGGTGCACGTCGACGATGTAATGGGCCTTGCTGGCGCCGATCATGAGCACGGCGATGACGCACACCGCCAGGAAGCTCTCCAGCAGCATGCCGTAGTAGCCGATCCGCCGGGCGGCGGTCTCGGAGGTGATCTGCTTGCAGGTGGTGCCGCCGGCGCAGAGGCTGTGGAAGCCGCTGACGGCGCCGCAGGCGATCACGATGAACATGGTCGGCCAGAAGACCCCCAGCGCCTTGGTTCCCTCGTCCAGGTTGGTCGCCGGGATGGGATCGGCCACCGACGCCCCGCGGAGGCCCGCCACCAGCAGCGTCACCAGCAGGGCGGCCATGCCCACGTACAGGATGTGGACGTTGATGAAGTCGCGGCTTTGGAGGAAGATCCACACCGGCACCCCGGCCGCGACCAGGACGTAGCCGCTCAGCAGGAGCTTCCACGACGTCGGCGACAGCCGGATGGGGTAGTACAGCCCCACGGTGATGGAAACCGCGCAGATCGCGATCGCCAGCAGGCTGCACTTCCACACCGCCACCTTGCGCTTGAGGTAGAGGTATCCCATCAGCGGGGCCACGGCCGTGATCACCACCACGCTCATGGAGGCGATGCCGCCGATCACGATCATCTCCTTGCCCCCCTCCGTCGCCACCCGGAAGAGGCTCTGGTCGCGCGGAAGCTCAAGCCGGTCGAAGGGCAGCATGCTCGTCAGGGCCGTGGCCGAGAGGTTCAGGAACGCCGCGCACACCAGCGCCAGCATCACCACCAGCAGGATCGTGAACGCCACGAAGGCGTCCTTGCCCAGGATGCGCCGGGCGATGGTGGCCACGGACTGCCCGCCCTCGCGCGTGGCTATGTACGTCGCCAGGTAGTCGTGAACCCCCCCGATCAGCACTCCGCCCAGCAGCACCCACAGCAGCGCCGGCAACCAGCCGTAGATGATGGCCAGCACCGGGCCGATGATGGGCCCGGCCCCGGCGATGGAGGCGAAGTGGTGGGCGAAGACCACCGGCGTGGGCGTGGGCACATAGTCGCGCCCGTCGTTCTTAACCACGGCCGGCGTCGGGCGGGAAGCGTCCTCGCCGATCTGGGCGGCGATGAATCGCGAGTAAAACCGTCCGCCCAATACCAGTACGACCACGGCCGCGGCGATCACCAGAAGAACCGTCATCACAAACCTCCCGCCCTCCGACGGCACGATCGTGGCACATTATAAGAAACGCCGCGGCGGCGACAACAGTCCTCACTTGCGTCGCGGCGCCCGTCCAGCATAATGTCACTGGCCGAGAGGCCCCCGCGACCCCGCCGGCGGGCGGGCGAGCGGGAAATACTTCCGATCCGGGAAAAAGGAGCAGGACGATGAAGCTGGGCGTTATGGGTGCTTTATTCGGCGGGATGAGCCTGGACGACGCGCTGGACTACTGCGCCAAGCTGGAGCTGGACGCCATCGAGCTGCCCTGCGGGGCGTATCCGGGCGACCCCTGGAAGCTCCAGGACATTTGCCGGAACAAGGCCAAACTCAGGGAGCTGAAGGCCAAGATCGCCGATCGCGGGCTTCAGGTCCAGGGCATCGCCGCCCACGGCAATCCGGTCCATCCCAACAAGCGGATCGCCGCGGCCCACTGCAAGGCCCACCGGGCCGGCGTGCTGCTGGCGGCGGAGTTCAACACGGTGGTGATCAACTTCTCCGGCTGTCCCGGCGGAGCCCCCGGCGACCGCACGCCCAACTGGGTCACCTGCCCCTGGCCGGATGACTATTCCGCCATCGCCGAGTACCAGTGGAACCGGGTGATCATCCCCTTCTGGAAGCGGGAGAACGACTTCGCCGCCAAGCGCGGCGTGAAGATCGCCTTCGAGGCCCACCCCGGCTTCGTGGTGCACAACCCCGAGGACATCGTCCGCCTGCGCAAGGCGGCCGGCAAGCAGCTCGGGGCGAACCTCGATCCCAGCCACTTCTTCTGGCAGGGAATCGACCCGGTCGAGGCCGCCAGGTTCCTCGGGCAGAACAACTGCATCTTCCACGTCCACGCCAAGGACTGCGCCATCGACCCCCACAACTCCGGCATCACCGGCAATCTCGACATCAAGAGCTACGGCGAGCTGAAGAGCCGGGCGTGGATCTTCCGCACCGTCGGCTACGGCCACGGGGACGATTTCTGGAAGCCGTTCGTCTCCATGCTCCGCGTGTACGGCTACGACGGCGTGATCAGCATCGAGCACGAAGACGCGCTGATGTCCGTCAACGAGGGCTTCGAGAAGGCCGTCCAGTATCTGCGCGGGGTCATCCTCCGCGAGAAGGCCGGCGCGGCCTGGTGGTTCTGAGCGGCTTTATGGGCGAAGCATGCGGCCGGCGAGGGCCTCGCCCAGCGGGCCGAACTCCTCCGGGGCGAAGCCCAGATGCGAATGCCGCCGCCAGCCCTCGGCATGTTCGAACCGCCCGCTGAGCCGGCCGACGCGGGCGGACGCTACTTCCTCATCGGCGACATAAGAGGCAGCCTGGGCGGCGTGCCGTTCCAGTGCCGCAGCCGGAAGCGCATGGCCACCTGGGGGTGACGCTCGTGCCCGCTGCCGGGAACGATGCCGGTTTCGACCTTGAAGCCGGCCCCGCGGAGGTAGGCGACGCCATCTTCGCTCTGGCCGCGGATGGCGCCCGGATCGTTCTGGGCGTAGTACACCATGACGGGCCTGCCGCTGTCCTTGGCGGCGCGGGCGTAGGCCAGGCAGTGCGGAATCATCTCGCTGAACCACGCCAAAGGCCCCCCGGCCGGCGTCACCTCGGCCGGCTCGGACCGACAGTGGGGCGCGTGGCTGAGGTCTTCGGCTGGAGCAGCTCCAGCCATCGGCGTGGGACCCGGCTGGCCGGACACGGTGCGATCACCCACCGGGCGTCTTCGTAGGCGCTGATGGCGGCCTTGGTGTTCCCGCTTCGCTCAGCCTCCACTGCCTTCAGCAGGTGCCGGTACGCCCGGGGCTCCTTCCGCTGGGCATCCGCCGGCAGCTGTCCCCAGGGGATCTCCCCGAGGCAGCACTTGACGATCTTGCCCAGCAGGCGGTCCTCGACGTGCAGGCGGAGCTGCTCGTCAATCCAGGCGGTCTCCCGCCGCGTCTTGGTCAGACGACGGGCGAGGTGTGCCAGAATCGCCTCCTCGGGCGAAAGCCGCTCCCGCGCCGCCACGCGGAAGCCGTAGTCCAGCGCCTGGTCGAACCGCCGCTGGTACATCGCGTTCATCATCAGGTGGCGATTCTGCTCGTCGGGCGGCACGAAGGACAGCGGGCCTTCGTAGAGCTGCGCGAGCGCCTCGCAGTTGCCGCCGGAATTGAGGCAGCCGCGCGCGACGGACCATGCCACCGCTGCCCGCATGCTCTCGTGCAACCGCAGCAGCTTGGTGATCTCGTCCGAGAGCTTCTGGAGGTCGAGATTCTCCTGAAGCCAAAGCTCCGTCAGGCCGTTGGCGCCGCTGGCGTACCGCCGGGCACAACTGCGGAGGACGTCGGTGGCCTCTTCGACCCTGCGATTCGCGGCCAGGGCGAACCCCAACCCCGTCAGCCCCGTGGCGCTGTAGCTTCCAGCGGCGATCTTGCCCCATTTCAGCGCCTCGACCGGTCGGTCCTCCTCGATCAGCCAGCGGGCCATGGTCCCCAACAGGTTGCTCACGCCCACCGTGTATTCGCATTTTTCGTAGGCCCGTCGGCAGAGTTCGATGGCCTTGGCCCGTTGGCGGCTGCCGTAGAACAGGTGCGCCAGGTTCCGGTAGGGCGTGGACCTACCCGGGCAAAGCTCGATCATCCGCTCGTAGATCGCCCGAGCCCGGTCCCTCTGCCCGAACTCCCAGGCGTAGTAGGCGACGTTGGTCATCAGGCCCGAGTCGTAGTTCATCCGCGTCCGGAAGCGATCGGCGATGTCCACGCTCCTGGCCCGCCAGGCCAATCGGTCCAGGACATCCTTGGCGTGATCGTCGACGCCCAGCGCCAGATACCCGTACGGCTGGACCCGCCGCCAGTCGAGGTTTCCGCTGATCTCGCAGAGTTTCTGCCAGGCCCAGGTGCCCCGGCCCGGCGGGAGCGAGTACTCGGCAGAGATGCCCAGTTTGCCGAAGTGCTTTGCCGCCCAGGTCACTCCCGCGGGCGAGCGCCCGTGGCGCGTGGCCAGGAACTCCCTCAACCGGGCGCGGGCCTGGTCGTTCTTGCGGAGATAGAACGGTCCGACGGCGTTGAAGAACTCCTTGGCCCCGGGGACCTTCTCCAGCCCCCCGGCGGCCTGCCGGCAGAACTCCTCGGCCCGGACGGGAACGGACAGCATCGAGCCGAGGAATTGGCTCTTCCGCCAGACGGTGCGGACGAGCAGCCCGCGCTGCACGTCCGCGAAGTCGTGCAGGCTGACGGACCGCCAGCGGAACTTGCCGCCTTCGCGAACGGGCCCCACGGGGCGCTCCATAGCCGCCGCGTACAGGTCGGTCACGGCCGACAGGGCGCCCGCCAGGTCCTTGTCCAGGCCCTCGTTCACTGCCGCCCAGGCGACGGTCTGGGCCAGGGCGTCCAGATCGTCCGGTGCGTCCTTGCCCAACGCTCGGGCCATGCGCTCCCCGGCGGCGCGACGCGCCCGGGCGGGGAGGTCCGGGCAGCGGAGCAGATCGGAGGCGTCCCGGGCGAAGGCCAGGTTGACCCGAAGGTGCGAGTAGAGGTGCCCGGGACCGACCCCCACGCCGCGGTACAGCGGCAGCAGGGCGCAGGTCCGCGCTCGTCTGGCCAACTGCGACGGAACCTCCTGGAGCAGGTCGCTTCGCGCGCAGCTCGACGTGGCGTACACCCACGCCCACTGCTCGATCGGTTCGGCCGACAGAACTGTTTTCTCCGTCAAGCGCCGATAGTCCTGGGTGAGGAACATCTTCAGCGCCAGCGCCTCGGCGGTCTTTTGCGCGTCGGGCGGGCAGGATCCGCGCAATTCTTCCGCGGCCCGGGGGTATCCGCACGCCAGCCGCACCCACGCCTCACTGAGTCTATCGCCCGGGTGGTCCGATCCGCCCAGCCTGTGGCACAGCAGGACGTGGGCGACCGCCCCCGCGAGGAAACGGGGCCTCTCGTAAAAGGCCCCGTACACATCCTGACAGGCGAGCATCGCCCGGCACAGGCCCGCCGTGAAGTGGGCGGAGGGGCAGACCGGAGAGGCGTCCAGCACCTCGTCGACCTTCCTGGCCGCCTCCAGGACCTTGCCCGAGTTGACCTGCAAGGCCAGCGCCCGGGCCTCGCCCAGCGCCTTGAGTTGGGCCTCCGTGGGCGGGCGGGCGCCCGCCGGAGCGGACTTGGGAACGATCCCCTTCTCGCGCAGCCCGGCGAGCACCTCATCGGTCAACAGACCGACCGAATCGACCACCTGGGCCCAACTGACGCAGGTAGTGGGCACCCACGCCAACCGCTCCGCCTTGCCCGCGGACGTGACCAGCTCGACGACGACGGCGTGGGCCCCGAGGTCGTAGAAGTTCTGCACGCGCGTCCCCTTCCCTCCGCCCAGCCCGCCGTAGGGCGACTGGCCCGGCGCGTACAACCCGACCGAGTTCGAGTCCAGCTTCAGCCCGTCACGGCACATCAACGCCAGCCCGTAGTGACCGCCCTCACTGATGACGTTATGGACGTGCCCTTCGATCTCGAAATCCCCCTGGCAGGGCTTGTACAGGAACGGCCCGCGCTCGCGGTAATCACTGTCCGTCGTGAAGCTGTGGGCCGTCAGGATATGCTTGTCGCCCTCTCGGCTGACCTCGTTGGGCTTGTCGCACTGGCCGATGTCCGCCCGGTAGTAGCCGGAGAGCGGCTGGCCGTTGAGGCGCAGCTCGGAGACCGAGCCGGTGACCGATTTCCCGGGCGTCCACGTCGCCGGCAGCATGACCCCCACGTAGGTCTTGTCCGGCAGGGCGCCGCAGTATCGCGCCAGGTGCACGTACCGCTTGCCCCGCGGCGAGCCGTACAGGTCGAACAGATCGCCCCGCCGGCGGAGGCGCAGGTAAGGCACGCGCGGAAAGGCGCCCCCGCTGACGCGTAGGCGCGGGTAGGCGTCGTTGTCCAGCCCGTCGAGCTGGTCGCTGGCCCAGAACCGCGCGTACACCCCGTGCCGCGCGGCCAGCTCCATGACCACCAGCCGCAGGGCCGATTCGGCGATCAGGGCGTCGTATTGGATGCCGTATTCCTGCGAGGGCGCCAGCACGTGCACCGCCGGCCGGTCCGCCGCAGCCGCGCAGGCCGCGACCGCGCACACGATGCACGCCATCCGGATAAAACCTCGCGGGGAAAGTGACGCCGGGCTCATCTCTGGTTACCTCCCGAAGAAAGGTTCCGTCATTCGAACCGCGATTTCCCCAAGTAGCGCTGGGCCTCGGCATCCATGCCGCCCTGAGCATTACGTGCCGTCAATCTTCTCGACCAGCGCAGATCCTGCATCCAACTCTGGTGACTCTGCGAATTCCTTCCCGAGGCTCACGTGCCCTTTGCGATCGACCATCCTTGTACGGACAGGGCCCATGAGCAACTCGTTCAACTATCGCGTCGGTCCCTTTTCCCTGGCTGGTGCGAATTGTACCATCTGGTGCGTTTGGGGGTAGGTGGGCTTTCCCGACTTTTCGTCTTTTTTGCAGCCCTCCTTTAGTCTTGCCGGCTGAACATCTTATGCGCGTAGGCCAGACATGGTTGCCCGCGGGGCCGCCAGGCGCGGACCTGGCCGCTCTCGGCAAGCAGGCAGGGCAAGCCTCCCCTCTTCCGCTCGGTCAGTACCTCGCTCGGCGCAGTTGCCCGCCCGGGCGCATGCGGTTGACGAAGAAGTATCGCAGGGCGTCGACGAGGTGGTCGGGCCCGTCCTTGACGGGCACGTCGGCCGGCTGTCTGGAGCCCGGCGGCGGATAGTGGTAGGTCCGGAATGCCTCCACGAGCCGTGTGCATCGCGGGGCGATCTTCAGCGTGGGCTTGCCCATCGCCGGGGCCATGGCCGCCCGGATCAGCTCGAGCCCATCGGCTATGTTGGACTGGCGCCAGCGGCATTGAATTCCGGCGGCCGACAGCAGCTCCGTGCACGCCGCCCCGCTGGTGGCCTCGCGCGCCCGCCCGGCGGGGTCCACGTAGGCGATCTCAACCGGCCCGGGGTCGCGCCGGAGGATCTCCGCGGCGTGCTGGGCCAGGGGCCGGCGGGCCTGGACGTACTCGTCGATCACGTGCACCTCCCCGCCGGGCGTGAGCTGAACCCACAGGCACACGAACGGCGAGGCGTAGCCGAAGTCGATCCCCCGGTACGTCGGAAAGTCCGGACAATACCCCACGTCGGCCACGTGCACGTCCGGGTCGAACTCTCCGAAGACCATCTGCTCCCGCCGGGCGCCCAGGCAGAGCATTTCCGTCTCCCACGCCGACCGGCTCGAACGCGCCTTGATCGCGATGGCGTCGTCTACCTTGAAAAACCCCAGCCCCCGCTTGGCCCGGCCGCGACAGTCCTCACACAGCGGGCACTCCTGGCACCGCCGATCCGGGCCGCAGCGCTCGATCACGTCCCACAGGCACCAGTGGAACAGACGGAAGCCCTGCCCGCCGGCGCCGCCGGCCCTGGATGAGTCCACGAGCTGTTCCATCAGGCCGCCGGGACGGTGCATGGTGGAGAAGACTTCGATGCCGCCGCGAGTGCTTTCCCTGGATCGCGTCACGAATTGCAGCGCCCGCCAAACATCCGGATCGAACAAATCCACCTCGTCGCAGCGGATCTTCTGCACGTGCTGGCCCCGGACCGCGCGCTGCGACTGGCTGAGCATTCGGATATCGGCGCCGTCGGCAAGGCGAATCCGCTGCCGCGTCACCCGCCCCTCCAGCAGACGGGCGAGATCCCCGGAGAAGAAATTTCGGAGGTAGTCGGCAAGTCGATCGGACTGGTCGAAGCTTCCGCCCAGGATGCGAATGTCGATCGGCTTCTTGTAGACCGCGTCCAGCAGCGTGGCCACGGCCGCCAGCAAGGTCTTGCCGCCGCCGCGGTTGGCCCAGACCAGCAGATCCGCGCCGCCGGCGGGCGCCGGCTTTCCGCCGACGGGCGGTGCGTCCCCGCCCAGAAAGCTGGCGGTGAGGTAGTCCAGCGGAGAGCAGTGGTGCGGGCACAGCGCCCGGGCGGGAATGCGAATGTTCAGCGTCTTCTCGACCCACTTGGCGAGTTGTGCGCGCGTCTTCGGCCTCTCCGGCAGTGGCTGGGCGGCCGGCTGACGATCGTGAATGTTACTCATGATGCCATTGCTCCAAGGAAGGCGGACAGAGCCGCGGCGGGGCTGCCGAGGTAGTAGTTGTACGCAAGCGTTCTTCCGGGGAACCGGCCGAAACAGGTCATGCCCGCCCGCTCGAAGAACGGGTGGACGGTTCCCATGGTCGCCAGCGCCTCCACCAGCGGCGTCTCGGCTGTCAGCACGGCGTGGCGCACCAGTCGCACCGCCAGCCCGCAGCCGCGATAGATCGGGTGAACGATCACCCGCGAGATGCACTCGACCTCTTCGTTCAGGTGTCGCGCGACGGCGCGGCGGTCGGGCCCGACGTACCGGCCGGCGATGGCGAAGTTCCGCCCGCGGCAGTTCAGCACCGGTGGAGACACCACCAGAACGGCCGCCACCTCGGGCGAACCCAGAAGCCGGCGATCGTCCGGAACGCGGATCGTCCACACCCGCTTGTGCGCCGCCGGCGGCCCGGCCAAGTAGTGAAAGCGCCCCAGGGGGCGGTAGTCAGCCAGCCGTCCCGGCACAATCAACTGACGCTCGAGCCACCACGGACAATTCCTGCCGGCGGCTGCCTCGCCCGCGCCCGGCCCCGCGGCCTGCTGCACCCGCGCCGCGGCGGCGAGGGGTTTGACGATGATCCTGTCCGGTTGCAGCAACGGCAGGAGTTCCTCCCTGGGCGTAGAGACGATTGCCGCCAGGGCGTACCGCCGGACCAACTTGGGCATCTGAGCGGCGAGCACCTCGGCCGTGGCCGAGTCCAGCGCGGCGGCAAACTCATCCACCAGCAGCAGCCGCGGGCGCGCCGGCGCCAATCTCAAGGAACCAGACGGCCGGCCCTCCGATGATCCGGCCGCCCGCCAGATAGCCACCGCCAGGGCGAGGCGATATTGCTGTCCCGTCGAGAGGCGCCTGCCCGGCGCGACCAGCGCGGTCGCTTCCGCCAGACCGCAGCGCGAGAGGATTTCCAGACGCGCGGACAGGCCGCCGCCTCTTCCGCCGAGCAGGGCAACGGCCGGGCTGTCGCTGCGTGCGACCGCCCCGACGTCGACAGAGACGGCCTCGGGCACGGCCCGGGCAATGGCCGCCAGCAAGGCGGTCTTGCCCGACCCGCTCGGCCCGACCAGCGCCACCAGTTCGCCCGGCCCGACGGCAACGCGGAAGCTTTCGTACAGCGGTTCCGTCCGATCCGTCAGCCCGAACATCTCCGCCACCTGCCGGCAGAGATCGCGGCCTGGGCCGGCTCCCCCGCCGTCGGGGCGGCCTGGCGCCGCCCCGCCCGCTGCGGGGCGGTCCACCCGGACGTCGACGGCGATGTTCCAATCAGACATGATCGGTCTGCCCTTCTCGGGTGAGCGACCCCGGTGAGCCGTCCAGCCGCACGTTCTTGAGCCCGCGGACGATCCCCGCAACCGCGCATGCAAGCCGGCGGGCGCTGTGGTAGCCGATCCGCATCGCCCGGGCGGTCTGCCGCAGGGACAGCCCGTTGCAGAAGTGCAGCCTCGCCATCTCGGCCTGCTGAGCGTCGAGGAAGTGCATGGCCCTGGCGGCGCCGACGAACCTCTCCGAGTGAACGCGCTTGATCAGCAGGCGAACGCGGCGACGGACCGCCTGCGGGGTGAGCCCGACCAGCTCGGCCAGCATTCGCGTCGGCTGGTGATAGGTCCACACCGCTAGCAGCAGGTCCCTGTCCTCCGGCAGCAGCAGCCCCGCCCGGGCTTCGATGACGGCGTCTTCCCTGATGCGCGGGCGGGACCTGGCGATCGAATCCCTCAGGGACAGCGGCATCAGGTCGGCCCCCCCTCCCTGCCTGGCGGCTTCGGCCGCGGAGACGAACATGCCATCCGCTCAGGCATCGAAACCGGGCTCTGCATTGGCGATTTCACGGCTCGGCGATCTTCCCAACAGATTCGACCCTCTTTCGACCGGCAGGCGCTGGCCACGATTCAATAAGTAGATAACATCTATACGCTTTTCAGTCAAGCTGAAAATTCCACAAAAATCTTGTATGTTAGCTGGAAACGTTGTAAACTCATCGGGCTGACGCACATGCGTCGGCAAAAAACCCCGGCCGGTGCCGAAGTAGAGAACCCAACAGAAAGGGAGACAGCGATGAGCCTAGGTGAGGTCGTTCGCCAGCGACGGGAGGAGCTGTCCATGACCCAGGACCAGGTGGCCGTCCGCGTGGGAATCTCCAAGCCCTACCTATCCAACATCGAAACCGAGCGGGTCAAGAACCCGCCTTCCGAGCCCATCCTCAGCCGACTGGAACAGGCCCTTCAGTTCGGCCAGGGGGAGCTGCGCAGGATCGCCCACCTCGTGCGCACCCCGCCGGACGTGCGCCAGGAGCACGAGAAGCTCTCGGCGGAAGTGGAGAAGCTGAGAGGCGTCTTGAAGCAGCTCCTTGCCGGCGGCAAGCGCAGAGGCAGGGTCGGCGGCATCGACCTCGACGCCCTGGCGAGGAAGTTGAAGGGGAAACAGGGCGACGTGCAGGAGGTGCTTTCGGCCGGCAACGTAGTGCCGATCATCAACAGGGTCATGGCCGGCTATCCGCACCACTTCACGGATCTGAACTATCCCCCGTCGGTGGCCGACGAGTACGTCCGCGTGCCGGACGTCCACGACGCAAATGCCTTCGCCACCCGGGTGGTGGGCGACTCGATGGAGCCGAATTACAAGGAGGGCGACATTGTGGTCTTCGCCCCCAACACCGCCGCCCGCAGCGGCGACGACTGCTTCGTCCGCTTCAGCAAGGACGACTCGACCACGTTCAAGCGATTCTTCGCCGCCAAGGGCGGGAAGATCCGCCTCCAGCCGCTGAACAAGAAATACCCGGCCGAGGTGTACGACCGGGAGGAGATCAACGGCCTCTGGCCGGCGGTGATGCGGGTGGAGCGCATCGCCCGGAAGTAAGCGAATCCCCCGGGCGGCGCCTGTGTCAGGCCCGGCGCCCGCGCCGGGCGACGGCGAAGAGGCCCTATCGTCTCGCAACCACGCCGCAAATGGCTACAATCTCCTCCATCGACCGCTGAGAGGAGTCGAAGATGACCTGGCAGGCCGCTGAAGAAACGGACGTGTGTGTGGTCGGCGGGGGCATGGCGGGGCTGGCGGCGGCGCTGGCGGCCGCCAGGAACGGGGCGAACGTCGTCCTCATGCACGATCGGCCGGTGCTGGGCGGCAACGCCTCCAGCGAGTGCCGCGTCCACATCTGCGGAGCCGACCGGCACAACCACATCGCCAACGTCCGCGAGACGGGCATCCTGGAGGAGCTGCGGCTGGCCAACCTGCGGTGGAACCCCCATCGCAGCTTCAGCGTCTGGGACACGATCCTGTACGACGCGGCCCGGCGGGCCGAACGGCTGACGCTGCTTCTGAACTGCTCCTGCCTGGACGCCGAGATCGACGGGGCCGGAATCGTCTCGGTCACCGGCTGGCAGACCACGACGCAGACCTACCATACGGTGCGGGCGAAGATCTTCATCGACGCCAGCGGCGACGCCATCCTGGCGCCTCTGAGCGGGGCGGCCTTCCGCATGGGCCGGGAGGGCCGCGACGAGCACGGCGAGTCGCTGGCGCCGGAGAAGCCGGACTTCGGCACGATGGGCATGACGCTGGCCTTCGCCGCCCGCAAGCACGAGACGCCCCAGCCCTTCCGTCCGCCGGCGTGGGCGTGCCGCTACGATCGCTGCGAGGACCTGCCCGGCGGGCACACCTGGCCGGCCGACGCACCGGCGGGGACCGTCCGGCAGGGCTACTGGTGGACCGAGCTGGGCGGGCTGCACGACGGCATCGCCGACACCGAGAAGGTCCGCGACGAGCTGCTGGCGACCCTGTACGGCGTGTGGGATCACATCAAGAACCGCGGCGACCACGGCGCCGAGACCTGGGCCCTGGAGTGGGTGCAGTTCCTGCCGGCCAAGCGCGAATCCCGTCGCTACGTTGGCCGCCACGTGCTCACGCAGGACGAGGTGATGTCCGGGGGTAAGTTCCCCGACATGATCGCCTATGGCGGTTGGACGATCGACGAGCACCCGCCGGCCGGTTTCGGCGTCGGGGTGCTCTCCCGCAAGCCGGCCTACCACGGCGACCCACCGGTGCCCTACGGCATTCCCTACGGCGTGCTGGTGGCGCGGGACCTGGAGAACCTGCTGTTCGCGGGGCGCTGCGCCAGTTGCACGCACATCGCGATGTCGTCGACGCGGGTGATGGGCACGGCCAGCGTGATGGGTCAGGCGGCGGGCACGGCCGCGGCCCTGGCCGCGCGGCGCGGCATCGCCCCGGCCGACGTGGCCGGGAAAATCGAACTGCTTCAACAGATGCTGCTGGCCGACGACGCCTACCTGCCGGGCATCCGCCAGGAGTTCTCCGAGGCGACCATGCGGGCGAAGCTGAAGGCCTCCGCCGGCGACCCGGCGGCCCTCCGCGACGGGGTCAACCGGCCCGTCGGCGGCGACGACCACGCCTGGCGCTGCCGCGTCGGCGACACGTTGGAAATGCACTTCCCGGCCCCCACCGCGGCCGAGAGGCTGTCCCTCATCGCCGACAGCGCCTTGGACCAGCAGGTCCAGATGAGCTACTGGGGCGACGCCAGCACCTCGCTGACCGCCCCGCCGGAGACGCTGCTGGCCGATTTCCGCGTGGAGGTGCTCGCCGACGGGAAATGGTCCGCCGCCGCGGCCGTCCGGGGCAACTATCAGCGGCTGATCCGAGTGCCGCTGGCCCGCCGGGCCGAGGCGATCCGCCTGCGGATCGAGAAAACGTGGGGCGCAGAATCGATGAGGCTCTTTGCCGCTTACGTGGATTGAAACCGGCGCCCGCCGGCGGGCGCGGGGGCTTCGGGTCCACGAGACGACGGGACGGAAAGTATGAGCGAGCTCACGCGAACGACGCTGGCAATCGGCCGGAAATTGCTGGGGGACTTCGACAGGTGGATGGCCCACAAGGGCTACGGCAACCGGTCCGAAGCGGTCCGCGACCTGATACGCTCGGCCCTGGTGGCGGCGGAATGGGAAAACCCCATCGCTCGGGTGCTGGCCACCTTGTCGATCATCTACGAGCACGAGCGACGCGAGCTCGCCCAACAATTGACCGAACTCCAGCACGCCCAACATCACGCCATACTTTGCAGCCAGCACGTACACCTGGACCACCAGAATTGCCTGGAGGTGATCATCATGCAGGGGACGGCCCGGCAGCTCCGCCGGATCAGCGACGCCATTTCCGCCACCAAGGGGGTAAAGGCCGGAAAGCTGGCCCTGCTGAGCTGGAAGATCTGACCGGGGCCGCCGCGCCGCCCCGGGGACGTCAATCGCCCCGCATCAGCGGCCATACCCCGACCATAATTGCCGTAATCGGCGCGACCAGCGATATCTGAATCAGCAGCCGCCACGGCGGGGCAAGCTGCCGCCGCGGGGCCCGCGCGGCCGGGCGCGCGACGATCTGCCGGGCATCGACTCCACGGATTGTGCGTGCCGGCGGGCGATCCCGACCAGGTATTCCTCGTCGGTCTGGCGGGCGGGCCAATGGCGGGCTCTCTTGTCTGTCGCTGGCAACATTTCCGCTGAGGAAATTCCACCTGACGGTCCGATTTTCGAATACAGGAAGAAGCGGGCCGGGAGGTCGCCGCTGCCGGCCCGAACGTCCACGATTCTGGACGTGCCGGGAGCCGATGTGGTATAATTTTAGCGGTCGCCATTTCATGGAGGAATTAAGCATGAAGCACCATGCTGCCGGACGACCCGTGGGTAAGTGCAAGGGATGCCGCTTGAACATGCGAACGATCTGTGCGGCCGGGCTGGATCCCAAGTCGGAATGGGACAGGGGACGCTGTCGAGGGCGGAACGACACATCCGTGCTGGAGGCTTACTATCGCCCTGTCTCGCTCACCGGCGCCAAGTTCGCCAAACTGGCCCGCAGAACCAGGGCCACGGAGCGAGCGACCAGGTCTCGTCAGAACGGGCGTGTCAGCCCGGGCCGCTACGTCGCGGAAAGCCGCGTCCGGGCATAGGCCGACGACCTCGGCCGTGCCCCGCCTAGCAGGCCCGCCCCGGCTGGGGATTGATTGGGACAGGCCCCGGGTGAGAGGGCCTCACGGCCGTCCTTGAGGGCGCGGCATGTTGGACGGCATGCGATACTTGCCCCTAGCGCCGGTGCCCGGGCCCGAAGACACCACGTGACAGTTGTTCAACTCCATTCGCAGCGCCAGGTCGCGTCCGCCCTGGACCGACCGCACCGCGGTGACGGTCCCAAGCATTTCAAGGTGCGATCCAACGGCGAGCTTCATGGCCTTGGCCCCCTCCCCGCCCGAGAAGCTTGCCTTCAGGTCGCAACGGGACCGAGTTTGGAATTCAGGCGGGCCATGCTTGAGCTGAACGACGACCGCGCCGGCTCCGGAAACGGGAGCGCCCGACACCGCTGCTTTCGCTCTCAGGACGCTGCCGACCAGTTCGCGCTGAAACCACGCCTCGAGTTGGGCCTTCCTTCGAGCGAGCACGTCCGCTGCATCAGACGGACGCGGCGTGTACTCCCTCGGAATCTTGCGCATCATGGCGTCGATGGACGCGAACTTCTCCTTTGGCAGGTCCGCGGTCGTAACGGTCAGCGTCGGCGCCCGCGGAGTCGCGGCCCGTGCGGCCGAGCCCACGCTGACAAGGCGGGACTTGGACAAGCTGATCCTGAAGTCTGAGCCGCCGGCCTGGCTGGGTTGCAGCTCGGCCACGTTTCCGATCACAAGAATCGACTGGCCGGGAGCGACCTCCTTCAGTTTGGCCCCTTCACCTGGGGCGAAAGCGGCAAGCAGGCTGCACTTGACCATCTTGTTCCTGCGATGGGCGTTGGCCGTGCCGGTGACCTCGACCGCGCCTTTCGCGCCGGGCTGAACCGAGGCGACTACGATCTCGGCGACAAGCGTTTTCCCGGCATGTCGAAGGCTCGTTCGTTCGGCCAGCTCTGTCCGCCGCGCAGCGCCCGCTCCCGTGCTCGGGCTCAACAAGTTGACCGGAATCGCGTTCAACAGGCTGGCGATGCCGCCGAAATCCGCCTTGGGCCTTTCCACCGGCTTGGGAGCCGCCCGCACCACCGGCGCAGTCCCCGGCCGAAGCGGGGGCGTGGGTGCCGCTGCTCGCGCCGGAAGAGGACCCGGCGTGGGCACGGGTGCGGGCCTTGGGGTCTGGGCCAGCTTCGCCTGCGCCTCGCTGATCTGCTTGCACAATTGCGTAAGCTGCCTCAAGTCGGAAGCCAGAGCGGCGATCTGCTTGTCCAGCGCCTTGATCTGCTGGTTCTGTTTGCTGACGAGGCTGGTGAGCATCCTCATCTCCGCCCTCATGAGGGCCGCATCGTCGCCCCTTCTGGGCCCCACCTGTCCCAGCGTCGGGCCGGCCAGGCCGACCGCGAAGAAGCCAAATGCCAAACAGCTTCCCAATGCTCGGAATCTCATCGTTGCCTCCTTTCCTCACTGTCGGAGAGCACTCAGCGCCATTATCCCCTCCCGAAGGGCTTTCGCAAAGCCTTTCCGTCGGGCTTCGGCCGGCAGTCCGCCGTCCCCGACGACGCAGGGGTCAGTGGCGATCTGGGCATCCGGCGGACGCCAAGACGTTTTCCCGCGCCGGCAAGCCCGGCGAGAGCTACTCCCCGGGCGCGCGGCGAAGCCATATCGGGCCGGACCAGGCCATCTGCCCATCGGCCTGAACGACGCGAAGGTAGTAATAATGCTCCCCTCTCAGCGGCTCTGGGTCCGTCCAGGTGACGGCGGCGTCCAATCCCTCGGCGCCGGCCGAGTACGCGATGTTTCCGTCCTTGACGATTTCCATGGCGCGGATGGGATCAACGGCGTGGACGGCAGCGCGGCACTCGGCCTGTTCGGCCCGGCCCACAGAGCCCATCGCGACCCCGGCGACCGTGAAGTCCAGCAGTATCCGGGCGCCCGTCGTGGCGTAGGTCCGCCGGTTCCTGATGGCCCGGATCAGGCATTTCCGGTCCAGTCTTGGCATGACCGCGGCCGTCATGCCGCAGCGATACGCCAGCCCGGCCGCAAACGTGTGCGTGGTGGTGCCCTGGCCGGTCGGGTCTTCCACCGAGAAGCCCGCCCTGCCCTCGTGGCAGTCGCCCCCGCCGGTGAAGCCCAGTTTTGCCCCCTGCCCCAGCAGCTCGTTGACCGTCAGCCCGCGAGCCTTGTCGCCGGCCTTGAGGGACAGCGGAGCAAGCGGGCCGTCGCGGAAATCGTTCGCTCCCCACATCGAATACATTTCCACGAAGCGCTCCACTTCCGGATCGTGGAACGCCCAGATCAGCCCGTGGGCCAGGGGCGCGTGCGGGCCGCCGACCACCTCCTCGTCACCGTGAAAATGCCGCCAGACGACGTCGAGATTGCTGGTGGGTTCGTACATGCCGCGGAACAGCTCCAGCCGATCGCGGCTGGTGTACACGTTGCGGTGGCGCTGTTTACCCGCCCACTCGTAGCCCACCAGCGTGACGAACCGGCCCGGCTCGTTCCAGGAATTGGTCACGTCCTGCATCCACTGCCACTGATTGTCGGAAAAATAGCAGGCGTGGTCGGCGGCCGCGGCAAAGTCCAGGCAGCCTTCCCGGCGGGCGTGGCGGTACAGTTGACCATACTCGCCGCAGCCGTCGCTCATTTCCGTGTGGGCGTGGATCTCGCCCCAGTAGATGCGCTCGCGGCCGGAATCATCCGCGATGATCTCCAGCGGATTGCTTCGGGCCAGTTCGCCGCCGTCGCCGGACCGGCGGGCAAAGGCCCGGTACACCCCCGGCCGCAACGCCGGCAGCGGGATTTCAAACCGGTGCCGGGCGCTGAACCGCCCGGCGGGCGTGCCCAGCGGAACCTTCCGGGCTTCGCCGACAAGCCACAGCTCCAGCTCGGCGTCGACGGGCCCGGTCGGCGGGCTGTTGCGGTAATGGTCGGTGAAGAGGCCCCGCAGAGAAAGCTCCTCGGAAGCGAATCTTCGCCCGGGGAGGAACAGGTGCAGCCGCTCGGCCGGTCCGGCGACGAATTCGAAGGTGTGAGCGTTTTCCTCGGCCAGGCTGACAAAGGGGTGTTCCCGCGAGACCGCCGCCGCGACCGACAGGGGTGGCGTCTTGCAATACCAGTACGACCTGTCGACGCACCGGAACAGGTTCGAATACAGGAACGCCTTGTCGCAGCGGTATCGGACTTCAAAGCCCTCGCCGCTCTGAAGGCCGTCGTCCAGGTGACAGAGGACGTCCGTCTGCGTGTGCGACTCGACGCAGTCCTCTATGGCCGCGATGGACACCGGCCGGTCGGCCCCGGCGATCTTGATGAATCCCGGGCAGTCGGGGTCTTCCGCCTGCGGGCGGTCGAAGGCGCGCGGCACGGTGAAGCGGACCATCGCCCCGGCCGGCAGGCCCCCAGCCCCGGCCGAGTACGTGCAACAGAATTCACCTCCCCGGCCCGCGGTCCGTCGCCCAGGCCGGAGCGTCGTCGAGCCGGCGTCGCGCCGGGTGAGGCCCCACAGCATCCGCTCGGCCTGGTCGAGGGTGCATCCTTCGGGCGAAAAATCCAGTCGCGCCGTCACGAGCAGATACGAATCGGCGCACTCGGCCACCTTCATCCCGCCCACGCGGAGCTGCGAAAAGTGCGTCTGAAGCCGCCCCCGCCCGTAATCGATCCACCGCGGCGGGCCTTTGCAGACGCGCTCCGGCTCCAGCCTCGCGTCGTCGATGCAGATGGTGGGCGAGCTTTCCGGCAGCATTGCCCAGACGCGGCGGACGGCGTTGGCGGCCTTGGGCAGCCAGAACGTCGCGTCCAGCCATTCGCTGCCCGGATAGCTATTGAGGCGACGAAGCGGAAAGATGCGGTCGTGCCTGTCTTGTGTCACTTCAATCCTCCTGCGGATCGGCCCTTGGCGGGCGGAGACGGCTCCTGATCCTGCCGAAGTTGGCGGCGAGGCCGGCCTAGGCCAGGTCCTCCAGTGAGATTTCGGTCAGCGAGTCGACCACGACGTCGGCAAGGCCGAGGGCCTCGCGGTTATAGGAGTTGGTCACGGCGATGACCTTGCAGCCGACCGCCTTGGCCGCCGCCGCCCCCGCCGGGGCGTCCTCGACGACGTAAACGGCCGCCGGATCCGGCGGGGACGGTCGCAGCCGGCCCAGAAGACGCAGCGCCAGCTTGTAGCCTTCCGGGTCGGGCTTGCCGCGCGAGACGTCCTCGGCCGAGACCAGAACGTCCACGAGTTCCAGCGCCCCAACGGCCCTGCCGGCAATCTCGATCTCTTCGCGCAAGCCGGCGGAGCAGATGGCCACGCCGGCCCCGGCCGCACGCACCGCCCGCATCAACTCCAGCGCCCCCGGCAGCGGCCGGATGGATTCGGCAAATGCCTTCTTGATCAGCACGGTCTTCTCGGCCGTCATGACCGCAATTTCCGCCTCATCGGCTCGCCGCCCGTTGTCTTCCAGAACGGTGGCGAAGCAGTCGTGATCGTCGAACCCGACGTACTTGCTGTAGTAGTCCTCCGTGCTCAGCTCAATGCCGCGCTTGGCCAGGGCGGCGCGGAAGCCGGCCAGGTGGATCGGCTCGGAATCCACGACCACGCCGTCGAAGTCGAAAATCATCGCATCCAACATCCACTCACTCCAGGCGACAGGCAGCAATAAACAGGCAACAGCCCGCTCGCCGTTGACGGTTGCCCGCGGCTACACCCGGAACATCGCGCCCAGGCGTTTGCCGAGCAACAGGTTGGCAAGAATCAGTGTGGCCGTCAACATCAGCATTGCGACGGTGCCCAGGGCGGCCGCCAGGTTGGTCGCGTCGGCCGGGCCGGCCAGAATGTAGATCGCCTTGGTAATCGGGTAGAACTCGGACGTCTGGGCCAGGATCAGCGAGTCGGACACCTCCAGCATCGAAAAGGAAAAGGCCAGGATCGCCCCCGCCAGCACGTTCGCCGAAATCAGCGGAACGGTGACGCGAAGCACGCTCTTCAGCGGGCCGGCGCCGAGGTTGCGGGCGGCCTCCTCCAGCGTCTCGGAGGTCTGCTGCAAGCCGGCGGAGATGCTGCGGACGACGTACGGCAGCCGGCGGATGCTGTAGGCGACGATCAGGATCAGCGTCGGGTCGTGTCTTGGCCCGATGCCCTCCACCAGTTTCCCCAGCCATCCCGGCAGCAGCCCCGGGCTGGTCAACGCCACGTATCCGCTGGCGACGACCAGCCCCGGCACGGCCAGCGGCAGCATGGCCAGCGAGTCCAGCACCGACCGGCCCCGAACCCGCAGCCGGACCACCAGATACGCGATCGCCAGACCGGCGATGATGTCGATGACGGTGGCCAGCGAGGCGTACCGGAACGAGTTGACGATGCTGTTCCAGGTCTCCGGGCGGGTGAAGACCTCTCGCAGGTGCCGCCCCGTGTAGCTCTCGGGAAGGATGGTGCCGGTCCAGCGCTCCGCAACGGCCATCAACACCACCCCCACGTGCGGGACAACCGCCACCAGCGTCACCAGTGCGAAGACCGCCCAGATGCCGATGGTGCCGAGCAGACCCGGCCTGCGCAGGGTCGCGCCGACCCCCCGGCCGATGGTGGCCGCCGCCCGCCGCCCGAAGAGAAACTTACCCATGCCGTAGAACACCACCGACGCCGAAAGCATCACAAACACCATGGAGAAGGTCTTGGCGGAGGTCTCCAACTGGTTCAGGCCGTGAAAAATCTTCACCGGCAGCACCTCCTCATAGCCCACCATCAGCGGCGTGCCCAGCTCGGTGAAGGACCAGATAAAGACGATCGTGCCGCCGGCGAACAGCCCCGGACGGATCAAAGGCAGCACCACCCGCCGGAAGGTCGTCCACCGCGACGCCCCCAGGTTCCGGGCGGCCTCGACCATGGTCGGATCGACGTTGGCCAGGGCGGCCGACGCGTTCAGGTACATGATCGGATACAGGTGCAGCACCTCCAGGATCACCACCCC
>CAYNYF010000031.1:0-44416 GCA_964401385.1 uncultured Planctomycetaceae bacterium | reverse complement strand
ACCCGCGCGTCAGCCGCTCCAGCGCCTTGGCGTCCAAGGCCACCGGCTTTCCCATCGCCAAGATCGCCGCCAAGGTGGCCGTGGGACTCGCCCTGGACGAGATCCCCAACGACATCACCCGCGAGACGCCCGCCTGCTTCGAACCGACCATCGACTACTGCGTCGTCAAGGTGCCGCGATTCACCTTCGAGAAGTTCCCCGTCGCCGAGGACGTGCTGACGGTCAGCATGAAGAGCGTCGGGGAGGTCATGGCCATCGGGCGGACCTTCAAGGAGGCGCTCCAGAAGGCCCTTCGCGGGCTGGAGGTCAAGCGGGCCGGCCTGGGCGCCGACGGGCGCGACGCGGCCCTGGAGGCCTTGGACGAGGCGGCCTTGCGTCAGAAGCTGCTCCTACCCAACTCCCAGCGGCTTTTCGCCGTCCGGGTGGCCCTGCGGCGAGGGATGTCCGTGGAGGAGATCCACGAGCTGACGCGGATCGACTCGTGGTTCCTCGACAATATAGCCCAGATCGTCTCGGCCGAGGGGCGCCTCGCCGGGAAGGAGCGGCTCTCCGATGCCGAGCTGCTGTCCGCCAAGCGGCTGGGCTTCAGCGACGCCCAACTGGGGCACTTGTTGGGCACGGGCGAGGCGGCGGTGCGGCAGCAGCGGACAACTGCGGACATCCACGCGGTCTTCAAGCAGGTGGACACCTGCGGCGGGGAGTTCGAGGCGTACACCCCGTACTTCTACTCCACCTACGATCGCGAGGATGAAAGCCGCCCCGGTTCCCAGCCGGGGGTGATCATCCTCGGCGGCGGACCCAACCGGATCGGGCAGGGGCTGGAGTTCGATTACTGCTGCGTCCACGCCGCCGAGGCCCTCCGCCAGATGGGCGTGCCCTCCATCATGGTCAACTGCAACCCCGAGACCGTCTCGACCGATTACGACACGTCCGACCGGCTTTACTTCGAGCCGCTGACGCTGGAGGACGTGCTGGAGATCGTCCGCCGCGAGCGGCCGCGGGGGCTGATCGTGCAATTCGGCGGGCAGACCCCGCTGAACCTGGCCGCCGGGCTGGCCGCCGCCGGCGTGCCCATCCTGGGCACCTCCCCGACGGCCATCGCCCGGGCGGAGGACCGCCAGCAGTTCAGCGCGACGATCGCCAAGCTCGGCCTGCGGCAGCCGGCCAACGGCATGGCCTCGTCGGTGGACGAAGCCTTGGCGGTAGCGGGGTCAATCGGCTATCCAGTCATTGTCCGACCCAGCTACGTCCTGGGGGGGCGGGCCATGGAGATCGTATACAGGCCGGAGGAGCTGCGCCACTTCGCGGCGGCGGCCCTGGAGGCCTCAGACGGCGCGGCCGTGCTGATCGATGAGTTCCTCGAGGACGCCGTCGAGCTGGACGTGGACGCCGTCGCCGACGGCAAGGACGTCTACGTCGCGGGCATCTTGGAGCACATCGAATACGCCGGCGTGCACTCCGGCGACGCCGCCATGGTCCTACCGCCGCACCGACTGGGCGAGCACGTGCTGGCCGAAATCCGCCAGGCTACCCGCGCCCTGGCCGCGGAGCTGGAGGTCCGCGGGCTCATGAACATTCAGTACGCGGTGGTGGGCGGGCGCGACGTGTACGTGCTGGAGGTCAACCCCCGCGCCAGTCGGACCGTCCCCTTCGTCAGCAAGGTCACCGGCGTGCCCATCGCCAGGGTCGCCACCCGGGTCATGCTGGGCGAGACGCTGGCGTCGCTGGGGCTGGACGGTCCGGCGCCGCCGCTGGGGCACGTGGGCGTGAAGGAATCGGTCTTCCCCTTCAACCGCTTCCCCGGCGCCGACGCGGTGCTGGGCCCGGAGATGAGGTCCACCGGCGAGGTCATGGGCATCGACACGGACTTCGCCCTGGCCTACGCCAAGAGCCAGATCGCCGCCGGGACGCACCTGCCGACCAAAGGGGTGGCGTTCGTCTCCGTCAAGGACGGGGACAAGCCGGTATCGCTGCCGACCATCCGCCGGCTGAAGGCGATGGGCTTCGAGATCCTGGCCACTGCCGGGACCAGCGCGTTCCTGGACCGCCACCGCGTGGCCAACCGGCGGATCAACAAGGTCAGCGAAGGCCGCCCGCACGTCGTCGACGCCATCAAGAACAGCCAGATCGCGCTGATCATCAACACGCCCTCCGGCCGGCGGCCGAGGGCGGACGAGTCGGCCATCCGCATCAACGCGGTCGCACACGGAATCGCGCTGGTCACCACCGCAACCGCCGCCGAGGCCGTTGCCGAAGGCATCGCCGTCCTCCGCGCCGGCACGCCCGCCGCCCGCTCCATTCAGGAATACCACGCCGAGGCGCTGCGCGGCGCGACCCCTTGCGACAACGCCGCAAGCCCCGTAGAATCAAGCCGAAACGCCGCACGAGCCGAAGTGGCGGAACCGGCAGACGCGCGGGATTCAAAATCCCGTGGGGCTCACACCCCGTGAGGGTTCGAATCCCTCCTTCGGCATTTCCCGCAAGCAGACCGAGACTCTCCCGCCGCCAAGGAGGGCGCCCGCCCGCACCGCCTGCCGCGAGGCCCAAAACAGCGCCCTACGGCTGAACCCTCCAGACCATCATCAGCCGCGGCGTCTGGAGCTGTTCGAGGCCCTTCGCATCCAAGCCCATGGGCGGAGAGGGAAAGCCGAACCTCTCCCATATCGACTTGCGCCTGGCGTAGCGAACGACCTTGGGCCGCGACAGCCCGGCCAGGGACTCGGCCCGACCGATCGCGTCGGACAGGTAGCCGACCTTGTCCACCAGCCCCAGCCGGATTGCCTCGTCCGTCAGGTACACCTTGCCGTTGAACGGCTCGGTCTCATCGACGGTAAACTCCTTGCCGTCGCCGTCGGTATAGGTCTTCTTCACGGCCACGAGCGGCTGCGGCAGCTTGCCCCTCCGCCCGGCCTGGACCACGCTCTCGAAACGAGCCTGCCAGACGTCGAGGGTTTTCTGGAAGGCGGCGAGCTGGTGAGCGCCCGGCTCCTCCAGCCAGTTCGGCGCGGCCTTCCAGGCCTTCGTCTTGGTGGATCGCAAGACCACGGCCTTGGCGCCGTACTTCTCCAGCGTGCCCTTGATCACCGGCAAGACACTCATGACGCCGATGCTGCCGGTGATCGTCCCCGACTCGGCGTAGATTTCGTCGGCGGGGACGGATATGTAGTAGCCGCCGCTGGCCGCCGCCCCGCCCATGGAAACGACCAGTTTCTTGCCCCGGTCCCTGAGCTGTCTCAGCTCGGCGTAGATCTGATCGCAGGGGGCAATGTAGCCCCCGCCGCTGTTGACGCGGAGGACGACGGCCTTGACGTTCGGGTCGTCGCGAACCTTCCGATAGAACGCGTGGAACACGTCCGCCTGCCGCTGGTCGATCAGGCCGGCCACGTCCCAGACGGCGACGACCTGGTCGTCCCGGCCGGGCTTCAGAACCGTCGTCTCGAACGGCCTTTCCAGGAACAGGCTGAAAAACAGGGCCAGATAGGCGTTGGCGACCAGCGAGCCAATGAAGATCAGAACCCAGATGGTGAAGAGCAGCCGCCTCCACCAGGGTCGCCGCCTGGCAGGCCGCGGGGGTGGGGGTGGCGGGGGCGGCTTGGCTGGCGCGGGCGGGGCCGAATGCGCTTCCGTCGGTGGCAGAGGGGTTTGAGACATTCTCGTTCTCCGATCTTGCTGGGCGAGCCCCTGAAGGCAAACACGCTGCCCATACGAAGCAGGAACCGCCGCAGCCGGGCCTGACTTGCTGCCGGATCGTCCGGCCACCAGGTCGAACGTTGCCTTGCAATCTATTGTAGTCTAAGCGGACCACAGCAATGTTTGAACAGTGGGCCTGCCCACCTCCCTGCCCACCTCCGGAAGGCAGGCGGGTCTGCCCACGGTTTTCGCACATGCCAACGAATGAGAACACGAATGACACGCCTGCCCGACGGCCCTGCCCGCAAGCTGGTAGGCGGGTGTCAGGCGGGAATTCTGACGAATTGCACGAATGTGGCAGAGCTGCCTCAGGAAAAAGAGGCCATTCGTGAAATTCGCCGCAATTAGTGTAATTCGTGGTCTCCCGCGCCGACCGGGCGGACGCATCCTCGCCTGGTCGCGCTCTTCAAACATTCATATAGTCAGTCTAGTGACCTGCCGCAGCCCTGTCACGGACTTCCGGCGCGGGCGAAACCGGCGGTTTCCTCCACGATCCGGGCACAAATCAGCTTGGCAGGTTGGGCCGGTGGCGATACAATATAAGGGAGGTTCGGAGGAATGCTCAAGATGAAGCGTGCTAATTTCCCTGGGCAGAAGGAGCGACCATAGTGACCGGCAATTTGCCCGTGACGATGACGGGCTCCACCCGCAGGTCTGCCTGTGCGCGAGGCCCGACCCGCATTGCCGGGCTGGCCGCTGCGCTGCTGGCTGTGGTCCTGGCAGGCCCGCCGGCGTGGGCGGTTGTCACCTCTGACGACCCGGACAGCGCTCACCACCTCGTCCAGCCGGACTCACAGTACACCATGGTGGGATACCTCGACCTGCTGGGCGGCACCACGGGGGTGCTGATCGGCCCGCGGCACGTATTGACCGCCAAGCACGTCGCCTGGTCCGTGTCCGATCCGACGACCATCACGTTCTACCTGGACCTGCCCGACGGCAGGCACGAATACGCCGTCGCCGAACGGAAAGTGCATCCGGAAGCGGACATCGCCCTGCTGATCCTGGCCGAGCACACCCAACTGAGCGGCTACGCCCTTTACAGAGGCTCCGACGAGGCCGGACACACCGGCGCCGTCGTCGGCTACGGCAAGGCCGGCACGGGGCTGACGGGCGGATACCTGCCGGCCGGAACCAAGCGGATCGCCTGGAACCGGATCGACGTCAGCTACTACCCCAACCCGGCCTATGACCACATTCTAGGCTACGACTTCGATCAGTTCGACGGCGACGACGACGGCCCGTGGGACGGCGACTCGCTCGGCGAGACGCTCGAAGGTCTGGTCTCCACCGGCGATTCCGGCGGCGGGCTGTTCATCGAGGTCGACGGCGTGCCGCAGCTTGCCGGCATCCACACCCAGGTGGTCTCCTCCGGCGGCGGCGAGATGCTCGGATTCTATGGCGAGTACGCCCTGGACGTGCGCATCAGCAAGCTGGCCGATTGGATCAACGGCCAAGTGCCCGGGGACGCCAACGGCGACGGACGAATCGACGGCGCCGATTACACCATCTGGTCGGATCACTACGGCCAGACGGGCGTCGACCCCTGGTCGGCCGGGGGCTGGGCCGTCGGAAACTTCACCGAAGACGACGTCATCGACGGCGGCGACTACACTATCTGGAGCGACAATTACCTCTACGGCACCGGCCTGTCCGTAGGCACCCCCATCCCCGAGCCGGGCGTGGTGGTGCTGCTGAGCCTCGGCGGCATGGCGGCGCTCCGCCGGCGCCGTTGAGGAAAGTTGAGTATCCGGCGTCCCGCGCCGGAAGCGCGATCGGGGTCCGTGAGGTAGTCCCTTCCCGGTGAGTTGCCGCGGCTATCGGCCCTTGCCGCGGACTTCGACGTCGTTGAGGATGACCACCAACTGCCGCAGGTTTGCCCCGGCCAGCGTGGGCGCCTGTTGCTGCCGGAAGGTCAGCACCTGGTCGCGGCCCCCGGGAGCCGCGCCGGTTCCTGCTAGCCGCCCGCGCACACGCGAGGCCGGCCTCGTGGTCGGTTGTCGGGCCTCCGCCACGGCCGCCGGCTCGGCGCGCTGCCCGCGGGCCTCCGTTGCGGCCAACGCAATCGCAGAAGCCCTGCGGCACAGCTTTTCGAACAGCCCAATGCCCTCATCGCCGGCGGGGGCCAACTTGCGCTTTTCCCCGGCCGGCGCGCCGAGGGCAAACCGTTCGATCCGAGGCGGCGGCGAAGAGGGGATGATGGACTTTCCGGAAGGACCCGCCTTGACAGGGCTGGGCAATTCCTTCGCGGGCGCGTGCCCGTTGGTGTCCTTCACGAGGCGGTCGACCTGCTCGGCCGACGACGGCATCGAAGCCTGGTCGGCGAGGCCCGTCTTGCGGGGGCCGCGGGCTCCTCTTGCTGCCGTCTTGGCGGCATAGCCAAACCGACGCCCGGCGGACTCGTCCGCGCGAGCCAGCTCCAAGATCGTGCTATCCTCCACCCCATCCGCCAGCGGGACCTGGGCCACGCGCTGATTGGCGCGGATGCCGTTCAGCTCGGAGAAGACCCGCTGCAACTGGTCCTCCGAGACCACGACGTCGTAGCGGACCTGGCTGAGGGTCTGACGGGTCTGCCTGTAGAAGTTTGCCCGAGCGGGCGACTCGGCGACCTTGGCCAGATCAGCGCCAGCCGTCGTTATCGGCAACAGGCTGTTGGAGGCGAAGACTCTCTCCACGTCGCTTTGCGCCTGGGCGAGATTGTCCGTGTTGATGACGAGGTTGATGGGAGCGATGGCGGCCTCCGGCAGCGTCGGCGCCGCGGCCGGTTTGTCGGAGGGCTGTTTCATCGCCAGTGTCGTCTTGTCGCGGCCCCGTCCTGCGGGCTTTGGCGGGAGGCTCATCAGTACCAGGCCGGCGCCGACGGCGATGAGCACCGCGGCGGCGACGGCCAGGCGCCTCGGCCAGGAAAAGCCCCGCCGCCCCGGCACGCCCGGGCCCGTCAGCAGGCGCGAGCGCTCGGCCCGGGCGACGATGCCCTCGGTCATTCCCGCCGGGGCCCGCTCTCGCGGCAGCTCGCGCAGCAGCCCGCGGACGGCCCGGAGGGAGTTCAGCTCGCCGGCCAGCTCCGCGTCGGCTCGGACCGCCTCCTCCAGGCGGCGGGCCTCGGCCTCGGACAGCTCGCCGTCCAGGTAAGCAGACAGTTGTTCGCCAATCTCTTGTCGTTTCGAAGACATGCTTGTCTTAGCCGCCGGCTCCCGGCGCCGGCGTCGCTCCAACTCGCCGCCCTCAGGCAATCAGATCGCGCAGCTTCTTCTGCAACGTGCTCCTTGCCCGGTACAGGCGACTTTTGACTGTTCCGACGGGTATATCCAGGATTTGTGCAATCTGCTCGTAATTCATTCCCTCCACGTCTCGCAACACCACGGCCACGCGAAATTCTTCGTCCAATTCCTCCAGCGCCTTCAGCACGCGTTGGTCGGCGTCGGCCCGGGCGACCAGCTCCTGCGGGTCGTTGTCCCGGCTATCGGCCACGGCGTCCGCGCCGCCGGTGGAGTCATCCTCGTCGGCCCCGGCCGCGTCCAGCGAATGAAACTTCACCCGCCCGCTCCGGCGCCGACGGCTGATCGTCAGGTTCACCGCGATCCGGAACAGCCACGTGTAGAACCCGCTCGCCTGCCGGAAGCCGCCGAGGTTCTCCAATGCTTTGACGAACGTCTCCTGGCACAGTTCCTCGGCGTCGTCCCGATTTCCGCACATTCTCAGGATGGCATTGAAGACCCGGTCCTGGTACTTGCTCACCAGCGAGCCGAACGCGGGCATTTCGCCGTGCCGGCATCGCTCCAGCAGGGCCGCATCTTCAAAGACAAGCGCCGACAGGGTCCGGCCGGAGCCGGCCTCAACGCCCGTCCTTAGCTTAGACGTCCACTCGCCCACGGTGTTCCCGAAAAAAACCGCCCCGTCGACCGCGCAGCCGGGCGCTTCCCAAGCCGCGTTCGGCCCACGAATTGTCATGATATCCGGCCTTCTCCCGGCAGGCAATCCCGGCAACGGCCCCAAACGACCCGCCACTATGCACTACGCCGGCGGGGGTGTTCTGTTCCGAGGGAAGTTGAGCGGTCCCGCAGCGCCGCCCGTCCGGCGAGGCCCCCCCGGCCGGGCCGGAGTAAAACAAGAGCCCCGAGCCATCGGCCCGGGGCTGGATCATCACGTCGGAATCTCGCGCGGCGGCTACGTGCTCTTGGAGACCTCCGCCGGCTCGGGGGCAGGCGCCTTCTCACGCACGCCCTTGAAGTACAGGTGCTTCCCGCCTTCCTTCTCTTCCTTGACCGAGACCAGGATCTTGTTCTTGCCCTTGTACACGCCGCTGAGAATGTCCTCGCTCAGCGGGTCTTCCACCTGGTGCTCGATGGCCCGCCGCAGCGGCCGGGCGCCGAAGTCAGGATCGTAGCCCTTGTCGATCAGCAGCTCCCTGGCCGGGTTGTCCAGCTCCAGCTTCAGGTCGTGCCCGGCCAGGCGCTCCCGCACCTTCCGCAGCTCGTAATCGACGATGGTGACCAGGTCCTCGCGCGTGAGCGCCTTGAAGACCATCACGTCGTCGAGGCGATTGAGGAACTCCGGCCGGAAAACCCGCTCCACCTCCTTCTGGAGCATGTCTTTCATCTTTTCGTAGGATGCCTCCTCGTCGCGCCGGCCGAAACCGAAGCCTCCCCGGGACTTGATCATCTCGGCCCCGATGTTGGAGGTCATGATCAGGATGGTGTTGCGGAAATCGACCCGCCGACCGAAGCTGTCGGTCAGATGCCCTTCCTCCATGATCTGAAGCAGCATGTTGAACACGTCGGGATGGGCCTTTTCGATTTCGTCCATCAGGACGACGGCGTACGGGCGGCGGCGGATTCGCTCGGTCAGTTGCCCGCCCTCTTCGTAGCCGACGTACCCCGGCGGGGCGCCGATCAGGCGGGAAACGTTGTGCTTCTCCATGTACTCGCTCATGTCGATCTGAACCAGCGCCTCTTCGTCGCCGAACATGAACTCCGCCAAGGCCTTGCTCAGCAAAGTTTTGCCCACGCCGGACGGTCCGACGAAGATGAAGCTGCCCATCGGCCGGCGCGGATCCTTCAGCCCCGACCGCGCCCGGCGGATGGCCTTGGCCACGGCCACGATCGCCTCGTGCTGGCTGACCACGCGCTTGTGCAGCTCGCTTTCCAGGTCCAGCAGCCGCTGGGCCTCTTCCTTCTCCAGCCTGCGCAGGGGCACGCCCGTCATCTTGGCGACGACCTCGGCGACCACTTCCTCGTCGACGACGCCCTCGGTCTCCTGGGCCCGCTCGCGCCAGGCGGTTTGCAGCTCCTCCTTCTTCACCCGGAGCTGCTCGGCCTGATCGCGCAACTTGGCCGCCCGCTCGTAGTCGGCGTTGCGGACGGCTTCGTCCTTCTCCAACTGGAGCTTCTCGATCTGCGCTTCCAGGCCGGCCAGGTCCGGCGGCTTGGTCATGGTCCGCAGCCGCACGCGGGCGCCGGCCTCGTCGATGACGTCGATGGCCTTGTCCGGCTGGACGCGCCCGGTCACGTACCGGTTGGAAAGCTCCACCGCCCGCTCCAGGGCCGCATCCGTGATCCGAACGCGGTGATGGGCCTCGTAGCGGTCGCGCAGCCCCCGGAGGATCGCCTGCGTCTCCTCCCGGGTGGGCGGGTCGACGATGATCGTCTGAAACCGCCGCTCCAGGGCGCCGTCCTTCTCGATGTACTTTCGATATTCATCCAGCGTGGTGGCGCCGATGCACTGGACTTCGCCGCGGCTGAGGGCGGGCTTGAGCACGTTGGCGGCGTCGATGGCGCCCTCGGCCCCGCCGGCGCCGACCAGGGTGTGCATCTCATCGATGAAGAGGATCACGTTCTTGGCCCGGCGGACCTCGTTCATCACCGCCTTGATGCGCTCCTCGAACTGCCCGCGGTACTTCGTGCCGGCGACCATCATCGCCAGGTCGAGGGCCACGATGCGGCGGTTGGCCAGGATCTCCGGAATGTCGTTGGCGACGATCTTCTGGGCCAGGCCCTCCACGATGGCGGTCTTGCCCACGCCGGCCTCGCCCAGCAGCACCGGGTTGTTCTTCGTCCGCCGACACAGCACCTGGATGACGCGCTCGATTTCATCGAGGCGACCGATGACCGGGTCGAGCTGATCCGCCCGGGCCAGCTCGGTCAGGTCCCGGCCGAAGCTGTCCAGCGCGTGCGTCTTGGACTTGCCCCTGGGGCGGGCCTCCTGGCGCGAGTCCCCGCCGGCAATCGGCTCGTCGGTTTCCATTCCCGGGCCCAGCAGCCGCAGGACCTCTTCCCGAAGCTCTTCCAGCTTCAAGCCCATGTTCATCAGCACCTGGGCGGCCACGCCTTCGCGTTCCCGCAACAACCCCAGCAGGATGTGCTCGGTGCCGACGTAATTGTGATTGAGGTCGCGAGCCTCGTCGACGGCGTACTCGATGACCTTCTTGGCCCGCGGGGTGCGGGGCAGCTTGCCCATCTGCGCCGTCTCCGGGCCGGGCTTGACGACCTTCTCGACCTCCAGGCGAACCTTGTGCAGGTCGACGCCCAGGTTTTTCAGGACGTTGGCGCCCACGCCGGTCCCCTCCTTGACCAGCCCCAGCAGGATGTGCTCCGTGCCGATGTATTCGTGGTTGAATCGCTGCGCTTCCTGGTTTGCCAGGGCCAGCACTTGTCGGGCTCGATCTGTGAAGCGGTCGAACATCTAATTCACTCCCTCACCAGTGACGGCAGGGGCGGACAACCTTGCCTGCCAGACGGTCCAAGCCGACGAAACGGCCGCCCAGCACATCTTACAGCGCCAATGAGAACAGTTCAACTTCTACGACGGACGTTTCCCACGTTCTCTATCGTCATTTATCCTCCCCGGCGGAAGAATTACTCGGCAAAGAGCCTCCAGACGGCCCGCAGGCCGGGCAAACGGCCCCCGGTGGCGGCCCCCGGCCGGGTCCGTCCTCGCCCTCGGCAGCCCGCCAGGCGCGCCCGGAGAGGCGATTGACCCGGCAAAACGCTCATGGTAATAACAAGGGCGCCGAGGGGATGGAGAAGCACCAATGGCGATGAAGGCATTCTCCGACGACGTGAAATATCTTTCCCGCCACACCGATCTGATCGTCCTGGACGCCCACGCCCCGGCGCTGGCGGCGGTGGCGCCGGCCTGGCAGGGGCGGGTGATGACCTCCACGCCCGCCGGCCCGAAAGGCGCCAGCCTGGGATGGATCAACCGGCAGTTCATCGAGTCGGGGCGGCGCGGCACGACCTTCGACAATTACGGCGGGGAGGATCGGTTCTGGCTGGGCCCGGAGGGAGGCCAGTTCGGACTCTGGTTCAAGGAGGGCGATCCCTTCGACCTGGCCCACTGGCGGACGCCGGAGGGATTCAACACCGGCCGGTTCAGCGTGAGCAGCCAGGGGCCGGCCAGCCTGGCCATGGCGGCGCAGTTCGAGGTCGCCAACCGCTCCGGCGCGACGTTCGCCGCGGCCGTCAAGCGGATCATCGACGTGCTGAGCCGCGAGGAGATCGCCCGGCACCTGGGGATGGCGCTGCCGGCGGGAATAGCCGCGGTCGCCTTTCAGTCGACCAACACGCTCGCCAACGTCGGCGAGAAGCCGTGGACCGGCAACGGCGGGCTGCTGAGCATCTGGATTCTCGGACAGTTCGCCCCCCTGCCGCGCGGGTATGTGATCGTGCCGTTCCGCGCCGGCGAGGGGGCCGAGCTGGGGGAGATGCCCAACGACGAGTACTTCGGGCCGGTGCCGCCGGAGCGATTCGGCATCCGCGGCGACCACGTGCTGTTTCGCTGCGACGGAAAGTTCCGGTCCAAGCTGGGCGTCTGCCCCGCCCGGGCGAGGGACGTTCTCGGCAGCTACGACCCGGACCAGCGGCTGCTGACGATCGTGCAGTTCAGCCTGCCGGCCGGCGCCCGCGAGCTGCCCTACGTCAACAGCCTGTGGGAGATTCAGGAGGCGCCCTTCGCCGGCGACGCCGTCAACAGCTACAACGACGGCGAAGAGGCCCCCGGGGCCGGGCAGATGGGGCCGTTCTACGAAATCGAGACCTCCTCCCCCGCCGCGGAGCTGGCGGCCAACCAGGCCGTGGTCCACGTCCACCGCACCTTCCACTTCGCCGGGGAGTTCGACGACCTCAACGCGCTGTCGAGGAAGTTGCTGCGGGTGGACCTGTCGACCATCAGCTTCCCCGAGAGCTGACGCTTCGGCCCGGCCGGGCCGCCCTGCGCCGGGTCTGTGGGGCGTTTGCCCGGCACGCTCGCTATTTCGAGGCCGCAGCCAAGCGCCGGCATAGCCCGTCGACCTGCTCGACCGTCTCCAGGCCGTGGACCCAGAGCATCAGCCCGTCGGGGCCGAGCTGGCGGGTCAATTCAATTGCCGTGTCGGCGTCGCAAGCGATCCAGAGCGAGCGCTTGCGGCGGCGGACCTCGCGGTAGAAGTCCAGCCATTCCAGCGGCGGCGGGGCCGGCGGCTCGGGGTTCCACTGGATGGCGTGCAGCCGCGGCAGGCTGCACAGCAGGTCCAGAAAGCGCGTCTGCGGCGTGCCGTCCATGTGGTAGCAGGAATAATCGAAGTACTCCGTCATCCGGCGGAGCTGGGGCAGGCAGAACTCCTCGTACATCTCCGGCGAGAGCATGATGGCGAAATCGCACTGCACCATCTCGCACTTGCCGGGGGCGTAGATGCCGGCCCAGGTGAACGACTGGGCGTGGCCGAGCCCGCTGAGCGTGGCAAAGAACGCCTGGTGCGACTCGACGTACATCTCGTTCAGCCGGGCGGAGAGGCGCTTCACGTCCGCGGGGCGGTCGAGAAGGTCCATGCACAACTGCTGGGGCTTGCGGAAGGCGGACAGCGTGGTCATTCCGTCCAGCAGCGCCGGCGGCGCCAGCAGCGCCCTGTCGCCGAAGCGCTCGGCATAGCCGCGCAGGACGCAGTCCAGCAGGCCGAAGACGGGGTGATCCCTGGAGAAGGCCGGCAGCGGGCGCTCGTACAGGTCCGGGATGGGCTTCATCCACGTCGTGCCCGGCCGGTAATCCAGCTCCGCACCGGCGAAGACGCCGGGGATGAGCAAGTCGCTGGCGAAAGACGGAAACAGGCCGGGCATGGTCTCGGCCGGCCAATCATAGGCCGACAGCATCCAGTCCGCCTGGGCGAAGTACCACTGGGGGTCCAGCTCGCACTCGGGGCGGGGCCGGCCGTCGCTGGGGGGCGGCGGGGCGCCGGGCTTGAGGATCGCGGCCGACACCACCGGCCGACCCAGCGAAGAGCCCGCCCACCAGGCCTCCACGCGCGCTTTGGCTTCAAGGAAATCGGGCTTGTCCAAGACCTTCGGTAGCACAAACGGACCTCCTTTAGCTCGCGGCGTCCGCGCCGGCGGGCTCGATCAGCCCGTAGGCGCGGAGCTTCTTCCGCAGCGTGGAACGATGCATGCTCAGGGCGGCGGCGACGCGGGCCTGGTTTCCCTCGAAGCGCCTCATCGCCGCGGCCAGGACCGGGCTTTCCCACTGTGCCATCAGCTCCTCGTATCCCTTGGCGATTCCGGCGGCGAGGATCCTCTCCAACATCCGGTCGGCCCACCGCTCCAGCGATGCCCCCTCCTCCGGAGCGCCCGGAGCGGACAGCGCCTCCGGCAGGTGCTCCGGGCCGATGGGCTGGGCGCCGGCCATGGCGGCGGCGTGCTCGATGGCGTTGCGAAGCTCGCGCACGTTGCCCGGGTACGGATACGCCTTCAACACCGTGCGGGCCTCGTCTGTCAGCCCGGCGGGGTGACAGCGGCCCAGGAAATGGTCGATCAGCAGCTCCACGTCATCGCCGCGGTCGCGCAGCGGCGGCAGGTCGATGGTGACGCCGGAAATGCGGAAGAACAGGTCGCGGCGGAAGTGTCCGGAAAGGGCCGCCGCCCGCAAGGGGCGGTTGGTGGCGGCGATCGCGCGGACGTTCGCGCGGGCGGGCTCGGCCGAGCCGACGCGGTAAAACTCCCCGTCGTCCAGGAACCGCAGCAGCCGCACCTGGGACTCGCCCGGCAGCTCGCCCACCTCGTCCAGCAGCATGGTGCCGCCGTCGGCGGCCTCCACCTTGCCCGGCGCGGCCCGATCGGCGCCGGTGAAGGCGCCCTTCTCGTGCCCGAACAGCTCGCTGGCGACCAGCTCCCCCGACAGCAGCGAGCAGTTAACCGCGACGAACGGGCCGCCGCCGCGGGAGGAGTAGCGGTGAATGGCCCGGGCGACCAGCTCCTTGCCGGTGCCGGTTTCGCCGGTGAGCAGGACGGCCAGCTCGGTGCCGGCCGCCACCGCAATCTGCTTGAAGACCTCCTGTATCTGCGGGCAGCGCCCGATCATTTCCGTTTCGCTGATCGGGCGGGCGACGGCGGCGCCCAGCTCGGCGCTGCGCCGGTGATGGGCGACCGCGGCCGACAGAACCGTCTTCAGCGTGGCCTTGTCGACGGGCTTGAGCAGATACTCGAAGGCACCCCGCTGCACCGCGGCAATGGCCGTGGCCATGGTTCCGTGGGCGGTGATGATCACCACCGGAAGATGGGGGAAGTCGGCCTTGATCTTCGGCAGCGCGTCCAGCCCGTTCAGGCCGGGAAGCTGAATGTCCAGAATAACCGCGTCGAAGCTCCCCCCGACCAGCCTGCCCAGGCCGGCGGCGGCGTCGTTGGCCGTCTCGGCCGCATAGCCCATCGACTTGGCCAGCTCCGCCATCGCCCAGCAGACGCTCTGCTGGTCATCGATGATCAGGATGTTCGGCGTCTCTTCGCTCATGGCCTTTCCCGCCGGCACATATCATAAGGCAAAGGGACGTCAACTATTAAGGTTGGTCGGACCCCGCGCCCCGCCCGGGGGCGGGCGAGTTGCCGCCCTCGGCGGCGTCGGCGGCGTCGCCAACGGGCAAGGTCACCTCGGCCACGGCCCCGGCCGGGGTGTTGTACAGCTTCAGCCGGCCGTTGGCCTCGGCGACGATCCGCCGACAAATGGACAAACCCAGCCCCGCGCCGCTGGTTTTCGTCGAGAAGAACTCCTCGGCCCGGTCTGCCAGCACCTGCTGGGGAAACCCCGGCCCGCCGTCGGCGATCCGCACGGTGACGCTCCGACCGGTGGCCTCGCCGCTGACGCGGACGCACCGGCCGGCGGGCGAGGCCTCGACGGCGTTGAGCAACAGGTTCAGCAGCAACTGCCGGCAGCGGTTCCGGTCCATCCGCACCGCCGGCAAGGCCGGCAGGTCTATTTCCGTGCGAATCTCCCGCTGCCGCAACTGGTACTGCAACAGCCGCACCGTCTCGCGCAGCGCGCGCGAGATCTCCACCGGCTCGAGCCGGCGCGTGTCCTTTCCCGCCAGCATCAGCAGCTCGTCGGTCAGCAGGGAAAGCCTGTCGATCTCGCTGAGGATCACCTCGCAGCCGCGGCGCGACTCTCCGGTGAAGCTTTCGTTGAGCATCTCCACCGTCAGCCGCATCGCCTGAAGCGGGTTGCGGACCTCATGGGCCACGGAGGAGGCGATCTTGCCGGTGGTGGCGAGCTGCTGCTGCGCCAGCAGTCGCCGGCGGCTGCGCTGCAAGCGCTGGAGCAGGTCGTCGAAGGCGGCGGAAAGCCGGTCCAGCTCGTCGCCGGTCCTTGCCGCGCCGGCGGGCTCCCCGGGAAAGGTGGCGTCGATCCTCCGGCCGAGGCGGGCGATCCGCCGGACCAGCCCCAGCCCCACCAGGTACATCCCCGCCGAAAGCAGCACGGTGGTGACGGCGAGGCTGATCAGATACAGGTACAGGGTCGTTCGGATCGGCTCGCGGACGGCGCGCTCGTCGGCCAGCAGCACGACGGTCACGGGCCCGCCTGTGGCCGGCAGCCGCCCGGCGGCGGTGGCGAAGTAGTACCGCCGCCCGCCTTCCAGCAGAGACTCCGCCCCGGAGGGTACCTGCCGCAGCGACCCGGCCAGCCGCTCCCACGGCCAGTGGGCGCCGCTGTGGGCGATCATCTCGCCCGCGTCGGTGAGGACCACCACCTCCGCGTCCAGCAGCGGGGCAAACCGGGCCAGCACCGGCTCGTTCAGCGGGGCCCCGCTGGCGGCCAGATCCCTCGCCCCGCGCTGAAGGCGGCGCCGAAGCTGCGACTCCACCAGGCGGCGCGAGCCGTAAACGCCCAGAACCGTGCCGGCGGCGAAAGTAACGGCTAGGACCACAACGCCCAGGATGATCAGCCGATATTTCAGCGACACGGAGAGAGTGTAGAGGAGGCGCCGGGAAGTTGAAAGCCAAAGCTCGCCCCCCGACGGGGGGGCTATCCCTCGAATGCTTTCACCACGAGCACGACGTTGTGCCCGCCGAAGCCGAGGCTGTTGGACATGGCAACCTTCACCTCGGCCCGGCGCTTTTCCAGGGGGCAGTAGTCCAGGTCGCACTCCTCGGCGGGCTCGTCCAGGTTTAGCGTCGGCGACACCCAGCCGGTCTCGATGGCCTTGACCGTCGCGATCATCTCCACCCCGCCGCTGGCCCCGAGCATGTGCCCGATGGCGCTCTTGGTGGAGGAGATCACCAGCCCGTTGTAGGCGTGGTCGCCGAAGACGGCCTTGATGGCGCGGGTCTCGGAAATGTCGTTCAACTCGGTGCTGGTGCCGTGGGCGTTGATGTAATCGACCTGTTCGGGGCGGACGCCCGCGTCGGTCAGGGCCAGCCGCATCGCCTCGGCGGCTCCCTTGCCTTCCGCGTCGGGAGCGGTGATGTGGGTGGCGTCGCAGGTCATGCCGTACCCGATCAGCTCGGCCCAGATCCTGGCCCCGCGCCGACGGGCGTGCTCCAGCTCCTCCAGGATGACCACGCCGGCGCCCTCTGCGAGCACGAACCCGTCGCGATGCTTGTCGAAGGGCCGGCTGGCGCGCTGGGGCTGATCGTTGCGGGTGGAGAGGGCCTTCAGGGCGCAGAAGCTTGCCAGGCCCAGTCGCGTCAGCGCCGCCTCGGCCCCGCCGGCGATCATCAGCTCCACCTGCCCCCGCTGGATCAGGCGGGCAGCGTCGCCGATGGCGTTGCTGGCCGAGGCGCAGGCGGTGGCCACCGCGCTGTTGGGGCCGCGCAGGCCCCACAGGATGCCCACGTTGCCGCTGGCGGCGTTGACCATGAGCTTGGGCACGGTGAAGGGGCTGACCCGCCCCGGGCCGCGGGCGAGCATCTTTTCGTGCTGGACCTCCAGTTCCTCCAGGCCGCCGATGCCGCTGCCGATTATCACGCCGCAGCGGCCGCGGTCGACCGAGTCAAAATCGACGCCGCTGTCGGCCACCGCCTCGACGGACGCCGCCACCGCAAACTGGGCAAAGCGGTCGAAGCGCTTGCTCCCCCGCTTGTCCACCACGGATTCCGGCACGCCCGACCAGTCCACGACCTCCCCGCCGATCTGCGAGGCGAAATCCGAGGCATCGAAACGCGCAACCCGCCGGACGCCGCTTTGCCCGGCCAACAGCGCAGCCCAAAAGCCGTCGACATCCCGGGCAAGCGGATTGACCGTGCCCAGGCCCGTGATCACGACCCGCCGGTTCTCCATGAGTCCGGTGCCTCGTCGGCGCCGCCGGCAGAAGCGGCATACCTGGGTACGGCGCTAGCTTGCAGCTTTCTTCGTGTGCTCTTTGATGTAGTCGATGGCCTGGCCGACGGTTTGAATCTTTTCCGCCTCCTCGTCGGGGATGCTCAGCTCAAACTCATCCTCGAACTCCATGACCAGTTCCACCGTGTCCAGCGAGTCGGCGTTGAGATCGTTGACGAACGAGGTTTCGCGGGTGATCTCGCTCTTGTCCACACCCATCTGCTCGCTGACGATCTCGATGATCTTTTCTTCGATTTCGTCGGCCACTATGGTACCTCCCGGCAGAGAAGCCAAGTTCTGCTGTTTCGTTCGATCCCGGTCGGCCGAGATCGGGCCTTTCGCGTAAATGCCGCGGTACTATATCTTCGCACGATACACCGCTTCAAGCACCTCGGCAGGCAATTTTACATGTGCAGCCCGCCGTCCACACTGACAACCTGACCGGTAATGTAGGACGCGGCCTCGGAAGCCAGGAACACCACCACGGCGGCCACGTCCTTGGGACCGCCCATACGCTTTAACGGGATCATTTGCAAGGCCATATCTTTGGCCTGCTGGGGCAGGGCGTCGGTCATCTCGGTGACGATGAAGCCCGGGGCCACGGCGTTGGCCCGAACGTTCTTGCCGGCCAGCTCCTTGGCGGTCGTCTTGGTCAGGCCGATCAGCCCGGCCTTGGAGGCCGAATAGTTCGCCTGCCCCCGGTTGCCGGCGATGCCGCTGTAGCTGGCCATGTTGATGATCACGCCGTCGCGGCGGCGGACCATGTGCCGGGCGGCGGCCCGGGTGCCGATGAACGCGCTGGTGAGGTTCACGTTCAGCACCGTCTGCCAATCCTCGTCGCTGATCCGCAGCAGGAGGTTGTCGCGGGTGATGCCGGCGTTGTTGACCAGCACGTCGATGCGCCCGTATTCTTCAGCCACGCCGTCGATCAGGGCGGTAAAGCCCTCGGCCACGGTGACGTCCTGCACGCGCGTCTGGAGCTTGCCGGCGGCATCGCCCAGCTTTCCCGGCATCTCGGCCAGCAGGTCCTCGCGGATGTCCACCGCCACCACGGTCATGCCCATCTCCAGCAGCCGACGGGTGATCTCCAGACCGATGCCTCGACTGGCGCCGGTGACGACGGCTACCTTTTCGTTCTCGCCCATAGCTTCAGTTGGCCCCTTTCGCTGCTTTCTACCGCGCCAGTTGCCCGGCCAGCTTTGCCAGGGCGTCGGCGGCGTTGATGCTCTTGACGACGGCGCGCCGCTGAATGCGGCGCATCAGCCCGGCCAACACGCGCCCCGGGCCGATCTCGTAGAACTCGTCGACCCCGCTGTCCAGCATGTATCGCATGGACTGTTCCCAACGGACCGGCGAGGTCATCTGGCGGATGAGCTTTTCCCTGATCGAGGCGGCGTCCGTGTGCGGGGCGGCGTCGACGTTGGCGATCACCGGCAGCGAGGGCGGGGCGATGTCGACGTTTTCGAGCGCTTCGGCCAGCTTGTCCGCGGCCGGCTGCATGAAGGAGCTGTGAAAGGCCCCGGCGACCTTGAGCGGCAGCGCCCCGGCCGCGCCGAACTCGCCGGCCAGCGCAGCCGCTCGCCGGCAGGCGGCGGCGGCGCCGGAAATCACGATCTGACCGGGGCAGTTGAAGTTCGCCGGCGTCAGAACCTCCCCGTCCGCGGCGGCGGCGCAGAGCTGCTCGACCTTCTCCTCGTCCAGGGCGATGATGCTCACCATCGCCGTCGGATGCATCTCGGCCGCTTCCCGCATGTACCTGCCGCGCGAGGCGACCAGCTCCAGCGCCTGCTCGAAGTCCATCGCTCCGGCCGCTTGCAGCGCCGTATATTCGCCCAGGCTCAACCCCGCGGCCATGGCCGGGTCGGGAATCCGATCCCCCAGGGCCTGTTTCATCGCCGCCAGGGCCGCCGCCGAGCAGACGAACATCGCCGGCTGGCTGACGTCGGTGGCCTGGAGCCGCTCGCCCGGGCCGTTGAAGCACAGCTCGCTGAGGGAATACCCCAGCCGCCGATCGGCGATGGCGAAGACCTCCCGGGCCGCGGACGACGCCTCCGCCAGGTCGGACATCATCCCGACCTGCTGAGCGCCCTGTCCCGGAAATAGAAAGCCAACACTCATCATCCTCACCCTTGCCGGTCTGCCCGCCGCTCACAGGCGGACGACCGCCCCGGCCCAGGTCAGCCCGGCGCCGAAGGCGATCAGCACCACCATCGAGCCGGGCCCGATCCGACCGCCGCGGACGGCCTCGTCCAGCGCCAGCGGAATGGACGCGGCCGAGGTGTTTCCGTACCGGTCGATGTTCACGTAAACCTTTTCCACGGGGAAATTCAACTTGCGCGTGGCCGACCTGATGATGCGGATGTTCACCTGGTGCGGAATGACCAGGTCCACGTCGTCGGCGGTCAGCCCGCAGGCGTTCATGCAGTCTTCCAGCAGCCATTGCATCTTCTCAATGGCGAACTTGTACACCTCCCGCCCGCGCATCTTCAGATAGTGCTCGCCCCGCTCGACGGTCTGGGCCGAGGCCGGCAGCTTCGAGCCGCCGGCGGGGGTCCAGATGTAATCCCAGCCGGTGCCGTCGGCGTGCATCACCGTGTACAGGACGCCCTTTTCCGCATCATTCGTCGGCTGCATGACCACCGCCCCGGCCGCATCGCCGAAGAGGATGCAACTGCCGCGGTCGGCGTAGTCGGTGAACCGGCTGAGGGCTTCGGCGCCGATGACCAGGCAGTTCTTGAACTGGCCGGCCTCGATGAACCGCCGCGTGATGGACAGCCCGTAGAGAAAGCCGCTGCACGCGGCGGACAAATCGAACGCCGCCGCCCCCGCCGCCCCCAGGTCGCGCTGGATGAAGCAGGCGCTGGACGGACACAGCGTCTCGGGGGTGATCGTCGCGCACACGATCAGATCCAGCTCGGCCGGGTCCACGCCGGCGCTGTGGCAGGCCCGCCTGCCGGCCTCGGTGGCCATGGAGGCGGTGGATTCGTTCTCGGCGGCGATGCGGCGCTGCTTGATGCCCGTCCGCTGGGTGATCCATTCGTCGGAGGTATCGACCATCTTTTCCAGGTCGGCGTTGGTCAGAACCTTCTGCGGTACGTACGCGCCGAAACCCGCAATCGCCGCTCGCAATCCCTTATTCATGGAGGCTTCCCTGGCAACGGGCGATCCGCTCCGTGATGCGGTCGTTCATGTGCGTGGTGGCGAACTCGCGAGCCACGCGGATCGCATTGACAACGGCGCGGGCCCGGCTGGCGCCGTGGCAGATGATGCAGATGCCGTTGATTCCCAACAGCGGCGCCCCGCCGTACTCATTGAAATCGTACTTCTCCCGGGTGGTGCTGATGGCCTGGCGGAACTGGCCGGCCAGCTCCGGCTTCGACTGCGGCAGCTCGTTGGCGATGGATTTGAACAGCCCCTGGGCCAGTCCCTCCATCAGCTTCAGGGCCACGTTGCCGACGAAGCCCTCGCAGACCGCCACGTCGCAGACGTTTCGGAACAGGTCCCGGCCTTCAATGTTGCCCATGAACTTCACGTCCGGTCCCGCCCGCAGCAGCTCGCGCGTCTCCTTGACCAGTTGATTGCCCTTTGCGTCCTCGCGCCCGATGTTGAGCAGTCCCACGCGCGGATCGGCAACTCCGCAGATGCGGCGGGCGTATTCCGAGGCCATCAGCGCGTACTGGAAGAGGTGCCGCGGGCGGCAGTTGACGTTGGCGCCGACGTCGCAGAGGACCACCGGTCCGTAGTAGCTGGGCACGACGATGGCGATGCCCGGGCGGTACACGCCCCGGAGCCGCCGCAGCCGCATCTGGCAGGCGGCGACGCAGGCGCCGGTGTTTCCGGCCGATATGACCGCGTCCACTTCCCCGCGGGCGGCCATCTCCGCCATCCGGGCGATCGAGCTGTCCGGCTTCTGGCGCAGGGCCTCCACCGGGGCTTCGTCCATGCCGACCACCTCGGAGGCGTGGTGGATCTGTATGAACCGCTCCCATCCGTCGTGGCCGGCGAGGTGCTCCCGGACGGCCGGTTCGACACCGATCAGCACGACCCGATCGTCCGGGCCGAGCTGGTCCCTGGCGGCCAAGACGCCCTGGACCGGTTCGGCCGGGGCGAAATCTCCGCCCATCGCGTCCACCCCAAGCCGCATCAATCAGTCCTCTTTCTCGATCTTCAGGCTCAACCCCGGGCGGACGTAGCCACAGTTTTCGCAGGCAGCGTGCGGCAGCTTGGGCGCATTGCACCGCGGGCAGTCGGTCACGTTGACCGGGCGCAGCCCGTGATGCGCCCGCCGCGAACGCGTGCGCTTTCGACTCATTTTCTGGCTTGGCTGCATAACTAGGTCACCTCAAAGGCATTACTTACACCACGCCGCCGGGCCTGCCGGCTGCAAAGACTCCCCGAACGTCAGCGCCTATGCTGAAAACACGGCAGGAACCTATCGGCGGCTTCTATCCTTGTCAACGAAAAACCGCTACGTCGTAAATGCTTGACGGCGAAAGAACTATCAAAACATCTGTAGGTCCGCTCATGCCGGCCTGGCCTGCTCCGGCAGGCCCAGCCTGGCGACGATCCAATCCCTGCCGGCGGTGAGGGCCTCGGGCAGCTTGTCGGGGTCCTTGCCTCCGGCCTGGGCCATGGTGGGCTTGCCTCCGCCGCCGCCGCCGACCACGGCCGCCGCCGCCCGGACCCATTCATCGGCCCTGACGCTGCCTTCCCCGGCCAGGGCGTCGCAAACCATCGCGATCAGCGTGACCTTTCCGCCGGCGCCCGTGCCCACGAGCATGGCCGCGGCTCCCCGCTGCCGCTCCACGTCGCACAGGTTGCGGATAGCCGCCGCGTCGCCCGCCCCCGCCTGCCCGATCAGCACGTTGCCCCGGGCGGTCGGAATCGTGAAGTCCGGCTGGAAGCCCTCGCCGGCCGGGCCCGGGCGCTTCCGCAGTTGCCGGACCTCTTTCTGCATGGCCTCGATCCGCTGGGCGATCTGCTCCATCGGCGCCCGCAGGGCGGACGAGGCGGATCGCACGGCCGCGTCCAGCCGCTGCACGTGCCGGACCGCCTCGTGCCCGGTCACCGCGGTGATCCGGCGGACGCCCTTGGCCACGGACTCTTCCGAGAGAATCTTGAACAGCCCCGCCTGCGAAGTCCGCTCCAGGTGCGTGCCGCCGCAGAACTCCACAGACGTCGGCCCGCCCGCGTCGGCCGTGCCCATGCTCACCACCCGCACCGGATCGGGGTACTTCTCCCCGAATACCGCCCGAACGCCGGGGATCCGGCGGGCCTCGGCCAGCGGCACCTGCCGGACGGAGACAATCTCGTCGGCCAGGATCCGCTCGTTGACCAGCCGCTCGACCTCGGCCAGCTCCTCCGGCGAAACGGCCTTGGCGTGGGTGAAGTCGAATCGCAGCCGGTTCGGATCGACCATGCTGCCGACCTGATCGACGTGGTCGCCCAGGACCTGCCGCAGCGCCCAGTTCAGCAGGTGCGTGGCCGTGTGGTTGCGCCGGGTGTCGGCCCGGGCGGGGTCGACGCGGGCGGTGACCGCCTGCCCGACCGACAGCGAGCCGGTCTCCATCCGCCCCAGGTGCAGCACGCAATGCCCGGCCAGCCTGGTACCGCGGACGGCGAAGCTGCCGTCCGGACCGCTCAGCAAGCCGCTATCGCCGACCTGCCCGCCGGCCTCGCCGTAGAAGTTGCTCCGATCCAGCACCACCGCCGCCTCGGCACCCTCACCCAGGCTGCCCTGGCAGACGTACCTCTCGCCGATGACCCAGCCGAGCACCTTGGCCGAGATGTCGCCGGGGGCGTACTTGGGCGAGTCGTCCGTCTCCGGCAGGCCGGTGACCGCCGCGACCTGGAAGGCGTCCGCGCCGGCGGCCGAGATCTCCCGGTGCCGGGCCATCTCCTCTTCATAGCCTTGCATGTCCACGGTCAGCCCGCGCTCGACGGCCATCAGTTGCGTCAGGTCCACGGGGAAGCCGTAGGTGGCGTACAGCTCAAAGGCCGCCTCGCCGCCAATATGCTTCCGCCCGCCGGCGGCGGCCTTCTCCGCGGCCCGCTCGAACAGCTCTATCCCGCGGTCCAGCGTCTTGTTGAAGGAGACCTCCTCCTCGCGGATGGTCTGTGTGATCTGCTTTTGCCGTTGGGCGAGTTCGGGGAAGACCTGCCCCATCTGCTCGACGATCACGGGCACCAGCAGGTGCAGGAACGGCTCGAGCTGACCCAGCTTTCGCCCGTACCGGGCCGCGCGGCGGAGGATCCGCCGGATGACGTATCCCCGGCCCTCGTTGGATGGCAGCACGCCGTCGGCGATGGCGAAGCTGACGGCCCGGGCGTGGTCGGCGACGACCCGGAAGGCCACGTCGGTGTCGTGGGCGGCCCCGCAGCGGACGCCGGAGTGCTGCTCGATCCAGCTCATCAGCGGGCCGAAGACGTCCGTGTCGAAGTTGCTTCTCACCCCCTGAAGGACCGCGCAGATCCGCTCGAAGCCCATGCCGGTGTCCACGTGCCTGGCAGGCAGCGGCTCCAGACGCCCGGACTCGTCGCGGTTGAACTGGATGAACACCAGGTTCCACAGCTCGACGAACCGCCCGCAGCCTTCCACGTTGACCGCGCAGTCGCTGCCGGCGTGGCGCGACCCGTCGCAGCAGCCCTCCCCCAGGTCGATGTGGATTTCCGTGTCCGGCCCGCAGGGCCCGGTCTCGCCCATCTCCCAGAAGTTGTCTTTCATGCCGAAGACGAGCACGTGCTCGGGCGGCAGGTCCGTCACCTTGGCCCACAGGGCCTTCGCCTCGTCGTCGCCGGGCAGGCCGGCTTCCTCGTCCCCGCCGAAGACCGTCGCGTACAGCCGGTCCTTGGGCAGGCCCCACACTCCCGTGAGCAGCTCCCACGCCCAGCGGATCGCCTCGGCCTTGAAGTAGTCGCCGAAGCTCCAGTTGCCCAGCATCTCGAAGAACGTCTGGTACTTGGTGTTGTGGCCGACGTCCTCCAGGTCGTTGTGCTTTCCCCCGGCGCGGATGCACTTCTGGGTGTTGACCGCGCGCGTGTATGGGCGGGTGCCGGTGCCGAGGAAGACGTCCTTGAACTGGTTCATGCCGGCGTTGGTGAACAGCAGCGTGGGATCGTCGCCCGGCAGCAGGGAGCTGGACGGCACGAACGTGTGCCCGCGGTCCTGAAAGAACTGGATGAACTCACGGCGAATCTGTTCGGACGTTTTGTCGGATCTCTTGCTCATGTTGCGTTTCGATATTCCCGGCCGTCCGGCGGAGACAGGCCGCAGGCCGGGGGGAGGTGTATTTTAGTGGAAATGCCGTAGATTGGGGAACTATTTGAGCGAGATTCGCCGATCCGGATGCACCCGCCGACAGCGGCAGGAACCCTGAAAAGGCGGGCTGCCGCGCAAGCCGCCCTGCACCTGCCCGGGGGGCTGCGACTATTCTTCCTGGGCAGGCTGGTCGGGCTGGTCGGGCTCCGGCTTCGGGGCCGCCTTCGGGACCGCCTTGTCCAGAATCGCCCGGCGGAGCTCCTGGCAAAGGTCCTGGTTTTCGTTCAGGAAGCTCTTGGCGGCCTCCCTGCCCTGGCCGAGGCGGACCTCGCCGAAGCCGTACCACGCCCCGCTCTTGTCGACGACGCCGTGCTCGACGCCCAAATCCAGCAGGTCGCCGGCGTAGCTGATGCCGTGGTCGAACATGAGGTCGAACTCGGCGGTCCTGTACGGCGGCGCGATCTTGTTCTTGACCACGCGGGCGCGGGTGCGGTTGCCGACGGCCTTGTCGCCCTCCTTGATGGTGGCCACGCGGCGGATGTCGACGCGAGTCGAGCTGTAGAACTTCAGCGCCCGCCCCCCGGGGGTGGTCTCCGGGTTGCCGAACATCACCCCGATCCGCATGCGAATCTGGTTGATGAAGATCACGGAGGTGCGCGTCCGGGCGATGACGGAGGTGAGCTTCCGCATGGCCTGGCTCATCAGCCGGGCCTGGAGCCCGACGAACTGATCGCCCATTTCGCCCTCGATCTCGGCCCGGGGGACCAGGGCGGCCACCGAGTCGATCACGATCACGTCCACGGCGTTGGAGCGGACCAGCAGCTCGGTCGTCTCCAGGGCCTGCTCTCCGCTGCTGGGCTGGGAGATCAGCAGGTTCTCCAGCTTCACCCCCAGCTTTCTGGCCCAGGAGGGGTCCATGGCGTGCTCGGCGTCAATGAACGCGGCCACGCCGTCGGACTTCTGCGCGCTGGCGATGACGTGAAGGGCCAGGGTCGTCTTGCCGCTGCCCTCCGGGCCGAACAGCTCGCAGATCCGCCCGCGCGGCATTCCCTGCCCGCCCAGGGCCAAGTCCAGGCTCAAGGCGCCGGTGGAGATGCCCTCCACCGGCGCGATCTCTCCGCCGCCGAGCTTCATGATGCTGCCCTTACCGTAGGCCTTCTCGATCTGCTGCAAGGCCGCCTCCAGCGCCCTCTCCCGCCGCTCGCCCGTCCCCAAGGGGTCCTGTTTTCCCGGTTCCAGCACCTTGCTGCCGGGACCCTTACGCGAAGCCTTTGCCATTTCGACTCTCCTGGCCCGCTGCATCCGGGCCGCTGACCGGCAGAATTGTAAGGTATTTGTTCGGTATCAGCAACAGCCCTGACAAGTTTTTTTTCTGCCCGGGGCGAAGCTCGGCCGCGGGCCGCCAGGGACGCAACTTACCTCGATGCCGCCCGTTTGGCAAGCGTGCGGGCCGTGACGGTCAGAACCTCGCGCCGAGCTGAAGCCCAATGAACGGCCCGTCGGCAATATTGGTCCGGTTGTAGTCCCGATCCTCGTACGTCTGGCCTTCAAACCAGAACCGATCGAACGCATAGCCGCCGCAGACGTCGAGGTAGAGCTGGTCGTTGACGTCCCAGCGGACCCCCAGAGTCAGGCGCTTCTCGTCAAACCACAAGCGGTCCCGCACGTGCCGACGGTCGTGGCGGTAGTACCGCTGGTTGGTCCAGTCGAAGCCGGCGTGGACCTTCAGCGGCTTGCACGGCCGGCAGGCGATCTGGGCGAAGACCGTGCGCGGAAACTCATACGACGCGCTCAGCTCGAGCTTCTCGGTCGGGCGCCAGGCTAACGCGTTGTACGGAAAGCCCAGGGCCAGGGTGAACCAGTTGCCCTGCTTGTAGCGGTACATGCCTCCGGGCACCGGACAGCGGTTGAGGAAGTCGCGGTTGTTCTGCCAGTTCACGTAGACCAGGAGGCTTTCCGTGCCGCCCTGGGGCGTGCCGTAGGCCCACGTGACGTCGGCCGTAATCTCGTCGCCGGAGGCAAACGGCCGATCGCTGGCCGAGCCCACGGTGATGTTGTAGATGCCCGGAGGAAGCACCCAGGGGAACATGAACCCCACTTGCAGGTCCGTGAGCCTGGGAGGGAACTTCCTACCCGCATGGGCAAGCCGAGGGCGGCTGCAAAACTCAATTGTCCTGAGCTTCAGGAAAGCACTGGTAACCATCCATGCCTCGATCGTCTGCCCGCGGACCGTCAGGTCCTGCTGGGCGAGACCCATGTCGGCCGATTGGCCCTGGACGTCCGCGTCGGCGTACAGCCGGCTGCGGTAGTCCGCCTGGAAGCGCGCGGCTTCAACGTGCTCCCAGTCCAGCCAGTGCAGCGCCTCGCGATCGAACTTTCCGGCCAGGGGCGGCCCGGGCTTTGGGCGAAGCTTCTCGTGAAGGGCAAGCATCTTGAGGTCATCCGGGGTGTTGTACTCCCGGTAGAATGGCCAGAATTCGTCCTTCAAGTAGGAATAGACGCTGTCGCCGAAGAGGGCCGGCTCCAGTGCCTCGGTGGTCTTGGCCTGTTCGGCGCGAAGCGCCCGCGTGGCGCCGGCCTGCGAGATCATCCACGGCGCCCGAAGCCGCAGCCGGCCCTCCGGGTCCCTCCAGGCCGCCTCTCTTGCTTTGTCCCGCTCGGTCATCTCGGCCGGGGGTCCCCCACCCAAGTACGTGGCAGAGGAGGCGCAACCCGCGCACAAGCACAACGCGGCGGACAGCGCCGCAGCGAGTGCGAATCTGGCGTGCATGGACCACCCTGTTTCTCTGGCCGGAAACGCCGCATCGGCACGGACGGGCGATCAGGCCCCAGCCAGCCTCGCCGTCTCCAGCCGGGAGTAGATCGGCCCGCCGGGGGTGAGCTTGGAGGAAAAGACGATCAGCTCCTGGGCCGGCTGGGTGCCGAATTCCTCATCGGCAAGCTCGTCCACGGCCGCGCGGAGCCGGGCGACGTTCGCGCCCGACCTGACCCGCCCCACCGTCAGGTGCGGGTGGAAGGCCCGGTTTTCCTTCTTGAAGCCCAGGGCGGCGTAGGCGTCCTCAAGCATGCCTTGAAGCCGCTGGAGCCGGCCGGTGGCCTCGACCACGCCGGCCCAGACCATTCGCATCCTCCCGCCCGGCGGGGTCGAGATCAGCCCGGTCACCGAAAATTCGAACGGCTCAACCCGGGAGGCGGCGTCGCCGGCGATGCGGCAGACCTCGGCCAAGTCGGCGTCCTTCACGTCGCCGAGGAACTTGACCGTCAGATGCAGGTTGGACGTCGCCGTCCAGCGAACGCTGGCGCCGGCCGAAGAGAGCGTCTGCTGGGCCCGCACCAAGTGCCGAAGGATCGTCTCGTCCAGCGGCAGCGCCAAGAAGGTACGAACGGCCATGTCCTGACTCCCGTTTGAAAATCGGCGACGGTCGGCCTCCCGCCAGCGCCGGCCACGACAGCCTATACAAAGCCCGCCGTGAAATCGACGGTCGAGAGCCCCCGATTCCTGGGCAGACCGCAACAATGTTCGAGCAGTGGCTCTGTCCGCGGCCTCGACACGTTCCAACGAATAAGTCCACGAATGACACGAATTACACGAATGGCCTCTCTTTCTTGAGCCGGCTCTGCTTAATTCGTGCAATTCGCCGTAATTCGTGTAATTCGTGGTCTCCCCTCGCCGGGCGGACCCATCCTCGCCTGGTCACACTCTCCAGAAATTCCCGTGGCCGGCCTACAGCGTCAGCATAGCCTCGTACTCCGCCAGCCGGGAGTCGATGTCGCCCCGGCTAATCTCGCACAGCCGGCCGAGGGAGAAGTCCTCCAGGGCGAAGCTGGCCGCCACCGTGCCGTAGGCCATCGCCCGCCGCAGGGCGGTCCGCCAGGGCCTGCCGGACCCGGCCAGGTGGCCCATCATCCCGCCGGCGAAGGCGTCGCCCGCGCCGGTCGGGTCGGTCACGCGCCGCGACGGAAACGCCGGCAGCGCCGCCACCTGCCCGTCGGCGAAGAGCAGGCTGCCGTGCTCGCCCTTCTTGACGATGAGGAAGCCGCCGCCGGCCTCCGCGGCCCGTTCGCGCCTGCGGCCGACGCGGTCGACAATCGCCAGCCCGGCCTCGATGACATTGGGCTTGCCCGTGAGCTGCCTGGCCTCGGCATCATTGAGCACGAACCCGCCGATGCGCCCGATCAGCTCCTCCAGCTCTTCGCGCTGCTCGCGGATCCACAGGTCCATCGTGTCGGCTACCACCAGGTGCGGGCGGCTCAACTGTTTGAGCAGCTCCATTTGCAGCACCGGGTGGGTGTTGGCCAGGAAGACGAACTCGCTGTCGCGGAAGCCCGGGGGGATTTCCGGCGAGCGCTCGGCCAGGACGTTCAGCTCCACGCTGACCGTCTCGCGGACGTTGGCGTCCTGCTCGTAGCGCCCGTGCCAGCGGAAGGTCTTGGCGGCGGGGCGGACCTCCAGACCGCTCATGTCGATGTTGGGGTTCTCGTGCAACGGGCGGAGGAAATCGGGCGGGCAGTCGCCCCCCACCACGCCCACCAGCCTCACCCGCGCCAGAAAGCTGGCCGCGTAGGCGAAGTAGATGCTCGAGCCGCCCAGGGCGTCGACCACCTTGCCCCAGGGCGCCTCGACCGTGTCAATCCCGATGCTGCCGGTTACCAGAAGAGACATCCGTCATTTCCGATTGCCAGCTCGTGCCCGGGCCGCCGCAGACTGCCGGCCCCGATTCCCAGCTTCGAGTTCTTGCTCACTTGCCCTGCTTCCGGGCCATTTGGATCCTGGCCCAGGTGTCCTTCAGCGTGACCGTGCGATTGAAGACCGGCTTTCCGGGCGCGGAGTCGGGGTCCACGCAGAAATAGCCCTGCCTCTCGAACTGGTACCGCCCGCCGGGCGCGGCGCCGGCCAGGGAGGGCTCCACGCGGCAGCCGGTCAGGACCTCCAGCGAGTCGGGGTTCAGGTTGGACTGCCAGTCCTCGCCCTCGGCCACGTCGGAGGGGTTTTCCTCGGCGAAGAGGTGCCCGTACAGCCGCACCTCGGCCGGCAGGGCCTCACCGGCCGAGACCCAGTGCAGCGTGGACTTGACCTTCCGCCCGTCGGGCGAATCGCCGCCGCGCGTGGCCGGGTCGTAGGTGCAGTGCAGCTCGATCACCTCGCCGGTCTTCTCGTCCTTGACCGCGCCCACGCAGGTGACGAAGTAGGCGTACCGCAGCCGCACCTCCCGGCCGGGGGAAAGGCGGTAGAACTTCTTCGGCGGCTGCTCGCGAAAGTCCTCCCGCTCGACGTACAGCTCGCGCGAGAACGGCACTTTCCGCGTGCCGGCCGAGGGGTCCTCGGGGTTGTTAACCGCGTCCAGCTCCTCGAGACTGCCCGCGGGGTAGTTGTCGATGATAAGCTTCAGCGGGCGGAGGACGCCCATCACCCGCGGCGAGGTCCTGTTCAGGTGCTGGCGCAGGAAATGCTCCAGCAGGGCGACGTCCACCGTGCTGACGAACTTGCTGACGCCGATGCGCTTGAGGAAGTCGCGTATGGCCTCGGGAGTGTAGCCGCGGCGGCGCATGCCGCTGAGCGTGGGCATGCGCGGATCGTCCCAGCCGCGGACGCAGCCGGCCTCGACCAGCGGGCGGAGGTAGCGCTTGCTCATCACCGTGTGGGTGAGATTGAAGCGGGCGAACTCGAGCTGCCGGGAGTGATGGATCTTCTCCGGCCGGCCGGCGTTGATGGCGTCGATGAACCAGTCGTACAGCGGCCGGTGGTTCTCGAACTCCTGCGAGCACAGCGAGTGGGTCACGCCCTCGATGGAGTCCTCCAGCCCGTGGGCCCAGTCGTACATGGGATAGACGCACCAGTCGTCGCCGCGGTGCGGGTGGGTGGCGTGGAGGATGCGGTACATCACCGGGTCGCGCAGGTTCAGGTTCGCGCTGGCCATGTCGATCTTCGCCCGCAGCACGCGGGCGCCGTCGGGGAACTCGCCCGCCCGCATGCGCTGGAAGAGGTCCAGGTTCTCCTGGACGGGGCGGTCGCGATACGGGCTGTTGACCCCCGGCCGGGTGAGCGTGCCGCGGGTGGCGCGGATCTGCTCGGCGGACTGATCGTCCACGTACGCCTTGTGCTTCTCGACCAGCTCGACGGCGTAAGCGTACATCTGCTCGAAGTAGTCCGAGGCGAAGTACAGGTGCTCGCCCCAGTCGCATCCGAGCCAGCGGATGTCGCGCTGGATGACGTCGACGTACTCGGCCTCTTCGGTGGTGGGGTTGGTGTCGTCGAAGCGGAGATGGAAGGTGCCGCCGAAGTCGCGGGCGATGCCGTAGTTGATCCAGATGGCCTTGGCGTGGCCGATGTGCATGTAGCCGTTGGGCTCGGGGGGAAAGCGCGTGACCGGCCGGCCGCCCCACTTGCCGCTGCGGGCGTCCTCGGCGACGACGTCGCGGATGAAATCGGACGGGGGAGCTTCGTCAGCCTTGCTCATGGTTACGACCCTGCGACGGTTCGGCGTCTCTGAGGGCCAGGCAGCGGTCGATCCGGGCCAGCGCCTTTTGCTTTCCCAGGATCAGCAGCGTCTCGTAGATGGAGGGGCTGACGGTGGAGCCGGTGACGGCCACCCGCAGCGGCTGGGCCACCGCGTTCATGCCCGCGCCCTTTTCCGCGCAGACGCCCTCGACCAGCGCCTTCAGCGCGTCCTCGGTCCACTTACACTCGGCCAGCGCCGGCCGGAGCCCGCCCAGCATCGCCCAGCCGGCGCCGCCGCCCTTGGCCAGGACCTTCCTGACCGCCTTGTAATCATACTCGAAGGCGTCGTCGGCGACGAACAGGACGCCGCTCTTGGCGACGACGTCGGCGAACGTCCGAAAGCCCTTGTTCGCCCGGATGAGCCGGCCGAGCATCTCCTCGTCCGGGGGAATGGGCGTCTCGTTCAGCGACAGGTAGTCCTTGAGCCCGCTCAGCAGGCGCTCGGGCGGGGCCTCGGCGACGCCCTCGGTGTTGAACGCCAGCAGCTTCCTGCGGTCGAACTTGGCGTTGGTCTTGCTCAGCCGCTCCAGCGAGAACGACTCGATCAGCTCCGCCGGCGTCATCCTCTCGCGGTTGCCGCCGGGGCTCCACCCGGCCAGGGCGATGAAGTTCATCAGCACCTCGGGCAGGTAGCCTGCCGCCCGGAAGGCGTGGACTTCAACGTCGCCGTCGCGCTTGGACAGCTTCCGCCCGGACATGTCCAGGATCAGCGGCAGGTGGGCGTAGCCCGGCTCGGGCAGTCCGAGCGCCTCGCGCAGCAGCACCTGCCGCCAGGTCTGCCCGAGGAACTCCTGCCCGCGCATGACCAGCGTCACGCCCATCAGGGCGTCGTCGACGACGTTGGCCAGGTGAAACGTCGGGTAGCCGTCGTCCTTGAGGATGATGAAGTCGTCCTGCTCGGCCGCGGCGATGGTCACGTCGCCGAAGACCGCGTCGTGGACTTTCACGTCGCGCCCGGGGTTGCGGAATCGCACCACGACGGGCCGGCCCTCGGCGCGGGCCTTCTCGGCGTCCTCGGCCGTCGGCAGCCGCTCCGGCCGGGGGTAGCGGAACCCGCGGCCGCCGCCCTCGGCCTCTTTGCGCATCGCCTTCAGCTCCTCGCCCGTCTCGAAGGCGTGGTAGGCCTTCCCCGCCGCCAGCAGCCTCTCGACACGGTCGCGGTAGATCTCCAGCCGCCCGGACTGCCGGTACGGCTCGTTCGGCCCGCCGACGCCGAGGCCTTCGTCCCAGTCGATGCCCAGCCACTTCAGGTCGTCGATGATCTTTTCGACGGCCCCCTCGACGTGCCGCGCCCGGTCGGTGTCCTCGATCCGCAGCAGGAACTTGCCCCCCTGCTTGCGGGCGTACAGCCAGTTGAACAGGGCCGTGCGGGCCCCGCCGACGTGAAGATGCCCCGTCGGTGAAGGGGCAAACCGCGTTTTGACCGGCTGCGTCACGTGATCGAGCAAACCTTTCTGGCCTATTGTACGTCTTGCGGGGATCCTGCCAATGACCCCGCGGCCGGACGGCTCGGGCGGCAAGTCTTCGCGGCGAGAATCGCCGTCTGCGCGAACTCGCGCGCTATTCGAACGTCAGCAGGCCGAAGGACTCCGGCCGGTGGAAGTCGGGCTTTTCCCATTGGATCGGGTTCCAGCAGGCATACTGCGGGTCGGTCTTGCCGCCGCAGCGGTAGAAGTTCGCCCGCCAGGTCGTGCCCGACTTGGGGGCCACGGCGAAGCCGGCCAGCTCGGAGATGGCCGAGAACGGCAGCGCCGCCGCCAGCCACCAGCCGTCGTCGGCGGGCGATTCTTCCTTGGTCGGCAGGGGGATGGACGTCGCCACCTTCAGCTTCTCGTGCACCGACGGAGCCGCCAGTTTCCTGCCCTCGCGCCCGGGGCCGAAGCCCAGGTGCACCGTGCCGCAGCAGTTGGCCTCGAAGTTGAAATACCCCCCGTCGCCGCCCGGATCGACCATGGCAAACAACTCCACGCAACTGTCCAGGTACACGTTGCCGTTGGGCCGGGACTCCACCGCGGAGATGTGCCGGTCCTCGCAGACGAACAGGGCATAGATCGCCTTCTCGTCGTACAGCAGCCCCACGTCGGTGCCCTGCCTGCCGCCGGAGACGTACCACGGATACTCGCCGATCGCCAACCGCTCGGCCCGGCGCCAGGCGGTGTCGTCGCAGGCCAGGCGGACCGGCCCGCCGGCACGACGAATCAGGTAACTCTTTGTCTCGGCCATCCCCATCGTCTCCTTTGCCGCGGCCGTTGGCCGCTGAACGATTTCCCGAACGCGCGACAATCTAAACGAAAACCCCGCGAGGTGGCACGGGTTTTTTGCGGCTTTGGCCCGGGCGGCCCCGCGCCGCCCGCGCGCCCCCTGGCCGGGCGGTGGTACAATCGCTGATGGCGACGGCCCCGCACCAGGCCGAACCGCCCGTCCCGGCCGAGCCGAAGGAATTCGCCGGCGCGGGAGATTTGCCGCGAAAACTTCCCGCCCGCCGGTGTCATAGAGGGTGAAAGCGATCGCATGGGAAAGACCGGTCCTACGCAACTGAGCGCGTCCTTCGACGCGCACGCGGCCGGCCTGGTCCTCTACGCCCGGCAGTGGCTGGAGGCTGGCCTGGCCGAGGACGTCGTGCAGGACGTTTTCCTGCGCCTCGCCCGGCAGCGGCGCCGGCCGGACAACGTGAAGGCCTGGCTGTTTCGGTGCGTGCGGAACGCGGCCATCAACGCCCTGCGATCGCAGCGCCGCCGGCGAAGGCACGAGCAGCGCCGGGCGGCACAGCGGGCGAGCTGGTTCGTCTCGGGCGGCGACGACCTGATCGACGCCGAGGCCGCCCAGGCGGCGCTGGCGGAGCTGCCCGCCGAGCAGCGAGAGGTCATCGTTTTGCGGATCTGGGCCGGCATGACCCTGCGGGAAGCGGGCGAGATTGTCGGCCAGCCGGTCTCGACGGTCTTCAGCCGATACCGGGCGGGACTGGCCGGCCTGAGGAAAAGGATGCGGACATCATGCAAGAGCGAGAAAACCTGACATCGGCAGAGAGGGAGTTGGCAGCAGCGCTGGGGACGCTCCGCCCGGCCGGAGTTTCCATGGACCGCGACCGGCTGATGTTCCTGGCCGGCCGGGCCGCCGGCGGGCGGCGAAACCGCGCGTGGCAGTGCCTGGCGGTGCTGCTGGCGGCGGGGCTGGGGGCGTTGCTGGCGCTGCGGCCGCCGCCGCGGGAGATCGAGCGCGTGGTGGTCCGCACGGTCGAACGGGCCGCTCCACCGGCCGTGACGCCGGCTCCGCTGGAACTCGTCCTGCTCAGGCCGGACCAGTTGCGGGGGCACGCCGATTATCTCAAGCTCCGCGAGGAAGTGCTGACGAAGGGCCTGGACGCCCTGCCGGCGCCCCGCCCCGTCGCCGGGGGCCCGGCCGAGCCCGCCGAGACGATCGAGCATCTCCTGGGCGAGCGCCCGCGGATGCGCCCGCGGCCCAGTTTCTTCGGCCTCGAAAACCTGATCTTTGGAGACAAGTCATGAGAAGCGCGCATACGTGCATCGTGCTGATCGTTGCCGTCGCGGCCGGCGCCGCCGCCCAGGCGCCGCGGAAAGTCCGTCCGCAAGAGAAACAGCAGGTGGTCCGGCTCAAGGCGAGCCCGGCCCCCGAGCCCCGGGCCGCCCTGACGTATCTGCTCCTTCCGCCGGTGCTGGACCAGAGCCCGGGCAACGCCGCCCAGCTCTACTACCTCGCCAACGAAGTCGCACCGCGCGAGAAGGCCGGCAAATGGTCGGAGAAAATCGAGCAGTGGATGGAGACGCCGCCGGAGAAGCTTCCGCTAAAGGAAGTCGCCAAGGCCCTGGGGGAATACTCGACGGCCCTGCGCCAGCTCGAACTGGCCGCCCGCAGGGAGTATTGCCACTGGGACCTGCCGGTTCGGAGCGAACGCATGGGCCTGGTGCTTCCCGAACTGGGCCGCTACCGCCGCCTGGCCAGGGTGCTGGCGGTGAAGGTTCGACTCAGCACCGCCAAGGGCGACTTCGAGCAGGCGATCCACGACCTCCAGACAGGCTTCGCCATGTCCCGGCACGTCGGTGAGGGTCCCACGCTGATACAACCGCTGGTCGGCACGGCAATCAGCGCCATCATGGTGGATCGCGTCGAGGAACTCATGCAGGCCCCGGGCGCGCCGAACCTGTACTGGGCGCTGACGTGGCTGCCCCGGCCGCTGGTGGACCTGCGCGGGCCGATGCAGTGGGAGGCGGCGATGGTGTATCTGATGTTGCCTCCGCTGCGGCGACTGCGGGACCTCAAGACCGCCGAGTTGACGCCGGCGCAGTGGCGGGCCGGTACGGACGACCTGGTGCAGTCCCTGCACGTGCTGACCCACCGATACGGAAAGCCAGAGTCCTCCGCACAGACAAAGCTGGCGCTGACCGCTCTGGCCGTGCACGCCTACCCGCGGGCGAAACAATACCTCCGCTCGCTGGGCAGAACCGACGAGCAGATCGCCGCCATGCCCGTCCAGCAGGTGGTCGCCGTCTATCACCTGGAGACCTTTGACCGCCTCCGGGACGAATCCTTCAAGTGGTTCCACGTGCCCTACTGGCAGGCGCGGGCAGGGCTCCAGCGCGCGGCAGATGCCCTGGACAGGGCCAAGGCCCGTGGGGAGGGGCTGCCGTTCACTGCGTTTCTGCCGGCGCTGGGGCGGGCGTACTTCTTGACGGCGAAACTGGACCGGCACGTCGCCGCCCTGCGGTGCATCGAGGCGGTGCGGATGTACGCGGCCGGCCACGACGGCAAGCCTCCGGCCAGGCTGAGCGACATCACGGCCGTGCCGGTCCCGATCGACCCCGTAACCGGCAAGCCGTTCGCCTACAAGGCCGTGGGCGATACCGTCACGCTGGAGGGCCGCGCCCCGGCGCCGGACCGGCCAAAAGACGACCTTCGGTACGAACTGACACTCACCAAATAGCTTTCGTGAAAACAGGAGATATCCGATGCCCAGGATTACAGCCATTCTGATCGCCCTGGCGCTGGCCGCGCCGGCGGCAATCGCGGCCGAGAAGTTCGACCCCCAGGCCCGAGCCGCCGCCATAGCCTGGTTCGTTGACGAGGAGACCTTCGCCGTCATCCGCGTGGACCTGACGCGCGTGGACGTCGACGCCATCTGGGACAAGCTCGCCGAGGTCTTCCCCGTGACCGGGGAGCGCGACGTCAGGCAGTCGGCCGAGGAAAAGAAGATGATCCAGCCCTGGCTGGCGGACATGATCAAGGCCGGGGGCAGGGAGCTGTTCCTGGTCGTGGGCACTTCCGGCCCGATCTTGGAGCTGGCGTTCGCGGTGGTGCCGCTGACGGAGGGCGCCGACGCCCGGGCGATCGCCGGCCTGCTGTACAGCGGCCGGGCCGACGGGCCGACAAGCCGCCCGTCCGGGAGCCGGGGCTGGCGGAAAGGCAGCTCCCCGCTGGGCGACATCGTCCGAATGGCCGGGCGAGTCGGCGACTACATCGTCGGCGGCGCGCCGGGGCAACTGGAGCGGCTGCGCGCGCGGAAGGCGTTCCAGCCGGTGTCCCGACCCGAATTAGCGCAGGCCTTCGCCGCCGCCGGCGACACGACCGCTCAGTTCTTGCTGATTCCGACGGCCGACTCGCGAAAGGTCGTCGAGGAGATGATGCCGACGCTGCCGGAGGAGGTCGGCGGCGGGCCCAGCACGGCAGTGACGCGCGGGTTGATGTGGGCGGCCGTCGGGGTCGACCTGCCGCCAAAGATGTCGGCGAAGCTGGTGATCCAATCCCAGGACGCCGCCTCGGCCAGGGCGCTGAAAGGGGTGATCGCCCACGGCTACACGACCATCGAAAAGCTCCCGGCCGTGCGGCAGTTCTTTCCGGAGGTGGGCAAGCTCACCGCCATGCTCACGCCGACGGTGCAGGGAGATCGCCTGACGTTGGCGCTGGGCGAGAAGGATCTGAACGCGCTGATCTCCGACGTCCTCGCCCCCCCCATCCGCCGGGCGCGGGAGCAGGCCAGGCGAGCAATGTCCGCAGTGAACGTCCGCGCAATCGCCAAGGCGATTTGCATGTATGCCGCGGATCACAATGGAAGGCCGCCGGAGGGCCTCCAGGTGCTGGCGGAGTCCAAGATGATCGATGCCCGCACGCTGACCAACCCGGCCCGGCCGGAGATGAAGGTCGGATACGTGTACCTGAAACCCCCGCTGCCGCTGGACAAGCTGCCCGAGGTCTACAAGGTGATCCTGGTGTATGAGGCCCACGACGCCTGGAAAGGCGGAATCAACGTGGGCTTCGCCGACGGGCACGTCGAGCTCGTGCGGGATGAAGGGCGATTCAAGGAGCTGCTGGCCAAGTCCAAGGCCGTCAAGGCGAAAGAGGACTGACCGCAGGTGCACCACAAGACAGCGGCGGCGCCCATCCAGCCATCGGTGACCTCCCTGTCACGCCCATCGGTCAACTGACCGGCTTAGAGTATACCATCGCTGTCAAGTCCCCTATGCAATCGCGGTGCCGACTAAATCGACAGCCCCTGAAGCCGCGGCCTAAACGCTTCGTGCCCGCATGCGCCGCCGCGTCGGCCACGTGGACCGGGCGCTTTTCCTGCCGATTCGCGCCGGGTGCGGCTATAATTCTGTGGCTCGGCGGCAAGAGCGTGCCCCGGGCGGGAGTTAGGGAAACTCGCTACAAGTTGTCTGTCGCTGGAATCGCCATGAAGCGCCATGATCGAGTCAATTGACTTTGTAAAGCTTTCGGGAAGCGGCAACGATTTCATCTGCATTGACAATCGTGACGGCAGGTTCGACGAGTTGATCTCCTCCGGGCGGGTGAGCCATTTCGCCCGGACGCTGTGCCATCGCGGCCTGGGCGTCGGGGCCGACGGGCTGATCTTCGCGGAGAGCACGGATCTGCTGCCGAACGTGCAAATCTTCGCCAGGTTCCTCGAGCCGGACGGGTCGGAGGCCGAGCTTTGTGGAAACGGCACGGCCTGCTTCGTTGCCTGGGCGGTCGCGGAAGGCTGGCTGCCGGAGGATGAGGAGGTCAAGGCGCTGACCACGGTCGGGGTGATCCGCGGCCAGAAGCTGCCCGGCGAATACGTCCGGGTCTGCATTCCCGAGCCGGAGGACATGCAGAAGGACGTGGAGCTGGAGGTCGACGGCAAGCGCTGGCGGGTTGACTATCTCACCGTCGGCGTGCCGCACGCGGTGGCGTACGTCGACGACGTCGGCCGGGTGGACGTGGCCGGCGTGGGCCCGCAAATTCGTCACCACCGGCGGTTCCAGCCTCGGGGCGTCAACGTGAACTTCGTGCAGATCCTGGGCGAGGGCAGAATTGCCGTGCGCACGTTCGAATTCGGCGTCGAGGGCGAGACGCTGGCCTGCGGGACGGGCTCGGCCGCGGCCGCCATCATGGTCGCCCTGCGCCACGACTGGCCGAAGGAGTATCTCTCGGACCAAGAGCCGGTTCAAATCACCACCCGGGGCGGAGAGGTGCTGCGGGTATGCTTCACCGCCCGGCAGGACGGCTCCGTCGTGGACGTCTGCCTCGAAACCGTGGTGCGGCGAGTGTTCTCCGGCAGCATCCACCCGGACCTGCTGGCCCGGGCCCTGGATGCCGGCCGCGAACGACCCAAGCCCTGCCACGCCTGAGGCCTGGCCATGTTCAGCATCGATCAAAACTGTCACAGCCTGTGGGACGCGCTGCCGAAACTTCAGGCGCTGGCCGGGCGCGGGCATCAGGTCACGCACTTCCTGGAGGACGTCGACGTGGCCTTCACCGCGGTGGGCGCGGGCCTCGCCGGCGCCGGCCTGCAACTGGCGCGCGAGCGATACCACCGCAGCGGCGGGGCCGACTGGGGGGCCGCCCTGTTCTACTCGGAGTTCCTGGGGCGGCTGCCGGTGGACGTGCGGGACTGGGAGCCGTTTACGGGCGTCAAGACCGCCGTCCTGGCCAAGCAGCTCGGCCGGACCGTGGACGATCTGTTCGACGAGTTCTCTCCCGGCGACAACTGGCAGCTCATCGGGCCCAGCTACGTGGGCGACCGGGCCCACCATCGCGTCATCGGCGATCTCAGCGTGGCCGAGACGGGCGGCTTCTGCCGGCAGCTCTTCCAGATGGCCGCGGAAAACATGCGCCAAACCTTCCCCCAGGCCGATTCGCGGAAGCGGCTGGATAAGTGGCTGGCCAAGGAGCAGCATCTGCTGGAGGACTTGCTGAGCCGGCACGCCGACGGTCGGCTGGTGGATCTGTACCGCGGCTGGCTGGGGCAGTATCTGGGCGGCTCGGTGCGGCTGGACGCCACCTTCAACCTGCTGGCCACCGGCGCGGACCCGCGCCGGACCTCCCTGCTGGAGGTCTTTCTCGCCGATTACGACCTGTCCGCGGGCCTGTACAACCAGGCCGTGGTCTCGACCGGGGTGAAGCTGCGCCCGCTGCGGACGCGCGAAGGCGAGCTGCCGTTCTTTGCCGTGCTGCACCACCAGGGGCATCTGGTGCGGACCGGCGTCTTTCTCCGCGACGGGCGGCTGGTGATCGGGCAGCGGGACTTCCGGCTCGGCGGCGGCGGGCGCATCGCCGTGGACGAGCTGAGGTCGGCGGGCGTGCACTGCTTGGCCGGGAAGGCCGTCCTGCTGACGATTCAGGTGCGCCTGTGTCCGGGGGGCGCGCCGCTGGCGGTGCCCTATCGCGGCTCGGCGTACATGCCCGCCTCGCACCACCTGGCCGAGAGCCTCGGTCGGCACGGGCTTCTGCCGGGCGAGCTGCACCCGATCACGCGCGTGCGCTTCCGCCTGCTGGAGCGGCTGCGCTCGCTGACGACGACCATCCGCCTGCCGCGGCACCTTGCCGGATATTTCAGCGGGCCGGAGATCCCCGCCGCGGAGCTCGCCGACGCCCACGCCGACGTGGCCGAGGCCGCCGACCGCCGGCTGGAATCCATCAAGGAGACCGCCGGGCGGAAAAAGTGGCAACAGCAGAACTTTCCGGAGCTGTCCGAGGAGCTGTCCGAGCTGGACAAACGCCGCCGGAAGCTGGCCGAAACCGACCCGAAGTCCTCCGAAATCCGCGACTTATGGAAACGCGTCAAGACCGTCAATGCCGAGCTGCTGGACCGCACCGTCCGGCAGATCGACCGCGACCTTCAGGCCCGCCGGATCGACTACTGGGACTCGCGCGGCGCCCTGCTGCCGTGGAGCATCGCCCTCGGCGGGCAGGCCTTCTATAATGAACTCATCGCAGAGGCCGAAATCTACGAAGAGCCGCCGCGGAGCCGCCGGAATGCATAGGAAAAAGGCGATCCAGTCTCACTACGAATCGAGAATCTCGCCGGGCCGGGAGAACTACGACGTCCTGGACTGGGCCGATCCGGCCGCGCAGCGCGCCCGCTTCCGGGTCCTGGCCGACAACGTGGACCTGACCGGCAAGACGCTCCTGGACCTCGGCTGCGGCCTGGGCGATCTGCGGGCGTATCTGTCCCGCCGGAAGATCCGCGTCGACTACACCGGCGTGGACATCGCCGCGAAGATCGTGACCCTGGCCCGGCGCCAGCAGCCGGACGCGCGCTTCGAGTGCGCCGACGTCATCGGGCAGGACCTCCCCGGCCGGGAACGCTTTGACGTGGTATTTTCCTCCGGCGTGTTCAACCTGGACCTGGGAAACAATCTGGAGTTTCTGCCGAGGTCCCTGGGGCGGATGTTCGAGCTGTCGCGGGAGCTGGTGGTGTTCAACCTGCTGCACTGCCGGGCGGAAGAGAAATGGCCCGGCTGTTTTTACTACGATCCGGCCGAGCTGCTGTCGATTCTGCGGCAGTTCCCCTGCCGGACGCGGCTGATCGACGACTACCTTCGCAACGACTTTACCGTCATCTGCAAGCTCACCCGCCCGGCGAAAGGCCGCAGCGCGAAAGGAAACCACGAATGAGCAGAATGTTCCAAGTTTCGGAGCTGGTTCAGGTGGCCGTCGACGACGAAAAGTCGGGCGTGGCCTTCTATTCGAGACTGTCCCAGAAGGTCCAGGCGGCCGAGTTGAAGAAGACCTTCGCCGAGCTGGCCGAGCAGGAGCGCGGCCACCAGAAGCGCTTCGAGCAGATGCTCGCCGACCTGGGCGAGTACAAGGCTCCCGACAGCTACGCCGACGAATACCTGACCTACGTCCACGCCCTGACGAGCCAGCGCGCCTTCCCGGACGAGCAGGCCGCACAGCGGGCGGCGGACGAGTGCGCAGACGACGCCTCGGCCGTGGAGCTGGCGATTGGCTTCGAGCGCGACACGCTCATCCTCATGGGCGAGATGCGCGGCATGGTCCGCCAGAAGGACCGATCCATCGTCGATCAGCTCATCGACGAGGAGCGATCGCATCTGGTGGTTCTGGCTGCCGCCCGCGGGAAGCTGACCGGCTGAAGCCGGCCGGCAGGGCCGCTCAGGGCCGAGCGGCAAGCTTCGGCTGGACGATCTCCTCAAAGAGGGCCACGTCCTTTTCGATCATGTCCGGATCGTCGCCGAGGTGCACGCCGATGACGACGACGTCCTGCGGCCGGAGGAACCTGGCGGCGTATTCGAATGCCTCGCGGACCGGCGTCCGCCCGGCCGCCAGCACCTTGTAGTGCACGGCCGGGCACTTGAGCGTCTGGATCATCCCCGCCATGCGGTCCCGGTGGGCCGGGTCGAACTCCTCGGCCTCGGAGGGGTCGTTGTCGGGCCGGTCGGCGCGCGAGCTGGGGTCGTAGTAGCAGCACAACTGGAAGTCCGGATCCAGATGGTCCCGAATCCACTCGTGCGGCTCCGGGCGGTGCCCGGCTACGCCGGCGGCCATGCCCAGGGAGCGGATCTTCTCCAGCGCCCGGGCGAAATGCTCTCTCTCGCCGCGGTTCCAGTAGAAGTCCGTCTCCCCGCCGTGCAGGTAGCAGCCCACGCCTGCGTTGGCGGCGACGGCCTCGATGTTCCGCAGGTAGTCCGGCCGCTCCGAGGCCGTCTGGGCGATCCACTGAATCGACCCGCCCTCGGCCCAGTACTCCAGCAGCAGCCGCATGACGTGGTTGTCGGCCCGGGCGAAGAGCGTGTTGATGCCCGCCGCCTCGGCCTTGCGCAGGGCCTGCTTGATCCGGTCGGCGGTGTAGTACCGCCTCATCTCCTCGTCGCGCTGCGGGCCCTGATGCGAAAAGCCGCTGAAGGGGTTGCCCCCGATCGCCAGCCGGCTGACCTCCAGCGACCCGATGCGAACCTTCTGTAAAGACATTCCTGGCTCTTCCCTGAAAAAGACTCCGATGCTTCGCGGGTGTGTTGAGCTACTTCCGCCGCCGCCTCGTCAGCGCCAGTGCTCCGATCGCAAGCAGGCACGCCGTCGCCGGCTCCGGCACGATGCCGTCCCGCAGCGAGTACGTTCCCATGACCACGCCGAGGTCCACGTCGCCCCGCTTGTCGAGGGCCTCCCACGTGGCGGGCGAGGCCGGCAACGCGAACGACAGGTCCGGGTGGGTGGGCATGGTGTCCGTGATGGTCCCGGTGCAGCCGGTCACCACGCCCTCGACCACTTGGAACTGAATGGTGCCCGGCATCATCTCGTCCCAGCTCGTATCACCGATCTGCACCAGCAAGTACTCGAACTCCGCGTCGTACAGCCCGTCCACGGGCTTGTCGTCGGCGGTGCTCGGGGCGTTGAACCAGGCCATGACGCCGGCCGAGAAGTCCACCATACCGTCGCTGACGATGAGCGGATCGATGCCGAACGGCATCGCCGCGCTCGTCTGGTCGAAGTCCTCGGCCCACATGTCGGCGTAGCCCTCGACGTACCAGTTGCCCGGCATGCCCGGCGGCTCGGGCTGCGGGTTGAAGCCCGCGGCCGCACCGCACACCACGAGCACCGAGGCGATGAAGGCACACACGCCAGCACACATTGTACGATGACAGTTCATAACTCTTCTCCTTTCACTCCATGTTTCCGAAATCCTCTGTGGGCACGAGCGCCGGGGGGCCGCTACGAGCGAACGCATTCCGCGCACGAGCGCCGCGATCATGGGCGAATGAGCGGCAGGAAGTGACACACTCGAAGGTTCGCCCTTCTGATCGGAGGTTCACCGACCGTCTCAATGCCGATTTGGTAGGTTTCCCACACGCACGCTCAGCCGCCCGGTGACCAAACACATTTTACTGCCTAACCGCGACTTGCGCCAAGTGAAAAGCTGAGAAAAGGCCGGCTGAAAAGCCCTCGGGAGCCTCCGAAACGCCCCCCGGCCGGGCGCGGGCTACGTGGCGTAGGCGTGCAGGCCGGCAAAGAGCCGCGAGAAGTTCACCCACACCAGCGTGATGAGGATTCCCGCCGCACCGGCCACGGCGAAGGCGGCGCTGAGACGCGGGCGCCGGCCGGCCGAGACGGCCCGGTGGTGAAAGTAGGCCGCGTACACTAGCCACGACGCCAGCGACCACAGCTCCTTCGGGTCCCAGTTCCAGTAATCGCCCCAGGCCAGCTTGCCCCACGACGCCCCCAGCACCAGCCCCAGCGTCAGCAGCGGAAAGCCCAGGCAGATCATCCTGTAGGCGGCCTGTTCGCGCCCGACCAGCCCGCCCCGCCCCGGCCGGTCGCCGCTCAGCAGCAGCGCCGCCGCCTGAACGGTCCCCTTGGCCAGGATGGCATACGCGGCCATGTACGACGCCACGTGCGGCACGAACAGCGGGCTCTGAAGCGCCGGCGGCAGCATCTGCGGGGCGGCCTTGAAGACGAAGCCGGCGGGGAACAGCACGGCCGCGGCGATGAGCATGTCCGCCGCCTCGCCGCCCACGCCCAGAAACCGCCGGCACAGCAGCGACCCCAGCGGCATCAGCATCCCCAGAAAGCACATCACCTCAAAGAGGTTCTGCAAGGGCACGTGGCCGACGTGCCCCCAGCGATATGCCACCGCCGCCGCGGCCACGAGAAAGCCAAGGGCGTACAGGCCAAGCCCCAGCCGCCGCCATCTCACGGCGCAGGCCAGGAAGGCCAGCAGGTACGCCGCCATCGCGGCGTAGATCAGCAGCCCTTGGATTGTGGCTTTGATCTCCATCACCCTTGCCCGGAGGCCCCCTTCCTCACCCGCGCCAGCACCGGGCGAGCCCAGAAATGCCAGGCGGCCCCGGCGCAGAGAAGCACGAAACCGATGAAGACGGCGACCAGGCCGGAATCGCTCTTGACCCGGAGGATGGCGAAGCTCTGGCCGATCTCGTCGTGGGCGATCAGATGGAAGTGGTATCCGCCCCAGTGCAGCGGGTCGTTGACTTGAATGGCCTTCCGGGCCTGTTCGCGGCCGTCCTTGAGGATCACCACGGCCGACTTGCAGGCCCGCAGAGTCGGGGCGGCGCCGGGCGAGCCGTCGCGCGGATAGTGCTCCAGCGAAACCCGTTCGAGCTTTACCGCGAACGGCAATCGCCGCATCCAGCCGACGTCCGAATACGGGGTCTCGACCAGGACCTCATCCTCCG
>CAYNYF010000030.1:11832-47672 GCA_964401385.1 uncultured Planctomycetaceae bacterium | reverse complement strand
CACTACATCGACAACGAAGTGCCCTGGGACGGCGGCTACGGCGAGTGGGACAGCCGCGTGCAAGCCGGTTCCTCCACGATTGCGCGGGCGGAAGCCGCCTCCTTCCCCGAGCGCGGCAGCTACGGCCTGACCGTGCACGCCGTCGGGTCCGGCGACTGCTACATGCGGAAGGATTTCGCCAACGGCGAGACCTCGCCGGTGGCCTTGGGCTTCTGGCTGAAGATCCCCTCGGCGCCCACCTGGTCGGCCGGCGACTACATCGGCCTTTCCCGGGGCAAGAACGCCAGCAACGGCACCACGAGCTGGATCCTCCGGCTGAAGAACGTCAGTGGGGCGATCACCCTCTACGTTTATGCCTACGCCGCGGGTGTAGGCCGCTCGGGCTTTGGGGGCACGCTCGTAACGGGCCGGTGGTACTACCTCGCCCTGACCGGCGAGTGGACCGCCGTCCAGGCCCAAGTCCGGCTTTACCTGGACGGCGTCTTGGTCGGCACGGCCGAGAAGGTCGCGGACGCCACGACGAACAAGCCGGAGTACGTCCAGCTCGGCAGCGACTGGTGCAGCCCCGGCGTGGACGCCACCTACCACGTCGACGAGGCGAAGGTCCGCGACGATTCGACCTACCCCGAGCCCTACGTCCCGGCGCCGTCCAGCGATTACCCCTGCCCCGAGAAAACGATGGTCCTGTGGCGCGGGGCCTCCGACGATTCCCGCCAGTTCGCCGACTACTGCGTCTCCGCACTTGGGATCCCCCGGTGCAACGTCCTTCGGCTGGATGGTGCGGCCGCCGATGAGACTTCGGCCACATACGCCGTGTGGAAAAGTCAGGTCGAAGACCCAGCCGTAGCCTACCTCGCGCAGCATCCTACACTTGCGGCCAATGTCCGCTGCTTCCTGATCGGCTACGGCGTGCCGGGCTACTTCATGCACGGCGGCGTCAAGCATTCGGCCACGTCGCGCCTGATGAACCCGGGTACGGCCTTTTCCTCCGGGACGGCGAATCCGCTGTTCACAAACCCCGATCCGGTGGTCCGCCTGGGCTCGGGAGATTTGGGCGGCAAGTACCTGGCCACCCGGATTGACGCCGACACGCTCGCCCGCGCCAAGGATATTGTCGACGCGGCCCTGGCGGTGGCGGCCCTGTCAGAGCTGGCCGATTCCGACAAGCTCTACGCCGACGAGGCCGCGTATCTGGCCTCTCTGAATTGTCAGCGCCTGCGGATTCTAACCGCTCCGCTTGGAGCCTATTCCGACGACGCCTTTGTCTGGGGAGATACGGGCGATCTTTCGGAAGGCTTCGGCGACGCCGGCAGCCGGGCGCACTTCACGGACGATTCGGCCGACTCCGCCGACACGCTCCGGGCCAACACCTCCGCCTGCGGCAAGGCCTTACTCGAAATCGACGCCGGCTACGCCGCTGCACTGGGTAATTCGGACACGGCTGACGAGTTCAGTGTCGATCGCTTTTTCGAGATGCTCCGGATCGGCGGGACTCTGGCCGAGGCCTTCGCCGTGGGGATCTCCAAGCTGGACTACACCTCCGTCGCCGTGGGCGTGCCCTTTATGACCGTCGCCTTCCAACAGGCCGGCTACAACATCTACCGCGGCGTGGGCGGGCCAGAGCATATAGATTGGGAGAATCCAGTGACGTATGCCCGATCCGACCAGCAGACCGTCTCGTTGGCTCAAACGCTGGTGCCTGGACAACACTACCTCTACGCCGTGCGAGTCGTCTCCAAAGCCGGCTTGGTGGAACGCAGCACTCATGTCCTGACGTATGTGGGGGTGGACGAAGAGGGCTACTTGCTGCCGCCACCCCTTGCACGCCCGACTGATTTGGCAGCGACGGTCCTGACGGAGGGAGCTTTGGTGATCGGTTTCTCCTATCTGCGGCAACTGGGATTTGCTGAAGCCGACGGATTTGACGTTCTCAGCGACCATGGTACGGGCCAGCTCGATCTTGAAAGCCCCGTTGCGAGCATCGACCAAATCCTTCCGGGCCAACGGGACTTCGAAGTTTCCATATCTCGGCCATCCGCTTCGGTGCAGTTGGCCGTACGCGCCCGAAGTGGCGAGCGTGTTGGGCTTCTCAGCGAAGTGCTGTTCGTTCCCCTGTTGTGCCCGCCGGTGCTGGCGAAGGTTTTGTGAGGAGCAGACGTGAGTGCGATAACCATTCACACGGATGCGTCCCCGGCCCGGGTTATCCGGCCTATCCCACTTGGTGTGTACGTGGCGGGCAGACGCAGACGCGATCTGCATGTGGAAGCGTGGTCTGTGTTACCAGCGCCTGATTTCGGAGTTGCCGCCATTGGGCTGGCGATGAGCAGTCGGCATGGCTGCGAACACCGGCTCGAGGACCTCGCCGCGCTTCCTCCGGTCGGGAGCGAGTTGCAGATTCGCCTGCTGGAGCCGGTCCCTTATGCCGTCTTTGAGGGATTCGTGACGAAGCACATCGCTCGGATCGGCCCGGACGTCGAGGGGCTCGGGATCGAAGTGGAAGACAACCTTCGCACACGCCTAAGCGCGCCGGTGACGGGACGCTGGCAGCTAAGCGGTGCTTCGCCCACCTTTGTTCCAAACGAGAAATGCATCTTCAACGATGAGTTGGAAGGGCTGGCGAGCACGGTCAAGTACACTGTGAACTCGCGACCGTGTCGGGTGTTCCACCCGGGTCCTGCCGGCCAGCTCTGGTCCGTGGCGGACATTCTCGGTTACCTCCTGGCGGCCTGCGTCCCCGAGGATGTGATCGTTCCCCAACCGGAAGAGCTTGAGAGGATGGCCGCAGCGCTGTATCCGCCCCGAATCTCTCTTGCGGGTATGGCTGTAGGTGAGGCCATCGCCAAGGTGGCCGGACTCGGGGGTCTGGCAGCGCGTGGCGGTATCAGCTTTGCCAATGGGCTCGTGACGCGGGCCCTCGTTTTCTACCGCCCCGGCCGGGTCGGACGTCGGCGGCGGATTGGATTGCAGAGATACGGGCAATCGCTGGATACGCGGCGGAGCAACCTGTGGAAAGCCAAGGTTGTCTTTCGTCGTCGACCCAGACGGCGGGGCGTGCTGTTGATCGGTGATATGAAGCGGTACGAATCCACGTTCGAGCTCAAGCGGGGCTGGAACGCCAATCTGGAGTCCTACGAATACTCCGACTTTGTCCGCAGCACAGCTCCCGACTGGCTGGCAGTGAAAGACGTGTTCCGAAAGTGGGTGTTGAACGAATCCGGGCAGTACTGCGGTGACCCGTATAACTTCAGTACGTACGAATTCTCAACGGTAAGCGATGAGGACTTCTTTCTCGCCACCCCAAGACGGTTCAGGCCGTGCCTTTCGCTTGATTCGACGGGCAGAAGCATCGGCGTCGTTTTTGAGGTCAGTTACGACGGTGGATCCAACTGGAGGCGCTACGGCGGCCCCATCCGCATCTCGACTGAGGAGTGCGCGATCTACCTGGGGGACGATGCCCTTCCGGCCGACTATTTCCAAGCCGCTGTCGCGGAGACGATCAAGGCCCGGGTGACAGCTACGGTGGAATCAGATCGGAGGATCAGCGCCCAGGTGGATGGCGACCCCGGATGTGGACTGGAAGTCATCGAGATGTCCAAAGCCAGGTGGGCCAAGGTTCACAGCGGGAGCGTCTTCTACCAAAGAGAGGATCTTCCCGCACCTGCCGAACGCGACGACACGCAGTGCCTGATCCGACTGGCCAGAAATATCAGCGAGTCCGCGGCCGGGACAGTCCAGGCAGAGCTGACCCTTGGTTGGCTGAATCCATCGTGCAACGTTGGAGACATCGTCGAGCGAATCGAGGGTCGTGACCTGGGGCTGGTACCGTTTCCCGGCGCTGCGCCGCACGTGCGGGCAGTGGAGCATCGGTGTGGGGAGGAATGGACGACCCACTTAACTGTGAGCGGATAACCATGTCGAGCGGAAAGACCTATTACGACGCGTTGGGGCGCTGGGCGCAGGCTGCCGGTTCGAGAGCAGCGCAGTTGGTCAGAATCACCGAGCATGTCGCGGGCAACCGCTACACGGCGCGCAGGATCGGCTTCAACGTTGCGGGTGGGACTGAAGTGGTCGGCTCGGAAACGCTGACCGTAACCAATCTGGCCGAGCCAGCCGACGCCGCCGGGCAAGTGCCCGCCGACACCGATGCCGTGGGGATTGACGTTGGCGGCCGGTGGGTGGTCTTCCTGAGACCTGAGTCCGCGGCGTTCTTCCCCGCGAAGGTGACCGCCTCACAGGGCAACGCCGCGTATACCGTGCGGGAGCAAATCGCCACGGGCGGGGGCACGTTTGCTGACGCGCCCGGGGCAACGAGCCTGACCGCATACAACCTGGCCGAGCTTTCTCTCGGACCCGGGGCGGCCGTTGACAATGACACCATCGTGCTGGTGCTGACCGCTATGGACAACGGCAATCCTCCTCTGGCGCGCTACGTCTTTGACCATCCCGTCTACGCGAAGTACCTGGACTGAGAAGGGACAATTATCATGGCCTACGTCGCCACCTGGACGAACGGCAACGCACAGGGCCGAGTCGAGCCGGCCGTTCACAGCGTCCGCGACGACGATGCCGCCGAGCTGGCTGGAGCGGCCAACCGCCGGCGCAGATTGGTGTACCTGACGGGGCAGGATTTCTCCTCCCAGATCGAACCTGGCAAAGTTGTCCGCGCCGCCACATTGGCCAGTCAAACGCCCCCCCCATTCAGGAACTTCCGCGACGCCGTCACGGACGACATTGTCGAGCCCGCCGCAGGGGGCCTCGGCGGTTCTCCGCCCACGCCGGCTGCAATGGACTGGCTCTGGCCAGTCGCCGGTCCGGACGAGAACAAAGTTGTCGTCCCGTGGAATGCTGAGGCCGGAGAGATCGCCCTGCTTGCAGAGATCAATGGGACCAGCGATTGGAGTGATCCTGTCCTTACAGGGGGGCAGACGGCCGTTCGGGCTATCCACTTCAATGAACTGCGCCAGGCGATTGAGTGGATTTGCCGCGGCCGTTGGCGGCTGCCGATCTACTTCTCGGCGGGGATGTTTTCCCAGCTTCCGAACACGTCATGGGTCGGCGATTCGATCGCCAACAACGGCCAAGACGAACTGCGTAGTATCGGTTTCATGATCGCCCGCACGGCTGATTCTTCCCCCCTGGGCTTGACGAACGTGGCGGTGCGATCCGGCACACGGATTGAGCTGACGGCGGATACTACTTGCCAAGTGGAAGTCTACCACTGTTTGCGGGCGATTGACTTCGTTGGAGATCGGCCGACCTGGAACGAGTACGACCCCGGCGAATCGTTGGCCTGGACGAGCCCGGGCGGGATCGGCGACGGTGACGCGTCCTTCATCGGCTCGCTGGATCTGGAGGCCGATGTCACCAGCCAATTGTCAAATGCGGCTCTCACCGCGGCCGTTCAGGATATGATCGACGGGTCGGAGCAAAACTTCCTGGTCCGGCGCAGCGATACGGGAAATGAAACAATTGTCATCTCCGGCACCCTCGTCGTCGAATTCGATCTGAACTCCCCGCCCAATTAGACGCTATCTGCCGAAGGAGTATGCGAGATGTTTTGCCTGAACGTGATAGGCGATCTGGCCAGCTTCGGCGTTGCCGGGATGATGGGGGCAATGTGGCTGTGGGAGCGCCGGAACAGCAGACTTCGAGAAGAGCAGCTCGACGAAGCTCACCACCGCGTCATGCGCGATGAAGAGCGACTCAGCAAAGTCATTCAAGTAGTCGAGCACAATACCACGGCCCTGACCCGATTCACGGAAACCCAGCATTTCGTCCGCCAGGCCTTGACGGACCTGAGAGAGGAGATTCGCAATGGTCGCAAACCATAAGTCGCTCGGGTGGTCTTGCCTCGTGGCGGCATGGATCTCGATTGCCATCTGCCCCGGATGCGGGACGCCGCCAGCGACGCTGGAGCTCATCTCCGTCGCGCGGGAGGCGCTGACGGATGCCGGACAGTACGATTCCGCCCGTCACGCCGAGGCGCTTCAGCGTCTGGAAAGCACCAAGGTGGCATTGGATGCGGCTTTCGACGCGGATGTGAAGCTCGTCGAGGCTGGAGGGATCGCCGACTCGGCGGGTCGACCGGTCCGGCTGACGGCGGATTGGGTCATCTCCGCCCGCAAGGGCTACGCCATCGGCCGCGACGCGCTTGCCGAACAACGGCGCCGCGTGGAAACAGCGCATGTCACGCATCTGGACAACCTCTCGGCCGGGGCGGAGGCCTTGGACCTAGCGAGAGATCTGATCATCCTGCATTCCACTCTGACCGGACGTGCCAGGCAGTTTGTCATGTCCCTGCAAAGGAGACTCATCCATGACGGAAGCGAAAATCAATGAGACCGTCGCCGCCGCCGTTGGCGGAGCATTCGACGAGTGGGCCGCCGAACATCCGTCGCTGGCGGCCGTGATTGACCGGATACGCCTGACCGATCAGACGGTCGAGTCGCTCCGGAGCACCGACGGCTATCGCCAGGCCATCGCCGCATATCACCGTGACCAGAACGAGCTGAGTCTGTTGGGCGAACTGGCCGAGTTGGCCGGCCCGATCCTCCGAGGGATTCTCGGCCTTTAACGGCCCGGCAGCACGACTCGCCGGCGCCGGCATTCCAGTTAACGCCGCTGCATCAACAAGAGGACAAAGCCATGCGTTCATTTCTGCAACGAATCTCGTCGAGGAAATTCCTCACCGCCTTTGCCGTGCAGGTCGCCGCTGTGGTGGCGTTGTTCTACCCTCAGCACGAATCCGCGATCGCAACGGCCGCCCTTCGCATCTCCGCCTTGACGGTCATGCTCCTTGCGGCCCTGGGCTACGGGAAGATCGAGGGGCAGGTCGATTCGCAATAGCGGGGAATCCGCACCAGAAGCCCCAGCGCCGACGAGTCGTGAGCGCTCCCGGAGACGGTCTGGCCGGCCGCCGAACGTAAACCCGCCACAACCAGTTGGAAAACTCCGTCAGGCGCCACCCGGGGCCCCACCGGCACTACCGGCCTCCTGCTGGGCCTGGCGAAGATAATTGGCCGCCTCGAGGTTAGCCGGGTCGGCGTCCAGACAGCACTGATAGTAGTAGATCGCCTGAACGTAGGACTTCTGGGCGTGGTGGATACGGGCCATGTAGAACAGCGCGGCGGGATGGGAGGGCTCTTGGGCAAGCGCCCGCTGTAGCATCTCCTTGGCTGTGTCCGGCCGGCCGAGCTGGAATTCACTGATGCCGGCTTTGACAAGCTCCGCCGGGCTTGGTGACCCACAACCCGGCAGTATCACTCCGCAACTCAAAACAACGGCCCCAACCAAGAGTATTGTTTTCATGATCCATTATCCCGTCTTGTGGCCTAACCGGCTTGGTTGCTTTCTTCGCTCACCCGCGCGCGTACTATCCTACACGATGCCAGGGCTATTTGTCATGCACTTACGCTCTGGCGATGGCGAGGGCCCCCGGCGGCTGCAGAAGACGAACGAGGCGAAGTACTCGACCGCGACGCGTTCCGGCTGGTCGCCCGCGACGACATGACCTTTACTCTCTGCCGTCGCCGCCCCTTGGCGGGCGGGGAGTCCGCGCCGCGCCGAGCTGAACCGGAGCGGTGGCGGTCGCCGGCCTGGCACGACTGACCGGCACGAAGTGGATGCTGAGCTTCCCCTCTGAAATCTCCACCCGGTCGATCCGCACCCGATGCTTGCCAAGCGGCCAGACCAACTCCGGGCGAATACATTCGCCGTCCGCCATGCGAATGATGTTTCGCAGGAGCTTTGCGAAATCGCCGACGGGAACCGGGCCTATGCGTCGGTCACGGACCTTCTCGGCCTTGGCGAGATGCTCGGCCAACTGTCGCCGGATCTGTTGATGAAGCTTGCCCAGGAAAGACTGAGGCACGGGCATGACGCCAACCCGCATCGCCAGCGTTCGGGCTGTCAGGTCTCCTTGTCCGTTGAAGTCGAACGCCAGGTCTGTGCTAAAGATCTTGTCGTAGCGTTTGGCGTGGACCATCAACGTCAGTACGCCCTGGTGCATTGCCACTGCTGGTCCGGAAAGGCCCGCGCGCTCCATCTCCAGGCTCGGGTAAGTCGGCGGCTCACACAGGGACCCGACCGCATCCAATGAGGCCAGGTATTCGTTGGCCCGGGCGGCAGTGATGGTCCAGGTAAAGGGCAGCCCCGCACCGGCCTTGTTGCCGAACCGGTGAAAGATATGATCGGCGATAAGGCTGTCCAGCGATTCCTTTTGCTCCTCGGCCGTCAGGGCTCTGTAGTGGTATGCGGGGGGTATGCGGCAGGCCATGGCGTAAATCATCCCCGCCGCCACCACCACGGCCAGGAAGGTGATCGCCAATACCCAAAGCACAGTTCGGCGAATCCGCATAGTTCCTAGGTAGCGGCCTGGACGCGAGATGTCAAATGGCCTTCGGCCCTGCCGCAGGCCGGCCAAATGCTTTCCCCCAAGAGCACGACATGGTGATACACTGGGCTTGCGTCTGGCCGGCCGGCAATGGCCGTTGGCCGGCTTGGGGCGTAGAATTCAGCAGGAAAGCGTTTTTGAATGGGCTGTAATTTGCTGGAGCGCAGTCGTTTCCACGTTACCGGGCAGGTCCAGGGCGTTGGGTTTCGCCCGTTTGTTTACCGTCTGGCCCGATCGCTGAACCTCACCGGGTTCGTGGTGAACGATGCATCCGGGGCGACGATCGAAGTACAGGGCGGCCCCGACGAACTGGAGGCCTTCCGCCGTCGTCTTTCGGGGGAACTGCCGCCGCTGGCGGAAGTCCGCCGATTTCGGCGGGAGGATCTCGCGGTCCAATCCGGCGAAAAGGCATTTGAGATTCGTCCCAGCGCCGGCGGAGAGTTGAGTGACGCTCAGGTGACGGTGGACACGGCGACCTGCGCGGACTGTCTCAGGGAACTTTTCGACACTGCTGATCCGCGGCATCGATATCCGTTCATCAACTGCACCAACTGCGGGCCGCGGTATACCATCATCAAACGAATCCCTTACGACCGGCCGAACACCACCATGGTGGATTTCTCGATGTGCCGGTTGTGCGCGTCGCAGTACGCCGAGCCCGGTGACCGCCGTTTCCACGCCCAGCCGATCGCCTGTCCCGTGTGCGGCCCGAGCTGCTGGCTGACCGATTCTCACGGCCGGCAGATCCTCTGCGAGGAGCCGATCGTTGCGGCGGCAGATCTGATCCGTCGCGGGCGAATCATCGCGATCAAGGGCCTAGGCGGGTTCCACCTTGCCTGCCGCGCCGACGACGAACATGTCGTCCGCCGCTTGAGAATGCGGAAGAGCAGGGACGCCAAGCCGTTCGCATTGATGGTCAAAGACCTGGAGCAAGCACGTCAGCTCTGCCAGCTTGACGACGGCGCCAGGAATCTCATGACCGGGCCGAAGTGCCCGATCCTTCTCCTGCCCCGGAGAAGGGCCCCCGGCATTCGGGTGGCGGAGGCCGTCGCGCCGGGACTTCCCGCGCTGGGGATCATGCTGCCGTATACGCCGCTGCACCACCTGCTTTTTGCCTGCAACCTGCCGCCGCTGGTGATGACCTCCGGCAACGTCTCCGACGAGCCGCTGGTCAAGGATAACGAGGACGCCATCGCCCACCTGGGCCGGATCGCCGATGCGATTCTGCTGCACAACCGGCAAATCCAGCGAAGCCTGGACGACAGCGTGGTCCAGGCGGACGCGTGTGGAGCGCCTGTGATCTTCCGGCGCGCGCGCGGGTATGCGCCCCAGCCCGTAGAGGTTTGCAGACGTCCTTCTGACACGTCGGAAATGGGATCGCGCTTGATGCCCCCTGGCGTCGGCGGCGAAGGCGGCCCCACCGTCTTGGCTGTCGGGGGCGAGCTGAAGAATACCGTCTGTCTATACCGGGCCGGGCAGGCCGTCCTGAGCGAGCACATTGGCGATCTCAAGGACGGGCGCAACTATCGACATTTCATGCACGTGGTCAATGACCTGGAGCTGCTGTTCGATCTACAGCCTGAAATTATCGTGGCCGACTCTCATCCGGGATACCTTTCCACCGAGTACGCGCTGCGCAGAGCCAGGGGCGAACTGGCCGGACGGCCGGCACTGGCTCTCCTGCGGGTCCAGCATCATCACGCGCATATCGTCTCCTGCATGGCCGAGTGTGGCTTTACCGACGAAGTCATCGGGCTCTGTTGCGACGGAACGGGCTACGGGACCGACGGAGCCGTCTGGGGCTGCGAGATCCTGCGGACGTCGGTGGTGGATTTTGTCCGCCTGGGGCATTTACGGTACTTCCCGCTTCCCGGCGGGGACGCCGCGGCGGTCGAGACAGTCCGGCCGGCGCTTTCGCTGCTGCGTGAGACCTTCGGCCGAGGGGGGCAGAATCTTCCCATCGCGCGGCGCCTGGCGGTCGACGAGCGGCGGCGCCTGCTGTTCGAGCAGCTCGACGCCGGGGCCAACTGCCCCCAGACCAGCTCCCTGGGCAGGTTCTTCGATGCCGTCGCCGCGATGTGCGGCCTGGCTGAGGCCAATCGGTTTGAAGGGCAGGCCCCCATGCTCCTGGAAGGCGCCGCGGCCGAGGGCGTGGAGGACGAGTATCCGTTCGTCTTGACGGGGACGGATCCTTTCGAGATAGACTACAGGCCGATGATCCGGGCGATTGTCGAGGATCTCCGAGACGCCGCGCCGACGAGCGTGGTCTCGGCTAAGTTCCATAATACCGTCGCCGCCTTCCTGTTTGCGGCGACCCGCCGGGCGGTGGAAGCCACCGGCCTGAGGACCGTCGCTTTTTCCGGCGGCTGTTTCTCCAACCGATACTTGCGGCGGCGGTTGAAGCGGTTGTTGGACGCTGAGGGTCTGGCCGTGCTCATGCATCAGAATGTCCCGTGCAACGACGGCGGAGTGGCGCTGGGACAGGCGGTGGTGGCCGCCCATCGCTTTTCAACTGAACCGAAGTGGGTACCACGGAGAAGGCGCCATGTGCCTAGCAGTACCGACAAGAATTGAGACCGTCGAAGGCGAAAGGGCAATCGTCTCGCTGGGCGGCGCTACGGCCGAGGCAATCATCACGCTCACGCCGGACGCCAAGGTGGGCGACTGGGTGCTCGTCCACGCCGGCTACGCCATCGCCGTCGTGGACGAAGAGGACGCTCGCGAGACCTTTGCCATCCTGCGTGAAATGCAGGAGTTGGACAGTCAATGAATCGCTTCGAGACGATCCGGGAAGGCATTCAGGAGGTCTGGCCAACTGTCGTCGAACGTCTCGGGCCGTCCGTGCAGTTGATGGAGGTCTGCGGCACCCACACGGTCGCCATCAGCCGGGGCGGGCTGCGCGACCTGTTCCCGGAAGGACTCCGCTTGATCAGCGGACCCGGCTGTCCGGTCTGTGTTACGGACCAGACGTATATAGATCGGGCGGTCCATCTGGCCCGGCAGCGGCGGGACGTGATCATCGCGACCTATGGCGACATGGTCCGCGTGCCGGGCAAACTCGGTTCGTTGGAGCAGGCGCGGTCGGCGGGAGCCACCGTGGAGGTAGTCTATGCCGCCCACGAGGCAGTCGACCTCGCCCGGCGCCGGTGCGAGGAGGAAGTGGTCTTCCTTGCCGTCGGTTTTGAAACCACGGCGCCGGCCACGGCCCTGGCCCTTCAGCAGGCCCGCCGCGAAGGGCTGAAGAACTTCTCGGCCTTCTGCGCCCATAAGCTCATCCCGCCCGCGATGCAGGCGCTGCTTAGCCAACCGGACGTGCGAATCGACGGGTTCCTCTGTCCGGGCCACGTCAGCGTCATCATCGGCTACCAGGCGTACCAACCCATCGTCGATACGCATCGTCGTCCCTGCGTCGTGGCGGGCTTTGAGGACGAGCAGATCTTCGCCGGGCTTCTGGAAATCCTGCGGCAGCTTGCCGGGGGCGCCCCGGCGGCATGCACGGTTTATCCGCTGGTAACGGCCGAGGGGAACACAAAGGCCCTGGCGGTCATCCATCAGGTGTTCGAGGTCGTTGACGCGCCCTGGCGGGCATTGGGGGTGATCCCGCAAAGCGGCCTGGCGCTGAAAGATACCTTCGCTGACTTCGATGCCGCCCGACGGTTCGAGATGCCGGAAATCGACGATTACGAGCTTCCCGGCTGCCGCTGCGGCGACGTCATCTGCGGGCGATGCCTCCCTGTCGACTGCGCCCTGTTCGGCACGAGGTGCACGCCGCGCGAGCCGGTCGGGCCCTGCATGGTTTCCTCGGAGGGGGCGTGCGCGGCCGCGTATAAGTACTCTCGACACCAGGGCGCGGGAGCGAAGTCATGAGCCGGGCCGAAAAGATCGTCCTGGCCCACGGCGGCGGCGGACAGTTGACCTCTGAGCTGATCACCGAGGTGATCCTGCCGGCCCTCGGCGGTCAGAATGCCGCATCCTTGACCGACGCGGCGGCGGTCGCCACCGGCGGTCGGCCGGTGCTCTTCACCACCGACAGCTACGTCGTCGACCCGCTGGTATTCCCGGGCGGCGACATCGGCAAGCTCAGCGTCTGCGGGACGATCAACGATCTGGCTGTCTGCGGCGCGGCCCCGGTCGCCCTGAGCATGGCACTGGTGTTGGAAGAGGGCCTGGATGTTGAGCTTCTTCGCCGGCTCATGGTTTCGGCCGGCACGGCGGCAACGGAGGCCGGCGTGACGATCGTCACCGGCGACACCAAGGTCGTCGAGCGCCGGGGCGAGCCGGGACTGACGATCAACACCGCCGGCGTCGGGGTGCTGCTTGCCGGCGCCAGAGTCGGCTTCGACCGTGTCCGGGAAGGCGATGCCGTCGTCCTGAGCGGGCCGCTGGGCCAACACGGGCTGGCCGTCATGTGCCAGCGCAAGGGCTTGAGCGTGGCCGCCTCGCTCGAAAGCGACTGCGCCCCGATCCACGACCTCGCGTCGTCTTTGATCCGGCACCTGGCAGAGAAGCTCAGGTGGATGCGCGACCCGACGCGAGGGGGCTTGGCGGCTACGCTGGCCGAGCTGTCCACCGCGACCGGGCGAAGCATCGAGATCCGCGCGCAGGCCATACCCACCGACCCGACCGCCAGGGCGGCGGCCGAGATGCTTGGCCTCGACCTGCTCACTATTGCCAACGAGGGCAAGTTGGTTGCCGTGGTGGCCGATGATTCGGCTCAAGCGGCGGTTGAAATCCTGGCGCGCCACGATATCGCCGGCGACGCCGCCGTGATCGGCGCCGTGGGGCCCCTCGCCGAGTTGCCGTTTGTGGAAATGATCACCCGCGCCGGCGGGCGGCGCGTCGTGCAAATGCCCTATGGGGAAGAGCTGCCGCGGATCTGCTAGGGACGGGCGACCCTATGGGGGCCTTCCCGCAATCTCCCTGCGGGTGAAACGGCCTCTCTTGAGGTCGTGTGGCAATCCCTCAAGCCGGTGATGTGTCGGTCAGTTTTGTCGGGTCCGCCGGGTCCGGCCGGGCCCGGTCGCGACGGCAGGCCTCCCTGCCGGCCGGGTCTCGCAGGTCGGGCAGCTCGATCGGTTGTGACCCGGTCAGGCTGGATCGATGGCCGAGAATGCCCGGCATCGTCATGTCGGCGGCCTCGTAGACGTCCACGGGCATGACCAGGCCGTTGGCGAGGGACTCGATCCAGTATTCCATCATCCGCGGATCGGCGCCGAAGTGCCCGGCAGTGGTATAAGGGCGCCTGTCCCCCCCGGCCGGCCGGTAGGACGTCGGGCCCGCGGCGTCTCTGTTCTCGGGCCGGTACAGGTGCACTTTTTCCTCCCAACGGTCCGTTTCCAGCGATGCCTTGGTCCCGTAGAAGCAGACCCACAGGCTGGACGGCTCGCGGTTGACGGCGAAGCCGGCGGCGATTCGCACGGCCGAACCGTCAGAGCACTGGATCAACATGGCCCCCATGTCGATCCCGCCTTGGGTCTTTTCCACCTTGCTGCCGGTGTGCATTGCGACCACGCGCACCGGGCGCTCACGCGGGGACCGGGGACCTGCCGCGAGTTGACGGGCTCGCAGAATGGGGCCCAGCGGGTGTGTGCAATAGAACAGCGGCGGCAGCCAGCCGCGCCAGTGTCTCTGCCCGGCGCGGGCCATCAGGCTGCGGATGTCGTGGACGTAATCGCCCTCGGCGTACTGCAACCGGCCCAGGGCGCCGGTGACGGCCTGATAGGCCAGGTCGTACATGGCGTTGCTGTAGAGGCAGTTTTCCGCCAGCATGTATGCCCGGCGTGTCTGCTCGATCGTCTCGATGAGCTCAACGCCCTCGGCGGGCGTGTGAAAGGCCGTTACCTCGCTGAGGACGTCCTTGCCCGCGCGCAGGGCGGCGACGGCCGGGCGGGCGTGGTCGGGGCAGTCAGTGGCGACGATGACGGCCTCGGCCGAGCTGTCCAGCAGGGCCTCGAGCCGGCTGTCGACCTTTCGGAGCCCGAATCGCTCGGCGAACCGTCGGCGGGCGTCCTCGGCGACGTCGCAGGCGGCCACGATCTGCCCTGCGCAGTGGGCCTGCACGTAGCCCGCCAGGCCGGCGCCCCGGCCCAGGCCCAAAACGGCCACGGGGATCGCCCTTCCTTTCCCCGCGAAGCGCAGCGGGCCGCACTTGCCCGAGAGTTTTCCGAAGATCGCCTCCCACCGGCCGAGGTGGTCTTCCCCCCGGACGAAACGCATCGGCAGCCAGCCGAGTTGCAGGTACGTCACCAGCGCCGGCAGGCGGTGGTCGTCGGTGCTGAGGATGACTTCCCTCTCGCCCCGGCGGGCGAAGTAGTCCAGCACGGCCTGGCAGACGAGCTTGCCCAGGCCCCGGCCTTTTGACTCGCCCCGGCCGGCGACCATGTGCAGCGTCGGCCGGAGGCGCCCCCACTCGCCGGTCCACCACGCACACGCCGTCGCCAGCGGCCGGCCGGTCCCGCCGTCGCGGGCGAAGAAAAGACCTTCCGGGTCGAACCGCTGACGGGTGGTCAGCGATTGGCGGACCTTGCTAACGTCGTAGTCGCCGCCCATGTCGGTCGTGTTGACGATGTCGGCCCAGGCCTGCTCGTCTCCGGCCCGATACGTACCCAGGACGATGCCTTTGGGCGGACGGGGCTGACCGGCCGAACCGGGATCCGGATTGACCATGCGCAACTGCTGCACGGGCATAACTCCTTCCTGGAACCGAACCGCCGCGCTGATGCCGCTGCCATCACACTAGGCCGACAGCTTAGGCTGTCAAGGCGGAAAAGCCATCGTCGCCGCCGCGCCGACCGGACGCGCAAGTTTCATTGTCCACGGTGGCTGGAGCGAATAGGATGTTGCCGGAAAGGTGAGGCGCCGTTCCGGCGCAAGGGAATCAGCGATGAGTCGGCCCAACCTTCTGTTTCTTTTCACTGACGAGCAGCGCGCGGATACGATGGGTGCATACGGGAACACCAGGATCCGCACGCCGAACCTGGACCGCCTCGCGGGGCAGAGCACGATCTTCGAGCGGGCCTACGTTACCCAGCCGGTGTGCACCCCGTCGCGGGCCACGATCCTGACCGGCCTGTATCCCCACACCTGCGGCTGCACGGCCAACAACGTCCCCTTGCCCGGCGACGTTGCGTGCTTGCCGGAGATGATCTCCGACGGCGACTATGCTACCGGCTACCATGGCAAGTGGCACCTCGGGGATGAGATCTTCGCCCAGCACGGCTTCGATGACTGGGTCAGCATCGAGGACATGTACCGCAAGCACTACTCGGCGGCAAGAGACCCCAACGCCCGCTCAAGCTACCACCATTTTCTGATCGAGAAAGGCTTTCGCCCCGACAGCGGGGAGGTCTTCGCCCGAACGGAGACCGCTCGACTTGACGAGGAATTCAGCAAGCCCGCGTTCCTCGCCGGGACGGCCTCGCGCTTCATACGCCAGAATAGGCACCGTCCATTCATCTTGTTCGTGAATTTCCTCGAGCCGCACATGCCGTTCTTCGGTCCGCGGGATAGTCAGTACGACCCCGCTGACGTAGACCTGCCGGCGAACTTCTCCGCCGGGGTGACGGAAAGCCAGCCGCTGAAGGCTCGGCTGCTGCAAAGGTACTATTACGAACGCGGCAGCAGCGGCCTGCCCTTGAAAACCGAGGACCACTGGCGAAGGGCGATCGCCAATTACTGGGGGCTGTGCAGCCTGGTGGACACGCACGTTGGCCAAATCCTCAAGACTTTGGCGGACTGCGACCTCTGGCGTAACACAATCATCGTCTACACCTCCGATCACGGCGACATGATGGGGTCTCATCGGCTGATCGCAAAGAGCCTCATGTTCGAGGAGGCCGTCCGGGTGCCGCTGTTGATGCGCCTGCCGGGACAGGCCGCTGGCCGGCGGGTTGCCGCGCCTGTCAGCCAGGTCGACTTGGTGCCGACGCTGCTGGACTTGATGGGGCAGAAAGCCCCATCGCACCTGCAAGGTGAGACTCTCAGGGGTATGCTGACCGGCGACGGCCGAACCGTCCGAGAGGACGTGTGCATCGAATGGAACGGACCCGACAGCGGTATCAAGAGGTTCGCCAGTAACGAGGAGTACCCCGACTTCCTGGCCGAGATAGCCACTCGCCGGCAGTTTGTCGACGCGACAGAAGACCCCGTGCGGACCGTGATTACGGCCTCCGGCTGGAAGTTCAATTGCTCGCGCGCGGGCGAGCATGAGCTGTACAATCTCAATGACGATCCGCTGGAGACGGCCAACCTGGCCGGGGCGAGCCAGTCACGGCCTGTCATGAAGGAGCTGGGCGAGGCGCTGCGGCGCTGGCAGGTGCGAACCGGCGACACGGTCGAGCTGCCTTGCCTTCGCCGCCTCTGACCTCTGGCCGGGGCGCGGGTGGAACTTCGTCTTCGGGCGGACGGGGCTGACCGGCCGAACCGGGATCCGGATTGACCATGCGCAACTGCTGCACGGGCATAACTCCTTCCTGGAACCGAACCGCCGCGCTGATGCCGCTGCCATCACACTAGGCCGACAGCTTAGGCTGTCAAGGCGGAAAAGCCATCGTCGCCGCCGCGCCGACCGGACGCGCAAGTTTCATTGTCCACGGTGGCTGGAGCGAATAGGATGTTGCCGGAAAGGTGAGGCGCCGTTCCGGCGCAAGGGAATCAGCGATGAGTCGGCCCAACCTTCTGTTTCTTTTCACTGACGAGCAGCGCGCGGATACGATGGGTGCATACGGGAACACCAGCACCCGCTCGCCGATGCGAGGATGGAATATCAACGTCCCGTCCGCCAAGGGATCAAGAACTCAAGATCACACGGTAGGGCAGATGTGCCCTTGCCTGATTATGCCAGCAGCTTCTCCACTGCCCCGACCACCCCTACGCCGGCGGTCGGCAGTTCCCGCGTATGAGACGCCTCGTATTCGCCAAGGGAAGGGCGATCCCTTGCCCCAGGTTGAGCCGGATGTCTCAATACGTGGCCAAAGGCCGACGATCCGTGAAGACCCACCAGGAGGTAACGTAGGGCGTCTATCCAGTGGTCGGGGCCGTCCTTGGTTGGTTCCTCCCGCCCCGTCAGTGGACAAGGATTGTTGGTTTGAGACGCTTCCTGGGGCAAGAACTCACGAAGGCCTACGCAATTTGTTGAGTTCTTGAGTTCTTGAATTGTTGACTACCGACCACACCCAACAACACCCATTCCCTCCCTGTAGTGTGTGTTGTTGTTGGAAGTAAAAGAAAGCCAAGGCACCAAGAACTCAAGAACTCAAGGCACCGGGAAGGGGGAGACCCGATGCCTTTCTCGATGCCTTGGCGCGCCCATTATACCATAAGCGCGTGCGGGAGACGCATCTTGTTCACGGCGTGACGTTGCGGGTATGATGAAGGCGAACGCCCGGACTTTCAAGCCGACAGAGACATCCAGGATCGAAGGAGCAGCCGATGGACTATCGCAGAATCATCCCCTGTTTGGACGTCAAGGACGGTCGGCTGGTCAAGGGCATTCACTTCGTGGACCTGAAGGACCTCGGCGACCCGGCCGAGGCGGGCGCAGCTTACAGCGAAGCCGGCGCCGACGAGCTGGTCTTTCTGGACATCACCGCCACCGTCGAGAACAGAAGGACGCTGATGGACGCGGTCGGGCGGACCGTCGAGCGGATCTCGGTGCCGCTGACGGTCGGCGGCGGGATCAAGGGCCTCCAGGACATCCGCGATTTGCTGGAGATCGGCGTCTCGAAGGTCTCGATGAACACGGCCGCGGTGCGAGACCCGGACCTGGTCAAGGCCGCGGCGGTCGAGTTCGGCCGCGAGAAGGTCGTGGTCGCGATCGACACGCGCAAGAACGCCGAGCTGGCGTCGGGCTTCGAGGTAGTGGTCAGAGGCGGCACCGAGCCCACGGGGATCGACGCCGTCGAATGGGCCGGGAAGGTCCAAGCCCTGGGGGCCGGGGCCATCCTGCCGACGAGTATGGACACCGACGGCACCCAGGCCGGCTATGACATCCCGATGACACGGGCGATCGCCGACGCGGTGACTGTGCCGGTGATCGCCTCCGGCGGCGCCGGCGAGCTGGAGCACCTTCACGAGGCCATCGTCGAAGGCCACGCCGACGCGGTGCTGGTGGCCTCCATCGCCCACTTCGGCAAGTTCACCATCGCCCAGATGAAGCAGTACCTGGCCGCGAAGGGCGTGTCCGTGCGGCAGTGAGCGTCCGCGGAATTGGTGTCCGCCGGCCGGTTCAGCCCACCGGCTCGGGGGCCGCGAATTCGTCGGCCATCTGGAACGGCAGCCGGTATGCCTGCCCGGCGGCGTCACAGAAGTACAGCCGGGAATCAGACGGCCGCCGGCCGTGGCCGTCCGCCCAGAAGGCGTTGAACTCCGCGTGGGCGGCCACGGGTCTTCGGGCGTAGGTGTGATTGAACTCGCTGGCGCTGGTGATCTGTCGAACCTTGACCCAGCTTCTTCCCTGGTCGGAGGACCTCCACAAAGCCATCTCGCCGCCTGGGTTGTACGGCTGCGGCCCGGGCTCGGTCGGGCCGATGATCCGCCAGCCGCCATCGACGTGGAGGCAGCCCGTGTCGTAGTTGCTGTCTGAGGCGATCGTGCCGCGAATCTCCCAGGCTTTGCCGTTGAAGTGGGCGGTGGTCCACCTCCGCGGTCCGGCCTTGGGGCCGGCCTCGTACCCCCTGCTGGTCACGACCAGGATGATCGGCCTGCCTTCGGCGTCGAAGTTGATGTCCTTGAGGTAGACCAGCAGCCCCTCGCCGGCGAAATCGTGGACCAGCGCGGGGCTGTGCACGTCGTGCAGGGGTGTCTCAACTGCTTTGCCGTCTGCGGTCCGCCAGGTTCTGCCGAAGTCGCGGGTCTCCAGATAGTAAAGATTGGTGCGGTAGTTCGCCCCCTCGGCCGGATGGTAGTTAAAGGCCGTTGCGACCTTGTCCCCGCAGCGGCCACTGACTTGGTAGTGCCCGTTGCAGATTCCCGCCAGCCACTGCGGCCGGGTCCACTGCCGGCCGTCGGGGCTTGTCATCCAATACAGCATCCGCCGCCCCTCGACGTACCGACTGTGAAGGAAAAGGACCCCGCGCCCGCCCAGGTGCCAGGCCTGTGGGTAGGAGAAGTTCGTCGTCGTCACCGGCTCGAAGGCGTCGATCGAATACGGCTCGGCGCTTCTGTGGATGTATGCCGGGCGGGCGATTCCGTGAGCGCTGGAGAAGATCCACAAATATCCCTCCTCGTCCAGCATGATCGTGGGATTGTCATGGGCGTCGTCGGTGCCCTTGTCCAGCAGGATGGTTGGCCGCGGGACCAGCCCGGTGCGGTGGTCGTAATACGAGACCATGTGCAGCAGCCGGTTCTCCCCGGCCGGCACGCCGCCGTAACAGAAGAAGGTCTTGCCTGCCTGCTCGGCGTGCCAGGCCAGCGGGATGTGCTTGGCGCAGTAGGTGCCCAGCCCGCCGCTGTACTTGTACCTGTACTCGTCGGCGGACGGCTGGTTGTAGTACCAGATGCCCCGGTATCCGTCGGCCTTGGGAAATGCCTTTTTGCTCGGTTTCATCTGGCGTTACGTCCCGCGACAGCAGGCAATTCTGAACGTGCGGCGGTCAGAACTCCGGCACCTGCCCCGGCGGCAGGTTGGGATCGACCAGGAACAACTGCCTCTTGCCGCGGGGCGCGGCCAGGAAGCAGATCCGCCCGCACTGGCGGTCCCAGACGGGGTGGGCGTCGCGACGGAGGGGCGAGCCACCGACGCCGGGGCTTTCGGCCCGGCAAAGCTCGCGCCAGGCCCGCCTGCCGGCCGGCGGGGAGGTTCGCTCCCGGAGGTCGACTAACCCAATCGCGGCCGTGCGGATTCCGGCGTCCTCGCGCGTAACGTCGGTCAGCAGGAACCTTCCGTCGGTCGAAATGGAAGGGTGGCCCGACCCCGGCGGGTCATCCACGAGCACCTCCAACTGGGCGGTTTCGGCGTCCACCAGGCAGAAGCGCATTCCCGTCCGGCCGGGCGTGAGGTTCATCAGCACCTTCTGACCGTCCGGGTGCCAGATCGGATGATGCCCGCCGCGAAGCCAGAGCCGATGCGGCACGATCACCCGCAGATCCGACCCGTCCGACCGGCAGGTCAGCAGCATCGGCGAGAACTTGCCATCGTCGCGCCTGGCGCGGACCACGAGCAGCAGTCGTGTGCCCTGGGGGTTGAACTTGACGTGGAAGGCGTACAGCACCGTGCCGTCCAGGTCGCGGCTGTCCGGGATGACCTCCCAGACCTGCTGGAGGCTCACCAGCAGGCTCCTGGCGCCGGTGGTCAGGTCGATCCGATACAGCCCGTCGTCCGCGTCGGCCCGCGCCGTGTTGACAAGCTGATGCTCCGGCCGGACGGAAACGCCATAGCCCGGCTGGGTCAGGTTCGCGCGGATCAGGCAGGGGGAGACGGCAAAGCCTTCCTCCGGGTGGATCTGCCAGACGGGCCCGTCCAGATACTTCCTCTGGCCGGTTTCCAGGTCCAGCCGGACGCCCACCGGCGCATCGTCGCGCTTGTCGTTGAAGTACAGGAACCGGTCGGTCCGGCCCCAGAGCTGGTGGGCCGCGGTTTGGAATCCCCAGCCGGCCGTTTCACACACGCCGCGGATGCTCCGCTCGGCCAGGTCGATGACGCACAGCTCCGCCCGGTCCTCGGGGCCCGGCCGGCGGTCCTCGAACGGCAGCTTCAGGCAGCAGAGGTACCGGCCCGACGGAGACCAGGGACAAGCGTCGTAGTAGGTGTGCATGAAGGCCTGCTCTGGGGGCGTGATGGTCACCACCGCAGAAGTCGGGTCGTGATCCAGGTATGGCAGGAACTGCGTCTTCTGTTGGGCCACTTGGCTTTCCCTTTCCTACAAATTCCGGGCCGATCCCTGCCGGCCGCAGCTTCCTCTTGATCGGCCGGTACATCATACCGGGCCGACCCCCGATGGCCCCAAACGCAAGACGCCTGCCGTTTGAGGCCGTGCCGGCCATTTTGGCGCCGGCAGTTGGCCGGGCGGCCTGGGGGGCCTGCCCGAAATGATAAGCCACCGGCGAGAATCCGCCAGCCATTTTTGCCTAAGTCAAGATCGGATTGTACGTTCCAAGAGCGGGACGATGCATGCGGTGGTCCCGGCTGTCTTGCTGCTGCCTCGGAGGTCGCAGGGGTCAATCTTCCTTCTGTTACCACCGAGGCTAGCATGGGTTACAGAAACAGTCCTATACCGAAGCTGGAGCAGCTCGAACCGCGTCTCCTGCTCAGTACCCTCTCGCAGCTGTTGGAATCTGCGACGGCGATCAACGTTGCCACCCCCACCCAGATGGATATCTCCGGCAGTGTCGTCCTGCCCAGAGAGGTGGACATGTACCAGTTCACCACCGAGGCCACCAGCAGCTTCATTGTCGACATGCTGGCAGAGGGTGGCACCATCGATCCCTACTTGTGGCTCTGCAACGCCAGGGGCCGATACATCCGCGGGAACAACAACGCCTATCGCGGCACGCTGGACAGCCAGATATCTTATACCCTCGACCCCGGGCAGACCTACTACCTTCGCGCCCAGAGCCGAGGCCGGACGGCCGGGGACTATCGGATCCAGCTCCAGACCACGCTCATTGACGAGTACGGAGACAGCCTCGAGGAGGCCGATACGGTCGCCCTGAGCCGCGGGGGCGCCGGACGCCTGCGCGGGACGATCGACTACGCCGACGACGTCGACGTCGTCCGGGTCGTGGCGACCAGGACCGGCAGGATGACGGTCGGTCAATTCCCCCGCTCCAGATGGCACCAGGTCGACTGCAAACTCACCGTCTACGATGCTGAAGGCGGCGTGCTGACCTCCAACGCGGAAGCGGAGACGGCCGACGGCCGGAAAAGCGTTTCGCTGGACGTGACTGAAGGTCAGGTCTACTACGTGAAGGTCAAAGCGGCCGCCGACGGCGCCACCGGCAAGTACGCCCTGCGCGTTGCGACTCGCCGACCCAGACCCGACAGATACGGTGACACGTTCGAAGCGGCCCGGCTGCTTCGACTGAGCCGCTCTGGCCGGAGCGGCGTCCGTGGAGAGATCGGTACCGGCACGGATGTGGACGTCATGCAGTTCGTCGCCACCAAGACCGGGACGATGCAGGTCGTGCTCGCACGCTGGGGGCGCGAGATCCTGGACGGCATTGTGTCGGCCTACGACGCCGCGGGCAACCTGCTGGCCGCCAACGTGGAAGCCCCCAAAACCGACCCCGGCACCGTGATCCGCTTCGACGTGGCCGAAGGGCAGCTTTACTACCTCAGCGTCTCCGCGCAGAACAAGGCCGTGGGGCAATACCGGCTGAACATCACCACGGAGGCGTCCCCCGCCCCGATTCCGCCTCCCGAGCCCGACCCTGACCCGACGCCTGACCCGACGCCTGACCCCGATCCGCCCATGCCGATTCTTCCCGGCTCGGAAGTGGCCGGGTATGCCCTCAGCACCACCGGCGGCATGGAGTTGCTGGTCCTTGGCACCGACGGGGCCGACGAGATCGTCCTGAATCAGACCGCCGAGGGGATCACTCTGGTCAGCGACGACGGGGAAACGCCGTTCTCGGGCGCTTTCGCGACCGTGGTGGTCTACGGCTTTGGCGGCGATGACGTGATCCGCGTGACGAACTCCGTCACGGCGGCCGAGGCCGTGTACGGCGGCGACGGGGCCGACTGGATCTTCGACGCCGGCATGGGCGCGGGCCTGCTGTACGGCGGGGCCGGCGACGACCTGCTGGTCACGGTGGGCGGCAGCGTCGACAGAATCTACGGCGGAGCGGGTCTGGATAGCTTCTGGTTCGACGGGACCGACCAAGTCGCCGATGTCTCCGCCGAGGAGAACGCGGCCACGAGCGTTCATCGGATCACCGCGTTCTACCAGCCGTATACGTACAACTCCCGGTCCTCCGACTACGTATCGCTACAGATCGCGGGACAGGAAATACGCGACCCCACGCTGACGGTCTATGCAACCGGCTACGAGAACTTCAGTGACGAGCCGGTGTTCGTCGACGGCCCCGACTACAACGACATCACCCAGGGCGCTCTGGGCGACTGCTACCTGCTGGCGTCGCTGTCGGCGCTGGCCCAGAGCGACCCGCTGTTGATCGAGCAGATGGTCACCCCGCTGGGCGATGGCACGTTTGCCGTGCGGTTCTACAACGGCACGACACCGGTGTACCTCCGCGTCGACGGCGACCTGCCGATTTGGGCTCCGTCCGCGCCGGCCTACGCGGACCTCGGGCCGGATGGCGATATGTGGGTGGCGCTGGTGGAGAAGGCCTACGCCTACTATCGCTACGGAGACAACTCCTACGGCTCGCTCCAGGGCGGGTGGATGTCGGACGTTTGCCGGCAGGTCACGGCAGCCACGACGATCTCCCGCTATACCAGCGGACTGGGCAGCTATCTCTGCTCGTTCCTGTCCAATGAGCTCGCCGCCGGGCACGCCGTTACCATGGGCAGCTGGTACAGCGCCTCCAGGCCGATCGTGGGCTCGCACGCCTACATGGTCAAGGACGTGAATGTGACCGCCGGCACCGTAACCGTCTACAACCCCTGGGGCGTCGACGGCCGGACTTGGGACAGCAATTACTCCGACGGGCTGCTGACCATCTCGGCTGCACAGGTCGTCCAGTACTTCTCGGCCGTCGTCTCCTGCTACGCATAGAGGTCAATCGGCCCCGATAACGCGGCTGGCGCGGGCGGCCCGTACGCCTCGCCGGACGCGGACTCGGGGCCGCATCGACCGGCCTGCTTCCACGGCCTCCGCCGGCCAGTTCCTCAGCGAAGCCCTTCCGCAGTCGGCGCGTTCGACTGGGCACGGGCGGAAGCGAAGGCGCGTGGAAGCAGGGCATTCCTGTGTGGATCTCCCCCTTGAACGGCCCCGGCAGGCAGTCCGCCGGGTGCCTCGGTCGGACCAACGTGCCGGGGACCCAGCGGGGCGCCTCGCACACCACGGCCTGGAATCGCGCCCGGGCCACTCAAAGTTTCCGAAGGGACGCGCTCTGCACGCGTCGGGCCTGAGCGGTAGAATAAGCCACTTGCGGCGCGCTCGGTCAGGTCGATTCGGGAAGGAGAAACGCTGATGAGGTGGTCTGTGAGCCTGCTGTCACCTGCTTTGGTGGCTGGCGACGGGCAGGAGCTTCGCCTGGGCCCGGACGGGGAAGGCCGGTCCGCGAAGGTGACCGTGTCGATCCACGGGAGCTTCGTGGAATTCGCGGCCGAAGCGGCGGGGGCAGGCGGGCCGGCGGCCCGGCCGCCATATCCGGAGTGGTACAACCGCGCTCACCTGGCCGTGCTGCTCAACCCCGGGCACGATCACGCCACGCGCTGGCTGTACGCCGTGGATGACAAAGGCGAGGTGACACGCAAGGCCGAATGGGCCCTGCCCGGCGAGGAGCCCGGCGACAGGCTGGCAAAACCGCTGGACGATCCGCCCGAAGCCGAGGGGCGCTTCGAGCAGCTCGACGGGAATCGCTTCCGCGCCCGGCTGCGGGTGCCGGCCGGGGCCGTCTGGCCCGAAGGGCAGACCGTCGCGGGGATGAAGGCCAAGGTCGGCTTCCACGCCGAGTGCATCTCTGATTCGCTCCGCTGGCCGGAAGAGGAGGAGGGGGCGGGCGATGCCCCGCTCGGATTTGGCGATCTGTATTCGGCGGCGCCGCCGGTCCGGGTGGATGCGATTGAAATCCCGGAGCCGGCCTGGGGCGGCCAGGCCACGTCGCTGACGATACACGCGACGACCGGGCCGGCCTGCCCGGACTCCGGACAAGTTCGCGCCGAGACAATACTCCCCGGCGACAGCCAACAGCGGCAGGAGCCGGCGACGTGGCGGGCGAGCGGCGACCGGCTGGATGTTCGCGTGCCCGTGGTCTTTCCCCATCGCGGCAAGTGGGCCAACGACCTTCTGACCATCGCCCGGCTGCGGCTGACTTTCGTCGATGGCGCCGGCCGGCCGCTGTGGTCGGGGCTGTACCCGTTCGGCTTTGACGCCGGGATCATCGTCCGCGAACGATATGGCTCGGGCGGCGCCCCGCCGCCGCGGCCGGAGCCGGGCGACGCGGACTTCGTGGACAAGTTCCGACGATACATCCTGGCCCGCCTGCCGGACTACCGGCCGCGGACCACCCGCCAGGGCGCTGTTTCCGATTTCTGCCTGGAAGACCCGTCCGCCCGAGCCCACCTGGACCTGTTCGAGCCGGACTGGCCGGACAACGTGGCGGCGATGCTGGCCAAGCGCTTCGGCCGCTGGGACGACGCGCTGTGTGCGGCCGCGATGTGGGTGTATCACCCGCAGGTCACCCGTCACTCCAGCTCCTGGTCTCGTATTTCGGGGCAGGTCGCGGTCGAGGCGATCCCTCGGCTGGGCGGGTGCTTCTGTGGCGACACGGCCCGACTGACGGCCATGCTGGCCGAGAAGATCGCCCCGCACTTTGACCTTGACCTTCGCGCGTACAGCCTCGGCCTGCGGGGACACTGCGCCACACTGGTGGAGACGCCCGTCGGCCAGGTCGTGATCGACGGAATGATGGGCCTGTGGTTCCACGCGCTCGACAACACCCGCCTGGCCACGCTGGAGGAGATGCGCGCCTGCCGGGAGATCGCCGAACGCATGTGGTACTGCCCCAGGGCGCACGGACACGAATTCTTCTTCGGCCAGCACGACCAGATCATTCGCCCGTGGGATAGAGGCGATTTGAGCTGGCCGACGGGGGCGTGATAGAGCCGAGCCGGCGAGGATCGGTCCAGACCGGCCGCGAGCGTCCGGCTTGACCCATCCTGTAGTTCCGTTAAGATAGCCGCATGTCCTCGCTGAGCCTGGAGCGAGGAGCGCTTCGGAAATCTCAGAGAGTGCGACACATTGCTTCGCCACCTCAGCGCAAGGAGGTCAGCGCATGCGTCAGATTTCATTGATCGGGGTCTGTGTAGCTGCATTGGCTGTGGCTGGCTGCATCGGCCGGCCGACAAGCGACCTCACCACGCCGCGCGAGCTGAGCAGGGCAGCCGGCTGGAAGGGATCGGCCGTCAACGCCGCCGACGCCTTCCGGTTTGTGGTCATGTCCGACCGCACCGGGGGACACGAGCCCGGGGCGTGGGCCCAGGCCGTGGCGGAGGTCAACCGTCTCAAGCCCGACTTCGTCATGTGCATCGGCGACCTGGTGGAAGGATACCGCGACGAAGAGGCCGAGGTCGTGGCCGAGTGGAAGGAATTCGACGAGCTGACGCGCAAGCTCGACGCGCCCTTTTTCTATTGTCCGGGCAACCACGATGTCGCCTACGGCGTCTGCCGAAAGGTGTATCGCCGCCTGCACGGCCGGGACGGCAGGCCTTACTATTCCTTCAACTACCGCGGCTGCCACTTCGTGGTCCTCGACAGCACTGCCATCGTCAACGCGGTCCGGGACATCGCCGATGCCCAGTGGGTGTGGCTGGAAGCGGATCTTGCCGCCGCCCGCGCTGCCAAGCACGTATTCCTGTTCCTGCATCACCCGCTTAATAGCGGCCAACAGTGGCAGCGCCTACGGAAGATGCTCGATCCGTCGAAGACCACGGTATTCTCGGGACACTATCACACGCTCAGCTATGACCTGGAAGACGGCGTGCCCTTCTTCGTGCTCGGGCCCACGGCGACGACGACCCCGCCGGTGGAGCGCGAGGAAGGCGCGTTCAGGATGTTCGCCCACGTGGCCGTCAGCGACGGCCGGCCGAGCGTCGCCATCATCCCGCTGGGGGAGGTCCTCGCCCACGACTTCATCAGCCGGGCGGTTCCCAAGCGCGTGCGGGCGGTGTCGGCGGGCATGCGGCTGACCTCGGTCACCCGCGCCGGCGGGCAGGTCACGCTGCATTTGAGCAACCCGACCGATACGAAGGCCGAGTACCTGCTGAGCTGGACGGGCCCGGCCGAGTGGTTCGCCGGAGGCCTCCCCAAGTCCGAAGCGCTGGCCGTCGGCGCCGGCAAGTCGGCACGGAAGACCTATCGCGTCCGCTCGGTCGGGGCGGACTTGGCGCCGCCCGTTCTGGCGGTGGACTTCCAGTTCACCTACGCCGGCCAACAGGCCAAGGGAAAGCGCAAGCTGTCCTTGCCCGTTGCCCAGTCCTTGCGCGGGCATCGCGTCCGGGAGATCAAGGTGGACGGCAAGCTTGACGACTGGGCCAAGACGCCCGCCTCCGCCACCGCCGCACGCTGGCAGGTCCGCGACAATCCCGACGCCTGGACCGGGCCGGAAGATTGCTCCTTCAGCACGCGTATCGGCTATGACCAGAAGAACCTGTACGTGGCCGTCGACGTGACGGACCAGACGCTTTGGACGGAAGCCGAGCAGAGCTGGTATCGCGACGGGATCGAAGTTTTCTGGGACCCGCGCCCGCCGGCGGAACAGGACGGTCGCCTGACCGGTCCGTGCAGGCAACTGCTGATTCCCGTGCCGGCCGAAGGCGCCGAACCCGTGGTAAATGCCAATCCGACCGATGAGGCCCTCGCCGCCGCCGTTCAGGTGGCCTGTCGGGCGCGCACGGGCGGATACACTTTCGAGCTGGCGATTCCCTTTCCGGCCATAGCGAAGGGCTTCCGGGCGGCGCCCGGGAAAACGCTCCGGATGGAAATCATGGTTAACGATCGCGACGGCGAAAACAGGGGGGCCACAAGCTGCATGGTCCTCTCTGGCGACTCCGACGCAAGCAGGAATACCGCGGCATATGGCATGGTCACTTTCGAATAGCGCCGGGCTGGCGAAGTCCGGCTGAGGGATGGCAGATGGCTCGGACCACACGGTCGGTCTTATACGGCTTGATGATCATGCTCCTGGCGGGAGGCTGTTCCGGCCAGGGCCCACTGCGCGTCGGCGGGGCCGGCCAAACGGCCAGCGCGATATCCCATCCGTTTCTGCTCTTCGGCCGCACTGAGATTTCCTCTCTGGGCAAACGAAAACAGGGCGACCCGCTGCTGGCCGAATGCTGGGGGAAGCTCTCTCGGCTGGCGGAGGCGCCGGACGACCGGAGAAACTGGGCAAGGCAGTTGGAGGCCCGCGCCCTGGTCTGGCAGATTGAGGGCGACGAGCGAATGGCCGACCGCGCCATCGGCCTCATGCGGGCTGCTCTGGAGCGTACCGATCCGGCCGAGTACTACAAGAGCGCCAACTTCCACCGACACGCCGCGCCTTTGCGGGCGCTGGCGCTGGGCTGGGACTGGCTCTACGGAAGGCTGACGCCCGCCCAGCGGGCGGAGATTCTGCCTTTGCTCGAGCGGTGGTGCGAGGCCGCCTTCAACCACACGGAACAGCAGTGGTGGCGAGAGGCCTCGTACAACTGCGGGGCCATTCCCGTCGCTGGCATTGGCTTTCTGGCGCTTGCCATCCGCGCCGAGGCGGCCCATCCCATGACGCAGACGTGGTATCGGGAGGCCGCCCGCCGCATCGGGCAGAACTTCTTCCCGGTCAGTTGGAGGCCGTCGGGTATCTGCTGGGAGGGGCCCAACTATGCGATCGTCGGCCTGCGCTACGTGGCTCCGTTCGCGGAGGCCGTCCGCCGGGCGGGCGGGGATGACCTGCTGGGTGCGTCCGGAGCGGCCCGGGCGATGCAATACCTGATGTATCAGTGGATGCCGGGGGGCGGCTGCGCCCCCATCGGGGACAACACCTCGTATGGCAGACGCACCTTCGCGGCCGAGTACCTGCTGGGCCTGGGGCGGACCGCCGATGCGGCCGGCCTGTGGACCTGGCGAACGCACACCGATGTCCGTCGGCTGGATCCGCTCATCACGTACCTCTGGTATCCGCTGAACGTGCCGCCCGCCAGCCCCGCCGAGGCGGGCCTGCCCACGTCCAAGTATTTCGAGGTCTCCCCGAACCGGGCCGGATACGTCTTCGGCAGGAGTCGATGGGACGATCCCGACGCGGCCTTCTTTGCCTTCGTCACCCGCTTCGAGAAATGCAACCATCAGCACTACGACATGAACTCGTTCCTGCTGGGCGGCTTCGGGACGCTGTTCGCCACGCACGAGTCCCTGTATCCGTATGGCCATGAGCATCAGGGCGTCGATTTCGAGCACAACCTGGTGACCGTGGACGGCGGCGGTTGGCCCGCCCATGACAAGACCAACTCCTGCGGCGACGATAACTCCACCGAGGGCGTGCTGGTGGGCCTGGCGCTGGGGCCGTTTGCCGATTACGTCCGCGGCGACGCCAAGTGGTCCTACCGCGACAACACCATTCTCAACAGCAACCCGGCCATTCGGGCCGAGCGCGCCTGCCTGTTCGTCAAGCACGGCCGGACGCCCTACGTGCTGGTCGTGGACGACATCCAATACCGCGGCGCCGAACATCGGTACGACTGGCTCTGGCACGCCCCGGACCTGCCCATAACCGGCTCCGGCACGTCGGACGATCCGCTCGTGATCGCGGCGGAGTCCGGCCGCTGCGCCATCCACTTCCTCCACCCGGCCAAGCCGGGCGTGACCATCGAGCAGGTCAAACAGATTGGACGCCGACGCCCGGCGACTCTGAAGAGAATCACCGTCAGCCAGCGCGGCGTCCGAGTGCGATACGCCGCCCTGGCCACGCTCGAAAAGGACGCCGCGGCCAAGCCGGTCATCCTGCCGCAGGCGGTGGGGTGTTCCGGCCCGTCGGCCGGCGCGGTGACCGTACGCTTCCCGGACGGCAGCGCCGATCGCGTGGCCTGGCAGTCGGAAGAGGACCGCGTTCAGGCGGGTGCGGCTCTCTCTGCCGGCCCGCTGGCTACCGACGGCCTGATGGCCATGGTCCGCGTCAAGGATGGGCGAGTGATCGGCTACGTGCTCGGCGAGGGAACCTACCTTCGCTGGGGCCGGACCACGCTGGTCTCGGCAAAACATCCGGTATGCGTCTCGGCCGGGCCCGACGGCGCCAAGACCTTTGGCCGCCTCCGCGCCCGGGAAGGATTGCCTCCGCTCAAACCCATTGGCCTGCGGGTCTTCAAGGTCACACGGTAATCGCCGAGGCGGTCATTCGCGGAGCTGGCAGCGGCCGTCGCCGTCCTTTCTGTCGGAGGTCTTATATATTGAACCTCGTCCGTCCGGCGATGGTGCAGGAAACTCTCGCATTGGCGAAAAGCAAGTTCCGCATGAGCCGAAAGCCGGCCTTGCCATAGGGGCCGTTCAGCTTATAATGCTTGTTGGTCGTGGCCGATACTGTCTGACCGGCCGGTTTGGCTGATCGTTGCTTGTTCTGGGACCGCAACGATCGGTCGGAGTGAGATGCTCGGGGCGTGGCGCAGCTTGGTTTAGCGTGCTTGACTGGGGGTCAAGAGGTCGCGGGTTCAAATCCCGCCGCCCCGATATGTTGGACAAGTGCCCTCCGGTGACAAGAGTTGCCGGAGGGCGCCTTGTTTCGCTACTGGCGACGCGTTCAAGAGATACGGCGATCGCGCCTTTGTATGCATTGGCGATGGGTCTTGCCTGCGATGGTCAACCTGTCGCCGAGGTGACCTGCCTTCCGACACCGATCTGGTCACCCCCGCGTTTGCTGGTCCCCCTTTTGGTCCCTGCGACGGCGTGGTCGAAGCCGCGACCTCACGCTCGGGCGGCGGGCGCTCCTGCCATGCGGCACTCCTCCAGATTGTTGTTGAACGTGACGTCCGGATGATCCAGGAACGTGAACAGCTCATCCCGGTGCTTCGAGAGCCGCCTGCCCAGGCGGGCGGCGTCGGCGTTGACGTAGGTCGCCTCGGCCAGCGCGATCAGGCGCTGGTCGATTCGGCGAATGCGGGAGGCATGCATGGCCGGCGAGAAGTCCGGGCGTTTCCGCAGGTGGATGCTGTAGCGTAGCAGCCGTCGCAGCCTCTTGGCGAAGCACCACAGCCGCTAGGCGGTCACGTTGACCCGCCAGCCCGTCTCGTCGGCGTGCTCGGCCAGCGAGTGCTTGACCTTGCGCGACCGGTGCACCGGATGGCCGTCCACGATCAGAAACACCTTTCGCCCCGCCTGCTTGACCAGCCGGCGAAGGAACTCCACGAAGACCTTGGCCGTGAACCGCTCGCGGAACACGATCCCGCGCCTCGCTCACGTCGCGTGCAGCGTAGAATCCCGCCGGAAGGAGGCTTCGTCGCTATGGATCAGCGCCGCGCCTTGCGCTCGGGCGTGTTTTCTAGATTGGGATAGGTATGGCGGTGCCGGCGGTCCTGCTCCTGGGCGTTGGCACGCGCCAGCTTGCGCTTGGGTCGTTGCACGGAGAAGCCCAGTTGATGCAGAAGTCGGCACACATGCCCCGGATGATAGGCGACGCCAAATTGCTCGTGAATCACCTGGGCAATCATCGGAGCCGTCCACACCCCCGATAGATAGCCATAGGCCAGCGGCCCACTGTCGATGATATCTTCCAACGTCTGCTCGTTTGCCGGCGTCATCGCCGGAGGGCGGCCAGGGCGACACCCTCGAGCAGTCCATCATAGTCGAACTGCTCGTAGTTCCTCAGCCACTCGCTGACATGGGATCGCGGCGTTTTGAGCATCCCCGTAATCTGTCCGCTGGCGTAGCCGTCATTGTTCAAGAGCACGGCGTGAATCCGCTTTGCGACGCGCTAGGCCCGGTGCCCCTCGGCCTCACACCTGAGTCGCAGGAACTTCTTCGCCGTCATCGGATGCAGGCTCAATCTACGTGGACGCATGGCAGACCTCCGTGTCTAATCTACTGTAGTATATCACATCAGGGCGATTATGTCCTGTTATTTGTGCGAGGCCGTATAGCATCTCTCCGGCTTACATACTCAATGCCAAGCTTCTTCATCTTTCGCCAAAGGGTGGATTTGTCTATCCCCAATGCGTCGGCCGTCTTTGCTCGGTGGCCGTTGTGAGCGTAGAGACTGCTTCGGATCATTTGACGCTGCTCTTTCGTCGACATTCTCCGAAGGGGCACTGCTGCGAACTGCCTCATAGGCTCAGGCCCCCGTGGCGCCGAACAGCTAAGAACACGAGAGGGCAAACAATCCTGATCAATCGCGTCCCCAGTACATATCGCGTAGGCATGCTCCACAATGTTACGTAGTTCACGAACATTACCCGGGTACGAATATCTCATGAGGCAGCTCATCGCCGTATGCGATACGCGCCTCACATTGCGGCCCATTTGGGTGTTAAGTACCTCAATGAAATGGTCCAGCAAAAGAGGGATGTCCCCGGTTCGTTCTGCCAAAGGAGGCAAATAGAAGTCGATGACATTGAGCCGATAGTACAGATCTGAACGAAAGTCTCCTGATTCCAGCATTGCCTGCATATCCTGGTTTGTCGTTGCGACAATGCGGACGTCGGCCTTAATGGATTTTGTGCCTCCCAGCGGTTCGTACTGTCGTTCTTCTAGCACGCGCAAAAGCTTGACCTGCATGGCTGGCGAAACATCTCCGATCTCGTCCAATAGCAACGTGCCCCCCTCCGCGAGCGCGAACCGACCTTGCTTGTCCTCCTTTGCATCCGTAAAAGCACCTCTCTTGTACCCGAATAGCTCGGACTCTAACAGTGTATCAGGAAGAGCTCCACAATTTATCGCCACGAATGCGCCCCCGCGGCGACGACTGGCGGAGTGAATTGCCCTTGCCAGCAGTTCTTTTCCGGTCCCCGTGGGGCCGGTGATGAGTACCGGGGCGTTGCTTTGTGCCACACTCGGCAACATATGCAATATGCGCTGGATACGCCCATCCTTGGTGACGATGTCGCCATGGGTGTAGTTTTGCCGCAATTCGCGACGGAAGAATTCAGTGGCCCGGTTATCCTGGAGAATGAGCACAGCTCCTGTTATCGTTTGAGCTTCGTCCAGTATAGGAGCGGCGTTCACAACAACCGGGATGCCCTCGCCATGGGAATTTACAATGTGAGTTCTCGTGCCGCTTACCGTCCCGCCCGAGTCCATTACCGTAGCGATGATCGCATAGACTTCGCCGACATCCGCAGGAAAGACGTCCCCTAGGGATCCGCCAATTGCATCCTGCGCACGCATGCCCGTTAGCAGTTCTGCCTGGCGGTTAAAGCACTGGATTTGCCATTGTGAGTCCACAGAGCACACCGCTTCCGATAGTGACCGCAGAATAGATTTGTATACCTCGGCCTGCATCGTTCCGCTCTCCCAGTTGCTGCCTTTCCTTGCGCGGGGCTGCCGCTGCGAATCACCATCGAGGCGGCTTCCGCTTCGATTCCAACACAATGCCGAATGGGCGGATTCCTACAGCCCGACAGTATTGCAGTTGCACTCTAACGCGGGATTGCAGAGATTGCAAGTGCAATGAGGGACTTATTTTGCTGCGAACCGTAACCGTCTGTACTAGAACGGGTTACAAGTGTCTGACAGTAATGGCACGCGACTTGCCCACCGAAGGTAGAGAGATCTCCTGGCGTCAGCGGGACGCCGGCCCTGACACGCCGCGGGTCCACAGCCTCCCACAGCGCGGCGTTTGGAGCAGCGATGACTGGCAAGAGGCTCTGGTACAGCATGTTAGGGCAAACGCGGCCTTGCAGCCGACGGGGGCGGAGTTTGCCTCGGCAGAAGAATATCGGAGAACCGCGGTGATGGATTGCTTCATTTACGAGTCCGACGACTTCAAGAAGGGCCTTCAGAACAACGCCCACCACAGCGGAGAGATAAGCTTTCTCCGCTCAATTGCGAGGCCGGGGATGCGCGCTATGGAAGTCGGCGCGAACACAGGTGTCACTGCGGTGGTTATTGCCAAGAACATTGCCGAGACGGGGCATCTGTACGCCTTCGAGCCTGTGCCCGAATATTATACAAAACTTATGGATAATCTCTCCCGTAACGGGGCCAACAACGTAAGCGCCTACAGGCTGGCGTTAAGCAATCAAACAGGACGTATCCGATTCTACAAACGTGAGGGTGGAGGAAGTGGCATAACACCAGCAACGGGAGGAGAGACACTTTGGGTGGAGGCCACGACCGTAACTGAATTCCTTATCGTCCAGAAAATCGACAGAATTGATCTTCTCAACCTCGACTGCGAAGGTAGTGAACTACTCGTCTTGGAGGGCGCGAAAGCTGTCCTGGAGAAGCATGCGCCACAGATCTTCTGTGAAATCCACCACGGGTATCTCAATGAGCTTGGGCAATCAGCGGATGACGTGATAGGCTATCTACGCCAATTCGGCTACGAAGTGCGCATGCTCCGGGTTGAAGATCGTGGAGCGGAAGCAACTGCGGACACGTGCTCGCACATATACGCAGCAAAGCCCGCTGCGCCTGCTGGAACGTAGTTGCGAAGCCTGTACGGAGAGCCACATGTGCACGTTACGACAAATACTTGCGACGGAGTCCTCGGAATGCGGGGCAGTGGCCGCCGGGACGGCCGAAATACCGAGGCGCTCCGTTGCTTGGTGTAAGGTCCGAACTGAGAAATGCAAGGTAACTCCGTAAGGCCGCACGATCAGTGAGGACATAGATATGCGAAGGCATAAACTCACTCCCTGCGGCAATGTGGCATAGGAGACGAGGAATGGCAGAGGGAATATTGTTCAGCGCACAGAGTCGGAAGAGGAATGAGCCCTTTATCGAAGTCGTCGAGAAGAATGCGTCTCGATTCGGATTTGGCATTGGCCAGATATTCGATATGGGGAAGATGTACCAGGACCGGGGAGTAGAGGTCGCCGAGGAGTTGAACGCCTATTCAATCTTACTCTGTAACTTTGAGCGGTCTTATAGGAGCATACGCAACAACCCGCAAGGAGCAGCCGTGCTTCTAAGTTCTAGCGGCGCTTCGGCCGGAAAGTGTTGTTGAAGGTGCCATAACTCCTGTTTAACAGAGACTGTAGTGCCCTTTTCCCGGCGTCCTCACGCCGAGCATGTGAAAGGGTGTGGTAACTCTTGTGGTGCAAGGAGCGTACGGCAGGCTTAACAGCACTTGGTGACGGAAGAACCCATGGCTTACACCCAAAAGGACATGCCGTGAAGATCTGTGTCTGCGGAAAAGGCGGTAGCGGCAAATCTACTATTGTGGCACTTCTGGCGGCTGAGTTCCGACGCAGGGACAAGGAGGTTCTGGTCGTCGACTCTGACGAATCCAATGAAGGTCTGTACTGGATGCTGGGGTTCGACAGGCCGCCCGTCCCGCTCATGGAACTCGCCGGCGGGAAAAAGAACATCCAGCGGGCGCTGCGCGCCGGGTTCACGGCAGATGGGGAGTACCGGGAAACTCCGGTGCTGGCACGGGAGGAGATCTATGCGGACGACCTACCGGCAGATAACGTCTGTCGAGCCGAAGGCCTGCGCTTGGTCTGCATTGGAAAGATTCATCAAGCACTTGAGGGGTGTGCATGCCCAATGGGCGTGCTTTGCCGCGAATTCCTTAAGAAGCTGCGGACCAGTGATGATGAGGTTGCCGTTGTGGACATGGAGGCGGGGGTGGAACATTTCGGTCGCGGCGTGGAAACGAGCGTTGATGCGGTTGTCGTCGTGGTCGAACCGTCCCTGGAGTCGATAGG
>CAYNYF010000030.1:0-11732 GCA_964401385.1 uncultured Planctomycetaceae bacterium | reverse complement strand
GATTTCGTTGGTGAGAAGACAGATGAGCCGGAAGATAACCTGACAGATGTCACCTGGATTGAGCGTACGCCGGCAGGGCTACGGGTAACCGACCTTTCCGGCAACGTTACCGAACTGGATGTCGAGATCCGGAGCATCGATTTCATGGAATCTGTGGTCAGCGTTGAAAGGCGGACAGGCCCGCCTGTAGGCCAATAGTGCCTGCGAGCAAAAACAGTGTGCTAACAATAAGAAACGATTACCTGAAAGGATATGGCATGAGGAGGCGGCCAGTCGAAGGGACGGACTTCCAGGAGCGACTGGGGCAGTTGAAGGCCAAGATCGGGCTCCTTAAGGATCAATTGAGCGATGTCCGCGGGCGCATTCAGGAACTCGGACCTACCACGCGGGTGATGCGATATGCGGTGGTGAACCGCCTCCGATGCACCGGGTGCAACTTGTGTGTACATATCTGTCCGGTCGGTGCCATCCGGGTGACTTACGTCGCCCGGGTGGACAAAGAGCGCTGCACGGGTTGCGGACTTTGCGTCCAGAACTGCCCGCAGGGAGCGCTGTCGCTCGCCCGAAGGTAGGATTCTGAGTCTCCGCAGAATCCCTCACCGCAGGCCTTCGGCTGGGAGTTGCTGAAGCCAGTAACTGAAAAGGGAAACCTATATGGCTGCCATTATCGACGGGGTGAAATGTACAGCATGCGGCGTCTGTGAGGACGCATGTCCCCAAGAAGCCACCACGGTGGGCGACGTCGCGCGACTCCGGCACGGTCCTGCCGAATGGCCCGGCGGCTCGGATGGGACAAGCCGGCGACCTGTCCCGGCGTATTGCCGAGAACGGTCGGGCCACGTTCATGGCAGCAACGGGAGCATCGCCGCCCAGGCAATCCGTTCCGGCCGAGCAGATATCCGAGAGGGCCGGCGAATCCCGTCCTGGATCTTCGCAGCCGGCGCGATGCCCGCCGCATTGTGAGGGGTGGCTGGTTTAGTGTTTGCGCAATGTTACACGAGTGTCGGAAATGCCGGGCACCTTCTGCTCCAGGATAGGGCCAATGACAATGCATGATTTTGAAACCAAGACAGATATTCTTATAGTCGGCGGCGGCCCGGTGGGGATCCAGGCAAGGCGCACGATCAAGGCACTTGCGCCCGAAGTGCGGGTAACGATCTTGCGTCCGGAGCCGTACTCGGTCATCTACTGCGCGATTCCCTATGCAATCGAGCGTCTCATCGAAATGCCCACGATCGCAAAACGGGACGAACTGGTCACGGACGCTGGGGGGCAGGTCCTGAAAACCACCGCGGTCTCTGTTAATCTCGATGCGCATCTCGTAGCGACGGAGACGGGGCAGGTCGTTCATTTCGGCAAGCTTCTTATCGCCACCGGGGCCGTGCCGTTCGTGCCGCCGGTTGACGGGCGCGATCTGGCCAACATCATGACGGTCAAGACGAGCGCAGACGCCCGGAGGATTTCCGACGCCGCCGAAAAGGCCTCACACGCGGTGGTCGTCGGGGCCGGTGCCGTCGGGGTCGAGCAGGCACAGGCGCTGCACCGTCGCGGGCTGGGGGTGGACCTCGTCGATCTGGCGAATCACCCCCTGCCAGCCATGATCGACGCCGACTTCGGGCAACAGGTGCGAGACTGGCTTGTTGAAATGGGCATCGTCTGGCGGGGCGGGGCAAAGGTATCAGCCTTTGTCGGCGATGCCGCCGTTTCCGGCGTCGAGCTGGACGACGGGACGTCGATCGAGCTGGAAGAGGGCAGGGACATTGTTATCCTCTGCGTGGGTGTCCATCCGGAGTTCGGCCCGTTCGCCGAGACACGTCTCGAACGGGAGAATGACGGCCTGATCGTCGACGAGCAGATGCGAACCAACCTGCCCGACGTATGGGCGGCGGGAGATTGCGTTCATTTCGTCAGCGGCATTGATGGCAAGCCGCTGGGGGGCAAGTTGGCGACAAACGCCGTACCCATGGCGAAGATAGCGGCCAAGTCTATGCTCGGCATTCCCGCCCGGTACCCGGGCTTTTTCAACGGCGCTGTCACCTGCGTCGCGGAATGGCGCATCGGTGGGACCGGCTTCACGGAAGCCACCGCACGAGAACGCGGATTCACCACGATCGTCGGTACAGGTGAAACGACTTCGAGATTCCCGATGATGCCAGGTGCCCGAAAGGTCCGTGTCAAACTCGTCGCCGAAGCAGCCGACGGACGCATAATCGGTGGGCAAATCCTCGGTCCCGAGGCCGTTGCCGAACGTATCGACCTGATCACGTTGGCGATCCAGCAACGTATGACCGCCGTCGATCTGTCCCAATTGAGCTATTCCGCGCAGCCCTGGCAGAGCTTTTTCCCCGCCAGAAACGCAATCGTCCAGGCGGCGGAGGACATTCTCGAGGCGCAGGCTCTGGAAATATCTCCATCACTACAGGTTGCGAGTACGTGGAAACGAAAACCACCTTATGGTCGAACTCAACCGAAAGGAACGCAGCATGACGTTGTCCGTAACTCTCGCGTGTGTAATCGGGATCGTTATCGGGATCCTCCTGATGGCGTGGGCAGCGGCAGTCGGAATACGTCGCCTGACGGTTCTGAAACAGCCCAGCTGGTATGGCTTCCAGGAGACCATCAAACGCCTGCGAGCCACCGTCGAGAAGGCGGACGCATGGGTCTTCCCTATAGCGGACTTGTTAGCTCGACGTGCCCGGCATCGGTGTTGGTAGAGCATCCGCGCACATACCTGTTCCTTGATGCGGAGGCAGCATCCTTGCTGGATAAAGCAACCATCCAACGGTGGCAACAAGGGTAGAGGAGTAAGACGATCATGCCATGGATTAAGCAGGACATGTGTACGGGTTGCAGCATCTGCGTCAACGAGTGTCCCGTGGGCGCGATTGAGCTGAAGGCCGATGGCTTCGCCGAGATCGACGAAGCCGAATGCATCCGTTGCGGGCGGTGTCACGACGTGTGTCCCCAAGAGGCCGTGCGTCACGATGGCGAGCGAATCCCACAAGAGGTGGCGGAGAACCTGCGCTGGGTCCGCAAGCTGCTGAGGCACTTCCAGGACCCGCAAGAACAGTCCGCCTTCATGCAACGCATGGTGCGCTTCTTCGACAAGCAGAAGAAGGTGAGCGAACGAACTCTCGCCGCGATGACCGCCGCCGAGGACAAGCCGGCAGAAGGCATTGATGCCGCCATTGGCCGGTTGTCCAACGATCAGAGCACTGAAGCATCGAAGGGATAGTGACGCAGATGGAGGCGAAGCCGAAGGAACTGGTGGTCATCAGCGGCAGGGGCGGCACGGGAAATGGTCCGGTGCGCAAAGCCGGGCGGAAGCCTTCTGGTCGGCACGGCCAATCGCCCGGCCCCGCTGAATCAGCACCGTTGTTCCAAGGGCAAGCAAGCTTACGCGTCGGCGCATCTTTTCTCGGCGGACCAACTGCGGAGCCTTCTGGCATCGTGGGGCCGCGTTCGCCTGATGGCATCGTCCCCGGGCCGGCACAGGAGTCGGCCGTCACTGCCCAAACGCACCGCCGGGCGCATTGCGCTACTTCGAGGAAAACACGACGGGCCATTCATTGTCGCAGAGGTGCGCTTATGAGGGTACAGGCAGAGGTGAGTCTCTATGCGCTACGCACCGCAACGCTGATGGGCTCCATTGATTCTTTCGTAGCGCGCCTTCGTCGCGGCGGCCTAAACGTCGCGGTTGGTCCGATGAGCTCTCGTGTCAGCGGCGAGTGCAAGGACATGTTCCGGGTGTTGGGCGAAGCGTTTGAGGCGGCTGCTCGGCAAAGCGATGTTGTTGCGACGGTCAAGGTCACGAACGCGTGCCCTGAGACGGACGGGATGATGCCTGATGCCCGAGAGGCGCGCCCGACTTCCTCCTCCGGCAGCACATAGGACGAAAAGGCAAGAACATATATGGCGGCCCGCAATACAGGAGAAGCCATGGCGAGAATGCATTTCCCCCAATATCGCAGAGGACGTGAGGGCGTTGAGGTCTTCGACGGAACCATCCTGGAGCACGCGCAGAAAGTGGGTGTGGAGGTGGCATCCGAATGCGGGGGCGTCGGGACCTGCGGGCGTTGCGTCGTCCGGATCGACAAGGGCGCCGACGGCCTGAACGACAGAACGGCGATCGAAGAAAGGCATTCGCTCGGACCGGACGAGAGGCTTGCATGCCAGGCCAGGCCTGTCAGCCCGCAGCAGGATATCTATGTATTCATCCGCGACTTTGGCGACTACTCGGTCCTGTCGGACGCCCTGGAGACTCACGTTGAGCTCGCGCCGCCCGTTCGGCGCGACGGAGACCGTGTGGTTCACGCCGACTACGGGGATCTGGGGCCCTACCGGGGCGAAGCATATGGACTTGCGATCGATGTCGGGACCACGACCGTCCTCACGGAAATTCTGGACCTGCAGGACGGTCGGAGCCTTGGCACGCTGGCCCGCAAGAACCCACAGATACTGTTCGGGAATGACGTGATCTCTCGCATCGCCCATACGATGCAGCATGAAGATGGCCTGAAGCAGTTGCAGCAAACCATCATTGGAGCCATCAATGAGGATCTGGCTGAGTTCGAGAAGCGCAACGGGGAGATTCGCAAGTACGTCTACGACGTCGTGGCCGTTGGGAACAGCACCATGCGAGACGTCTTCTTCGGGCGTGACGTAAGATCTCTGGGGGTCATCCCGTACGAGCCGGGAAGCCTGGAGTGCGTCCAATGCAAGGCGGCTGATATCGGCCTACAGGTGAACCCGGCTTGCAGGGCCTACGGCGGTCCGCTCATCGGCGGCCATGCGGGCGCCGATGCCGTTGCTGACATTGTGGCGTGCGGCATGCATGAGGACGACGCCGTCAACATGCTGATCGACATCGGCACCAACGGCGAAGTGGCCGTGGGCAACCGTCACCGGATTATGACGGCATCCTGCGCGGCTGGCGGCGCCTACGAGGGGGCCACGGTCACGTGTGGCGTTGGTGCCATCACTGGGGCGATCACGAACATCTGGCTCCACGACGGTCACGCGGACTTCGAGACAATCGGCGGCAAGCCGCCCGTCGGAATCTGCGGCTCTGGACTGATTGATCTGCTTGCGGAGCTGCTTCGAAATGGCATCATGACTCCAAAAGCAAAAATCGAGCGCGAGTTCCGTCTGACCGATAGGATCAGCATTACCCAGCAAGACATCTATCAGCTTATCACGGCCAAGGCCGGGCTGCGAGCGGACCAGGACCTTCTAATGAAGTACTACGGTGTCGGCATTGACGACATCGAGAGGATCTATCTGGCCGGTGCCTTCGGCAATTTCATCAACCCGGAGAATGCTGCGGCGATCGGGCTGCTCCCGCACGCGCCCGAGAAGACGGTGCGTGTCGGCAACGCAGCGCTGGCCGGCGCACGAGCGATGTTGCTCTCGCGGGAACTCAGGGCGACGGCGGAGGAGGTCGCCGCGAATATCGAACACACGAAGCCGAACGAACGAGAGCCTGAATTCGCCTACATCGTAGCGGACAAAATGTACTTTTGAGTGAAGTTGAACGCAGTGGACGAAACAGACGTCTCCCAAGCCAGTCTTGAGGCGTATCACGCTGGGCTCGCGCCGTCCCTCCGGAGCAGTGTGCTCCGTGTGGGGGCCGACGCGTCGGGCCTCATGGGCGCGCCGGCACGAAAGGAAGATAAGAGCATGGCCCCCGACCCACTCACGCCGTACGGCAACCGGCCGATGGTCACGCCGATCGTCAACGCCGTGAACTACGGGTATCTCTCCTTTGAGGTGCTGCGCCAGATCACCGATGGCGAGCACGTCCGGCCGAGCACACGGATGATCTTCCTGGAGACGCCCACCAACCCGCTCTGCAAGATCATCGACATGACCGGCATCCGCAGGGCGGCGGATTCCGTCAAGGCCATGGTCGTGGTCGACAACACGTTCGCCACGCCGTACCACCAGAACCCGCTGAACCTTGGGGCCGACCTCGTAGTCCACAGCGCCGCCAAGGCCCTCGGCGGCCACAATGAGGTCTTCGACCACGTGAAGACCTGGAACCCGCCGAAACGCCCTGGACATGGTGCGGCGGCGCTGCGGGTCGAAGAAGTGTACTCCGCAGCGGAAAAGCTCTGCTGAGTCAGGCAACCGTAGTACGAGGCAACGAAGCATGGAAGGTTTTGAGGAAACGGACGTTTCGCAGGCGATCCTGGACGCTTACCACACCAAGTTCGCCAAGGCCCTACGCAGCGACGTCGTGGTTGTCGGCGCAGGCCCGTCGGGCTTGGTGGCGGCGTGGCGGCTGGCGCAGGCAGGTCGTCGGGTTGCCGTGCTCGAGAAGCGGCTCAGCCCCGGCGGCGGCATCTGGGGCGGCAGCTTGGGGATGAACGAGGTCGTCGTGCAGCAGCAGGCTTTGGGCATCCTGGACGAGGCCGGCGTGCGGCATGAGGCCAGCGGGTGTCTGTTCACGGCTGACGCGATGGAACTGGCATCAGCACTGTGCCTCGAGGCCCTCCGCGCCGGGGGGGATTCTCCTCAACTTGATGGTGGCCGAGGACATCTGCATCCGCTGCGGGCGGGTGACCGGCGTCGTGGCCGGCCGCTCCGTGTTCGGCCGAAGAGGCCTTCTGCCGCGGCAGTCATGACTCAGGAGCCCCACCAGGCTGACACGGATAGCACGAGCAACGCGGGTGTTGCTGTATGTGATGAGAGTTTTCGGTAATCGGGCTCGAGCTGAAAGGCACGCGGGCAAGTTCCCGCATCATGGATAGCGTGATGAGCATCAAAGACAACTATCAGAGAATAAGAGACATGGTCCCACCCTACGCGGACATCATCGTGGCCGCCAAGACTCGTACTCCGGACGAAGTCGCTGCCGTGATTGAAGCCGGGGCGACGCACATTGGGGAGAACTACGTCCAAGAAGGCATGCAAATGCAAACGTCCCTTGGCCCAAAGGCTCGGGGCGTCACCTGGCACATGATTGGTCATTTGCAGAAGAACAAGATCAGCAAAGCCCTTCGTGCATTTGACGTGATACAGTCGGTTGACTCTGTGGAGCGTGCGATGGCCATTGACGCGCGAGTTGAAGCAGCCGGCAAGCGGATTGCTCCCATCCTCCTAGAGATAAACATAGGCAGCGAAGAATCGAAAGCAGGTTTATCACCCGATGAGCACGAACCCTTCGAGGAGTACATGGAGCGGTGTGCCGAGCAACTCTCACGGCTTGAGCACGTCAGGCTTGAGGGACTGATGACCATGGGCCCGCGTGTGGGGAATCCCGAGGAGTCCCGCCCGTACTTTCGCCGGGTCAAGAACATATTCGATCGGATCGCAGCCCTCTGTCTGGACAGGGTGGACATGCGGTACTTGTCAATGGGCATGACGAACTCATACCGGATTGCGATTGAGGAAGGCGCTAATATGGTGCGTATAGGAACGGCCATTTTCGGAGAGAGAGGATAAGTATCGGCGGTTGCGGCATGGGCGGACTCGTTCACGGGCATGGTCCAAGGCGCGGCGGTCACTGGTTGTGCGGATGCAGATGGACAAGGAAAAGGCAGAAACCAGAAGCGGTAAGGCGGCTGCGCATGCTCGTGGTGACAGGCGGGTCATCGTAGACCCCGTGTATGGGTATCGCCTTGCCGTTCTGGTGGGAGGAGCACTATTGCTGGGTGCGTGTGTTTGCGCATTCACGCTTTGCGAACCGAGGCGAGGAGACGTGGCGTGCGGTCCGTGCACGCCGAGTCCCCGAGGCAATCCCGCCCGGCGGCAGAGGCCTGGACAAGAGAATGATAAATGAAAGGCACATTCATGAAAGCGCAGACGAACGGAGGAGAAAGAAGTGATTGATTGGCTGAAGGACGCTGGACATCTAGAAACAGTGCAGCAGGAGCACAGTGACTTCTTCGTACTCGCTTTCTATGGCCGATTCTCGGCGTCTGCGGTCCGGGCCTTAACCGAACTAAAGGAATTTGATCGGCAAAACGACGAGATCCCCATTTACGTGGTCGACGTAGAAAAGGTTAAGGGAATCCACAAACAGTTCCACGTGAAGAATGTGCCGACGGTGCTGTCACTCGAGAAAGGGAAGGTGACGAAGTTCATCGAAGGCGTGCAAAGCGCCCGGTTCTATGAGGTCGCTTTCTCAGGCGCAGCGCCGGTCCGGGGCGGTGCCCGGGCCGAAAAGAGGCCTCGCAGAGTTGTCGTTTACAGCGGGCCCGGGTGTCCTGCGTGTGGTCTACTAAAGACGTACTTGCGCCGGCATGGTGTGGGCTTTCAAGAGGTAAATGTGGCACAGGACCCGCGGGCGGCTGAGAAGCTGGTCCGGCGGAGCGGACAGATGGCTGTACCTCAGACTGACATCAACGGTCGATTGGTGGTTGGCTTTGATCAGGCAAAGCTCAGCAGACTTCTTGGCATTCAAGCGGAAGGAAGATCGCAATGAAAGCAAGACCGATTAACGGACATGTGCTCGTGAAGCCTCTCAAGGCCAATGAGCGGACAGCGGGTGGTGTATATCTTCCTGACACAGCTAGAGAAAGGCTTCATGAAGGCGAAGTCGTAGCTGTAGCGGAAGATGCTACCGAGGAGGTCGCAGTTGGCGACCGCATCATCTACAAGGAATTCGGCGGCACCGAGATCAAGTTAGACAGAGAAGACTACATCTTGTTGTCGTCTGAAGATCTTCTGGCCAAGTATTTCGCCGCCGAGGAGATACCAGAGTAGTTCGCGGCATCTCCGTGGTTGCGGCCATGGTGGGCGACCGTCGTCGAAGTTTTTGCGTACCCGCTCCCGGCCGGTAAGGATGTTCAGGGCATCCGCGTAGGGAAAAGGAACGAAAGATATGGAGCAACTCGTTATAGCCGGTTCGGGTCCGGCCGGATTGACGGCCGCGATTTACGCCGCGCGTAGTGACCTCGCCCCTCTGGTATTCGAAGGGCTGACCCCCGGCGGCCAGCTTACGGTTTCGTATGAGGTGGAAAACTATCCGGGGTTTCCGGAAGCCCTCTCTGGCATGGAACTCATGGACAGGTTCCGTAAACAGGCAAAAAGATTCGGCGCCCGTTTTGAGCCGGCGGCTATCGAAGCCGTCGCCAGGGGTGGCGATATTTTCAAGGTGCAGACGAACGATAACCTTATTGAGACCAAGGCATTGATAATCGCCACGGGCGCGCAGGCCAGACGCTTGCCGATACCGTCGGAAAAAAGGTTCTACGGTAAGGGCGTATCGGGATGTGCCACGTGCGACGGATTCTTCTTCAGGGACAAGAACCTGCTTGTCGTAGGAGGCGGAAATACGGCCATGCAGGACGCCATGTTTCTTACCAAATTCGCCTCGAAGGTAACAATTGTTCACAGACGTGAATATCTGCGGGCCGCCCCGATCGAGGTGGCGAAGGTGAGAAAGACTCCCAAAATCGAATGGATGATACCGTGGGTCGTGGAGGACATACTCGGCAATGACCTGGTCACCGGGGCAATACTTCGGAACGCCGAGTCGGATGAGGTGCGCGAGGTCAAATGCGAGGGCATTTTCGTCGCCATCGGGCACGATCCCAAAACGGAAGCATTCAGGGATGTGGTTGAGACTGACGAGAAGGGCTTTGTTATTGTTGACCCGGGGACGACACAGACGACGACCGAGGGCGTGTTTGCTTGTGGGGATGTTTGTGATCGGGAGTATAAACAAGCAGTCGTGGCGGCGGGCCATGGCTGTATGGCGGCAATGGCGGCTGAGCGTTATCTGGGTGTTAAGGGATAATATCCCTGAATAAGCAAGCGTTTTGTAATTGACCGTTAACGGTGAAGGCCCGAGCTGGAAACCAACGAGGAACGACACATTATGAGCAAGAAAGTGTTGGAAGTGACTGACCAGACGTTCGAGCAAGAAGTGCTGGAATCGGATGTGCCGACCGAGGTCGACTTCTGGGCGCCTTGGTGCGGGCCCTGCAGAGCGGTATCTCCTGTATATGACAAGCTTGCCAAGGAATATGATGAGTTTAAATTCTGCAAGATCAACGTGGATGAGAACATCGAGACAGCAAGACGATATGAAGTTATGAGTATACCGATGCAGTTGTTCTTCGCGGACGGGGAAAAGGTTGATGGGCTGCTGGGAGCAGTTCCCGAGGAGATCATCAGGTCAAAAGTTAAGGATGTGGTCCAAAGGTTTCCGACGGACGCGAGAGGGAGACTCAAGGTCATCCTGGCATCCTGGGTTGGGCACAACAAACAGGATAGCAAGAAATTCAGGCGCTGGACGGATAAAGCCGCGGAAATGAGAAGCGACGCGCTTTACCGGGGCGTGTTAGAAGCAGCAAGCGAGATGGAAAAGGTAAGTGAAAAGCTATCCCAATTATTGAATGAGATATAAGAAGCAGCTCCTATTCAACTTATCAGCAGAAGAGCGGCCTTGGGTGTGGCCCATAAGTCATTGGGGCTTGCCGCCGTATGGTTGACGGGATGCTTGTGATAATACCTTGGCCGTTGCCAGGGACAGGGTTCACATGAGCTGCCAGTGGTCGACTGATTGGAAAGAGCTTCAACCGCGAGGATGAGCATGGCCATGACATTTACAGTCGTGTACGACAACAACGCTGGGCGCGGGGATCTAACGTCCGCGTGGGGGTTTGCCTGTGTTGTCCAGGGCCTTGAGAAGGTCATCCTGTTCGATACGGGCGGCGACGGTCGAATCCTTCTGGCCAACATGCGAAAGCTGGGCATCGAACCGAACCAGATCGACGCGGTCGTGATCAGTCATGTCCACGGAGACCATACTGGCGGCCTGGGAGGGTTCCTGGCATCGAGACCGGACGTCCCCGTGTGCATTCCGACGGGCTTCCCGGCGTCTGCCAAAGGGCAAATTCGCTCCCGCAAAGGCCAGCTCGTCGAGGCGGATGGATCGCTTGAGGTATGCCCCGGGGCCAAGACAACGGAGACGCTGGGCAAAGGCGCCATTGAGGAGCAAGGCCTGTGCGTAAGGACGGACTCCGAGTGGGTCCTCATTACCGGCTGCGCACATCCGGGCGTCGCGGATATGGCTGCCAGAGCAAACGAAGTCACTGGCGGCCCAATTGGACTCGTGGTGGGCGGCTACCACATGAGCGGATACTCCAAGAGAGAGGTCAGCGGGGTGATCGATCGCTTTGAGCAACTCGGCGTCAAGCGCGTTGCGCCCTGCCACTGTACAGGCGACATGGCCAGAAAGATGTTTAAGGACCGGTTCGGCGATCGATGCACGCTCGTTGGGCTCGGAAGTGTTCTTCGCCTGAGCCTTGGGCCGCCTTAGGCGGGCAACAACGCTGAGCAAGAGGGCAATGCGAAAGGATCACGTTGGGCCATAGGCCTGCTGGCCGCGATCGCCCTCCTGCTGATGGCCCTGTTCTGCGCCTTCTGCATATATTGTACGTGTCAATGTGATTAGCATTCGGTTAATGCGGAACAACATCGCCTCTGTTCGCAGCGGAGCGGGCGAGCATGGCGGAGATGTCTTGTGGAAGAACATGACTTTGGAAACCCTGGCATGCGGGTCAGATGCATTGGCTTTGGCGATATGACCATTGTGCAGGTAGACGAAAGGAAGGCCGTGGCGAGCCCTACCCAGACCGCATAGGACTGGCGGCTGCGCGGGCATCGTTCCGAGACCTATGGGAGAAACAAGCAATGGAAGCCACAACGATTTACACAGCAGAGATCGCCTGGCAGGAGTTGACCGGATTTCCAGGTAAAGGTGAGGTCAAGGTCCTGCG
>CAYNYF010000029.1:0-48952 GCA_964401385.1 uncultured Planctomycetaceae bacterium | reverse complement strand
TGCTGGAGCACAACGTCGACACCGAGGCCGACGCGAACCTGTACGACGGCCAGGGCACCCCGCCGTATGAGAAGGACCGCGACAGCTACTTCCTGGAACCGTTCAGCAGCGGCGACGTCATGGCCCTGACGGCCGGTGAGAACTACTACCACGTCGAGGCCGGCACCGGCGCGGGCGGCGAGTACGAAGTCGCCCCGCTGGCCTACATCGTCACTACCGGCGACGTGTCGTTCTCCGGCGCGATCAGCCGGCTGGCCTGGAACTACGACGCCGCCGGCGTTGCGGAAATGCCGGCCCCGGGCGACGCCAACCTGGACGGCCTGGTCGACGGGGGCGACTACACGATCTGGTGCGACAACTACCAGCAGGCCGGCCCGGGCTGGGCGGGCGGTGACTTCAACGGCAGCGGCATCGTCGACGGCGGCGATTACACCATCTGGGCCGACTTCTACCTGCCTTCCGGCGGCGCGGTGCCGGAGCCGGCAGCGACCGTGCTCATCGCGCTGGGGTCCGTGTCGCTGCTTCGCCGCCGCTGGCGAATCTGACAAACGAATCCTGCCGCGCATCTCAGCCCAGAGCTTCGGAGAAGAACTCCCCCAGCAGTTGGCAGACGCGCTCGGTGTGGGCGAGGTTGTTGTAGGTGTGATCGGCGCCTTCGATGATTTCGAGGCGCGTCCGGCCGGGCGATTTCTGCCGCGCCTCGTGGTAGGTTTGTGCCTCCGATGGCGGGCAGGTGGCGTCCTCGCTGCCGTGGATGATCAGGACCGGGCCGCCGTAGCCGGACAGCGCCTCGGCCGGGTGGAGGTCATCCAGGTCCTGGAGGAAGGCCCGGCGGACCATGAGGCCGTCCCAGTCGATGTAGTCCTGCGCGGCGAGTTGCGATTCGAACTTTCCGGTTCGGATGATGCTGAGGATCCTTCCCGGCTCGGCCACGGCCGACAGCAGGCCCGCGGCCTGGATGTGTTCGCCTCGCCGTCCGGTCAGCAGAGCCGCCACGCCGCCGCCCAGGCTCAGCCCCACCACGCCGACGCGGGCGGAATCGACGGCCGCATGACGCCGCAGGAAGTCCAGCGCGGCCTCCGCGTCACCGACCTCGCCGGACATGGTCATCTCGGCGAACTCGCCGTCGCTCTCGCCGCTGCCGGCGAAGTCAAAACGCAGGGAGGCCAGGCCGAGCGACTCGAAATGGCGGGCGATCTTGACGAACAGGAAGTGCGCCTCGATCCGGTGGCCGGTAAAGCCGTGGCAGAACATCACGCAGGGCCGTGGCCGCGAGCCCTCCGGCAGGTGCAGCATCCCGCGCAGCGTGTTTGGACCCGACGCGAACTCCACAAACTCCATCATCAGTCCTTCTCGATTCCCGGGGCGGGAAAGGTTGACTTATGACCGCAGCACCTGCGGTCTGGCGATGGCCGCCGATACGGCGTTCGTTGACAGTCGAAAACCGTCAAGCGAAGACCTCGAAGACCGGCGGGGCCATCAGGCCGTGATCGTTGAGGACGTACTCGTCGATCCAGTCCTTGTAGTGCGGGTCGAACTGCTCCGGCCCGGTCCAGCCGACCCACTCGGCGTGCAGCGGCCCGAGGATGTTCTTCCTGCCGCCGATGACCTCGACGAAGACCTCTTCGGCCCCGGCCGCAACTGCCTCGGTGATCTCCGCGCTCATCGGCGGCCAGGGCAGGTCGGAAGTTTTCTGCCCGGCGTGCACGGCCGCACACGTGCATTGGACCGCCGGCAGCGAGAGCCGCACGCGCTTTCCACCGGCGACGGCCTGACGAACGGAACCGTCCACGGCGATGCGGTACTTCGCGGCCCCGCCGTAGAAGTCCAGCCCCTGGCCGACCCAGGAGCCGACGGCGAGTTTGCCGGGCGGGGCAACCAGCGTATAAGCGTCGAAGCTGCGCGTCGGCTTCGTCTGCCGCACACCGAACTCGCCGATCAGGTGCAGGTCCTCCAACTCCATGTCGGAGCGATAGTCGAACCGCAGCAGCAGCTCGTTTTCGCCGGCGCGGACGGCCGAGGCGATGTCGATCGTCTTGAGATCCTCGTCCACCCACCAGCCGACCGGCTCGTTTGAGACGTCCCGGCCGTTCACGCTGACCTGGAATTCCTCCACTCGCTCGATGGCCACGCGCAAGCTGCCCGGCGGGTCGGTGACGTGGAAGGCGAACTTCATTTCGCAGTTGCCGCGGGGGCGGCGGTCGCCCCGTCCGGTCTGGGCGAGGTACCAGGGCTGGCAGCCGCGATTGGCGCGCGAGGGCAGGCCGAAACGCTCGCGGATCTTCTCGTCGGCCAGAAGCACCGGCATGGGCTCGGAGAACTCCCCGGCGCCGAGGCGGAATCGGCAGGTGTCCAGCGGAAACGAGTTCGGTTCCAGCAGCTCGATCTTCCACGGTCCGGGCGATTCGGTCGTGGAGATGACTTTCGCCGGCTCGGCGGCCGAGCTGGCCCCCGGCACGCGCAGCCCCAAGCTCAACAGGGCCGAGCCGGTCGGCGGAAGCTCCAGCTCGAAGCTCACTCGGTTGCCGTCGAGCTTGGCTTCCACCCGCCGGCGCTCGCCCGTGACCGTGTCCCACAGCACGACCGGGCGGCGACCCTGGACGGAAAAGCCGAGCTTGTGTCCGGCGGCGCGGTCGCAGGACTGCACGAAGAGGAGCTGGCCGCCGGTGACCTTTCGCAGCATGGTCCACATGCCCTTGGCCTGGGCATCGTTTTGGGTGACCGAGACGCGTCGGGGCAGGAGCTGCTCGATAGCGTCGACGACCGCCTGCGGCTCGGCGCCGCAGCGGGAGGCCCGCTCGGTCAGCTCCGCCGCTTGGCTGCCGGGTTCGCCGTCGACGCACTCCGGCAGCCGACCGACGAACAAGACGCGCCCGCCGGCGGCGAGGAACCGGTTCAACAGCTCCACGGTCGCCGCCCGCAGCGTGATCGCCGGCGGCACGACGACAACGCGATATTCCATCTTGCCCAGCGCCAGCCGAGGCCCCAGGCGCGTTTGATCGCCCTTGGGCGGCTCTTTCTCTTTCCTGACCTTGCCGTGCTTTTCCAGCAGCGCTTCGTCGGCCAGATCATAGTCGTAATGCTGATCCAACAGCCCCTCCAGCAGCGAATCGAAGGCCCGGTCCAACTCGGCGGTGCTGGCGGGCTGACCGGGCAGGTACACCCCCCAGGCGCTCTCGATCGGATGCAGCATCAGCACGTCGCGGACGGGCTTTCCCTGCGTCAGCGCCAGGCCCAGCCGGGCGAAGTGGTCCTCCACCGTGCGGTAGTACTTCCACCACGGGCTGTGCGGGGAGATGCTGGCCGGGTAGTCCCGCTTGGCCCCGCCGGCCAGGGAATACAGCGACAGGTGCGGGCAACGGAAGTTCACGCCCAGGACGTACTGCCAGCCGGCGTTGAACTTGTGCCCTTCCAGGGGCCAGTCCCAGCCTGTGCAGCCGTACAGCTCGGAGAGGACGCGCTGGTGGCCCATCTGACCGGCGACCGAGCTGCACTGCTTGCAGGTGGCGATCTCGTTGCGCTGGTCGGTGAGCATGTCAATGCCCGGCCACTGCTGGTGCTCGTAGTGCTGCATGCCCGAGCCAATGGACTCGCTCTGGCGGGCCATGCTCTCTTCGCCCAGATAGTGTCCGGTCATGGCGATGTTGTGCTTTTCGCACCATTTGGCGATCTGGCGGGAGAAGTTCTTCACGAACAGTTCCGTCACCGTCCGGTGGTAGTCGTGCCGGACCTTGCCGAAGCCCGCCCGCTCGGCGCTGGCGGGCGGATACACCAGCTCGGGCAGGTGGTCCCGCAGGTCATAGCCGCGGCGCTTCTTGAACTCGCGCGCCAGGTTCGCCGTCCACGGCAGCGAGGCGATCACGCCTTTGACGTCGAGCCGGCCGTGGCTGTAGTTCGGCTCGTCGGTGAAGATGGCCGGGATCACCCCGCCGAAATCCTTGGCGTAGCGATCGGCGTACGCCTGGTGGGTGACGCGAATGAACTCCGCCACCGCCTCGGAGCTGAGGACGTCCAGATATGCTCCGTCGTTGAACCACTCACTCGGCAGGGAGACGCCGGCGGCGAACGACACCAGCTTCTCGTCGCCCTCGGGCTGCTGTGCGTCCTCCAGCAGTCGGTAGCCCTGGAGCCGGCCGGCCCGGTCCAGGCCGACGGCAAAGCTGGCCAGGCGCTCCAGCTCTGAGGGGACCTCATCGTGGTCCAGGGCGACCAGCAGGTGGTTGCCGAACTCGGGATGCTCGCGCGTCACGATTCCGCCGGCGGCTCCGGACGGCCAGCGGTCTTCATCGTATAAGTATGCCTTCATGTCCAACTGTCGGGCCTTCTCCACGCAGGCCGAGATGCATTCGAACCAGTCTTCGGAGAGGTAGGGGGTCTTCAGCCCGTACCGGCTGTGCATGAAAAAGCCGCCCATCCCCGCCGAGCGCATCGCTTCGATCTGTCGGCACAAGCGCTCCGGCGCGAGCCGATCGTTCCAGGCCCAAAACGGCGCCCCGCGATAGATGCTTGGAGGATCGAGCCACGCCTGGTTCGTCCAATCTGCCTTCACAGTCACTGGTTGCCTCCGAAGATTCAAAAGAAGCACTCTTCTGGGTTTCACGGAGGGTATTGTCTCCGGGCCCGCTGGCCGGTCAAGTGGCAATCTGTGCCGGGGTGAACGCGTCGGCCGAAGCGGTAGTGCGTGGACCGCTGCCGGCCGGGCACGTCGTCGCCGAAGGGGGGCGCCCGAGGCCAGCGCGGATTGCCAACAAGATTCAACAGGCACCTCACAAATTGGGGCTTTCTTGTGGCAACAATCAAAATGTAGGGGGGCTTGACGGAACGGACCATATCGGTTAGGATTGTGTTTGGGTGTTTGCGGCTGTTGGCGAGATGAGGATGGTCAGCGCAAGTATGCAGTTCGGCCAAGTTTACCAAAAGACACAAGATTTCGTGAATTTGTTCTTGACGGACGCAATATGTTGGGTATCCTCGCCTTGTTGTCGCCCGATTAGTCAGCGAGTTTTGCTCCGGTTTGTTTGGCCTCGGTGGGGCGGCGGAGTAGGCATTCGTGAAGGGTTCGAGCGGCAGGGCGGGAAGAAAAGTCTGAGTTCCGCTTCGTCGCTGGCCTTGGACCATAAGCATTTCGTTGATTCACGATCGATGGAGAGTGCGTGATGGCAGTTGGTTCAACTACGCCTGAAAGCGAGGTTGGTGTTGGTGCGGATGTCCCGGTCCGGGCGGCGGTGGAGGGCTTGCGAATCCAGAGACACTTCTGTCCGGAGGGAGTCGATCCCGTCGATCAGCTCGAATGGGAAAAGCGCACCGCCTCGATCAAGGACGAGAAAGGCGAGGTGATCTTCCGCCAGGACGAGGTGCTGGTGCCCTCCGGCTGGAGCCAACTGGCCACCAACGTCGTGGCCAGCAAATACTTCTACGGCCAGAACGGCAAGCCGGAACGGGAGAATTCGGCCGGGGCGATGATCTACCGGGTCACCCGAACGATCACCGACTGGGCCCAGGCCGATGGCGTCTTCGCCAGCGACGAGGACGCCCGGACTTTCGCCGACGAGCTGACCTGGCTGTGCCTGAATCAGTGCGGCGCGTTCAACTCTCCCGTCTGGTTCAACGTCGGCCTGTTCCAGCACAACGGCGTACACGGCTCGGAGGGCAACTTTCACTGGGACCCGGAAACCAAGTCTCCGGTCAAGACGCTGCGCGGGTATGAATATCCCCAGGCCTCGGCGTGCTTCATCCAGAGCGTGGACGACACGATGGAGGACATCATGCGTCTGGCCAAGTCGGAGGCGATGCTGTTCAAGTACGGCTCCGGCACGGGCACGGATTTGTCCACGCTGCGTTCCAGCCGGGAGCGGCTCAGTGGCGGGGGGGTTCCCTCGGGTCCGCTGAGCTTCATGCGGGTGTTCGATCAGATCGCCGCGGTGGTCAAGTCGGGCGGCAAGACGCGGCGGGCGGCGAAGATGCAGTCGCTCCGCTGCCGGCACCCCGACATCATGGAATTCATCACCTGCAAGGCGAACGAAGAGAAGAAGGCCTGGACCCTGATCGAGGCCGGCTACGAGGGCAACTACAACGGCGAGGCGTACGGCTCGGTGATGTACCAGAACGCCAACCTGTCGATCCGCTGCGGCGAGGAGTTCTTCAAGGCCGCGACGAGCGACGAGGAGTGGCAGACGTACGCGGTCACCACGGGCGAGCCCATGGGCAAGTACCGCGCGGCCGAGATGCTCAATAAGATGGCCGAGAGCGCCCACATCTGCGGCGACCCGGGCATCCAGTACGAAAGCACGATCAACCGCTGGCACACCTGCCCCAACAGCGGACCGATCAATGCTTCCAACCCATGCAGCGAGTACATGTTCCTGGACGACTCGGCGTGCAATCTGGCCAGTCTGAACCTGATGAAGTTCCGCCTTCCGGACGGTTCGTTGGACGTGGGGGCCCTGCGACGAGCGGCGCGGGTGTTCATCATCGCCCAGGAGACGTTGGTGGACCACACCAGCTATCCGACGGAGAAGATCGGCCGCAACAGCCACGACTTCCGCGCGCTGGGGCTGGGTTATGCCAACCTGGGGGCGCTGCTGATGAGCATGGGCCTTCCCTACGACAGCGACCGCGGGCGGGGCGTCGCCGGGGCCATCACGGCCATCATGACGGCCGAGGCCTACGCCACCAGCGCCGAACTGGCCAGCAAGCTGGGAACCTTCCCGGAATTCCATAAGAACCGACAGCCGATGTTGAAGGTCATGCAGATGCACCGCGACGCCGTCGAGGCCATCGACGGGGCGGCCTGCGCGCCCGAGCTGCTCCAGGCGGCTCGCGAAGGCTGGGACGAGGCCATCGCCGCCGGGCGCGCCCACGGCTATCGCAACGCCCAAACCTCCCTGCTGGCCCCGACCGGGACGATCGGGTTCCTGATGGACTGCGACACCACCGGCATCGAGCCGGACATAGCGCTGGTCAAGTACAAGCTGCTGGCCGGCGGCGGAACGTTCAAGCTGGTCAACCGGACCGTGCCGCAGGCGCTGGAACGACTCGGCTACAACGGCAGCCAGATCTCCCAGATCCTGGAGTACATCGACGAGAACGACACCATCGAGGGCGCCCCGGGCGTGAAGGACGAACACCTGGCCGTCTTCGACTGCGCCTTCCGCCCGGCCAAGGGCACGCGATCGATTCATTACATGGGCCATCTGCGGATGATGGCGGCGGCCCAGCCGTTCCTGTCGGGGGCGATTTCCAAAACGGTCAACATGCCCAAGGACTCCAGCGTCGAGGAGATGATGGACGTCTTTCTCGCCGGCTGGAAGATGGGCCTCAAGGCGGTGGCGGTCTACCGCGACGGCTCGAAACGCTCCCAGCCGCTCAATCTCAAGAAGAAAAAGGGCGGGGCCAAGACGGCTGCCGCGGCGGCCGACCAGACGCCCAAATACGCCCCGCGACGGAAGAGGATGCCGACTTCCGCCCCGTCGATCCGGCACAAGTTCGAGGTCGGCGGACACGAAGGCTACCTCCACATCGGACTCTTCGAGGACGGACGCCCCGGAGAGGTGTTCATCACCATGGCCAAGGAAGGCTCCACGCTCGGGGGCATGATGGACGTCTTCGCCACGGCCATTAGCCTGTGCCTGCAATACGGCGTGCCCCTGAATGCGCTGGTCAGGAAATTCTCGCACCAGCGCTTCGATCCCAGCGGAATGACCGCCAACCCGGAAATCCCCTTCGTCAAGAGCATCGTGGACTACATCTTCCGTTGGCTGGGCATGACGTTCCTGGAGGACTACCGCAAGGCCAACGCGATTCATCGAACAGACCACGCGGCGGAAACCGCGCCGCGAGTGGCCGGAGGTCCCAAGCCCGCCGCCGCGGGTCGTGGCACCGATTCCGTTCTTGCTGGATCGGTCAGGGGCTCCATTCCCAACGTATTGGGACTGGGGGCCTCGGCCTCTTCGAGGACCTCCTCGGAGGAAGTCAGGGAAGACGGCGCAGAGGCTTCAGCCCGCGACGTAGTGCGGGCTGAGCAACTCGCCTCCGGTGCAGACGGCGCCGGCCGGGCCGCTGGCACGGAAGCAGCGGCGCCCGGCGCCGGTGTTTACATGCCGGCAATGACCGACGGAGGTGATGGAGGTGACGGAGGCGACGGAGGCGACGGAGGCTCGCCTCGCCCGGGCGGGCGCGTCTTTCAGACGGCCGAAAGGATGAATCGCCAGTTCACGCAGTTCCAGGAGGACGCGCCGGCGTGCGACGTTTGCGGGGCGATCACCGTACGAAACGGCAATTGCTATAAATGCTTCAATTGCGGCTCTTCGTTGGGATGCAGTTAGACCAGCATGGCCCCGGAGGCCGTGCGTTCAAGAGTGGGTAGTACCGGCACGGGTTGTTGCGGACTGTCGCGGGCAAAACCCGTGCGGCTGGGTGGTGGCTAAAACGGCGGACGCGACCCGGCGGGATGAACTCCAGGTCGCTTCCAGTCGTAGCAGTTCTTGGGCAGTGGTGGCCGTTCGATAGGAACGGTTTCTCTGAAGTCCGACTTTACAAGTGGCTGGCGTTTGTCGGTCCGAGCCTCTTATGTCACGGCTGGAGAGACGGTTGCACCCAGCTCTTCAAGCCGGGTAGGCCGGCCCAGGCGGCACCGAGCGGACCGGGATGAGTTGGCGTCGGTGCTTCCGCTCTGGTTCGGTTGACACGGCGGGAAGGCTTGGTTGGCACTGCTCGGGCCGACCCATCAGGCCCTCGCTGGGGCCTGAGTCGATGCGTCCACGGAGGGACGGATCGCGTATTGACCGTGCGGAGTGTCCGGGTGAATTGCCCTCGTCGCAGTGAAGGGATGCCTGTAATTGCGACGTGGGGTTTCGCGCCGGTCTCCGCCAAAGGTAGCGCGTGGGAACATTGGCGCTGTCGGCAGCGAACGGAGGCTCATGCCGGATGTTGGCCGCGCGCGAGGAAGAAAGGTCGAGGCCGCCGAGGGGATGGTTCTTGCCCGGGGCCTCCAACGTCGGGGCGGTGTTCACAGCGCCGCGCCGCCCCAAATTTGTTCAAGAATCCTTGTTGAGTCTGCCGAGAAGGAAGACAAGAAACACGCTGCGGCCGCGAGGGCGGCGGCGTGGGCATGGATGGATTGAACGAACAATCAAGGAAGTGTCCGCTGCACCCTAAAGGACGTAGGTCTCCCTCCGCCTACGTTCGGGTTGCGGCTAGTAGGGGCGATTCTCAGGACTCCCTCCGCCTGGGTGTCGCCCTTTTTTGCGCCCATGTGACCGGCCGCTCCGCCGAGCACTCGCCGGCTTGCCATGTGTCCGGGAGTTTCCTTCTCCGGGCAGTCAGCCTTGGGCTTTCCGCTGGCCGCGGCGGGCGATAGAATGCCCCCGGTTCGGTCACAGACGGCTTGCCAACGGTGAGGGCACTGGACGATGGAAAAGCGAATCTGCGGCAGGGCGTTCGTGCTCGGCGATAACGTCGACACGGACCAGATCATCCCGGCACGGTACCTTTCCTACAACCCCGCCATCCCGGAGGAGCGCAGGTACTTTGGGCGGCATGCCTTCTCCGGGGTTCCGGCGGCCGAATCGGGCCTGCCGCGGGGCAATGTCGCATTTGTCGACGGCGAGAGTTTCGTCAGCGAGTACACCGTGGTGGTGGCGGGCAGGAACTTCGGCTGCGGCTCGTCGCGCGAGCATGCCCCGCTGGCGCTGGCCGAGGCGGGCGTTGCCGCCGTCGTGGCCGAGTCGTACGCGAGAATCTTCTATCGCAACAGCGTCAACGGCGGGTACCTGGTGCCGTTTGAAGGCCGCTGCCGGTTGATCGGGGCGGTCGGCACGGGCGATGAGGTGGAGATCGACACGGCCGCGGCCACGTTGAAGGACCTCCGGACCGGCCAGCGCTTCGAGTTGCGCCCGCTCGGCGACGCCGCGGCCATCATCGATGCCCGCGGGATCTTCGAATACGCTCGCCGGCAGGGAATGCTCAAGTAACTCTCGTTTGACGGGCGGGCAACATCGTCAGGCCGCCGCCGACCAACGCCCATGCAGGACACCCGGAACATCAAGATTCGCGACGCCGACGGCGGCGCGATCATTGCCGTTAGGGCCGTGCCGGGCTCATCGCGCGACCGGATCGTCGGCGTGCTGGGCGATTGTCTGAAGATCGCAACTTCGGCCGCCCCCGAAAAGGGCAAGGCCAACAAGGCCGTCGCCGCCTTGCTGGCCGACGCCCTCGACCTGCGCAGCGGCAGCGTCAGGCTCGTGGGCGGCCCGGCCAGTCGGCGGAAGGAATTCCGCATCCTGCACATGACGGCCGAACAGGTGCGCGCCAAGCTGGCGGGCGGCTGAGCCGCCAGCACCGGGGCGGCCGACCCGCGGGCTCGACCTTGCCTTTCACGCTTGGGGAATTGCCCGGGAAATGGTGCTTGACTGCCCCCTCGGCCTGTCGATAATTACCGATGAGGTCGCGATGATCCGTCACGACGACAGCCTTGGGTTGCTTGGTCTGCTGCTGGGGCTGGTGCGCTGACGGATCGCGGGAGCGAGCCAAACCATAACGGCCCCGCGATCCAGAAAGGATTGCGGGGCTTGTTTTTTCCCCGCATTGCGCGAATGAGGTGAATCGGTCAAAAAGGGTGATGCCATGGCAGGCTACGACTTCACGGCAATCGAGAAAAAATGGCAGCGGTACTGGGAGGAAAACGAGACCTTCCGCCAGTCCAACCCCGGCCAGAAGGGGTTCGTCGACCGGCCGAAGTTCTACGTCCTGGACATGTTCCCGTATCCCTCCGGGGCCGGCCTGCACGTCGGACACCCCGAGGGCTACACCGGCACGGACATCGTCGCCCGGTTCAGGCGGATGAGGGGCTTCAACGTCCTGCACCCGATGGGCTACGACGCCTTCGGCCTGCCCGCCCAGCAGTACGCCGTCGAGCACGGCGTTCATCCCCGCGACAGCACGGCCGCCAACATCGCCAACATCGAGCGGCAGATCAAGGCGTTCGGCTTTTCCTACGACTGGTCGCGCCGGCTGGCGACGACCGATCCCGGCTACTACCGCTGGACGCAGTGGATCTTCCTCCAGATGTTCAACAGTTGGTACGATCCGGACGCCGGCGCCGCCCGGCCGATCGCGGAGCTGGCCGACAAGCTCCAGCGGGGCGAACTGCTGGTGGACGTAGCCGGCGACGTCGTGGCTGCCCCGCCGGGAATCGAGGTCATCGGGGGCCTGCCGGGTGGGTTCATCAAGTTCTACGAACTCGAGGCCGACCAGCAGCGGCAGGTCATCGACAGACACCGCCTGGCCTACATGGCCGAGGTGCCGGTCAACTGGTGCCCGCAGTTGGGGACGGTGCTGGCCAATGAGGAGGTCACCAACGAGGGCCGGTCCGATCGCGGCGATTTCCCCGTGTATCGCCGGGCCCTGCGCCAGTGGATGCTCCGCATCACCGCCTATGCCGAGCGGCTGCTGGCGGACCTGGACGTGCTGGACTGGCCGGAGTCCATCAAGCTCATGCAGCGGAACTGGATCGGAAAATCCACCGGGGCCGAGGTGGACTTCCCCATGGAGGCCGTCGGCAGTGACGACTGGTTCGCCGAGCGCGCCGAGGGCGGCTTCCCGGCGCGCGAGGAGGACATGGTCATACGCGTCTACACCACCCGGCCGGACACGCTCTTCGGGGCGACCTACATGGTCCTCGCCCCCGAGCACCCGCTGGTGGAGGGGATCACCACGGACTCACAGCGCGAGGCGGTCCGCGCCTACGTCGAGCAGGCTTCCCGCAAGAGCGAGCTGGAGCGCATCGCCGAGACGAAGGAAAAGACCGGCGTCTTCACCGGCGCCTATGCCATCAACCCGGTCAACCGCCGGAAGATCCCCGTGTGGGTGGCCGACTACGTCATGATGACCTACGGCACCGGGGCCATTATGGCCGTGCCCGCCCACGACACGCGCGACCTGGAGTTCGCCGAGCAGTTCGACCTGGCCGTCATTCAGGTGGTCCAGCCGGCCGAAGGCGTCGACTGGCGCGGCTACGTGGACGAGGGCGTGGCTGTCAATTCCGGCAAATACGACGGGCTGCCGACGGGCGAGTTCATCGAGAAGATCAACGAGGATCTGGAAAAAGGCGGCCTTGGCCGGTTCGCCGTCAATTACAAGCTCCGCGACTGGATCTTCAGCCGGCAGTGGTACTGGGGCGAGCCGTTCCCGATCGTCCACTGCGACAAGTGCGGGGTGGTGGGGCTGCCGGAAGGGCAACTGCCCCTGGAGCTGCCGGAGATGGAGGACTTCAGGCCCGCGGCGTCCGAGGATCCCAGCGCCCCGCCGCAGCCGCCGCTGGCGAGGCTGACCGACTGGGTGGCGACCACCTGCCCGGCCTGCGGCCAGCCGGCGAAGCGCGAGACCAACGCCATGCCCCAGTGGGCCGGGAGCTGCTGGTACTACCTCCGCTTCCTCGATCCGAAAAACCAAAACGCCTTCTGCGACCCCGCGATCGAAAAGCACTGGATGGGCGAGAAGGGCGTGGATCTCTACGTCGGCGGGGCCGAGCACGCCGTGCTGCACCTGCTGTACGCCCGCTTCTGGCACAAGGTGCTCTACGACCTGGGCTTCGTCTCCACGCCCGAGCCCTTTGCCAAGCTGTTCAACCAGGGCATGATCCGCTCCTATGCGTACCGGGACGGCCGCGGCGTGTACGTCGCCTACGACCAGGTGGACGCCTCCGGCGAGGCGCCTCGGCACAGGAAGACCGGCGAGGAGCTCAGCGAGTCTGTGGAGAAGATGTCCAAGAGCCTCAAGAACGTCGTCAACCCGGATGACGTGATCGCCGAGTACGGCGCCGACAGCTTCCGACTGTACGAGATGTTCATGGGCCCGCTGGAGGCCTCCAAGCCGTGGAACACCCGCGACGTCCCCGGCGTGCACCGGTTCCTACACCGTGTCTGGCGACTCATTGCCGGGTGGTTGGCCAGGCAGGATGGGCAGGTCGTGCGCGTGACTATGATCGTAACCGACCAGAGGAACAAGGAGCTCGAGAGATCCCTCCACCGGCTCATCAAGAAAGTCGGCGAGGATATCGAGGCGATGAAGTTCAACACCGCCATCGCCGCCATGATGGAGTTCGTCAACGCCGTCTACAAGGTCGGCAGGCTCACGCCCGATCAGGCCGAGCGCTTCGTGCTGGTGCTCTCGCCGTTCGCGCCGCACCTGTGCGAGGAGCTGTGGCAGCGTCTCGGCCACGAGGGCTCGCTGGCATACGAGCCCTGGCCGGAGTACGACGAGGCCCTCATCGCCGCCGAGCGCGTCCAACTGGCGGTGCAGGTCAACGGCAAGGTCCGCGGGCGGATTGAAGTGGACGCCGACGCCGGCGAAGAGGCGGTCGTCGAGGCTGCCCTCTCGGAACCCAAGGTCGCCGCGGCCCTGAAGGGCAAGAAGATCGTCAAGAAAATCGTCGTCGCCGGAAGGCTGGTCAATCTCGTCGTGAAGTAACCTCGCGCGAGCCGCGAGCGGGCCGTTTCTTCAAGTCATCGGCGTCGGCGCCCGACGGCGCCGCCGGTTGGCAATGGCTCGACCGGATAGGTATAATTTGCCGGCGAGAAAGGGGACGTCTCATGCAAAGAACGGCGAAGGTTCTGATGACGGAGTTCGTTACCCATGACGTCAAGCGGTTCATTGTCGAGCGGCCCGAGGGATACACATTCGCGCCGGGACAGGCCACGGAGGTCTCCATCAACCAGCCCGGCTGGGAGAAGAAGAAGCGGCCGTTCACCTTCACCTCGCTGGCCGAGGACTTGGTCCTGGAGTTCACCATCAAGGGCTACTTCGACCACGAGGGCGTAACCAAGAGGCTTCACGGCCTCAAGGGCGGCGACGAGCTGATCCTTCGCGAGGTTTGGGGGACGATCCAGTATAAAGGCCCGGGCGTCTTCATCGCCGGCGGGGCCGGAATCACGCCCTTCATCGCCATTCTTCGCCGCCTGCGGCAGGACGGGACGCTCGCGGGGAACACGCTGCTCTTCTCCAACAAGACCGCCAGGGACGTGATCCTCCGGAAGGAGCTTGCCGAAATCCTGGGCGAGAGTCTGATCCTGACGCTGACGCGGGAGAAGGCCGACGGCTACGACCACGCCCGCCTCGATGGAAAGTTCCTGCAAGAACGCGTCCGGGATTTCTCGCAGAACTTCTACGTCTGCGGGCCGGACGCATTTGTCAAGGAGATCAGCGCGACCCTGAAGGACCTGGGAGCAGAGCCGGATTCAATCGTCCTGGAGAAGTAGCACTGCGGCCTTGAAGGATCGTTCTGGCGTTCGGGGAGCAACCGGGCCGCCGCACGCGGCCGGCACAACTTCGGTCTTTCCCGGCTACCGGTAATCGGGCAGAATACGCGACGTGGCTGGAAAAACCAGTCAATCCGAGGCGGCGTTCCGGCTGGCACGGAAGGTTCTCGTCGGCGGGGTGAACTCGCCGGTGCGGGCGTTTTCGGCCGTGGGGGGGCTGCCGCGGTTCATCGCCTCCGCCAGCGGCTCCAAGATCACCGACGTCGACGGTAACGAGTACATCGACTACGTCTGCGGCTACGGCCCGGGCATTCTGGGCCACGCTCACCCGAAAGTGGTCGAGGCGGTGGCGGCGGCGGCGAAGCGCGGCTTCTGCTACGGCGCCCCCACCCGGGGCGAGACGGAGTTGGCCGAAATCATCGTCGCGGCATTTCCTTCCATCGAAAAGCTCCGGTTCGTCTCCAGCGGCACCGAGGCGGTGATGTCGGCCGTTCGGCTGGCCCGCGGGGCTACCGGCAGGAACAAGATCCTGAAGTTCGCCGGCTGCTACCACGGCCACGCCGACGCGCTGCTGGTGGCGGCCGGCAGCGGGGCGACGACGCTGGGGGTGCCGTCCTCGCCCGGTGTGCCGCGCGGCGCCACCGGCGATACGATCCTGGTGCCCTACAACGATCCGGACGCCCTGGACAGCGCCTTCGATCAGCACGGCGAGAGCATGGCCGCGGCGCTGGTCGAGCCGGTCGCGGGCAACATGGGCGTGATCCCGCCGGCGGAGGGGTTCGTTCCCCGCCTGCGAAGGCTGTGCGACCGGTACGGGGCCTTGCTGGTCTTTGACGAGGTCATCACCGGCTTTCGCATCGCCTACGGCGGAGCGCAGGAGCTTTACGGCGTGCGGGCCGACATCACCACGCTGGGCAAGATCATCGGCGGCGGGCTGCCCGTCGGTGCGTTCGGCGGGCGGCGAGAGCTGATGGCCAACCTCTCCCCGGAAGGTCCGGTCTACCAGGCCGGCACGCTGTCGGGCAACCCGCTGGCGATGGCGGCCGGGGCTGCGACGTTGCGCATCCTGCGCGACGGCGAGGTTCACGGGCAGTTGGAGGTGCAGTCGGCGACGCTGGCGATCGGGCTCATCGAGGCGGCCAGGAGCGCCGGGCTAGCCGGGAAAGTCTGCTTCAACCGGGTCGGCAGCATGTTGTGCTGTTTCTTTTCGCCCGGGCCCGTGAAGGACTATGATTCCGCCCGGGCCTCAAACACCGGCGCGTACGCGGCCTTCTTCGGCGCCATGTTGGCGGGGGGGGTCAATCTGGCGCCCAGTCAGTTCGAGTCGATGTTCGTCTCGGCCGCGCATACCGGCACGGACCTGGAGCGGACCGCCGAGGCCGCCCGGGCGGCTTTCGCGGACGCGGCAAAACTCATGGATCAACGTTCCACAAGCCGATAACATGCCAGAGGCCCTTGAGGCCCTCGCGGGAAGGAGCCTGCCCATGGAACAGTTGCGTACGCAAGTCGACGACGATCAATACCGCACAGCCTTCGGTACGATTCGCGCCGCCAAGAATTGGTTCTGGTGGCTGATTCTGGCCTGCCTGGTCATCCAGTTTGCCGGCTTTGTGCTGGTCCGCTTTTGGGGCGTGATAGACAAGGCTCCGGCGGTGGTGGCGGTGGCAGCCGATGAAGACGCGGCCACCCGTGCCGACACGTGGTATCGCGCGCTCGGGTGGTTCTTGCCGGCGACGAAGTTTACCGGCATGGTCTCCGGCATGCTGCTGGCGCTGACGCTGCTGCTGGCGGTGAAGATCGCGCTGCTCGGCCGGGCCGGCGGCGTGGCCGGGTTCATCGGCGCTTTCTTCTGGTCGCTGTTGCTGCTGGTGTTCCTGATTCCCTGGCAGCAGGTAACCCGGACTACCTTTGCCTCCGGAGCGCTGCACAACCTCGACTACCTCATCGAACAGACCCGATCCGTGACCTGGAACGCCAAGGACGTCTCCTGGTTCGATCAAGTTATGTATTACGCCCGCTTCGTGGCCTATCCGCTGTTCGTGGTGCTGCTGCAATTGGTCGTCCAGGTCAAGTTCGCCCGTGGTCACAGGCGAATGTCCCTCAGCGTCGCCGAGGCCGCCGTCGCCGAGCCGCCGGAAAACGCCAAGATGTAAAGAGGTTCGAGGCCGGCCTGCGGCTGGCCGTTGCAGGTGTTTGCCGACGGCGGCAAGGCGGCCAAGGCCGACATCTCTGGGCCGCCGGGCGGCTTCGCCGCGCGGAATGGCGCACGCGGCATTGTCTACGCGCTGCCTGCCCGCATCTGCGCGCGACCGCTGGCCGGGGGCGCTTCATCCCGCCTGCGGGGCCGCCGACAGAGCGGCGGGGCACGTCCCCCTCCCGTCTGGCCGGGCGTTTGACAGCGTTCGTTCGAATCGGTTACGATCCGAAGCGGCCAGGGCATTACCAGGGAAGCTCTATCATGAAGCAGTGGGGCGTTGCTCTCGCGCTGTGTTCGGCCGGCTGGTTGCTGTCGGCCTCGGCCGGCTGTCGGCGGCCGGAAGAACCCCTGCGCCAGAAGCTTCCTCCCCCAGCCCTGGAGGGAATGACCCTGAACCCGCTGGCGGGCGGGGCGAAACTCGAAAGGGACCGCGAATACACCATCCTGGTGCGCCTCCAGTTGATCACGATGGAGCTGCCGGAAGGAGCCACCAGCCATTCGGAGGAACTCTGGAGCTACCTGAACGAAGAGCCGGTCGGGGGCCGAGTCAGCTCGACGCTGTGGCAGAACGGCATCCGCGTCGGGTTGGGGCGCGAGGCCGACTGGCCGGAAATCCGGCAAATCCTCAGCCGGCTGATGGCGAAGTCGCTGTACCGCTGGAACATGAACCACCCGCCCGGCGACCCGGTCTCCGTCCCGCTGAAGAAGCCGCGGGGCGTGCAGACAATCTTCCTCTTGCGCGCGGACCGGACGCTGATCGGCTACGACTATCCCGCCGGCGATAACGTGCTGACGCTTGTGCCGACGGTTGACTATGACAACCCGGCGGCGGTCCACGTCGCCGGGGCCGTCACGATCCGCTCCGCCCGCCAGCACCCGCAATACGTCCAGACCCCAGCCGGCTACGTGCTCACCCACCGGCCGGTCCACTATCGTCTGCCGGCGATGGATTTCGGTCTGCTCGTGCCCGCCGGCGGATTCGTCCTCGTCGGCCCCAGCAGCGCCGCCGAGAGAGAAAGCAGCCCCGGGGCCGCCTTCCTGATCCACGAGAAGGACGGGGTGAAGTTCGAGAAGGTTCTGGTGATCCTTCCGGAGGTCTTCGCGGCGCCCGTGCGCCCGGCGGACTGATCCTGGGGTGGGCAAGAATGGCTATGGTCGGTCCGGTTTCCAGCGCGTTTGCCATTGTGTTCGTCAACCCGGCGTGGCTGGTTGCGCTGGTGGCCGCGGCGGCGCCGGTGATCGTCGCGGCTTGGGCTCATCGGCGCGGACGGCGCGTCCCCCCGGCGGCGGTCGCCGCCCAGTGCTTGGCGTTGGCGGCGGCGGCGCTGGCGCTGGCCGGACCGCGGGCGGCCGTCACCGCCGGGACCCGCCTGCCCTACCTGCTGCTGAGGGATGTTTCCGGGTCGGTTCGCTCCCAGCAATCACCGGCCGAGAGGGTCGGCTTTCCCCGCGGCGCGGTGGTGGAGCGATTCGGTTTTGCCGAGGGGCTGATCCGCTCCGGCACGCCGGTTGAGGCCGGAGCCGGACACGCCGACGCCACGCGCATCGGGCCGGCGCTGCGCCTGCTGGCTTCCCGATCGCGTCGGGGCCTGGCCGCGGCCGTCATCGTCACCGATGGGCGATTCACTGACAGCGGCTGGGAAGGAGCCGCCGCAGACGTTGCCCTCGGCGGCGCCGAGGTGCTGATCGTCCCCCAGGACGGGCCGCCTCCGGACGCCCGGATCGCCGGCCTTTCGGCCCGGCGGCAGGCGGGATCGAAGGTCGAAATCGCCGTCACGGTCTTCTCCAACGCGCCCCTGCGGCGGACGCTGACCGTCAGCCGCTCCGGCCGGGAGGAGCCGCTGCTGGTCAAGACCCTTTCCCTGCTGGGCGAGGGCCCGGCAACCGTGCGTATCGCCGACACGGCCGAGCCCGACGCCGCCGTCCAGTACGTCGCCCGGCTGGAAGAACAGGAGGAGATCACCGAAAACAACACGGCCGCTGCCCTGGTGCTGCCGGTGCGGCAAAAGATCGCCGCCATCGGGCTGGATCCCGGACCAAGGCGGCTGCTTGGCGGCGTGACGCTTCCGGTTGCATTTCTCGCCCCGGCCGAGGTGGCGGACGATCAGGCCCGGCTGGCGGAATTCTCGGCGATCGTCGTCGCCGACGTCACCGGCTCGGCGTTGAGAGCGGGCCAGCGCCGCGCCCTGGCCGAATACGTGCGAAACGGCGGCGGGCTGGTCATGATCGGCACCGGCCCGCATGAAAGGCCCGCCGACGAGCACGACCCGCTCAACCAGGTGCTGCCGCTTCTGGCCAATCCGTTCCAGCGGCGACCCCTGCACCTGGCCGTGCTGCTGGACCGGAGCGGCTCCATGAGCCTGACCACCACCGGTCCGGCCCGAGCCGAGCAGATCAAGTTCGACGTTGCCGCCGCTGCGGTCTTCGCCCTCAAGGATCACCTCACCGCCCGCGACGCCCTCACGGTGGTCACCTTCGCCGATGCGGCGAAGGTCGAATACGATAGCGGCGGCGGCCCGCCCGACTTTGCCGCCCTGCGCGACGCGCTGAAGCAAACCCGGCCCGGCGGGTCGACCAAGGTGCTGCCCGCAATCCAAGCGGCGCTGAAGCTCACTGCCGCGGCCGAAGCAGCCGGCAGGGCTCCCATGCTGCTGGTCCTCAGCGACCTGAAGACCGAGGATTTCAAGGCGGTCGAATGGGCCGGAAGAATCCGCGACGCCAAGGCCCGACTGGCCGTGGTCGCCATCGGAAAGGGCCCGCCCGGTACCACGCCGCCGCTGGAGATGCTCACCCGACTGCTGAAGGACAGCGCCTCCTACCAGCGGCGCGATCACCTAGCCGGGCTGGCCGAGGTCTTCGCCGGCATCGTCCGCCGCGGCCGGGGCGAGGTCATTCGCCGGGGGCCCGCGGCGATCCTCGCCGAGGCGGCTTTGTTCGACACGGGCCTGAAGGCCCTGCCCGACGTGGAGGCTTACATCCTCGCCGGCAGGCACCCGGAGGCGGTGCCGCTTGCCCGGACGGGCGGCGGCGACCCCATCCTGGCCGCCAGGTCGGTCGGGCTCGGCCGGACCGTGGGGCTAGCTGTGCCCCTGACCGACCGGCTCAACACGGCCTGGTCGGGAGACCCTTCGGCGGGGAAGGTGCTGGCCTCGGCCGTTCGGTGGACGTTGCGGAGCGCGAACGATCCCCGCTTCGACGTCCATCTGGACCGCCGCGGCGACGAACTGGGGATTAGCGTGACCGCCGCCCAAGCCGGTTCCGCCCTCAACGGGCTGCGCCTGGCGGTCGATGTCGCCGCCGACGGCCTCGTCCGAAAGGGCGAGTGCCGGCAGACCGCGCCGGGCAGGTATGAGGCGAACGTGCCCTGCCCGCCGCGGGCCGCCGCGGCCGTCGCCGTTCGTAGCGACGGGGCGACGGTGTGGCGCGGCTCGGCCGCGTCCCTGTACCCGCCGGAATACCGCCGGCTCGGGGCCGACCGGGCCGCGCTGGAGCGCCTGGCCCGACTGACCGGCGGCAGGGCCGTTGCGGCCGAGAAGGTCCAGCAGTCCCTGGCCGAATCATATCGCCGACGCCTGACCGACCTGTGGCCGTGGCTGCTGGGGTTTGCCCTGCTGGTGATGCTGGCGGAATGGTCCTTCACCCGCATCACGCGGCGGTAGCGCCCGCAGGCAAGGGCGGCCGAGAGTCTTGCGAGCCTGACCAGACTCATCGAAGCGCACACGGGCGGGGCCTGAGAAACTCCTTTCAAATTCGAATTTATCTTGAGTTCCAGCGGTGTCGATGTACACTATTGTCAGGTTGGCAAGGCCATTCTGATCGCAGAGCACCCGGTCAAGAAAGGAGAGTGACATGCCGGCTGTGGGAGTACAACTCGTCGCGATGTCACGCCTCCTGTGGGGGTGGCCGGAGTAGTTGTTCTTAGGCGCGTAGCGTTTATCGGCCGGTCCCGCGGGATCGGCCGTTTTCATTTCCACTCCGCATCCCGGCCGCGGGCGTGACCACAAGCGTCCGCGGCTCTTTTGGTTCTGCTTCCTGACCGCACTTACTCCGCGGACGGTGCACAGTCTTCGGCCCTTTGCATGAAAGGATCGTTCATGTCGACCCGGACGAGCAGCGAACGGATGCCGTCTGTCCGGCGCGCGAATCGCGCCCGGGCAATCGAATTTGATGTCAATACCTCTCACCGAGGAGACTCAGTTGAGAAGAGGATACCGACGGACATCGCCGGCGGAGGCCCCTGATCCGGCGTTCGTCTGCGAGCACTGTCACCAGACGGTTCCCGGCTCGGCCGAGGGCACGCAGCATCGCAACCACTGCCCCCGGTGCCTGTGGAGCCTGCACGTGGACCTGACGCCGGGCGACCGGCGGTGCGGGTGCAAGGGGCCGATGGAGCCGATCGCCGTCTCGGTCCGGCGCGACGGAGAATGGATGCTCGTGCATCGCTGCGGCCGATGTACGGCCATCCGGACCAACCGCATCGCCGGCGACGACAACGGGCTGGCACTGATGTCCCTGGCCGTCCGGCCGCTGGCGGCGCCGCCGTTCCCGCTGGACCGGCTGATGGCACATGAGCGGTAAGTAATTTCACAAACTGTCTTTAGCAAAGGAGAGATGGAATGAGTCAACATCCTGAGCGTGCTCGCCTGAGCCAATAGGTTGGGGAGGACGCCCCGACGGTGATGCGGCGATGCACCCCTACCGGTGGAACCTGGCCCGTTGAGCGAGGGCGGCCGGGTCACAATGGCCGGGACAAAGGCGTGTAAACCCGGTCTCAGTCCGGATCGGCGGATGAAACAGGCCGTCGTGAAGCAGGAACCGGAAAGGGGCTCCAGACGCCGGCAGTCGCGTCTGGCAACCCCGAGTAATCGCCGACCCGAGAGGAACGGCGGTGAACGTGGCAATGCCGCCGCAAAGCCCGCAGGCCGTCCCGAGCATTGCCGAAGGACGGTGAGAGCATACCGAACCCAATCCCTTGATGTGGCCTCAACCCACTTCAAGGAGATTGGCGGTGGCGAGCGGAAAGAAGAGGTTCCGGCGTGTCCGGAACGAAGGGTTTGTGTGTGCGCACTGTGGAATGGAAGTTCGCCCGCTGGCGAGCGGATCGTGCCGCAACCACTGTCCGCGCTGCCTGTGGTCCAAACACCTGGACGTGGTGCCCGGCGACCGCGCGGCCGGCTGCGGCGGCATGATGGAGCCGGTCGCCGTCCAGCGGGACGGGCGACGAAAGTGGATGATCGTGCACAAGTGCACGCGCTGCGGCGACGTTCGCCGCAACAAGGCCGCCCTGGACGTTGCCGTCCAGCCGGACCGATTTGAGGCGCTGCTGGACGTGGCAAGGGGCGCGCCCGGCAGGAAGTGAAAGCGCCGGCGATGGTGAGGATCGCCAGCCCCAAGGGAAAGGAGCTCAGTCATGAAACGGACAGGCAAATCGCCGCCGCGACCAGCATGCGTCGCACGTGCATCTTCCGCGCTCCTTTCGGCATCCGGCGGCCGAAGGCGGGCGGCGCGTCCGCGGCCGACGGCTATTCGCGCAGGGTCTCCAGCAGGGAGTCCACGTCAACGTACTCGCCGACCACGCACATGGCCGCCCTGATGCGCTCGTTGTCGTCGGGAGTGATCTTGAAAACGGTCTCCCGCAGCTTGGCGGCCAGCGAGTAGGTGTCCTCGCGGCAGAGGACCACCGGCAGGCCGGACTCGCCGATCAGCTCCATCACCTTGCCGGTGGGGCGAAAGCCGCCCGTCAGCACCACCCCCGACACGGCCGGGTCCGCCTCGGCCGTCAGCATGTAGGTGCTGATGATGGCCAGGATGTTGTCGCTGCGGTCGCCGGGGGTGATCACCAGCGAGTTGTGCTTGAGATAGGAGACCATGTGGTGGGCCTCCATCGCCGCCACCACGGTGTTGCACACGCGGCTGGAGAGGGCGTCGCGCCCGCAGAGGACCTCCCCGTCGAGCCGGTGGGCCACCTGGTCGACCGTTGGGCAGGCCAGGATTTCCTCATACGGCACCGCGCCCAGGTGGCGGATGCCGAGGTTGTCCAGGCCCTTGGCGGTGGCCTGCCGCACGCGGCGATACTTCTCCGGCCAGATCTTGTTGATCACGGCGCCGGTCAGCTCGGCTCCGCGGGCCTCCAGGAAGGTGGCGCACAGGGCGATTTCGTCGATGGCGCTGCCGATGCCGCCGCCGCCGACGATCATAGTCTTAGCGCCCACGACCCGGGCGACCTCCGCCGCCGAGAGCCCCAGGCAGGCCCCCGTGGCCACGTGGCCCATGCCCTCGACGATCACGATGTCGTGCTCCCGGCGAAGCTGCCGGCAGGCGGCGGAGACCTTCTCCGCCAGCTCCGGGGTGCGCAGGTCGTAGATTTCCCGCTCGACGCGCCCACGTGTCAGCGGCACGGCCATCGAGGTCGACTCGGCCGCGGTCATGCCCATCACCTGGGAGACCACCAGCGCGTCATCGTGGATTTGCCTGCCCTCCACGGTGCGGATGCGCTGGCCCAGCGGCTTGGTGTATCCGACGCGCAGCCCGCGCTCGCGCAAGGCATGGATCAGACCGATGCACAACGTGGTCTTGCCGACGTTGCGCTCCGTTCCAACAACATATAAGGGTCTCACGACAGGGATCCTGCTTCTTTCGCCGCGGTCCGCTCAGAAGCAGTCGCCCGACAATCGGGAAACAATTCTTTCGGACAGAACGACGATGTCTTCCACGGCCAGAAAGTCCTGGACGTTCCTCGGCAGCAGCAGCACGGCCGAGGGGGGCAGCCCGGGCTCCAAATTCTGAGGTTCGTGATTTGCCGGCTGGGCCTGCTCGGCGGCATACCAGACCAATCGCAAGCGAAGGCGCGGGTAGACCTGAAAGTCAAAAGCCGCGTCGCCGGCGTCGACCGTTTTTCCGCCCAGGCGCCCGGCGGCCCCCAGCAGCGACGCCCGATCGCGCCCGACCGAGCGACAGAGCCGCTCGATGACTCGCTGCCGGTACACCCCCGCGTATGCCCGCCCGGCAGGCAGGGCGGCGAAGGTGACCTCCGGCGGCGGCTGTGCCGGACGCGAAGACGTCGCCAGGTAGTGCAGCGTCAGGATTTGCCAGAAGGGTCCGACGGTCCGGCCTTCGGAAGTGCGGACGGCCCCCTCGGCCAGATCCACCGTCAGGGCGTCGTCCAGTACCTCCAGCTGCCATCGATCCGCTCGGGGGCGCCCGCCCAGCCATTCCAGTTGCTGGGGCGACTGGGCGCGCACGGCCGAGAATGCCAGCGCGGCCGCGGCCCGGAGGTTCTGCTGCGGCGGAGGCACGTTGGGCGGGCGCGCGGGTTCAGTCACGCCTTTCACCGCGTCCTTTCTGCTTCATCCGCTCCCGGATGCTCTCCAGAAGCCGCTGGGCACGAGGGTCGTTCTTGATCTCGGCCACGCGCCGCTGCAATTCTCGTATGTCTATCGCCTCGCCCAAACACTGGGCGGCGGCGGGGCACCATTCGGCGCATCGCGGCAGCGCCTCGCGCGTCAGTAGGCGCCCGCAGCGGCACGGGCGCTTGGGCTCGTCGGTGAAGAATTCGACGATGCGTCCGCAGGAGGGGCAGGGCACCATCACGCTGTCGAGATTGCGCGGCGTCAGACGACCTGGGCATTTCGGAAGCATACCGCTACATTCTAGCCGAAGCGGGCCGCTTCCAGGAAAGAGTCACAATAAATCGACTTTTGCATCAGCAGCTCGGCCGTAATGGCCGTGTCCATCAGCGGCGTGTCCAGCGGGTCCATGATGGCCGAATCCAGGCCCCCGGCAATGCACATCGCCAGATACGTGCGGTTGATCAGCTCGCGCTGGTTGCACTTCTGGCTGACGTTGGACAGCCCCAGCAGCAGGTGCGGCGGGGGGTCGCAGAACACGCGAAGCTGGGAGATCGCCCGGATGACGGTGGCCGGCGTCTGCGGGGCGACGTTGACCGGCAGGATGATCGGATCGATATAGAGCTTCTCCACGCTCAGCCCGGCCTCCATGGACATGGCGATGATGTTCGCGCCAAGCTCGACGCGCTTGTCGACGCTGGCGGGCACACCCTCGGCGTCGAGAGTCAACCCGATCAGGCCCGCGCCGTGCGCCGCCGCCAGTTGGGCGTACTGGGCGACGATCTCCGGATCGGCCTTGGTGGAGTTCAAGATGACCTCGCCGGGCACCTGGGGAACCACCTTCGACATCACGTCCCACTTGGCGGTGTCGATCGCCAGCGGGGCCTCGGTGACCTCGCGGATCGTCTCCACCAGCCACAGCATCGCCCCGGTGGCGTCGGCGACGGCCGGGCCGACGTTGACGTCGAGGGCGCTGGCGCCGGCTGCCATCTGACGCTTGGCGAGGTCCTGGATGGCTGCGGGGTTCTTCTCGCGGATGGCCGCCTTGACGCCGGCAAACATTCCGTTGATGCGTTCCCCAATGACGTGCATATTTGTCTCCTGGTCAGTACTGGCCTTCGCTCTTACGTTCCATCCAGCGGCACGCGGGCTCCGGCGGAGCTGGCAAACCAAACCGACGCGCCCGGACCCAAACGCCCGGGCCGACGGCACGCTACGTCCACATCCGATCGATCAGCTTGCGGACCTGCTCGATCGCCCGGGGGTGGCGCATGACCAGCAGGTCGGCGCCGCTGACCAGCAGCACTCCGGCCGTGGCGGCCTCCCAGGCGATGCCCCATTCCTGGCGGTTTTCCTCGGTCACGCAGTCAAACGGCGGGGCCTTGGCCTCCTTGGCCCGCCAGGCTTCCGCCCCGATGTCGCACAGCACCGGCTGCTGAAGCGTCTTGTCCCCTCCCAGCGCCGCCAGCCGGCCGCGCTCCTGAATCGAGTAGACGTACTCAATGCCGTAGCCCAGCGCCCCGGTGGTGGGGAAGACCACGATGTCCTCCAGCGGGAAGCCGGCATCATTGGCGAGGATGTTGACCTGCTTGGCGATGTTGATGTCCAGCGGCGACTCCGCCAGCAGCTTGTGCTTGTCGGCGAGACAGACGGCCACGATGGTGCGGTAGTTCTTCTCGGTGGCCGTTCCCAGCAGGCAGTTTTCGCCGCGGGCGGCGGCGGAGACGCCGGGCAGGATTTCGTTGTCCTTTTCGGCCACGCCGCAGCCCCAGATGATCAGCGGCACCCCGACGGCGGAGAGCACCTCCTTGACCGTCTCGGCGCACTGCTCGGACGAGCGGTCGTCGTCATCGGGGTGGGCGGCGGCGAGCTTCAGACAGATCGCCTCCGCGCCGAACTCCACGGCCTTGGTCGCCCAGCTTCCGGCCGAGGACATCACCTCGCCGTACACGTCCTTTAGCTGCTCGGGCCAGCCGTCGGCGGCGCCGTCCCAGACTTCCACGGCGATGACCGGCCGATGGCCGAGGTCCCCTTCGAATTTCAGGAACGGCAGGGTCGACTCCCCGCCCAAACTAATGGTGCTGGTTCTGGTTCCGCCCTGATCGGAGGTGGCACCGACGGTGACGGTGTTGATCTTTCCTGTCCATTTTTCCACGACATCGGGCACAGCCATCTCTGCGTCTCCTTTTGATCTAAGCGGAGGCGGTGTTCGGGGACCTCTGGCGGTAGAGTCGCACCAGTTCGGCGACGGCGTCGGCCGCCGCCAGCCCGGCCGAATCGTCGATCGGGCTTCCGGCGGCGGCGCGTCGGGCCAAATCGTCGTCGAGCGGCACCTGGACCACCGCATCGACCGCCGCCTCGGGCAAGAAACCTTCCGTCGGCGGCGCGGCGCCGCGGACCTTATTGATCGCCAGAATGCGTCGAGCGACCTTGATTGGCAGCGAGTCGGCCAGGGCGCAGATCCGCCCGGCCGAGCGGAGTCCGACGGGGGTCGGCTCGGCCACCAGAACGAGCGTGTCGACGTCGTCGACGGTCAGGCGCGAGAGGTACTCCATGCCCGCCTCGCAGTCGACGACAATGACCGGATAGCCGTCGCGCAGCTCCTTCAGGTACCGCCGCAGCAGGGAATTCACGTAGCAATAGCACTGGGGGCCTTCCGGGCGCCCCATGGTCAGCAGGTCGAAGCCTTCCGCCTCGGTGAGGCACTGGGCGAGCATTTGCTCCAGCAGCCGCGGCTTGGGGATTTCGCTGATCCGCTGGGCGGCCCGGCCCATCCGATCGCGCAGGTCGGCGATGGTGCCTTCGATTTCCACGCCCAGCGTTTCGGCCAGGGTGGCGTTCGGATCGGCATCCACGGCAAGCACGGGGCGGCACTGCTGGCGAAGCAGGCACCGCAGCACCAGCGCCGCCAGCGTCGTCTTGCCGCTGCCGCCTTTGCCGCTGAATGCGATGATGCTTGCTGCCATCGGTCCGTCCTCACGTCCCCCGGCCCGCGCCGAGTTCCGCCATCACGCTGGGAAAACGCTCCACGTCCGTGTGCGGGAAGAAGCACGCCGAGACGAACTGATCCATGAAGGTCGGATCGGTGCTCAGCTCCAAGTACGTCATGCGCTTGGCCATCTCGTGGGCCTGCTCGTAGCAGTCGTGGCAGATGGCCGCGAGCTTGGCCCCGGCCACCGAGCTGTTGCCGACGAAGCGCACGCGCTCGGGGGGCACGTCCGGCAGCAGCCCGATGGTGATGGCGTTCTTGATATTGAGGAAGTTGCCGAACGCCCCGGCCACCAGGAACTCCTCAACCTGGTCGAAGTCCAGCGACAGGGCGTTCAGCAGGACGCAACTGGCCGCGTAGATGGCGGCCTTGGCCCGCAGCAGGTTGCTGATGTCGCCCTGGGTGATCACGATGTCCTTGCCCCCGCCGGCCTCGTTGGCGAAGATCACCACGTATTCCATCTGGCCGTCTTCGCCGGCGCGGATCCGCTCGCGGGCGGCCTCGGGGTTGATCCGCCCGGTCTTGTCGAACACTCCCACCCGCAGCATCTCCGCCAGCAGGTCCACGTAGCCGGTGCCGCAGATTCCCCGCGGCGCGACCGAGGCGACGGTGGAGTAGCTCATGACGCGCCGGGCATTGAGCAGGTGGATGTGATCGATTGCCCCGCGCATGGCCCGCATGCCGTCGCGGCAGTCGGCGCCCTCGAAGGCGGTGCCCGCCGAGGCGCTGGCGCAGACGAGAAAATCGCTGTTGCCGATCACAATCTCCCCGTTGGTGCCGATGTCGATGAGCATGCGGGTGCGGTCGTCGTCGGCCATGCCGGTGGCCAGCACGCCGGCAATGATGTCGGCCCCCACAAAGCCGGCGACGCACGGCAGGCAGTACAGCAGCCCGCGCGGGTTGATGTTCAGGCCGACCTCCGCCGCCCGGAAGGGCGGAAGCCGGTAGGCGTTCCCGACGTAGGGATTCTTGCGAATCGACTCGCACGGCAGCCCCAGCAGCAGGTGCATCATCGTGGTGTTGCCGGCGGCCGAGATCAGCGAGATGTCCTGGTGGCCGAGGCGGCAGGTGGTGACCAGCTCGTGGATCAGCTCGTTGAGGTCGTTGATGACGGTCTCCTGGAGCCGCTCGGCGCCGTCGGTCTCGTCCGAGGCGTAGATGATCCTGTGGATCACGTCGCCGCCGAAAGAGGCCTGCGAGTTATACTTGGCGGCCACGCCCAGGGTCTGGTAGTCGCGCAGATCCACCAGATGACAGACCAGCGTGGTGGTGCCGATGTCGGCGGCGACGCACATGTTCAGCGGGGTCGAGTCGCCGCCCTCGACGTCGATGATCTCGGTCAGTCGCCCGCGCCGGCCGGTCACGGCGGTCACCTCCCAGTTGTTCTGGCGAAGCAGGTTCGGCAGCCGCCGGGTGACTTTCAGGCCCATCTGGAATTCCTCCAGCCCGGTGGCGCCCTTCAGCGTGTGCTCCAGACGCTGGAGGTCGGAGACGTTGTCCTCCAGCGACGGCGGCGGCAGCCGCAGGAAATACTTCTGCACCAGCGGCGAGAATTTCCGCCGCCGGCCCCGCAGCCCGCGGGCGTCGGTGAGCTGGGGGATGTCCGTCTCGACGTAGATCGGCTCGCCCTGCACCCGGGTTTCCGGGGGGACCTCCACGACCAGGTCCGAGCCGACCCGGGCCTGGCAGGCCAGCACGTAGCCCTTGCGGATTTCGTCGAACGTGAGCTTTTCGGTGCTGCCGCCGTGAATCTCGCCGAGCTTGACGATCACGCGGCACCGGCCGCAGACGCCGTCCCCGCCGCAAAGGCTGTTGAGGTAGATGCCGGACTTGACGGCCGCCGACAGGATGGTCGTCCCGGCCGGCACCTCCACCGACACTTGATCCGGAGTAAACAGCACCGTGTAGTTCTTAGCCATGGCTCACTCCCGCAGCGGCGGCACGCACCCGCGGGTCCGGCCGCCGCCCGTGCGGCCCGTTCTCACTCGGGGCGCCACTCGTTTCGCAGGTAGGGCACGATGCCGGAGGCCTCCTTCGGGCCCACCAGCACCTCCCAGCCGCACTCATCCGCCAGCGACGCCGACAGCACGGCCGTGTGCCCGGGAATAATCACCTTGCTGTGAGAGATCTTCTCCTTGACCCCGCTGTCCTGAATGGCCTTGGCGATGGTCTCGGCGTTGAATTTGTCCGCCGCCCAGGCCGTCAGGACCGACGTGCCTTCGGTATCGACGGCCAGGATCCGCGCCGGCACGCGGGAGGCCTCGACCTCGCCCTCGACCGAGTAGTAGCTCAGCGAGAAATTGGTCGTCACCAGCAGCGGGCTCTTCTGGTCGACCTCGCCGATTTCGTAGATCTTCGGCTCGACCTGAACGGGCTTCTGCGGGTCGGTGTAGATGTTCTGCCGGGTGGTCAGCACCGGCAGCAGCATCTCCGGGGCCCACAGGTCGCAGACGAGAATGCCGGCGTACTTGCACACGCAGACGCAGGCGGTCAGGGAGGCCTGAAAACCGCTTTCTCCGGCGACGACGGTCAGCACCGGACAGCCCAGCGGGCGGAAGTTCTTCCGCAGGGCCGCCCGCCGCGTCCGGGTGAGGAACTCCAACTGCTCCTTGGGGCCGACCTGGCCCGGGGTGATGACGATTTCCTTGAGGTCGTTCTTGGCCAGCGCCTCCGCGCGAGCGGCCACCGTTTCCAGGTCGCCGCCGACGCAGACGGGCGCGTCCACGTCCTTTGCCACCTGGGAGAGCTTCTCATCGTCGGCCGCCCCGGTGTGGTACAGCAGCGGTCGCGAGCCTGACAGCGGACCCTTGGCGGCGTCGGCAAGCGCGTTCAGCTCATCGCTGATCAGCACCATGGGCACGCCCAGCTCGTTGTAGATCGTCTCCGCCGCCGACATGAACTTCCCCACGTCGCCGGAGGCGTTGTACAGGGCGATCATGTCCGGGCCGATGGTGGAGCCGACGCGGGTGAACTCCAGCTTTCCGAAGGCCGCGCAGCGGTCCCGCAGCTCCTGCTCGGCGAGGGTGTCGTCCAGTCGCAGGGCAATGGCCGTGGGGTGGTGGAACTTCTCCTCGTGGCGAAAGAGGACCGTTTCCTGGCCGATCTCAATGACCCGGGGACCGGCCCCCAGACGCACCAGTCGCTGGGGCGGGGCGGACGCGTTGGAAAGCGCCGCCATCGCCTCCTCGCTGAGGCGCGGGCATTCGTCCAGTCCGGCCTGCCCGGCCGCCACCTTCATGGCAAAAGCCAGGCACGTCGGCAACCCGCATTCCTTGCAGTTCGCCTTGGGAAGCTGCTTGTAGATGTCCAATCCGGTAAGTGCCATCATCCTGCTCCCGTCTTGCCGTCCGGCGCGAAGGGGCCCTGCCCGTCAGATCAGCGGGTCCATCTTCAGCGCGGGATGGTCAACCTTCGCCATGTGCTCCATAAGCTCTTCGGACGTGGTGGCGATGGTTTCGTCGGCAATCTTGTCCACGAAGCCTTCGAGGTTCATTTCGGCCGCACGCTGCTCCAGCCGGTCCCGCATGTACTCTTTCAGTTCCCTGGGCATCCAGACCAGCCTCGGCAGGCCGCCTTCGGCGCTGACGAACTTCCTGCTGGCCAGGTACAGCCTTCCCACACCCAGGAACCCCGGCGTCTGCGCCCCGCCGCCGACGCTGCCGGCCAGCGTGGAAAAGGGCATGCCGATGGGCGTGTCGCCGGGGTACTCGCGGTTGACCATCATGAATCCGTTGGCCTCGGGTACGATCGCCAGGATGGCCTCGAAGCAGCCGCAGGAGGTCATCGGGTTTTCCATCAGGCTGTAGGCGCTGAAGCGATCGATGGTGTGGTTGGAGTGCTCGAACACGAACTTGTTGACGTTTTCCCACTCGCCCAGTCGCTCATCCAGGCACCTGCCCTTCGGCACCGGCTGGTTCGGTCCGGTGGGGTTGATCTCACAGGAGGCCTGCCCGTCCAGCCAGTTGTAGGCCCCGCACAGCCCCAGCCGCTCGGGGGTGATGATGCAGACGTGATTGGGGGCGAACGACTGACACAGCGTGCAGGAATAGAACGTGTCCACCGACTCGTCGGTCATGCCCGCGACGCGTTCGTCGCGCTCGTCGTAGATGGGTCGGGCGCGGTCGATCAGGGCCTGCACCTCCTCGCCCTCGGTGGTGATGGTCACGCCCACCTTGTCCACGATGCCCCCGTACTCGTCGTGCAGCTTGGCGTGGAGGATGGTGCCGATGTGCTTGAGGCGAAAACCGGCGGCGAAGGTGGCCTTGCTGATGCGGCACCATATCTGGTCCCGCTGACCGGTGTGCATGAAGCCCGTCGCCTCGTTGCAGTAGCGGTGGACCTGGCGTTCCAGAATGCCCTCGAAGTCCTTTTTCATCTTCCGCCCGGCCACTTGGACCAGGATGCCCAGGTCGATGGCCCCGCCTTCCTCAACGGCGTCCCAGTCCTTGCCCTTGGTGATGATCTCGCCGTCGTTGACGGCGTCCAGCTCGACGGTTTCCAGCACCTCCATCGCTTTGGAATACTTGCCGCCGAACTGCACGTGCATATCCTCTCGACGGACGCGCTCGCCCTCGAAGGCCGGGGCGAAGGAGACGGGAATGTCCACCTCCTCGATCTTGACCTTGACACCGCGGACCTCGATGCACGTGGGCACGATTTGGGCGTGGTCCAATTGGCGAACCAGGGCCTCATACGTCGTCACGCCCGTGGGGCGGACCTCCGGGGTGGACTCGTCGTCGGAGACCACCGGGAAACCCATGCCAATGGCGGCGGCGCCGACGGCGTACCAGTCGTCGGGAATCGGCCCGAAGGTGATGCCGAAGGCGAAGATCCGGTCCTTGGTGTATTTCAGGCATTTCTGCCATTCCCCCTTCTTGTGTCCGCCGAAGGTCAGCGCCCCCCGCATGGCCCAGTTGAGCACGTAGATCGCCGACTGGGTGTCGCGCCCGACCGGCACGACGTAGGTGTCCCAGCCCAGCTCGACACCCTCGGCGATGAGCTGATCCTTCATGCTCTTGCCGTCGCGGTTGCACACCAGGAAGCTCAGGATGCTGCGCTTCTGGAGTTCGCGGACGGTGTGGACGGCGATTTCGTTGGTCGGGGCCGGGCCGAGGATCGCCGCAAAGCCCGGCATGCGGCCATCGACCAACTGAATGCCCAGCTCGCGGAGGATCGTGTCGGAGATGAACCCGGTGCAGCCTTCCTCGATGGGATCGCCGTTCATGTAGCGCACGGCGCAGGTGGTCTCCAGCGCCAGCAGCGTGGCAATGCCGGCGTCCAGCCCGTCGCCCAGGTAGGGCAGCCAAAGCTCCCCGGCCGGCACTTCCGGCAGCAGCTCTCGACAGTGAGCCACGACGGCCTGGAGTTCGCCCAGCTTCTTGACCTCCAGCCCCATCAGGGCGTAGGTCATCGGCAGATAAAAGCCCGTCTCGGGGAATGCGACCTTGCAATCCTCGCCCTTGGCCTGGAGGGCCTGGTTGAGGGCCGCTTCGGCCTCTTCCACAAACCCAGTTGCGCCACGGATGGCCGCCGCCATCACTTCTCGCGACATTACGGATCTCCTGTCTCGGCCCGGAAGCCCTTGCCGCCCCCGGCTTGGCGACTCTTCATTTCAGGCTTTCCGCTTTATAAAAGACTCAGCACTTCCTGGTATTCCGGCTCGCTGAACTTGTCCCGGTTGTCTCTGATAAGCGGCAACATCAGGGGAAAATCGAAGTGACCGGCGACAATTTCATGCCGGACCTTGCCCACGTCGATTCCTTTCGTGACCAGCGACGTCAGCACGCCCGCGTTGGCCACGTTGCCCACCAGGGCGAATCCAACCAGACGCCCGCCCTGGAAGATGAAGCGCTTGCAGTCCCTCTTGGCGGGCCCCTTGAGAGTGATCTCCTCGCCGCCCTCCACCTTTTCCCTGGCTCCCGTCAGGCCGCAGGAGATCAACGGCAGGTCGCCAACGACGAAGGCGTTCATCGAGGTGCGGCACCCAAGCGTGGATTCCCGTCCCAGGACGTTCTCCGCGGCGACTCTGCCTTCCTCGACGGCGTGCGGCCAGAGAGCGTTCATCCATCTTTCTTTGCGGACGTCGTCGCGGCTCTGGGCGACGTCGCCGGCGGCGTAGACGTCAGGCACGCTCGTCCGGCAGCGATCGTCGATGACGATGCCGTACTCTGTCCGGATGTCGGTGTCGGCGACCAATTGCGTGTTGGCGCGGACGCCCTTGCCGACGACCACCATCTGGCAGGCGATCTTCCTGCCCTCGGTGGTTTCGATGCCCTCGACCCTGTCCGCCCCGAGCACCCTGGCGGGGTTGGTCCTCGTGATGATTTCCATTCCCCCCTCGGCCAGGTGCTCTTCGAACACTTCCGCCTCGGGCGCCGCGACAATCTGGCTGAGGACGTTCGGCGAGCCGACCACCACCGAGACCTGTATGCCGCGGTGGTTCAGCGCCACCGCCGCCTTCAGGCCGATCAGCCCGCCCCCGAGGACCACGGCTTTCTCAACCCCGTCGCAGTAGGCGAGGATCTTCCGGGCGTCCTCAAGGGTCCGGAAGGAGAACACTCCCTGGTTCTGGATACCGGGGATCCGCGGCAGCGAGGGTGTGCCTCCGGTGGCGATGACCAGGGCGTCGTAGGCGAGCTTGTCGCCGTCGGCCAGGAGGACGGCCTTCTCGTCGGCGAGCACCTTGACGGCCTCCACGCCGAACCGGGTGTCGAGGGAATGGTCCTGGTAGAAGCTCGCGGGTTTGAACAGAAGCTCTTCGACCTGCTTTTCCCCGGAGAGAAGGTAAGGGATCAGGCACCGAGAGTACGGCGGAACGACCTCTTTGGAGATCACGGTGATCTTGCAGGAGCTGTCGCCTCTGCGCAATGTCTCCGCCGCCGTCAGACCCGCCGCGTGATTTCCGATGATGAGGGCTTCCATCATTTCGTCACCGCCTGCTCCGTCCGGCTCCTGTGTTTGCGGATTTCCTCGAATTCTTCCGGCGTCGCCACGAACAGGGCCCCGGTCGGGCACGCTTCAACGCAGGCGTAGGAGTCTTCCCTGTCCGGGCACATGTCGCACTTGATGGCGTAGATCTGACCGGGCTTTACGGCCCCGAACCGGCAGACCATCACGCACATCCAGCAGCCCACGCACTTGTCGGTATTGCAGGTCACCTCGCCGGTTTCGAGGTCCTTGGTCATGGCGCCGGCGATACAGGCCTCCACGCAGGCCGCCGGAGTGCAGTGCCGGCAGGCCAGGGTCAGGCACATCCCCTCCGCCAGGCTCACGCGCCTGCGCGGGACCGGCCTCTTCTCTTCGAGGATGGCCTCGGCGGGGGACTTGCTGACGGAGTGCTCCACCGCGCAGACGAACTCGCAAGAGTGGCACCCCAGACACTTCCGGCTGTCAAAGTACACCTTTTTCATTGGAATCGCGTCCCAACATGATCCTCTGCGCCGTGCCGTCAGACGGCCGCCGTTACCTCTGCGCCGGTCTTCGGGGCATACGGCACCTCGTACATGGGTCCGGGCAGCTGCAGGGCGGCGCGCTTGGCGTCGATGTGGTCGATCATCATCCGCGCCGCCTTGATGGGGTCGGCCTCGAAGGCGAACTTCCCGCCGAAGTATTCCTCGATTCCCTCGGTGACGAATTTCGTCACGAGCGGGGCGCCCTGGACCGGGAGCGCCTCGCCCAGCACGGTGTACACGCCCGAGGCGACCACGTAGAAGCCGATGGAAACGGCCTTTTCGCTCATCCATTCCGGCGCCGCCCCGGCGGCGGGCAGGTCGGCGATGCTCTCGCCCAGCCCGCCCTCCTTGACCATGTTCGCCAGCACGACGAGGATGCGGCTGTTGTCCACGCAGCTTCCCACGTGCAGCACCGGGGGGATGCCGACGGCCCGGCAGATCTCCTGGAGCCCCTTGCCGGCATACTCCATCGCCGCCTCCGGGCGCAGCAGCCCGGCCTTGGCGTCGGCGACGGCCGTGCACCCGGTGACCGCCACCAGCACGTCGTTGCGGATCAGCTCCTTGGTCATTTCCGTATGGCCGAAGTCGTGACGAATCTTGGGGTTGTTGCAGCCGACCACGCCCGCCACGCCGCGGATCCGCCCGGCCATGATCCCGTCGTTCAGCGGGCGGTAGCTGGGACGATAGCGCCCGCCCAGCATGGTGAAAACGTTCTCGGCGGTAAAGCCCGCCACCAGCGGACTGGCCTGCTCCGGGATGCACGGGTCGGCCTTGCGGTTGGGGAAGTTCTCAATGGCCGCGCGCACGATCCGCTTGGCGATTTGAAGCGCCTTGGACTCCTCGAACTCAATGTGCTCGGCGAAGGGGAACTTGGCCTTCGAGCTCGTCGAGATCAGTTTGGTGTGATAGTTCTTGGCCAGCCCTCCCAGGGAGGGCATGATGCACTGCACGTCCACGATCATCGCCTCCACCACGCCGGTGGCGATGGCCAGCTCCTGCTGAAGGAAGTTGCCCGCCAGCGGGATGCCGTGGCGCATGAGGATCTCGTTGGCGGTGCAGCAGATGCCGCCCAGGTTGATGCCGCTGGCGCCCTTGCTCTTGGCCAGCTCCACCATCTCCGGGTCCTGGGTGGCGGCGACGATCATCTCCGAAAGGGTGGGCTCGTGCCCGTGGACGATGATGTTGACGGCGTCGGCCTCGAGGACACCCAGGTTGGCCCGGCCGCGGACCCACGTGGGCGTGTGGAACAACACGTCGGAAAGGTCGGTGGCGATCATGGACCCGCCCCAGCCGTCGGCCAGGCAGGCGCGGACCCCCGGGAGGTGGAGGTTCACCGGGTCGGAGTCCGCGCCGATGTGGGAGCGGGGCATGATCTCGACGATTTCGCGGGCCACGCCGCGCGGCATCACGCCGGCTCTTCGCCATCGGTCCTGCTGGTCGGCCGGCGCGCGGGCCGCGAAGACCACCTCCCCGTGCTGTTGGCCGAACTGGGCGAAGCAGATTTCTGCCACGCTCTTGGCGATTTCGTGGAGCCCCTTCCCTTCGGTTGCCACACCAAGTTCCTCGGCCAAGGCGCGGAGCTTGGTTTCGTCCTTCGGCTCGTAGTCGCCGCCCGCGTTCTCGGCCGCCATCAGCAGCGTGTGGGCGATGTCCCGCCCGTGGTCGGAGTGAGCGGCGGCGCCGCCGGCGATCATCCTGATCAGGTTCCGCGCCGCTATGATATCGGCCGTCGCGCCACAGACACCGGCTTGGGGACCCTCCCCAAACGGGTCGATCCGGCAAGGCCCCATGGTGCAGTTGCGGCAGCAGATCCCGAGCTGGCCGAAGCCACATTGCGGCTCCATCAACTCCTGACGGTCCCAAGCGACCTCCAGGTTCTGCTGGCTGACGCGCGCCAGCATCTCCTGGGAGGCCGGGTCTACGCTTCGCTGTTCTGGCGATTTCACGGCTGCGCCTTTCCTCATCAGTAGCCGGAACTGGCTGTGCGAACGAACTCGCGCGTACTACCCTCATGCGTCGTTCAGACGCGGCCAAAGCCGTTGCAACATCCGTGCCTGTTCTTCAAAGCCCCCTCCACTCGACCCGGCGCCTATCCGGGGTCGTTTTCCGCGGCCGGATCGGCGCCCACGGAGCATTTCCGGGCAGAAAAGGCGGCCAGGGGGCCCTGAGGGCCTCCGGGCTGCCGAAATCCGGGCAGCCGCTACCGGCGGACCGACCCGAATCAGGCCCTTGTCCCGCGAGGGGGGCGATTCCGGGCGGCGGAAGCGGTCTGACGGCCACCCAAACCGTGGCAAGGCATTTGCAAAACTCCACCGACCGAAGAACTTTCCGGAGAAGCGGCGTGAAGAGCCTGAAGATAGCGGTTTCGGGTAAGGGCGGGGTCGGCAAGACGACCCTGTCGGCCATGCTGGCCGGCTACCTGGCCCTGACCGGCCGGCGGGTCATCGCCATCGACGCCGATCCCGACAGCAACTTGGCGGCGGCACTTTCGACTCCTCCCGACAGCCAGCCCCGCCCCCTGAGCGAGATGCGCGAACTCGTCGCGGAGAGGACCGGCGCCGAGGGGGGCTACGGAGGGTATTTCAAGCTCAATCCGGAGGTGAGCGACATCCCCGAGAAGTATTCCTCACACATCGGGCCCATACGCCTGCTGGCGTTGGGCGGGGTCGCCAAGGGCGGAGCGGGGTGCATCTGCCCGGCCGCGGCGCTGCTGAAGGCGTTGCTGGCCCATCTGCTCCTCCGGGGCGGGGACGTGGTCATCCTGGACATGGAGGCGGGCATCGAGCACCTGGGACGGGCGACGGCCCAGGGGGTGGATGCCCTGTTGGTGGTGGTGGACGGAACGGACTGGAGCGTCCAGACGGCCTGTCGGATCGGCGCCCTGGCCCGCGACATCGGCCTGGGCAGCGTCGCCGCGGTCGCCAACCGGGTGGCCCCGTCGGCGGACGTCGAGGCGATCGGCCGGCGGCTCGGCGATATTCCCTTGATCGGGTGCCTGCCCGGTGACGAGGGCATCGCCTCCGGTCAGTTCGTTCGCCCGGTCGGCACCGGCCAGATCGAAGGCACGGACGTGCTCCGCCGCCACCTGCCGATGTTGGAGAAGATCGTTTCCGCCGTCGCCGGCGGTCGTGCAGGGCCGGCGCAGCCGGGCCGTCACCACCGCCCGGCGGAAAAGGACGATACGACATAAGCCTCGCCAATCGAAACCCAAGACTGGAGCTGGAGAGAACGACTATGGCAAAGTCAGTACCGTCGGACATCGAGATTTCGCGCGCGGCCAAGCCCAAGCCCATCACCCAGGTCGCCAAAGAGGCCGGCATCTCCCCGAAGGAGCTGGAGCCCTACGGCGACGTCAAGGCCAAGGTCCGCCTGAGCATTCTGGACCGGCTGGCCGAGAATCCCAACGGCAAGTACATCGACGTGACCGCCATTACGCCCACCCCGCTGGGCGAGGGCAAGACCACCACCGCCGTCGGGCTGACCCAGGCGCTGGGCGTGATCGGCAAGAACGTCTTTCTGTGCATCCGCCAGCCGTCGATGGGCCCGACCTTCGGCATCAAGGGCGGGGCGGCCGGCGGCGGCTACAGCCAAGTGATTCCCATGGAGGAGTTCAACCTGCACCTGACCGGCGACATCCACGCCGTCAGCATCGCCCACAACCTGTTGGCGGCGGCCGTCGACGCCCGCATCAAGCACGAGCAGCACGCCGGCAACGACCGCTGGGCCAAGACCGGGCTGCCGCGGCTGGACATCGACCCCGAGACGATCACCTGGCGCCGCGTCGTGGACGTCAACGACGCCGCCCTGCGGTTCATCGAGACCGGGCTGAGCGAGAGCTGGCTGGACGGGCCGCGGCGGAAGACCGGCTTCGACATCTCCGTCTCCAGCGAGATCATGGCCATCCTGGCCCTGGCCGACGGCATGAAGGACATGCGCCAGCGCCTGGGGCGGGTGATCATCGGCATGAACAAAGCCGGCGACCCCGTCACGGCCGAGGACCTGGGCGTGGCCGGGGCGATGATGGTGCTGATGAAGGACGCCATCAAGCCCAACCTCATGCAGACCCTGGAAGGCCAGCCCGCCTTCGTCCACGCCGGGCCGTTCGCCAACATCGCCCACGGCAACAGCTCCATCCTCGCCGACAAGATCGCGCTGAAGCTGGCCGACTACGTGGTCACCGAATCCGGCTTCGGGGCCGACATCGGCATGGAGAAGTTCTTCGACGTCAAGTGCCGCACCAGCGGGCTGGTGCCCAACTGCGTGGTGCTGGTGGGGACCATCCGGGCGTTGAAGATGCACGGCGGCGGGCCCAAGGTCGTGCCGGGAAAGCCGCTGGCCGAGGAGTACACCCGGGAGAACCTCCAACTGCTGGAAAAGGGCGTCTGCAACCTCCAGCGGAACATCGAGATCGCCCGGATGTTCGGCGTACCGGTGGTGGTGGCGATTAACCAGTTCCCGGACGACACGCCGGCCGAGGTGGAGCTGGCCCGCAAGGCCGCCGAGCAGGCCGGGGCCGCCGCGGCCGTCATGGCCAACCACTGGGCCGAAGGCGGCAAAGGCGCCGTGGCCCTGGCCGAGGCGGTCGTCGCCGCCTGCGAGAAACCCTCCGATTTCAAGCTTCTCTACGGCGACGACATGCCCATCAAGCAGAAGATCGAACTCATTGCCAAGAAGGTCTACCTGGCCGATGGCGTTTCCTACGAGCCGCTGGCCCAGAAGCAGATCGCCTCATACGAGAAGGCGGGCCTGTCGCACCTGCCGATCTGCATGGCCAAGACGCACCTGTCGCTCACCCACGACCCGACGCTGAAGGGCGTGCCGAAGGGCTTTACCGTGCCGATCGTCGAGGTGCGGGCATCGGCCGGGGCGGGCTTCCTGTACCCGCTGCTGGGCAAGATGCGGACCATGCCCGGCCTGCCGAGCGTGCCGGCATTTATGAAGGTCGACCTGGACGAAAGCGGTGAGGTGGTGGGGATGTTCTGACCCCCGCAAGACCCGCAACCGGCTCGGCTTGCTGGAGATGGCCGGGCGGGCGGTGAGTCAACGGCTCGGCGAGGGCTTGCGCCGCCGGCCGTGGGCGTGCTTGGCCAGGTGGTGCTGGAGCGTCGTCCGCGGTATGCCAAGGAACTTGGCCGCTCGGGCCTGGTTGTTGTCGCAGACGAACATCGCCCAATCCAGCGCGTCGCGCTCGATCTGCCTGAGCATCCGGTTGAAGTCCAGTCCGCCGGTGGCCGGCAGGTTGAGGGTATAGGTTCTGTCGGGCCCGGCCGGCCCGCCGCCCAGGTCGGCCAGGTCGCCCGCCCGGAGACGATCCGTCTCGGCGAAGGCGACCGCCCGTTCGATGACGTGCTCCACCTCGCGGACGTTGCCGGGCCAGTTGTGGCTCAGCAGCAGCTTCATCGCCGCCGGCTCGATGCCGGTGATGTCGCGCCCGATCCTCCCGGCGTACTCGATAAGGAAATGCTCGGCCAGGACGGGCACGTCCTCCCGGCGCTGGCGCAGCGGAGGGATGTCAATCTCGATGACCTTGATGCGGTAGTACAGGTCCTTGCGAAAACCGCCCGCCTCCACCATCTCCACCAGATCGCGCTTGGTGGCGCAGAGGATGCGGCACTTGAGCTCCAGGCGGTCCTCGCCGCCGACGCGCTCGAATTTCCGCTCGTCCAGAACGCGCAGCAGCTTGACCTGCAAACCCAGGGGGATGTCGTCGACGTCGTCCAGCAGCAGCGTGCCCGCGCCGACCAGCTCGAACCGGCCGCGCTTCCGCCGAACGGCGCCGGTGAAGGCCCCCTGCTCGTGCCCGAACAGCTCGCTTTCCAGGATGTCCCGGCTGAGAGCCTGGCAGCTTACGGCCACGAAGGGGTGATTCTTGCGGCTGCCGGTGTAGTGAATCGTCCGGGCCAGGGCCTCCTTTCCGGTTCCCGTTTCGCCGACGATCAGCACCGTGGTGTCGATATCCTTGGCCACCTCGGCCATGCCCAGCACGCGCCGCATGGACGCGCTGACGCCGACTATCCCGCCCACGGAGAACCGCCGCTCCAGCTCCTGCTGAAGCCGCTGGCGGTCCCGGCGCATCTGGTGGAATTCGGCCAGCCGCTCAAGCTTGAGCAGGACCTCCTCGGCCGAGACGGGCTTGGTCAGGTAGTCGTGCGCCCCCAGCTTCATGGCCTCGACGGCCTGGGCGATGGTCCCGTAGCCGGTGATGACGATGACGTGGGGCGAGGCGTCGCGGCCCTGAAGCTCCCGGATCAGCTCCAGGCCGCTCTTGCCCGGCAGCCGCACGTCGGTAAGGACGACGTCGACGTCCCCGGCCTCCAGACAATCCAGGGCCTTCCCCACGCGGTCGACGCCGACGACCTCGTGACCGGCGCGGGTTAACTGCACTTCCATGGGCAGCCTGCAAACCTCGTCGTCTTCCACGATCAGAATGCGCATGCCGAAGCAATGCCTCCGTTATGGGCCGGCCTGCGGCGGCTGACGCCGCGGCGATCCCGGTTTCTTGCCGGCGGCGAGGCGGCGCGGCAGCTTGACCTCGAAGATCGCGCCGCCGCCGGGGCGATCCGAAACCACGATCCGACCGCCGTGAGCGTGGACGATGTTGGCGCTGACGGACAGGCCCAGGCCCGTTCCCTGGCCGGTCGGCTTGGACGTGAAGAACGGATCGAAGATGCGCTCGATCAAGTGCGGCTCGATCCCCGGGCCGGAGTCTTCCACGTACACGCCCACCTCCTCGTCCGTCCCCTCGGACATGCCCACCGTCACCTGCCGGGTCGGCTGATTCTGCACCGCGTCGATCGCGTTGTTGATCAGGTTCATCAGCACCTGGCCGATGCCGTCGGCGTCCAGGACAAGCTCGCATCGCCTCAGCCCGCCGATCCGCAAGTCCACCCCCTCGGCCCGGGCCCGAAGCTGCATCAGCTCGGCCACGTTGGAGACAACCTCCTCCAGGGCCACGCGCTTGCGCCCGACCGCCGGCGTGGCCGAGAAGCTCAAAATCCGCTCCACCGTGCGGTGAATCTGCTCCAGCCCGCGCTGCATCAGCCCGCCGAACTGGGCAAAGGTCGAGGCACGATCCTCGCTGCCCTCCACGATGCGCATGCACTCGAGGATGCCGGAAAGAGGGGAGTTGATTTCGTGGGCCACGGCCGCCGCCAGCTCGCCGAGGGCGACCATTTTTTCCGCCTGACGGGCGTGCCGTAGAAACTGCTGCTGCTCGCTCTGGGGCTGGATCCAGACGATGGTGCCGGCGTCGCCGCCGGCCGGGCCGGGCTCGACCCGCGTCAAGTGAACCACCACCGGCTGTCCATCGCGGCGCACCAACTGCTCCCACCAGGCCTGGTCGGTCTGGGACATCGCCGACAGCCCCGCCCGGATCGCCTCGCCGAACGGCCCGCTCAGCTCGGCCCCCGGCCGGCCCACCACCGCCGCCGCCGTCCCCAACAGCCGCTCGCCGGCCGGATTGATGAAGCTGCACTGCTGCCGACCGTCCAGGACAACAAAGCCCGCCCTCGTCAAGGACAGCATCCTGCATAGCGCGCAGCCGATCTCGCATGCGTCCGTCACAGCCGCTCCTTCACGGTGACTGGCAACCGATGCGTCCCCTCGCTTCGGCCGGAAGCTCCGACAATCCTCTCGAGGAGAGTCCGGCCAGGCATCACCGGCACAATAGGGTTTGATCCGACCCGTCAGAGCCTCGTTCCTGGCCCCATTATATGTGCCGCCCCCGGTCACAAATCCACTGAATTGTCCCCTATTTGCCCATATTTGGGCAGCAGAATCGGCGTGTTTTCCCGCTCGCCTGCGGGCAGATTTCATTAGCTCTGTGATAAGAAAGACTTGTTGCGCTGGGCCTGGCTGTGGTAAAGGGATCGGATGTGCCGATATTCCGGCCCGCCTGGAAATCGGCAGAGCTTCCGGCGGGCGCGCGCCGCAATTTGGCGCGGGAGACCGAGGCCGCCGCCCGCGTGTCCGGCGAGCGGACAAGCCGGGCGTTGCGGTCTGGAGGGATCCGATCTGCCCCCGCGGCCGTGCGGGACCCGCCAACGGCCTTGTCATTTTGGAACGTGGGTTGCTGTCCCAAAGGGGGCACAGGTCGAACCAGGACGTGCGTCGACGGGAAGCCCGGTAGTTCCCCCCGGCGGCAAGGAGCAGGAAATGCCTGAAATCGTTGAGATACCGGTGGTTTGGCTACAGGGCGCCGCCTGCAGCGGCTGTTCGGTCTCGTTGCTGAACTCGTTCTCGCCGAGCATTGCCTCGGTGCTGCTGGACGAGCTGAGTCCGGGCGCGCACGTGAACCTGCGGTTCCTCACGACGGTCATGGCCGGGCAGGGCAGCCAGGTGATCGACGTCCTGGCAGACACGGCCGCCGCCAAGGGCGGCAAATACATCATGGTGATGGAAGGCTCCATCCCACTGGCCAGTCCGATCTTCGGCACGATGGGCGAGAAGGACGGGCGCGAGATCGTCATCTCCGAAAAGGCCGCCGAGCTGGCCCGATCGGCCATGGTCGTCGTGGGCCTGGGGACGTGCGCATCCTTCGGGGGCATCCCCGCCGGCGACCCGAACCCCACCGGGGCGGTCAGCATCTCCGAGCTGCTGGCCCGGGAGCAGATCGACACGCCGGTCGTCAACATCCCGGGCTGCCCCCCGCACCCGGACTGGCTGGTGGGCACGCTGGCGGCGGTGATGCGCTACGGCCTGGGCGCCGTCGAGGTTGATGAGATCGGCCGGCCCAAACTGTTCTACGGAAAGCTCGTCCACGAAACCTGCCCCCGCCGGGCGGACTTCGACGCCGGCAAGTTCGCCAAGAGCTTCGGCGAGCCCGGCTGCCTGTACGAGCTGGGCTGCAAAGGGCCCGTCACCTACGCCGACTGCCCCACGCGAATGTGGAACACCGGCACCAACTGGTGCGTCGGGGCCGGCAGCCCCTGCCACGGCTGCGTCGAGCCGGGCTTCCCCGACCGACTCAGCCCCCTGTACCGGAAGATCGACGAACAGGCGCTGGGCCGCTTCCGCCTCGAGGAGAAGGTCGCCGAATAGGAATTCTGCGCGGCACGAGCGGCCTAGGCCGCGGACCCGCTGCGCACCCGCGAGCCGGCCCCGGGGCCGGCGATGGTTATGAGGAGAACCCTATGCATGCAACGATCCAGAAGCCCTTGGAGAAGATCCTAGCCCAGTTCGGCGAGGGGGAGAAGGTGTTCGTCGTCGGCTGCGGAAACTGCGCCGCCAAGTGCAGGTCGGGCGGCGAGGCCGAAGCGCAGGCGATGCAGCAGCGGCTGGAGGCCAGGGGCGTGAAGGTCACCGGCTGGGCCGTGCCCCCCGACGGCGGCAGCCTCTGCAAGCTGTCCCTCGCTCAGCAACTGCTGAACGTCGATCACAAGGACGCCACGGCCGCGGCCGATTCCTTCCTGGTGCTCGCCTGCGGGCAGGGCATTCATACGGTCATCGACGCCACGGAGGGGGCGGCGACCCATCCCGGCTGCGACACCATCTTCGGCGGTGAGACCGTCACCGACGAGTTCATCACCGAGTACTGCTCCCTCTGCGGGGACTGTATCGCCGAACAGACCGGCGGCCTGTGCCCGCTGACCCTGTGCGCCAAGGGGCTGCTCAACGGGCCCTGCGGCGGCGCCAGCGAGGGCAAGTGCGAGATCTCCAAGGACCGGGACTGCGGATGGCACCTCATCTACGAGCGGCTGAAGGCCCTGGGCCAGTTGGACCGGCTGCGGCAATACCAGCCCCCGAAGAATTACCTGAAGTCGGGCGGGCCGCGCAGCCTCACCATGAGGGGGAAGCAAGCTGAGTTCGCTTTCGCCAGCGGCTCCCAGACAGCCTGGTCGGGCACCGAGCCCGCCCCCGCCGTGTCAGCCGAAGGAGACCAATCATGACGCTCACCTCGGTGTTCGAGCAGAAGGGCTTCGCGGTCACCGGCGAGGTCGGCCCGCCCAAGGGAGCGGACGCGACGGAGGTCCTTGCCGGCGCCCGGTTGATGGCCCCGTACGTGGACGCGGTCAACGTCACCGACAACCAGAGCGCGGTGATGCGACTGGGCTCGCTGGCGGTGTCGCGGCTGCTGCTGGAGGCCGACATCACCCCCGTCTTCCAGCTCACCTGCCGCGATCGGAATCGCCTGGCCCTCCAATCGGACCTGCTCTCCGCCGCCGCCCTGGGCATCGAGAACGTCCTCATCATCACCGGCGACCACATGGTCCTGGGCGACCATCCGGAGGCCAAAAAGGTCTTCGACCTCGACTCGGTCCAGCTTCTGGTCACCGCCAAGGGGCTGACTAACGGCGTGGACCTCGCCGGCCACAAACTGGAGGCCGCGCCCAAGCTCTGCCTGGGCGCCGTCGTGAACCCCGGTAGCGATGAGCTGGAAACCCAGTACATCAAGATGGAGAAGAAAATCGAGGCGGGGGCGTGCTTCTTCCAGACCCAGGCCGTCTACGAGGCGGACGTCTTTGCCGAATTCATGACCAAGGCCACTGGCTTTGGTGTACCGATCATGGCCGGCATCGTGCCGTTGAAGTCGGCCGGGATGGCCCGGTACATGAACGAGAACGTCGCCGGGGTGCGCGTCCCCGATGAAATGATCCAGCGAATGTCAGAAACTCCCAAGGCCGACCGCAAGGCGGTCTCGGCAGAGATGTCGGGCAAGTTGATCCGGCAGATCAAGGACACCTGCCAGGGCATCCACCTCATGCCACTGGGATGGGACGACATCGTGCCGCAGATCATCGCGGCCGGCGAGCTGAAGGCTTGAGGCCCCGGCCGGAAGGTGCAGTCAGAGGTGGGCGCGGGCCCATCTCGTGCACCCGGTTCTGGAGACAGCCACTATGAATGATTCGCATCCCCACGCCGACGGCGAAAACGGCGACGTAATCGTGATCGACCCGATCACGCGGATCGAAGGCCACATGAGAGTGGAGGTCGTCGTCGACGGCGGCCAGGTGAAGGACGCCCGCTGCTGCGGCACGCTGTTCCGCGGCTTCGAGCGGATCCTCCCGGGGCGGCACCCGCTGGACGCGGTGCGCCTGACCCAGCGGGTCTGCGGCGTCTGCCCCACGGCGCACGCCTCGGCCTCCGCCTTCTGTCTGGACGAAGCGCTGGGCGTGGCCGCGGGAATCCCCGAGAACGGCCGCCTGGTGAGGAACCTGATCCTGGGAAGCAACTTCCTTCAGTCCCACATCCTGCACTTCTTCACCCTGGCGGCGCTGGACTACGTGGACGTGACGGCCGTGGCCGACTACAACGGCCACGAGAGCGAACTCAAAGCCGTTCGAGCCTTCATCGACCGCAAGGAGCTGGCGCCGTTCTTCCCGCGCTACGAGGGCGACTACCGCTGTAGCAAGGAAGAGAACCTCGCCCTCCTGCGGAGCTACCTGAAGGCCCTGCACGTCCGCCGGACCTGCCACGAGATGCTGTGCGTCTTCGGGGGGAAAATGCCGCACAACATCGGCATCGTCCCCGGGGGGGTCACTTGCGAGGTCACCGCCGACAAGATCAGCACCTTTGCGGGCAAGCTGGCCGAGGTAAAGGCATTCGTAGAGGACGTTTACCTGCCCGCAGTGATGCTGGTGGCAGCTCGCTACGGAGACTACTTCGACGTCGGCCCCGGCTGCCGGCAGTACCTCTCGTACGGGGCGTTCGATCTGGACGGCGGCCCGGCCGGGCCGCTGAAGCGCAAGCGGCTGCTGGGCAGCGGCGTGGTCGACGCCGGCGGCAAGGTCCGCCCCGTCGACGCCGGCAAGATCGCCGAGCACGTCAAGCACTCCCGTTACGACGACTCCTGCGCCGCCGCCCCGGCCGAGGGGCTCACCCTGCCCGACCCGGAAAAGCAGGGGGCCTACTCGTGGATCAAGGCGCCGCGGTACGACGGCGCCGCGGCCGAGGTCGGCCCGCTGGCCAGGGCCATCGTCGGCTACGCCGCCGGAGACAAGACGATCAAGGGCGACGTCGACGCCGCCCTGTCGGCGGCGAAGCTGTCGCCCGAGAAGCTCTCCAGCGTCCTCGGGCGGCACCTGGCACGGGCGCTGGAGGCCCGCTGGGTGTGCAACGCAATGGCCGGATGGCTGGAGCAGCTCAAGCCCGGCGAGTCGTCGTCGGCGGAACTGACCATCCCCGAAAGCGGCGCCGGCGCCGGCATGACCGGCGCCCCGCGCGGGGCCCTGGGCCACTGGATGCAGATCAAGGAAGGAAAGATCGACCGCTACCAACTGGTCGTGCCGACCACCTGGAACGCCTCGCCCCGCGACGCCGCCGGCGTCCCCGGGCCGATCGAACAGGCCCTGATCGGCACGCCCGTTAAGGACAAGGACAACCCCTTCGAGTTGGTCCGGATCGTCCGCTCGTTCGACCCGTGCCTGGCCTGCGCCGTGCACGTGCTGACGGCTCGCGGTGAGATTCTCGGGCGATATCGGATCGTGTAAGCGCCAATGAACAGGCTTCCGGCCATCGTGGGCGTGGGCAACACGCTGATGGGCGACGACGGCGTCGGGCCGGCGGCGGTGGCCGAGCTGCGCCGACGCGGAGTCGGTCGGCGGGCCGAGCTGATCGACGCCGGAGGGGCCTTCGGCGAGGTGCTTTGCGACCTGGAGCCGTCCCAGCCGCTGATCGTCATCGACGCGGTCCGCGGCGGCGGCAGGCCCGGAACCGTCTATCAATTGAGCCTCGATGAGCTTGCCGCCGAGGCCGGCGCGCCGATCTCGCTGCACGAAGTCAACATCCTGCCGGCGCTGCGAATGGAAGCCCTGGCCGGCAGGTGCTTCGCCGACGTGACCGTCTTCGGCGTGGAGCCGGCGAAGCTTTCCTGGACCGAGCACCTCAGCGACTGCATGGCGGATGCCATGGAAGAACTGATACGGGCCGTGGTCGCCCTGCTGGAGAGGCGCTGCCGGACCGGCCAACCGCATGGGGTAAGCTCGGCCCGAAGGAGTGATAACTGATGAACGCGACCGAACGCAAACCCATGGCCGAGGTGGCCGACTCGCTGGCGGACGCGAAGAAGGTCTTCCTCGTCGCCTGCACGGGCTGTCCGGTTGGCTGCGACACCGGCGGGCCCAAGTGGGTCGAGCAGATGACCGCGGAGCTGACCGCCGCCGGCAAGAGCATCACCGGCAGTTGCCAGATCGAGCTGCTGTGCAACAAGGCGCTGGTGGGCATCAAGCTGGGTCGATTCGTGGAGAAGCTGCTCGCCGCCGACGCCGTGCTGGTCAGCGCCTGCGGCGTGGGCGTCCAGGCCGTCGGCAACATGGTGCCGCGCCGGGCGGTGCCGGCGCTGGACACCATCTGCCTGGGCGACTACCAGGGCCTCTGGCCCGGCGAGGAGCGCTGCGCCGAGTGCGGCGAGTGCCTGCTGGCCTACACCGGCGGACTCTGCCCGGTCACCCTCTGCGCCAAGAGCCTGCTCAACGGCCAGTGCGGCGGCACCGGGGACGACGGGACCTGCGAGGTCTCCCCGGATCGCCCTTGCGGCTGGAAGCTCATCTACGACCGGCTGAAGGAGCTGGGGCGCCTCCGCGACCTGCGCCGGCTGAACGCGCCGCGGGACTATCGGAAGCTCGCCATACCCGACGCCTTCCGCCGCACCACGCGCTACGCGCTGGAGGTCGCCGAGGACGAGCAGACGCCGGCCGATGAGCAGGAGGCCGCCGAATAACGGAGAGAAGTCCATGAGTCAACTGCAACAGCAGCTCGAAGCCGGCAAGTTCGTCGTCACCGGAGAGATCGGCCCGCCCAAGGGCATCAACATCGCCCCGGCGCTCCACGAGGCCGCCGAATACCTCAAAGGCAACGTCGCCGCCGTCAACGTCACCGACATCCAAACGGCCGTGATGCGCCTGGGCTCGATGGCGGCCTGCCACCTGCTGATCGACCGCGGCATCGAGCCGGTTTTCCAACTGGTCTGCCGTGACCGCAACCGGCTGGCGCTGCAATCGGACCTGCTTTCGGCCGCCACCCTGGGCATCGAGAACGTGCTGGCCCTGACCGGCGACCACGTGGTCATGGGCGACCACCAGCAGGCAAAGCCCGTCTACGACCTGGACTCGGTCTCGCTGCTGGACGCCATGAGCAAGCTCGAGAGCGGAACCGACCTGGGGCTGGATATGAAGGGCCGGCCCAACAAGCTCGACGGCGCCCCCAAGTTCTTCAAGGGCTGCTGCACCACCCCGTGCAGCCCCACGCCGGAGGCCCAGGCCATCAAGCTGGAAATGAAGGTCCAGTGCGGGGCGCAGTTCGTCCAGACCCAGGCCGTCTACGATCCGGCCGCGTTCGAGAAGTTCATGAAGCAGATCGAGCACGTGAAGGTGCCCGTGCTGGTGGGCATCGTGCTGCTGAAATCGGCGGGCATGGCCAAGTACATGAACCGCTCCGTCCCCGGCGTCCAGGTGCCCGACCACATCATTCAGAAGCTCACCGACGCGGCCAAGGAGGACCGGGCCAAGGTCTCCGTCGGGATCGCCGCCGCCCTCATCCGCGACATGAAGCCCATGTGCCAGGGGGCCCACCTGATGACCCTCGGCTGGGATCACTGCGTGCCGGACATCATCAAACAGGCCGAACTTGCATAAGGAGATCCGCCCGTGGCAGCGAAAATTATCGACGGTGAGGCCGTAGCCGAGGAAATCAAGAAGCGCGTAGCGGCCGACGCGGCCGCGCTGGCCAAGGCCGGCCGGAAGCCGCACCTGGTGGCCATACAAGTGGGCGAGAACCCC
>CAYNYF010000028.1:0-49001 GCA_964401385.1 uncultured Planctomycetaceae bacterium | reverse complement strand
ATCTGCTTGGCGACGGCGGAGCTAGCATCTATCGTAGAGATTACGCTGAACAGCCTGACATAAACGGCCGCGCGTACAACGGGGGATCTAGAGCTACTCCGAGGGAGTCCTAGAGCAAGCGGCAGCAGGAAACAGCATGACTACTCGGGCTGCGAACGACGTTTCATTAGGGCATGCCAAAAGCCGCCGTTACGTCCCTCTTGTCCCAGCAGACTCATAATCTCGAAATCTCTGCCGAACAGGTGAACAATGTCCTATCAAGGGAATGACTATTCCGCCCGATAACGACCGCATGCCAAAGGGACGAGTCTCGTTACGGAGGCGGAGCAGCACGAATTTTCGGGTCGGTGTCGGCAAGATCAACCTGATCTTCAACTGGGAAGTTCGAATCTACAGAGATCTCACTCAACCGCCAGCCATCCCGCGCGGGAGCGAATCGCACGGCACCGTAGCCGGGCAAGGTTATCCGGGGAATCCCCACTAGAACCTGTGCAGGCCATGCGGTCACACTGACATGGATTCCCACGTTGCAACCCGCCCAAGGGTGTTCGCAGAGCCATTTGTCTATCGCCGCCCGCCGCTCCCGGGCCCGACGTTGGCGCTCGGCGTTGTGCCGGCGCCGACCTCCAGCCCGCTTGTGGACTGTCGCTTTGTTCGTCCAGCTACCCCATTCGTATCGATTCATCTTGCACACTTATGCCCCCGTTTTTCAGGCGGCTCCCTTGTCGGCCTTGTCTTGGTCAGAATCCCTCTCCCCGGCCGTAGGGCAGGCGTTCGCCGTCGCGGGGTTCTTGCGGATCGTGCAGAACCGGCCACCAGGATCGACGATCTCGCGTTAGGGGTGTCCCAGGTCGGCCTCGCGGTAGATCGTCGATTTGGCGCGGCTGGAACCGGTTCGCAGGGCGGTCCCAGGGGATTCTGGCGGGCCTGCCGCTTCATTTCCGGGTCGCTTCGATCATCGCCAGGATGGCCGCTCGAACACCTTCAGGCAATGTGGGCCAAGCGTCGATCACTTTGGCAAGATCGGGATCTGAATCGGTCGGTCGAAGGGCGTTTTTCGGCCTAGGCGCTGCGCATGCGCTGCGCGCTGCGCGGTCTGGGACCGTATCTGATTGTGACTTGGGGGCTTGCGACGGTGCCTCGTCGGTTCCGTAGACCGATGCTCTATCCAATTGAGCTACGCGCGCAGATACATCATCTTCGTTTGATATAGCATGCTTTCGCTTGCTCTGCAAGGGCTTTTGCGCTCCCTGTGCCCGCTTCCGCGTCGGCGTGGGACGCTTGACCGGGATGCTCTCCAGGGTCGCCTTCACCATCTTGAAGTCGTTCCGATTGGCTCCGTCAACGGCCAGCCCGATCGGCACACCGTCCGCCGGGGCCTGGATGCTCCGATGAGGGCGAGAGACCGACGCAACCGGGCGATACCGAGAGGACGTGCGCCGGGGGTCAGGCGTTCACGGTCAGCCGGTCGACGACGCCGTTCGGTGTGGAGATGGTGGCTCCGTCGAGAATGCGATTGACATTCAGCCACCGGATGGCGACCCCCCGATCGTCGGCGCCGTTGGCGGTGATGTGGCCGGATAGATCACCCCGGGCACGTATGGTTCCGATCCATTCGCCCGCGAGAATGTCGCCGGCCAGATGTCCATCGAGCTGGATTCGCAGGATCTTCCCGGCTGAGTCGATCCAGCCCAAGAGGTCCCCGGTGACGCGCAGCCCGTCAACGGACCCGTCGCCGACCTTCACGTTCCAGTTCTCCGTGGTGCTGGCGGCCCGCACGTAGGCGACGTTGCCGCCTGTGATGTCCCACTCGGGCGTCTGCCCGCCCGCGTCCGTCGGATTGATGGCGCCGGCGATAAAAGCGTCGCGCAGGGCATCGCCATGACGGTCGGCTCCCTGGACGGTCAGGTAGGCTCCGAAATCCCCGTCAAGCTCGCCGGCTCGGCCCAGGGTTCGCAGGGAACGAACCCACTTCGCTCGCAGCGTGCCCGTCTGCCAGTCGGTCATCGTCAGGTGGTCTATGCCTCCGGCCGGCGCTGAGATTGAAACGTCCTCCAGAACCCGATCGACTCTCAGGTTGCGTATGCCCGCGCCGCGGTCGTCGGCGCCGTTGGCCGTGATGTCGCCGGAGAGATTTCCTCGGGCATAGAGGGTGCCGATCCAGCTACCGGCGACGATATCGGCGCCCACGTTCCCGCCGACGTGGATTTGACGGATCTCCCCGCCCGACTCGAGCGAGCCCAGCAGGTCGCCGGTCACGCGCACATGCCGGACGAATCCGTTGGAGACGAGCATCTTCCACTCGGTCGCGGCGCCCGCGGCCCGAATCGATCCGACGCTGCCGCCGGTGATGTTCCACTCGGGCGTGTCTTCCCCGGCGTCGGCCGGGTCGATCGTGCCGGAAATGGAGGCCTGCTTCAAGGCGTATCCGCGCCGGTCGGCCCCGTCAAGCAGGAGGTGGGCTCCGAAGTCGCCCTCGCAGAGACCGATCCGACCGGTGGTCCGCAGCGTGCCGATCCAGTCGGCCTCGATCGTCCCGCCCTCCCACTGCGTCACCCTCACAGTGTTGATCCCTCCGGTCGCGGCCGAGAGCAATACGTCCCCGACTACCTGGCCGGCGTGGAACCGTCCGATGCCCACGCCCCTGAGGTCGGCGCCGTTGGCGATAATGTGGCTGGACAAGTCGTCGCCAACGCGAACATTGCGGATTGACTGGGAGACCGTGATCGAACAGTCGGTCAGGCTGCCCAGGACTGTCAGGCGCGAGAGGGCGCCGTTGGCGACGTCGAGCGTCCAGTCACGGGCGCTGCCGGCAAGGACGCTGACGACGCTGCCGGCCTCCTCCCCGAGCGTCCAGGCGCCGGTGAGTTCGCCCGCAATTCGGGCGGAACTCAGCGACCTGCCGCGGTTATCCTTGCCCGTCAGCGTGATCTCCGGCGCGAAATCACCGGCGATCGCGATCCTGTTGATCCACGGGGCGGAGATGGAATCGGTCGGCACGTCCGTGTCTTGCCACGCCTTCGCCTGGATCGAAGCGATGGGCGTCTGCGTCATGATATTCAGGTTGGTAACGGTCGCGAACGTGAACCTTGTCGGATGGTCATCGACTGTGCCCCCGACCGTGATGGTGTACGGATCGGCGACGTCGGCCACGCGGAAGTCGCCCAAGGTGCCGGAGACCTCGACGGTTGCGCCGTTTTTCAAGGAAAGCGACGGCGCGACAAAGCTTCCCAGCGACCCGTCCACGCGGATGTTTCCCACGGCGGTCTTGCCGTCCCCCTGATCCTGCCGCCTGGTCTGGATGAGCAGACGGCTGTGAGAGTCCGTGTTGTCCAGGTTGATCCTCAACAGTTCGTAGGTTCCGTCTCCGTTGACGATCGCGTCGATGGTAGCGCTTCCGGCGTTGCCGCCGAGCGTGATCCTGACCGTGTCGCCGTCGGTCTCCGTGAAGGTCCAGGTGCGGACCTCGTCGGGTCTCAGCGTGGTTGTGAGAACCTGGTGCCGGTCCCTGTCGATCTTGACGTATTGGGCGTTGGGCTCCTCGACGTTGCCGGCATTGTCGATCGAGCGGAATCGCAGGAGCGTCTCGCCCTCGTCGGTAAGGGTGAACGGGCCGGCATATTCCTGCCACTCGCCCTCGCCGATGGCCAGCAGCGTCTGGGCGACGCCCGAGCCGCCGGCTTCGTCCTGGGCCTCCAGCGTGACCACCACGTCGGAGACGTACCATCCGTCGGCCCCAGCGGTGCCGTTCAGCGTCGCCACGGTGCTCGGAGCCAGCAGGTCCGCTCCTGAGGTGACGGGGACCTCGTTGGACGGATCGCTGAAGTTTCCGGCGGTATCGACCGCCCGGACGGTGATCACGTGCTGGCCGGCCGGGACCTGCACCGGCGTGGTGAACGCGCCGTCGGCGCCGTAGAACAGCACGTTACAGAGATACTCGCCGTCCAGGAGCACTTCGATTCCCGTCTCGGGGACGGCGACGCCGCTGATCCATACCTGCTCCTCGGTAATCGGAGAATCGATCGGATCCAGCGTCGGGGCTGGTGGAGGCGTCGTGTCCAGCGTGACGGCAACGTCGACTTGCTCGCTCAGGGCGGCGGCGCTGACAGCGTCGGTTCCGCTGATGGTGAAAGTGCCCGTGTAAAGTCCGTCCGGCAGCGCGTCGGGCACGGTGATGGTGGCTGCCAATACGATCGTCCCCCCGGCAGAGATGCTCGCACCGTCAAAGCTGAAGTCCACGTTTACCGCCGGGACGGTATTGCCGGAACCATCGGCCAGGTCCGTGGACACGGCGGCCAGATCGTTTATATTCCGCTGCTCGCCATACTCCTTGACGGCGATGGCCATCTCCACCGTGCGCTGGTTCGTGAGCCTCTCGGCCCCGGGATTGAGGATGACCATAAGTGCCGGGTACTCTGGCACTTCCGTCAGAGCAACGGCGAACAACGTCTCCGTCGGGGCATCCGTGGCGTGCACCACAATCCGGTAGGGTTCGCCGGCGCTCGGGGCGAACCAGATGTACTCGCTGACGGTCTCCGCGCCGGAGTACTCGGCCGTGGGGATCTGGAGTTCGATTTGCCCGCTGTCGTAGGCGAGTCCGACGTGATTGTCCTGCGAGTCGTACAGGTGCAGGTCTAGATCGGCCGCGTCCGGGTGAATCAGCGTGATGCGGACTTTCCTTGTCGACGGATCAGCAACAAAGGTCGTCTGGCGGGTCTCGCCGTCGCTGATGGTACCTCCCAGCGGCCGGCTCGTCTTCTGCTGGTGGAAGAGGTCCAGATCGTCGGCGGTTCCGACGTGGAAATGGCCGTAGTAGGGCCCAACGGTCGTGGTGCTCTGCGTGTCCGGGTCGACCGCGTCGAAGAAGACCGCGACGTCGAAGCCGCAAATCCCGCCGGAGGCCGAATCAAAGCCGGCGTAGAGCACCTCCATCGTCTGAGACTCGCCGGGCTGGACGGTCACGGGCTCCGAGTAGTAGCTGCCCAGCTCCACGTTCTCGTTGTAGACGCGGAACTCGGCCACGATCTGGAGCGGAAGCTCGCCGTCGTTGGTCAGCTCGACGTGCCCGGTCTGCTGGCCGATGACTTCGCCGGGGGCAAGCAGGATGTCCGGGGTGTCGACGCTTTGAACGGACAGGCACACGGGCGGGTCTTCAGGCTGATGCGTGGTCAGGAACTGCGTGTAGTACTTGAGGTCCGAGCTGGCCCGCCACAGCCCGGCGTTCTCGTAGACCACCGTATCCAGCAACTGGATGATCCTGTGGAACAGGTGTCCGAATCCCCACTGCTCCGCCTGGTTTGTCTGTACGATGGCGTCGTCGATCGCCGCCATCGCCTTGGCTTGAGCGAGCGACGGTATGAGGGTGGCGATGCTCCCGACGTGCGGAATCACGCCCAGGCCGGTTGTTGCGATCCCGCCCCACGCCATCCAGATCTTCTGCTCGATCAACTGCCAACCGTAGCTGTACTGGGCGTATTGATGCTCCAGCAGCTTGTTGATCGCGTAGGAAGGCTCCCAGGTGGTCCCAAACTCCCAAGACTGGAGGTACACGGGCTGCCAGAACCCCGGAGAGCCCGCCGCGAACCAGGAGACGGGCTTGCGAACCCTTTCGCCGGTGCGGCGGTTGACCTCCGGAACGCCCCAACTGTTCATGGAGTCGTCAACGGCCTTCTTGATGCCATCCACCCGCTGCTTGAGGCCGTCGAGTGGGAAGTAGGCCGGAACGTTCCACGGCGAGAGGAAATCCAGGGCACTGGCGAAATCGTCGGCGATCTCGACCTTCAATTCGACGTTCCCATACACCTTGTCCCACGACTCCTCGGCGGTCTCGATCAGCTTCTCGGCTATCTGCTCCTCGGGCAGGGCGGGGTTGTTGATGTCCTCGTCGTCCCAGAACAGGTAGTCTTCGAAGAGACTATACATGATGACGTTTTCGAGGTAGTTGCTGACTCCGTCGGTGCGGGTCGTCTCCTGGAGGAGCAGCCCGTCTTGAATCATGTGTGCCCAAGTCTCGCGGTAGGGTCCGATCTGGTTCATCAACCCGCTGACCCATTCGCTCCGAAGGTCATCACAAGCCTTGCGGACGCCGAGGCCCGTAATGACGTTGTTGAGCGTGTCAATCCACTTGGACGTGCTCAGAATCGGGATGCTCGAACTGAAAGTCAGCGACCAGGCCGACAGCAGCATCGACGTGACCGAAATCGCGTACATCTTGACGTTGAGGTTCCTCAGCTCCCGGTGGATCGCTTCGTAGGCGTCGGCGGCGTCGTAAATCTCACTGACGGAGTTGACGAGCCTCTCCGCATCGCGGTCAATCTTCTCGAATATGGACTGATACAGGTCGGTCATCGCCTCGCGGAGCGTGGAAAGGTTGGCCCCTCCGACGATCTCGCGCTTGACGACGCTGACCGACCCGCGCCCGGTCTGCTCAAAGGAGCTGTGCACCGAGGCCAGTCGCATCCGGTCGGGCACTACCACCTCCCAGAAGCCCCTCTTGGTCTCAAGCGAGGACAGGTCGCCGAAGTCAAGGGTCCGGAAGGAGCTCTGGGGTATGTCCCGCGCCTGCCCGATGGCCGGATACTCTTCGGCGCCGCTATTGGTGATGCTGAACCAGCCGTCGCCCGTGTAGTGCTGTCCCTGGAGGTACGGGAAGGTGATCCCCAGGCTCCGGGCCGTCCCCGATCCGACGTTCGTGACCGTCACGTCGATCCTGAAGGACTCCCCGGCGTCGATGGTCTGGCCGAGCTGGGGAATCCCGTAGTAGATCGTCAGGCTCGGGGCCGGCTTGACGGTGAACTGACCGCCTCGCCGGAAGAACCCGCTGCGCCCGCCGATGGCATAACTGACCCTGACGTAGACGTAGTAGGTCTGCCCCTCGTCGCTGTCGCCGCCGGTTCCGGCCTTGGGGGTCAGCTTCCATTGCCCGGTCTTGAGCTCACCGGCGGCGATCTGCCCGTCCAGGTCGGAAAGGACGGTCGTGTCGAACTCGCTGGTGACGTCCTGGCCGTCCTCCGGCAGCGTGCCGTCCGCGTTCAGGGGCTGGGTCGTGATGACGACCTGGGCTGTCACGTCGTCCAGCGTTCGCGACTCCTGAACGTTCTTGATGCTCATGGTCATCTGGAAGGCTTCGCCTTCCACGGAGACCTTGCTGTCAAAGGTCACTTCGCCGCTGTCGCGGCCGGAGAGGAAGGGCGTGCTCTTCAGCCTGGCCAGTTGCCAGACGTCGTGGAACGTCTTGATGAAGCTCAGCCCGTAGCTCTGCGTCGTGGTGGGCCAGGGCCCGACGTACGGGACGTACTCGTAGGGCTCCCCGTCGTGCTGGGCCTTGTCCTGGCCCGTCCGGATGCGAACCGGGATGTGGATGGTCGGAATCGGCTCGGACCCGCCGGCGTCGGTCTCGACCCTGGCGGTGATCTCGATAATCCCGTCGACAATCCCGTCCACGCCGTTGGGGTCCGCCCAGAGGGGAACGATCTTGGACGTCCCCGGCTTGATCTGGCCGACCGTGAGCTGCGCGTATCCTCTCTGCGGATCGCTCTGGGCGAACCACAGGTTCGCCGAGGAAAAGTCCTCGTCGGTCAAGACCCTGATCATCACGTCGAGGAGCTTCTCGTCGCCCACGTTGTTGAGGGAGATCTTGTCCTGAATCGTGGACATTTGTTCGCCCGGGCCGGACGGCAACTGCGCGAAATACTCCAGCGCGGGCCTGTCGGGAACCAGGTAACTCGGTCCGTCCGGCAGGCTCATCACCAGGCTGAGCTGCCACTGGCCCAGGCTTTGCTGCTCCGTCGACTGCTCGGCCTGCCAGTCCAGCTTGAACGGCATCAGCTTCATCTCATACGCGAAGCAGCGCGCTTCCGTGCTGGGCTCGACGGTCATCGTCCCGCTTACGTCCGTGTGGGCGGCAGCCTCGACCTGGTAGGCGTAGGTCCCGGCCAGGATCTTCTCGAAGGTCACTTTTCCGTTGGCGTCCGTCTTGCCGGTCAGCCCGTTCCGGCAGCGAATCAACAGGTCCGGGTTCGTCGTCAGCGCCGCCCCTTCGTATCGCGAGTTCTGGAGGTAGATGACGACGTCCGCGTTTTCGACGTTGAAGCCCCAATCGTCCGTGAGCGTCATCTCCGCCGTGGCGGTGATGACGTGCGTGACCTCAAATGTCAGCGGCACCGTCAACTCACCGGCGTTGCTGGTGAACGCGAGGGTGTCTTCGTAGGTCCCGTTCTCCACGTCGTTGCCGGCGTCGATGATAAGCTGAAGCGTCATCGACTGCTCCGGGGCCAGCGTGGTCAGACTCCCCGCCGCCAAGGTCACCCACGGCAGCGTCGGGGCGGCGATTTCGATGTCGGTCATGTCCGCGTTGCCGACATTCGAAAGCGTGATCGGCTTGAGGATCGCGTCGGTGTCGAAGGGAGTCACGCCCACCAGCAGCGCCGTCGGATCGACTCCGTACTCCGGCTGGACGATCTCAACCGCAATCTCCTTCTCGACCGTGCAATCCAGGCCTCCCCCGGCCGAGAAGACCACGGTCACCGGAAAGCTCGTTCTACCCGAGGCGTCCGCTTCGGTGGTTACGACGACATTGAAGGTCGTTTCTTCCCCGGCGGCAATCGTGGTCGCCATTGCGCCCATGTCGATCGCGACGGCGAATCCGTCCGCGGGGGCCGCAATTGCCGTTATCGAGGAATATGCCTGGGTCTGGGTCCCGATGTTCGTGACGGTTACGCTGACCTCTTCGCTGTCGCCGGAGGTCATCTCCACCGAGGTCGAGCCGGGCTGTACGAGAATGCCCTCCACCGTGAAGGCGGCGGTGTCGCTGCGGCTGATCCCCGAGCGGTCCACGCGGGCCGTGACGCCGTAGCTCCCGCCGTCATCGGTCAGCGTCCCGAAGACCTGCTCGTAGGCCCCGGCGGCGTCAGTGGTCGGGTGGAAGGTGTAGTCCACGCCCTCGCTGGAAATGACGATCGTCACCTGGACGTCTTCGACGGGGGATTGATCTATCCCCAGGACCGTCCCCGTGACGGTGACGTCCTGCCCGCAGACGTAGGCCGCCAGATCCGTGGCGACCGTGACGGAGAAATCGCCCGTGACCGCGAATTCGCGTCTCTGGGTGAGAACCTGGACCGGACCGGTGACCTCGACCTCGGCGGCGAGCGCGCCCTCGGTCAGCGCGCCCATGTCAACGTCCATCACGAACGTCTGCGTCTCCGGCTCGAACGTCATTTCCCCTGAGATCAGTTCGACCCCGTTGACGTCCAGGATGGTCAGAACGGCGCTGAGCCCGTCGTCCGGCCCGAGGCTGACGCCGGGCTCTTCAACCCCGGCGATGCTGACGGCAAAGGTTCCGCTCTCGCAGGCAAGGTAGGTCCGCGGCCCGCTGACCCAGCTCACCAGGTATCCGGGCTCGACGTGGAGCGTCCGGGCACCTTCGTTGTTGGTCTCGTCGGCCTCGGCCACCTCTGCCGACGGGTCTATCGAGGCCGTGATGGTCACGTCTCCGCTCAGGGAGCCCTCCGGCGTCCAGTCGGCGAACAGGTAGGCCGACCCGCCCGGCCCGAGGAGGTCGCTCTGGCGATATACGTGGATGACCTCGTCGTTGGCCCGCAGGACGATATTGAACGGCCCGCACGTCTGCCCGGCGCCGGCGTTGGCGACCTCGACGGTGAAACTGATCTCTTCGTTGAGCTTCACGTCCGTCGGGGCCCAGGAAATCCCGCCTATGAGAAGGTCCGGGTAGACCACGGAGATCGTCGTATCCGGCGTGACGAACTGATTGTTCTCGTCGGATTGCTCCCGAACGCTCCCGGCCTCGTCGATCACGGCGCGAAAACTGCGCGTTCCGGGCAGCGCCTCCACGTTGATCGAGACCCAACTGTCGCTGCCGGCGGGAAGGGCGTCCACGGTGGCCTGCCCGAGGTATTGCTGGCCGGCATACACGCTGACCACGGACTGCTGCGTCAAGTTGACCGCGCTTTCGTTGGCCACCTGCACGAACAGCGTCAGCGGCTTGGAGTAGCTCACCTGCCCGTCGCTGGGCCAGAGGATCACATCCCTGACGATCAGGTCGCCGAAGACGATGTTCAGGGGCTCGGACTGCAGCGTGGAGCTGTTATTGTCCTCGTCGGACTCCACGACGTGGTTGATCGGGCCGTCCGCCCTGGCCTCGATGACGTGGGCGCCCTCGGTGGGAGCCCAAAGGATCCCCACCTGCACGGTGTTGGAACCCTCCTCGAACGGCAGGGAGTCCACCACGCCGTAGTCGCAATAAACCCCGTCGATGAAGAAGTTCACGCGAAAGGCCGTCGCGTCAGCCGACCCGGCGTTCCGAACCGTCGCGTAAATCTCGATGGAATCGCCCCAACTGACCGGCTCGGCGGGCGTGACCGAAAGGCTCACGTCGTCAACGACAAGGTCCGCGAAGAAGGCCTGGTCCGGATACAGCGCCAGGGACAGCGAGTTGTTGGCTTCGTTGGCCTCGGCCACGGCGTTCACCATGTCATCGGCAGTGCAGGTGAAGAGGTGGTTGCCGGTCGTCGTGTGCCACGCGAATGAGACTTCGACGGTCTCACCGGCGGCGACGGCCTGGGCGACCTCCGCCAGCGCCGTGTGCTCTCCGTCGATGTAGAACCCGACGTAAAACGGATCGCTGATCTCGACGGCGGAGTTGTTCAGGACGGCCGCGGTGATTGTGACGTCCGTGTCTTCCTGAGGGTCGGCCGGCTGGACGCTGATGCCGCTGACGAGCAGGTCGGGGCGGGTCTCCTCGATGGTCACCTGCATCAGGTCTTCGCTCATGGCCCCGGAGTCATCGCAGGTTACGAGCGTCACCTTGTAGGTGCCGGACTGCTGATAGGCGTGTGTCGGTCCCTCGGCCGCCGCCCAGGTCCCGTCCCCGAAGTACCACATGTACGACCGGACGTACCCGTCCGGATCGCTCGAGCGCGACCCGTCAAACTTGGTCTCGGCATTGACGATCGAGCTGAAGTCCTCGCCCGCGTCGGCGATGGGGACCGCGTTGACCAGAACCTCCGTGCTCAACTCGTTGTTTGGCGAGTCGCTGCGGAGCCTGGCGGTGATCGTGTGCGTCCCGGCCATGTCCGGCGCCCAGTCGATCAACGCCGTGAAGTGTCGGTACGGCAGCAGGTCCGCGACCTCGACGGAATCCACCAGGTACTGGGTTTCATCCGGGCGGGTGTCGTAGAAGTCCACCACCGTATTCTCGCCGGCCACCCCGCCGTTTCGCAGAATGGCCCGCAGGGCGGCCTTTTGACCAACCGTCGGCGGGATGTCGATGCAGAACAGGGGTGTCTTCAGTTCGTAGGTGCTCAGCATGTCGTCGCCGACGGGGGGAGTGACCTCGAAATACTCGCCCAGGGCGCTGAAATCCAGCTCCGAGTAGATGATGCTGAACTCAACGGGGGCGGCGGCGACCTCCTGGATGTTCAGTGCCGAGCGGAAGTCGAGCGTGTACCTTCCCTCGGCGGGGACGGGATTGCCATACTCGTCAAGGTCGCCCAGTTGATCCACAAAGTAGATGTTCCCGTTCTCTCGCCAGAAGTTGTTTCCGCTCAGGAAGAAATCGTCCTGACCGTCCTCGCCGTAGCGCAGGATCGCCCGGAGGTTGGTCTCCGGCATCGGATCGGGAAGGATGACGCAAACGTAACCCGCCGTCTCGGGAACGGTCAGGTCCAGCGCGGCGTCCAGCGGGGTCGGCTGCTTGGTGATCTCGACGTTGTCGGGGATGCCGATGCTCAGCCGCAGCCCCGTCGAGAGGTTGATCAGGTAATCCGGAAAGCCGTCGTCGTCGCGGTCGATGAGGCTGAAGCAGTTGTTGGGATCGACGGCGTCGGCGTATAGCTTGTCGTGGGCGATGATCTCGGTGGAAACGTCGAGGATAAGCGGGTTGATCTGGACGCCCTTGTAGGACCGGTGGGTCAGCTCGGCCGAGAACGACACGAACCGACCGTCCAGCGAACTCTGCATGATCCAGTATCCGTGGGCGGTGCTGTGCGGCGCGATGTCGCCCAGCACGAGACGCACGATGTCGCCGCTCTGTCCGCCGAAGGAGCAGCCCACGATTTCGAAGTCGATGAGCAGGCCGGCCTCGTTCTCGATGATTTCCGGCTGGCCGGAGTCGATCTTGAAATTCGTGGCCTCTCCGTCGCCCTCGTTTTCCACCAGGAGGCCGAACTTGAACGGCAAGTCGGCCTCAACGTCCTTCGGAATGTAGTAGTGCAGGTACAGCTCCGGCTGCGGGTGGACGGTGATCTCGACCTGATTGGTTTGGGTTTCCTTCAGCCGCCCGTCCACGTAGTAGGACATGACGGCCTTGACGTAGTACTTCTTCCCGCTCAGGTCGGTCCCGCCCAGCCCCCCTCCGGGAATCAGGATCCAGCGTGAGGTCATCGTCCCGTACTCGTCGAGGGAGACCGATCCGTCAATGGCGGCGATGCCGCTCAGCTCGGGGGGCACCACGTAGAAGCGGTCGGTGACGTCCGATCCGTCCTCGTCGGTGACTCTCGGGCTGATCGACAGGCCCACGAGCTGCTTGTCGAGCCCGTTGGTCAGCTCCAGCCTGGCGTCGAAGCCCTCTCTCTCGAGGGTTGCCGTCTGCTCGATCTTGAGCTTGACGATCTCCGTGACCGTCCCGGTGTCGTTGAGCGTCAGTCCACCGGAGTACGGTCGCGTGAAGTCGATGTTGGCCTCCCCGTCGATGTCGGGGAAGTAGAACTCCTTCTGCTCGTTCTCGCTCCCGAAGCCGGTGAAGTGGACCACGTGCCTGGAGGGGTTGACCAGCGGAACCTTGCCGGTGATGGTTCCGTCTTCGGCCATGCGCTCGAGCGTCTCCGGATCGAACCGGACGTAGCTGCCCTCGACCAGGAGGTAGGCGTTGGACCCGTCGAGGAAGGACCAGTCGCCGGGGTCGATGTAATAACCCAGAACGCTGGAAGTGTTCGCCGCCAGGTCCCCGATCAGTCCGCCCGAACTGACCGTCACGCCTGCCGTCCCCACCACCGTGACGGTCACGTCGTTGATGGCCACCAGGCTGGGGTTCACGATCGTCACCTGTCCGCCGAACCCTTCCTGGACGTCGTCCGGGACGGTGATCCACGGGGCCAGGAAGGCAAAGCCGGGCTTGGCGACGTCCACGGCGAACGTCATGTTCAGCGTGATCTCGTAGATGTCCTCGATGACCATCGGCGTGACGGTCCAGGTATAGGACAGCGGCACCGCGGTGAGCGTGAAGGTCTCGATCTGCGCCTGGTTTTGCGGCATGACCGTGACGGCGTCGCGGAGCCTATCGTGGCCCGGCGCGCTGATGACGATGTCGTACCGGCCGATGGGAATGTCGTCGACGGTGGCGATCCCGGAGCTGTCGGAGACGGTCGAGTACCTGTTGTGATAGGTCGAGGTCATCCCGTCGCCGTAGGTGGCGGTGAAGACCTCTTGGCTGACCAGCAGGATCTCGGCGTTTCCGACCGACTGGCCGGCGTCGTTGCTCAACACGAAGGAAACCGACCCGCGATCGGAGGAGGTGATCTCGACGGTCAGGATCATTTCCGCCCGGACGGTCCCGTCCGTGACGACGATCTTGTCGGCGTAGATGCCGGGCTGGGCGTCGGCCGAGGGAGCGATGAGGATATCGAACGTCGTGCTCTCGGAAGGTCCAATCTCGTCGCTGGCGGGTCCGGCCAGGCAGACCCACGGGAGGATCGGGGGCGCCACCAGCGTAATGTTGCGCATCGTGCCCATGCCCTCGTTGGACAGGGTGATCGTCCGGGACAGGAAATCCCCCGGGTTCATTCCGACCCGGACGTCCTGCTGGGCGATGTGCGGCACCGGGCTTGCCGGCCGGAGGGTGAAGCGCACCTGAGACAGGTCGTTGACTCCCTGGTCGGTCTCCACCTCGATCCGGAAGGTAGCGCTGTCCGGAGCGTCCTCGGGGATCGTCACCGTCAAGACAATCGGCATGCTCGCCCCGGCGTTGAGGGCATCGGCCGCCGAGTAGGAAAGCTCGCCCGTGACGTTGTCGCCCGCGTCTTCGTCCACCAGCGATATCTGCAATCCGGTCACGGCCTGGCCGGAGAAGTTCTTCAAGGTGAACGCCTTGATGCAGGTGGAGTTCTTCGACGTTGTCACGTGCAGGCGGCCCGGGCTGAGGTCCACGGCGTAAATCGAGAAGTTGGTGTGCCCGCTGGTGCCCAGCATGTCCGAGGTCACGTACGCGTCGACGCTGAAATATCCCGCGTCGCCGAGGAACGGATGGAACGCGTACGAGAAGCTCCCGGACAAGTTCGTGTCGACCTCGAACCGGCGGACCGTCGGATCGAACAGGCTGTAGGAACTCATCACCCCGAAGCTCTCGCCCTTGGAGACCATGATCGTCACCTTGCTGCCGGGCATCGGCTCTCCGCCCAGGGTGGTGATGGTCCCGTTGATCTGCACCGCCTCGCCCCGGACGTAAGTCTCCTTGTCCGTGGTCAGGGCGAAATTGACCTCCTCGACGACTATGAAGTTCCTGGATTCCGTGGCGGCGTCCACGCCGTCCGTGCCGACGGCCTCGATGTAGTAGTTGCCCGTCCCGTACGTCAGCAGGTCCACGGATATTGTGAAGCTCTGGCTCGCCGCGCTGTAGGTCATCGGCTGGGAGTCGAAGATCGTCGTGTCGTCGTCCTGCACCCAGTGGCCGTACTCGTCGAAGTGCCACTGGCCCCGCTTGATCACCGTGACGGTGACCTGTAGACCGTCCTCCGGGGTGACGGGGATGTCGGCGTGGGCGCCTTGGACGACGCTGGCGGTGAACTCGGCGACCTGGCGCGAGGTGAAGATGGGCTGGCTGAACAACTCCTCGCCGCCGCCGTTGGAGGTCAGCCGCATGACGAAGTTGTCGTCCACCTCGAATGCCCCATCACCGACGATCAGCTCGTTGTTGGTCTCATCGGCCTCCTGGACGTCGTCCCTGGTGTCCACGGCGGCCTTGATGGTGTGAGGGACGTCCGGGTCCGCCAAAGCTCGCCAGGTCAGGACGAACACGTGCGAGTCGTTGCCCGTCAGCCGGGGCAGTTCCTGCACGGCGACGCGAGTGTCGTCCACGTACAGGGCGAACACGAACGTCTCTTGTGTCGAGACCACCGTCGTGTTCGAGACCGTGCAGGTGAACCCGACGGTCTGCCCGTACTTGACGTCCAGCGGGAGGTACGTGACGTTGGAGACCACCAGATCCGGGTACAGGATGGTCACCTCGGGGACGTTCGCGGCGCCGGTGTTGTTGGTCTCGTCGGATTCACGAACGGTGTTGGCCTCGTCCACCTTCACCGTCGCGACATGCTCGCCGGGCGTCGCGATGACCTGCATCGCCAGGGTCTGCTCGGCTCCCGCATCCAGGAAGGTCAGCTCGCGCGACCCGAAGAACTCTCCGTCCAGGTAGTAGTTGACGGCGAACCGGCCTTCCACGGCCGTGGCTCCGGCGTTCGCGATCGTCGCCCGCACGTCGAACGACGTTCCGTCCGAAAGCACCGTTTCATTCGGGCCGACGGTCACGCCGGCGACGGTCAAGTCCGGCCAAATCAGCGTCAGGGCGGGCCGCGCCAGGCTGCGCGTGTTGTTGGCCTCGTCGGACTCCAGAACATAGCTGACCGGATCGTCGACGACGACCGTCAGCGTCTGCTCGCCTTCGACTGGATCGAACTGGAAGGTGAGGACCTCGCTTCCGCCGACGACCAGCTCGGCAACGTGCTGCTTGCTGATGAGCTGATCGTTGACGTAGAGGCTCGCCCAGAAGTCGAAGGCGTCGGCCGTTCCGGCGTTAAGGATCGTCGCGTCCGCCGCCAGCGACTGCTCGCTGCTGACCTCCGTCTCGGGGATCTCGCACGACAACTCGCTGACCAGAAGGTCCGGGAAGTAGACCTGCTGGAGCGTCAACGCCGTTTCGGCGCTGTTATTGTCCTCGTCCGTCTCGACGACGTTGTTCTGGATGTCGTCGGCGATGACTTCGAGGACATGCAGGCCCGAGGTGGCCGTCCAATTGAAGGTCACGACGCTGGACTCGCCGGCCGCCAGCAGCTCGTTGACCCGCTGGTATCCCGTGTACGAATCGTCGATGTAGTAGGTCACGAAGAAGCCGTACCGCGTCGCGCCGTTTCCGCTGTTCGTCACGGCGGCGGTGATCGTCACCTCGTCGCGCTCCTGGGGCTCCTGCGGAGACCAGCTCAGATCCGCGACGACCAGGTCCGCCCGCGTGTCGGAAACGACCACCTGGCAGGCGTCCTGACCGGTGGCGGCGCGGTTGTCGGTCACCGTCAGCGTGACGGTGTAGGTGCCGGGCAGGGCGTAGGCGTGGGAGGTTACGCACACGTCGGCCGAGGCGCCGTCGCCGAAATCCCAATGATACGCGGTGATCAGGCCGTCGGCGTCCAAGGAGTCCGAGCCGTCGAAGTTGATCGGGGTGTCCCAGTTTCCGGACCTGTCCTGACCGGCCTCGGCGGCGGGCGGAACGTTGACGATGACCGACTCGTCCAGCGAATCGTTGGTCGCGTCGGTATCCGTCGGCTCGACGCCGGTGAGCACGACGGTCAGGTCGTGTTGGCCGCTGGCTTGCGGGGTCCAATCAACGGAGGCTTGGCCGGTCTGTCCGGCCGCGATCAGGACACTGTCGGTCCCCAACAGGATCGACCCGCCCCCGGGGACGTTCCTGTAGAAGTTCACATCGGCGGCGGCGTCGCCCGGACCGGCGTTGGCGACCGTTGCCGTGATCGTCACCGAGCGGTTCAGAATCGCGAAGGGCGGCTCGAAGGCGACTTCGCTTATCGCCAGATCGGTCTCGGCGCTCGGGGAGCCGGCGGAGGGGGCCGACTTTTCCGATTCGTTGCCCGCCTGGTCCACCGCCGAAACCTTGTAATAGTACGTCTGCCCGTCGGTCAGCCCCGTGTCCGTCAGTGAAAGCAGGCTCGTGGCGCCGATGAGCGCGTAGGTCCCGTCGGGCTCCTCGCAGCGGTAGAGCTTGTATCCTTCCAGCGCCGCGTCCGACACGCCCGTCCAACTGACCGCCAGCACGCCGCTGGATCGAGGGTTGCTTATGCTGGGCCTGGTCGGAGTCGAAGGGGGCCCGCGATCAACGATTACCGTCCGGGCAAGGAAGTCTGTGTTATCTCCGTAGTCCACGGCCGTGGCGCGAATGCTGTAGCTGCCGTCGTCCAGCGCGTCGGTGTCCCAGGCGACCTGGCCTTGCCAGCCGCCGCCCACTTGCACGGGCGAATTGTCCACCGCCATCAGGGTCCAGTTGGTGGTGCCGGTCGGGGCGTAGTGGAAGGAAAAGCCGTCGATCCGAACGTTGTCGGTGGCCGTGGCTTGGAGTGTCTGCTGGCCCTTGAGGTACGTGCCGGAGGCCGGTGTGAAGCTGTCCATCACGGGCGGAGAGGCGTCGTCGAGCGGCTCGGCCGAGACCTCCTGGGAACTGTCGCTGCGGTTGCCCACCGTATCGATTGCGACGATCCGATAGGTGTAGCTCGTCCCGAACTCCACCACGTGGTCTATGAAGACGCAGGACGTGGTCGACTCCAGGATGACCGAGAAGTCTCCGCCCGCGACGCTCCTGCTGACCTCATAACCGTCGAAATCCGCCGCGGAGACCGGATTCCACGCAAGGACCAGCGCCACCTCATCCTGCGTGATCCTGGGGCTTTCCGGCGTGGCCGGCGGAGTGTGGTCCACCTCGTGGGTATGCGTCTGGGAGGCGGAGTTTCCCCTGGCGTCGGAGACGGTCAATCGGACGGTATACGTCCCGCTCGCCAGCGAGGTGACGTCCCACTCTGACGCGGACGAGGCGCCTTGAAGGATCGTCGTCCAGCTCTCAGCGTCCTCGTCGTAATATTCAAACAGGTAGTCCGTCACTCCCACGTTGTCGGTAGCCGCCGCGGTCAGGCTCAGCGTGCTGTTCGTCCGCGCCCCCGAGGCGGGGCTGAACGACTGGATGACCGGATCGGTCACGTCGTCGGTGGGAGCGATGGCGACTTCGTTCGAGTCCTCGCTGAGGTTCCCGCAGCGGTCCAAGATCCGCAAGACGTAGTAGTAGGTCGTTCCGACGCTTACGTCGTTGTCCACGAAGGACGTAAGCGTCATCGCGCCGTTGATTTGCGTGTAGGGCCCCCCCGAGCTTTCCCCGCGGTACAGGCGGTAGTAGGCAAAGTCCTCCGCCTGCGAGGGGTCCCAGTCGAGCTGGACGCTGAATTCCCCGGCCTCCGCCGAGACGACCCCAACGGCCGGGGGAGTGTTGTCCACGATGTAGGTCAGGATCTCCACGGCCGAATTGCCCACGGCGTCGGAAATGATTACCCGAACGTAGTAGGTCCCGTCGGACAGTGAAGTCGTATCCAACTCGACGGCCGAAGAAGCCCCGCTCCCGAGCGACTGCCAGCTCTCCTGGTCTTCAGAGATCGCGAAGTCGTAGTCGGTCACGGCGACGTTGTCTTCGGCCGTGACCTCGATCTGGACGCTCTGGCGGATGGTCTTGCCGTTCACCGGCGCCACAGCCGTGATCTCTGGGTCAGTCTGATCGACGATCACGGGGAGATTCAGCGTGATCTGGTTGTTGTCCTCGTTGGACTCGATTACGGCGTCATACTCATCGGCCACGACGGATAAGGAATGCTCGCCGGCGGTGGCAATCCACTGGCAGGTCACGTCGGCGCTCGCGCCGGCGGACAGCCCGCCCGTGACAACCTCTCGCCCGATCAGGCCCCCGTCGACCTCAAAGCGAACGGTAAAGTCACTCGTCATCTCCAGGGAGGTGGCGTTTTGCACGACCGCGGTGCAGGTCACCGTATCGCCTTCCTGGATCGTCTCGGGGTCCCAGGAAAGGTCGGTTAGGACCAAATCCAGGGCGTGCAGTGCGATCGGCTGGGCGTGGAGGTTGTTGCCCTCGTCTGCCTCGCCCTGATCGGCGCCGCTATCGGTCACCGTGAGCAAGTAGTAGTCGCCGGCGGGGACGTCGGGAATGGTGATTTCGCCGTTACGGACGTAATCGCTCCCGGCCGACAGGGGCGAGACGCTCGCCGCCGAAAGGCTCACCAGGAGCGTATCGCCCCCGTCGAGACTCTCATCTGTGGAAAGGTAGACCGAATCCGTCCAATCGGCCAGCGCCGCCCCGACTCCCTGGTTGCCGGCGGTCCAGGAAACCGTAATCGGCTCGCCGATGTTCGCCTGGGCGGGAGAGGAGACCGCCGAGACAACCAAGTCCGGGCAGACCACCTCGATCTGCACGGATGAGACGTTATTGGTCTCATCCGATTCCGGCTGCAAGGAGTAATAGTAGTCATACGAGCGGCGATAGTCGGAGCCGACCAGCAGGTTCCAGGTGCCCAGGGCCACGTCGGCCATCTGGACGGTGCTGGTGATGGTATAGCTTTCCCCCGGACCCAGGGGCGCGGCGTCCAGGATGGAAATGCCCACCAGGCGGGGGTCGTCGCCGTCGAGGGCGGCGTCGTCGGAGATGACGAGGGTGTCGTCCCAATAGCTCACGGCCGCCGGGCCGGTGCCCTGGTTCGTCACCGTCCAGGAGATGTCAAAGTTCTCGCCGACGACCACCTGCGACGGGGCGCTGATGTTGGTGACGGTCAGGTCCGCGGCCGTCAGCTCGATGGGAGCGTACCCGAGATTGTTGCTGTCGTTGCTTTCGCCCTGGTAGTTGTACACGTCGGTGCGGGCCAGAATGTAGTAGCTTCCCGCGGCGGCGTCGGGGATTGTCAGCTTGACCGTGAGCGTATAGCTCTCCCCGGCCGGCAGGGGCGTTTGAGCCGACACGTCGGTCACTCGCAGCGCCGTGTCGCCGCCGAGGGCTTCGTCCTCGGACAAATAGAAGCAGTCGTACCAGTTCGCCGCCGCCGCGTGCGAGCCCTGATTGGTGACTGTCCAGGAAAGGTCGATGGTCTCGCCCAGGGCCGCGGAGTCCGGCCCGGAGACCTCGCTGACGATCAGATCGGGCGCGACGACATCGACCGCCACGGCCAGGACGTTGTTATCCTCGTTGCTTTCGGGCTGGTAGTCCTGTCCGTCGGCGATGAACAAGAGGTAGTAGCCGCCCGGGTCTTTCGCGGGGATGGTCACGTCCGCGGTCGCCGTGTAGGCCCCGCCCGCGGCCAACGGCAACTCGCTTTCCGCCGTGAAGCTCCCGATGTAGTCGTCCGTCCATCCGTAGCTTTCGTTGGTGGACAGGTAGACCAGGTCGTACCACCGTTCGTTCGCCCCGCCCGGCGCCGCTCCGGCGCCGCTGTTGATCACCGTCCAGGACAGGTTCAACGTCTCGTTTGCGACCGCCTGGGCCGGTGCGTTCGTATCGGTCACCTGCAAGTCCGCCGCCGACAGGCTGATCGGCAAGGCGCAGGCGTTGTTCGTCTCGTCCGTTTCGGTCAGGTCCGAGTCGCGGTCTGTCACGACCAGCAGGTACCGATCGCCCACGCTCGTCTGCGGGATCGTGACCTCCAGGCTGTGGGCGTAGCTGCCCCCGGCGACGAGCGGGCGGTGCGCCGAGGTGTCGTAAGATGCCAGGCTCTGGTCGGTTCCGGCGTCGAACACGTCGTCGTCGGACAGATAGATACCGTCGTACCAGGTCCCCATGGCGTCTATTCCGCCGGCGTTCGCCACCGTCCAGGACACCGAGATCGTCTCGCCGAGAACCGCCGCCGACGGCGCCTCGGCACTGGTGACCGTCAGGTCCGTCCCGGACAGCGTGATCGGGAGGGCGTAGACGTTGTTGGTCTCATCCGTCTCCGGCTGGTAGAAATAGTCTCCGTCGGCGACAAACAGGAGGTACTGCGCCCCCAGCGTGTCGGAGTAGACGACGATTGAATCGTTGATCGTGTAGCTCGCGCCGGCGGCCAGCGGCGTCTCATCGGTGGCATAACGATAGTCGAGCCGGGTGTCCCCGTCGTCCAGAAGCTCGTCCTGGGAAATGCAAATGCTGTCGTACCAGTCGGCAAGGGCGGCGCACGTCGTGCTGAGATTGGTCACGGTCCAGGACACGTCAATGGTTTCGTTCATGGCGGCGACGCCCGGCGCGGTCGCCGTGGTCAGCTCCAGGTCCGGCGTGTCGATCTGGACCTCCAGTTGATACAGGTTGTTGCCCTCGTCACTCTCAATCTGGTCGTCCGACCCGTCGGCCGAAAACAGGAGGTAATAGGTCCCGACGGCAGGGCTGTCCAGACCCGGGTAGGCGTAGTTGTGGGTGTAGCTTTCCGCCGCCTCCAGGGAAGAGCCGTACTGCCAGTGGATCAGCGTGTCCCCCTCGTCGATGACGGCGTCGGTCGAAAGGTAAATGCCGTCGTACCACCCGCCGTCCGTCGCGCCGGAGCCCTGGTTGCACACCGTCCAGGAGATGGCGAAGGCCTCTCCGACCGTCAGCGAGACGGGGGCGTCCACGCCCGTGATGACCAGGTCGACCACGGCGATCTGGATCGCCTCGGCGCGGACGTTGTCGGTCTCGTCGATCTCCGCCTGGTCGGAGGAGCCGTCCGCCTCGAAGAGCAGGTAGTAGCTTCCGTAGGAGGCATCGCCCGGGATCGTGACGGAATAGTCGATGACGCTGTAGCTGGCGGCGTTCGCCAGCGGCGAGTAAGCGCCGGCGTCCACGCCCGCCAGCAGCGTGTCGTCCTCGGCATCAAGCGTTTCATCGGTCGACAGATAGATCCGATCGTACCAGTCGGCAGTGGCCGAGCCGGTGCCGTTGTTGCTCACCGTCCAGGAGACCGCGATCGACTCGCCCGGGGCGGCGAAGTCCGCCGCGGCGGCGGAAGTGACCTCCAGGTCCGCGATGAGCTGCTCGACGTGAATCGCAACCGCCTGAACGTTGTCGGTGTCGTCCGATTCCCGTTGAAGGCCGTAGGCATCAGTGGCCAGCAGCACGTACACATCACCGTGCATGCTCAGCGGCAGCTCCACGCCGCGCTGGTAGGCATAGTTCGTCCCGGCGCCGGCTCCAGCCCCGTAGTACGCGTCCAGGCATGGATCCTCACCGAGGTCGAGCGTCTGATCCGTCGAGAGGAATACCGCGTCGAACCAGGTGCTGTTGGCGTCCTCCGTTCCGGCGTTCTGGATATTCCACTGGATCGACAGCGCCTCGCCCTGCACGGCCGTGGCGGGAATCCCCGAGTAGTCCAGCGTTTCCAGGTCCACCTGCGGCTGGTGAAGCTCGATGGGGACCGCCAGGAAGTTGTTCGACTCCTCGTCCTCGGCCTGATCGCCCCAGAGGTCGGTCTGGATGAGGATGTACCAATTCCCGGCCGAGACGTCCGGAAGGGCGAACTCCTTCTCAACGGTATAGCTGCCTCCGCCGCCCAGGACGGTGCCAACCAACTCAACGGCCAGCTCTTCGTCGGCGCCCGTAGCCCAGAACGGGTCGTACTGATCGTCGGCGGAGAGGAAAACGTGATCCATCCAGGTGGTGGTGGTTGGTAGAGTGCCCATGTTCGTGACGGTCCAGGAGAGGGCGAGCGTCCCTCCCAACATCGCCGATGCGGGAACGGTGTGGTCCGTCACGGCCAGGTCAACCCCCGGGTCGGCAAGCTCTATTGCAACGGCGCGGTAGTTCTCGGCGGAGTTGGATTCCGGCTGCTCGTCGAATTCGTCGCAAACCAGCAGGAGATAGACGCTGCCGGTCGCACCGGAGTTCAGCGTGAGAGTCTGAGTTTGCTGGTAGCTCCCCCCGACCGCCAGTCCGTCGGTGTGCTCGAAAGAGGTCAGCCACGTGTCGTCGACGTCGAAGGTGGGGTCTGTCGACACGAAAACGTCGTCCCGCCAGGACGCGACGAGGGCCTCGGCCGTACCGTTGTTGGCAACTTCCCAGCTTACCGAGATGTCGCTGCCCAGCACCGCCCCGGCCGGGGCCGTCAGGCTCGTGACCTCCAGATCGACGTTGGGGTAGGTCGTCTCCATCGGGACGGCGCGGACGTTGTTGTCCTCGTCAACCTCGGTCGTTTCTGCCCAGTCGTCAGTGACGAACAGCAGGTATCCGCTCCCGGCCTGCCCGTTCAGGACGATGTCCGTCACGACCGTGTAGGTTGCCCCCCCGGCAAGGTCGCTGTCGCGCTCCAGGTTACCCAGAAATCTATCGGTGTTGACGTCCAGGACTTCGTCCGTGGAGTAGTATACGGCGTCATACCAGGGGGCCTGAGCGAGCTCGGCCCCGCTGTTGGCGACGGTCCAGGAAACCTCGACGGTCTGGCCCATCACGCCGGAGGCCGGAGCGGACGCGTCCGTGGGCGTCAAGTCGACGTCATCCGTATCGCCCTGAACCTTGAGCGGGACGATCCGAACGTCGTTGTCGCTGTTCGTGTCCGCCTCTCCGCCTGCGGCGTCCAGGGAGAAGATCAAGTAGTACAGGCCCGTCGCCAGGCCATCCGCCAGCGTAACGCTCTGGGTGACCTGATAGCTGCTCCCGGCCGTCAGCCCGTCGCCATGGGCGACCGAGGCCAGTTCCGTGTCGTTCCCGACCACGGCGTCGTTCGAGATGTACACCTCGTCATACCAGCCGGTGTACCACTCGGCGTCCTCGGTTCCCGTGTTGGCCACCGTCCAGGAAACGTCGAACGTCCCGCCGGCAGCCGCGGAAACCGGCGAGCTGGACGCCACGAAATCAAGGTCCACGTCCGGGACCGTCAAGACCAACGGAACCGCCCGAACGTTGTTCGTCTCGTCGGACTCACTCAGGGCGTCGGCACCGTCGGTGTAGAAGAGCAGGTACCAGTCCCCCGGATCGACAAAGCGCGATATCTCGCAGGTGCAACTGTTCTCGTAGGTCGCGCCGGGCTCGAGGTCCCTTGGGCGAGGGGCCGACAGAATCCAGGGATACGAGCCGGCCGGATCGTACGTATCACTCTGGGAGAGGAAGACCTTGTCCAGCCAGCTTCCGGAAGTCGCCTCGTCGCCCTGGTTCTTCACCGTCCAGGACATTTCGACCTGCTCGCCCAGCTTCGCCGTTGGCGGATCGGCGGCGGCAACGTCCACCACGAGGTCCGAACCGCTCAGCATCACTCGCGGTTCAAGCGCCTCCATGAAAGGCGCGTTCTCGCCTTGGTTCCGGTTATTAGCCGCCATCCGCGAACTCCGAGGCCGCGAAGAGAACTCCTCGTGCAGCGCGTGCTCTCCCATCCCCGCGCCTCAAACCGATGCTGGATTCGCTATATCGGGCATGCGATATCCGGTCTTTCCCAAATTCCTTGAAAAACGAGAGCCAGTTACGTTTGAAATGCCGCATTACCGATAGAGGGGGTTTGGCACGGATAGCTACCCCAGAGATACGGAAGCGGGCGATTCGCTCGCCGCAGCGAACCGCAGGTAGCGGATTCTCCAGCCGCTGGGTCAGCCGCCAGACGGTCGAGATGTGCACCCCCAGCAGCTTCGCGACCTCTTTTGCCGTCAGTAGTCGGTCAGCTACTTGTGCGGTCTTCATCGAATCCCCCCCTTCTCGGCGTCGATACCCCGCATCCCCGCCGCATCCGCGCCGCGGCCGAGCGGGGAGGGGAAAAGGATTTTGCCGCCCCCGCCCGCGGCCGATACCATCGCTTCGGCCGGCGCCGGGCAAACCGCCGGCGACGGCGCCAGAGAGTCTTGAAAGGAAGAGCCCATGCCGCGGCAAAAGTACGTCCGGCCGAAGATCGAACGCGTCCCGCTGGTGAACCCCGACCGCCGGCCGGGAGAGTACACCGACCTGGAGCAGCGCAAGATCGAACAGTTCAAGAAGAAGGTGCCCCAGGCCCGCAAGCCCTTCGAAATCGCCCACTACCAGTACGACGCCCCCTTCCTGTACGAGAACTTCCGCGTGGAGATCGGCCGGCCGTGGGAGAACGCCACCAACCGCAGCCGGGCGGACCTGCCCGAAGAACAATGGGGCATCATGACCGAGGAATTGAAGAGCGGCTACGTCGGGGCCGAGGTCAACCAGGACGGCGTGGAGCTGGACGTGCCGCCCTACGGGGCCATCACCTTCGTCGAGGACGACCCTATCGTCGAGGTCACCGTCATCGGCAGCGCCTGCGTCGCCCCCGGCTACGTGCTGCTGTTCGGCCAGCCGCTGGAGTGGGACTACCCGCGGACGGGCGTGAAGATGCGGGCCGAGGGGCTCTGGGGCGAGCACCTGCGCTGGACGCTGTGGAGCCAGGGCGCCGACGAGGGAATCAAGTACGCCGGCCTGAGCTGCGCGGTCTTCCGCACGCCGCCCTGCCGGAAGATCACACTGATGGCCGGCAGCCAACACTTCGTGGAGGCGCGGGACTGGCAAAACATGCGACACGACGCCCACTACTGCGTGCGGCACGTCTACGTGGGCGTGCAGAAGGCCGGGCAAGTGACGCCCGCGCCGGCAAGGATGGACGAGAAATGATCTGCCGGAAATACAACGAAGGCGAGCGGCTGGACGTGGCCGGGCTGAACGAGATCATCGTCGTGATCGACCGCAGCGAGACGGCCCGGACGGAGCTGGGACTGAACACCTACCGGGCGGGGCTTCTCGGGCCGAGGCACTCCCACGCCGAGAAGGAGCAGACCTTCTTCGTCACCTCCGGGGCCGGCTGGGTGATCGTGGGCGCCGAGAAGCGCCGCGTCGAGCGGGGCGACGTGGTGTTCGTGCCGGCCGGCGTCGAGCACCAGACCATCGCCGCCGACGAGAGCCCGCTGGAGTACCTGCTCTACAACGCGTTTCTGGGCGAGTCCAAGGAGGGCCACCGGACCTTCGCCGAGCACATCCGGAAGGTCAAGGCCACCCGCCGCGCCCAGGCCGAGCAGGCCGGCGCCGCCGGCCCGGCGGCCCCATCCGCGCCGCCCGGATAGGCTCGGCGCCCCTGAAGGGCGCCGTCGGCCTGGCGACAGTCATGCTTTCGCGGCACGGTCTTCCCGAATTGGCACCAGCCTCGACCCCGGGCAAAAAAAGGGCTGCGGCGGCCGTTTGTATGTTGCCGAGGGTCTGGCCGCCGCAGCACCAACTGCCGGATCCGTCCGTGCACTACCCGCCGCGCCGCCTGCGGAGGATCAACGCGCATCCTCCCAGCGCCAACAGGCCCATCGCGGCCAGCTCCGGCACCGGCGCGGCCGCGGGTGCCGCGCCGCCTGCCTGCTTGCCAGCGGCAGGCAGGTAGCTATCCGCCCAGAGCGTGTAGTCGCCGCCGTCGACGACGCCGTCGCCGTTGAAGTCGCCGCCCGGCTGGCCGACGCCCGTCTGCTGGTAGTTGTCCGCCCAGACCGTGTAGTCGCCCCCGTTGACCACGCCGTCCAGGTTCGCGTCGCAGGGGACAAACCGCTTGGGAGCGCCGCCGTTGAGGTAGTACAGGTCCAGCCCGTTCGGATCCAGGTACGAGCCCGGGCCGATCAGGAGATTCTCGACGTACACGGCCTCGGCGCCCTCCCAGTTGGGTTGGTTGTCGTATACGTCCACCAACTGGACGCGGCCGGGGGTCTCGTTCCCGAGCTGGAGGGTATCCAGGGTGAAATTGTCGAAGAACCCAGCCCACGAGGCGTTCCGGTCCTCGCCCGCGGCCTCGAAAGTGGCGCCGGCGCTCTGGCCGTCATCGAAGACAAGCGTCAGCACCTCCAGCCCGCTCAGCCTGCCGGACTCGGTGGCCTGATTGACGAAGCTGCCTCCGGGTAGTCGGATCTTCGACCCCGGCACGGCCAGGAAGGTGGTCCTGGCTCCGAAATGCAGCAGGCTGGACACGCCGATCTCGGCCCCGGAATCCAGTATGCACAAAGTGCCGCCGTCGATGAATCCAAATGCGAGGTTTTCGACGGTGAGCCGCCCACCAGAAATAAGGTACGTGCCCTCGGCGCCGGGAAACATTCCAATGAAAACAGCTCCCGCCTGGCAGTCGCCGCCGCTCTGGATGAAGGTCCCGGACCCGTTCCAGCCGATCAGCAGGCGCTCGGCCGAGACCTGCCCGGACCCGCTTAGTTCGTATCTGCCGCCTGCGTACTTACCGTAACCGAGGTACAGGTCGCCGCTGACGACATTGCTGCCGCCGGTCTGCACGAAGCGGCCCGTGCCGGACCAGCCGACGTATTCTGTCTGGGCCGAGAGTTCCCCGGTTCCGCTCAGCTCGTACGCACCGTTGCTGGGGCTGACCACGTCAAGGTTGCCGTGCCCCAGGTACAGAGCCCCGCGGATTGCGTTGCTGCCGGCGCTCTGGATGAAGAGGGCCTCCCCTTCGTTGAAGTGTCCCACGTACACGTTCTCAGCGGATACCTGGGCTGGCCCGGTCAGCTCATAGCGGGCGCTGGCGTCAGACTCAATGCCCAGGAGAATGTCGCCGGCAACGGTGTTGGTTCCGCCACTTTGGATGAAGCGCCCGGTGCCGTTGCTGCAGCCGATGTATTCGGCGCCGGCCGAAAGCTCGGCACTTCCCCTCAGCTCGTATACCGCGGTCCCGCCGGTTCGACCCCTCACGTGCAGCCGGCCCGTGACCGTGTTCGTGCCTCCGGCATGAGTGAAACGCGCGCTGCCCGGATCGCAGCAGGGCCACCCATGCCCTATGTATTCGTGCCGCGCTGAGAGTTGGCCCGTCCCGTCCAGGAGATACGTGGCGGTTTGAGGATGGCCCAAATATAGGTCGCCCACCGTGTTGCTGCCGCCCGTATGCGTGAAAGAGGCATTACCCGTTGTCCCGATGTACTCGAACCAGGCCGACAGCTCCGCGGTTCCGCTCAGCTCATACGTGCAGACATAGCCGGACTCTCCGCCAACGTAGAGCCCACGGACCGTGCTTGTCCCGCCGCTGTGGTAGTAATGACTCGCACCGGCGCCGCCGACGCCGATGGTGTCGGCTGTGTTTGTGCCGCCGCTCTGGAGGAAGTTTCCCGTGCCTTCGTAGCCGACGAATTCCCAATCGGCCGAAAGCTGCCCCGTCCCGCTTAGCTCGTACGTGCCTATGGCCTCCGGACCATAGCCCAGGTACAACCTGGCGGCGATCGTGTTGGTGCCCGCGTCGTGAAGGAACTTTCCGTTGCCATACGCGCCATACCAGTTGTGCCCGCCGATATACTCCTTCTCGGCCAGGAGCTGGCCCGTCCCGCTCAGGCGTACCGTGCTGGCCCACTCCGCAAACCGGCAGCCAACGCTGAGCTGCCAGACTTCGGCGACGCCTGCACTGATCGCCGCTATGCCGCCGTTTTGGACGAACGCTAGGTGAGCCGCGGTGGGCACCCCCTCTGTCCAGTTCTCCTGGACAAACCAGTCCCGGGGCTCCAGCATGTAGGCCTGCCAATCAGTCGATGGCTCCAACAGAGAAGGCGCCTGGCAAGGCCCCAGGCACAGCCACAAATACGTGCACAACACTGCCAGATCCATTTCCCCAACTCCTTTCTGCGACGCCCCTTGCTCGCCGGGGCGGGGCGCCCGCGCGGCTAAGTGCCGGCGCGCGCACGCACTCGGCATGCAGCTTGGGCGGTCGCTCAGAGCGGAGCAGAATCAGGCGGCAGGAGGGAACTCAAGTATGATGGCGTTTATTCTTCCGTCGCGCCCGATCTTCCCCGCCGGCCCGGCGGGCCCATCCGCGCCGCACGGATGGGTTCGGCGCCCGCGAAGGACACCGTCCGCCTTCCGACAGTCCTGTTTTCGCGGTACTGCTCTTGTGTCTATCTATGTATTATCCAGCATTCCGGATGAAAGTCAAGCCACGGGCGCACTATTTTCCCGCCGGGGAAACCGGCCGCGGCGCCTGCGGAGGATCAGCGCGCCTCCTCCCAGCGCCAGCAGGCCCATCGCGGCCGGAGCCGGCACGGCCGCGGCGCCTCCTCCCCCGGCGTAGTGATCCGCCCAGGCGGGCCAACCCTTCCCGCCGAACCGGCCGTGCGGGCGGCCCCCGCCGGGGACGCATGGCACCGGCACCGGCACGCCGCCGATGATGGTGGCGCCGGGATCGATCGCCGCGTCCAGGTAGTACAGGTTCAGCCCGTTGAGGTCCAGCAGCGAGCCGTCGCCGACGATGAGGCTCTCGACGTACACGGCCTCGACGCCGGCCCACTCGGGCTGATTGTCGAACAGGTCCACCAGTTGCACCTGGCCGACGTCGTCGCCGCCGATCCAGAGCCCGTCCAGGGCGAAGTTGGCAAGGAAGCCGGCGCAATCGTCGCCGCGGTCGGCGCCTGCGGCCTCCAGCGTGGCGGTGAGCTGGTCGCCTCCCTCGAAGATCAGCGTCAGGTTGCCCAGGCCGGCCAGCGCCGCCGGGTCGGTGCCCCAGATCTCCACCGTCGAACCGGCCGGCAGCCAGAGACCGGGCTCGGGCGCCGGTCCGGTGATGTGGACGCTCGAGCCGGGCGCGGCGACGAACTGGGACCCCGCCCCGAACGACAGCCGCTGCGAGATTCTGATGTCGGCATGGGCCCCGCGGATGCCCAGCGTCCCGGCCGTGGGCCAATCCCGCGAGCCGACGCTCAGAACCGGCGCCGCCAGGGAGCCGCCGAAGACGACGTAGCTGGCCTCGTCCCCGCGTATGGACAGGGTGTTTCCCACGTCGACGCGGCCGCCCGTCTGAACGAACCGGGCCTGGCCGATGTCGGTGGCGACGACCAGCGAGCCGGCCGAGAGGCTCCCGCCGCTGAGCCGGTACGTCGTCGACAAGGCCGGAGGGAAGATCGGAAGCGGATCGATGGACCGGGCGCTCGCAGCGCCCGCCCCGCCCGCCGCAAACAGCGGGCGGAGACGATCGTAGTTCAGGGCAACATGCACGGGGTAATACGCGCCCACGCGAAGGGTGTTGGCGACCGTGCTGGTGCCGCCGCTCTGAACGAACTCGGACGGGCACCCCGAAGGAAACTGCCCGCCCACCTCCACCTTGCGGGCCGAAAACGCGCCGCCGCGCAGCTCATATCTTCCGCGTACAATGGTCACGTCATCGGCGACGGCGACGGTGCCGCCGGTCTGCCGGAAGCGCCCGGGTGGGTAAGTGATGAGGGTCCCGTCGGGAAGCACTTGTCCCGCCAGCGCGCTGCCGACGGTGATGGAGCCGGCGGTGAGCTGCCCGCGATGGATTCCCGAGCGAGCGTTCATGACGGTCAGCTCGCCGGCGCCCAGGTCGACCGAGCCGCCGTGGACGGACAGCCCCTCGCGCAGGTCGATCCGGCCGCCGGCGGACGCGGCGATCCAGCCGTGGACCCGGACGTGATCGTCGATGACGCCCCAGCCGGTGAAGCCCTGCCGCCGCGAGATGTGCAGGTCCCTGCCGGCGAAGTGGACCAGGCCTTCGGTGCTGAAGTGGCCCAACTCGTCCGGGTCGAAACCTTCGGCGAAGATCACCAGCGAGTCCGGCCCGGCGGTGATGGAGGCGTTGGCGGCATTGAGCAGCTCGCCGCGGGAGAAGTTCAACAGGGCGCTGCCGGCGGCCAGGGTGACGGCGCCGCCGCCGAAGTCGAGATCGCCGTCGAGGTTCAGCCCGAAGGCGACCTCCAGGCTGCCGGCGAGGTACTCGTATGTGCCGCCCCGGCTGACGGAGAGATAGCCGACTTCGTTGGACCCGCCGGTTTGCCGCAGCAGGCCGGTGCGGCGTATCTCCTGTCGGCGCGCGCTCAGTTGGCCGGCGTTCAGCTCGTAGCGGCCTTCGGAGGGAGGCGGCGGCGGGATGTAGATGCTGGTAGCTGCCGGGCCGACGCGGGCGGCCGTCAGCAGGGAATCCGGAGCCCTGACAAGCGGCAAAACCAGCGGAGGCAGCTCCAGCGGGACAACGCCCCAGGTCCATCCCCATCCGCCGACCTGAAGCAGGTCTTCCACCGCGTGGACGCCGCCGTCCTGCACGAACCGGCCGCGACCGGCCCCGCCGACGAGACTGACCCTCGTCTCCAGCATCCCTCCCGTCAGTTCGTACACGCCCTCGGAGTCACCCGGATCGGACAAGGTTGGGTAAAATGGCAGATCGCCCACTTTCAGCCGGTCGACCTGGGCGGTTCCGCCGGTCTGGGTGAACAGCCCGCTGCCGAGGCCATGCCCCACAATGACCGAGGCGGCCGAAAGCTCCCCCCCGATGAGGGTGTAGGCCCCGTAGCCGGGGGGCTGACCGGCAAGCCCCTGGCCACCCAAGTTGATGTTCATTTCGGCCAGGACGGCCCCTCCGGATTGGACGACCGCGCCGGCATTGGAGGTGCCGATGTTGATCTGCCCGGCCAAGGCGCTGCCGTAGGCGATCTCGGCCGTGCCGCCGTTGTCGATGTAGGCGTAGCCCTTGTGGGCGGGCACGCCGACGGTCCAGTTGGCGGGGTCGGACCAGTCGCCCGGCTCGGACGGGTCGTGCTGCCAGTAGGTGGCGACGCCGGCAGTCCCCGCCCCGGACGCCACGCCCAGTGCGATGACCCCAAACGCGATGGCGAGTCTCATGCGCTCCATGGCATGCTCCTGTGTCCCCTGATGTCCGCCTGCTTTCTCCTTGGCGCCCACAGGCGCCCGATTGCCCGTACACCACTGAATATATACGCTCGTCTACATTCCGTCAAGGAAAATAGACGGGCATCCATAATTTTTTCATGAGGCACGATTCGGCCCCGTCAGGCCCGCTCGACCTCAGCCGGCCCGCCCGCGGCGGCGCAGCAGCACCAGGCCGCCCATTGCCAGCGGCCAGATCGCCGCCGGAGCCGGCACCGGCCTGGGCCGGAGAAGGCAGCCGCTGACGAGGAAGGAGGACTGGACATCCCCGAACTCCATCGCGATCAGATCCGGCCCGAGGGTACCGATATGTTCAAGCAGCACGATGTCAAATGCTCCGTTGATGACGCCAGCCGGGCCGAGAAAATCGCCCTGGAAACGCATCGACGGGCTATACACGTTAAGAGGGACGATCGGGGCGACGTCGTGCACGACGGCATCGTCCGTCGCCGTGGCGCTGCCCCCGGCCGGTTCCCGCAGCAGGTCACGAATGAGTCTGTCGATGAGTTCATCCTTGGCGATCGCAACGTCTGCCTCGAGGGCGAGAGAGCCCGGCCGCCGTCCGGGAGCATGGAGCAGGCCGATGATGCTCTCGACTTGGTCGACTCGGCGGTCCGGCGGCCCGCCCGGAGCGCTCAGACCGCTGGCGGCCAGCAGAGCCGGCCATCCGGGCGAACCGGGCGGCCGGGCCCTCTCGGCCGGCTGCGGACTCGACGACGGCGGCCACTGCTCCTGCGCCGCCCGGCCAAAGGGCGCGACCTCGGGCCAGTCAACCGCCAGCGGCGCCCCCAACCGGACGCCACGAGCACAGCCGCGAACGTCCACGTGGCCGTAAGCCGCGCCGGCATGCCAGGAAAGAGAATCGCCGGGGCGGGCCTCACCTGTCCGCTCACCCGGCAGCTTCACCCGCCCGCTGCCGGCTGCCACTGCCCGGGCCGAGCCGTGCCGGGGGGTGGTCTGGCCGTTGTCCGCTGCGGCCGCTTCGGGCGAACCGGCCGGCGAGGCGCGGCCAGCCACCTCCGGCCCGACGCCCGGCGCGGTCCGCAAGCCGGGAAACACCAGCGCCGCCACGACGATCAGCAGCGGCAGGGTTGCCCACGACAGCCTCCGCCGGCGAGGAAGCCGCGGGTCCATGATGCGGCGCATCCTCTCGCCCAGCGGGTGCAGGCGCTCGGCGAAGCCGGCCGCAGCCGCCAGCCGGGCGGACCGGCCCAGCCCGGAGGCCACCGTCAGCAGCGCCTCGCAGTACTCCGGCCCGCTGGTGAAGTCCCGCGAGAGCAGCAGGTCGTCGCAGCAGTCCTCGCGCGTCTTTCGCACGAGGCGGTTGACCATCCAGAGAAGGGGATTGAACCACCACGCCGCCACCAGGAAAACCTGCAAGCAGTTGACCCAGAGGTCGGCGCGGCGATGGTGTGCCAGCTCGTGTGCCAGGATGACTTTGACCTGGCGCGGGCGAAGATGGTGGAGGGCCGAAACGGGGAGCATCACCGTCGGCCGCAGCAAGCCGAAGGCCATCGGCGGCACCGGCTCGGGGCAGATCAGCAGCCGCACCGGCCGGCGCAGGCCCATTTGTCGGGAAAGCCGCGCCAGATGGTCGTGCAGAGGCCCGGCGGTCGCCTCTCGCGCCCGGCGCGAGAGTCTGCCCGCCCCGGTCAACTGGGCAATGACCCACGCCGCGACCGCCAGCGAGCCGGCCGCGTGCCCCAGCAGCAGCCAGGCCCGCCAGCTCATGGTCGCCGGCTGCCTCTCGGGCGGGGAAGCAGCCGCCGTCTCCGCCGCCATTCCGCCGGGCGAGAGGCCCGGGCCCGCCTCGCCGTCCTCGAGCACGATGGTCGGCCCGACCCGGCTGAAAAGCCCGCTCGGAAGAGCCAGCAGCGGCGGCATGGCGAACTTCACCAGGGCGATCAGCACCAGCCCGTACCGCAGCCGCGCCGGCCAGCGCCGCCCCAGCCAGGCGGCCGTCAGGATGACGCCCGCCACCAGCGACGACTGCCACGTGGCGTGCAGCAGGTACGTCCACCACGCCGCGCCGGCACCGTTCAGCGCCTCGATCAGGGCATTCATCACTTCTTCTCGCGCTGGGCCGCCTTGGTCTGGAGCTCATCCAGCAACCGCCGCAGCCTTTGCACCTCTTCCTGCGTCGGCGGCTTGGCGTCGAACAGGTTCGAGACCATGGCCACGCTGTTGCCGCCGAAGATCCGCCGCCGGAATCTGGCCAGGATGCTGCGATACGTCGGCCCGGGGCGCCGGGTCGGGCGGTAGACGAACGCCTTGCCCACCGGGCCCTTCCGGCGGCTGACCCAGCCTTTTTCCTGGAGCCGTTTCAGCAGGGACATGACCGAGCCGTGCGCCATCGCCCGGTAGCTGTGCATCGTCTCCCGAATCTGCCGGGCCGTGGCCTCACCCTGCCGCCACAGGCAAGCCAGCACCTCCAGCTCCGCGTCCGGCAGCGGTGCCGGCGAGGGACGAGCGGACTTCGATTTGCCAGGACGCTGCTCGGGCAAGACCAACTCCTTTCGCTTGGGACCGACAGGACCTCGTCAATCCCCTCACCGCCGGCGGGGCCCCATCCGCCATCCAATACATACCCCAGGAGGCCGGGCCGCGTCAAGGAAAAAATAGACCGGCGTCTAGAATTCTGGTCGGCGGCCCGCCCCGCCCGGCCGGCGGCGCCGGAGGGCACAGCCGGCCAGGACCAGCAGCAGTGCGCAGGACGGCTCCGGCACCCAACTGTTGGTGTCGGCCTTGCCGACCGACCGGGCGCAGACGAGGACCTCTCGAAGTCACGGAAAAGCGCGCTTGCCGACAGGGTCGCGGCGTGATAGGGTCCATTTGGCAGGTGCCCCATGCAGCCGATGGGTATACGGGACGGTCGTCACGCTCGGGACCTTCACCCACCAGGCCCTCAACACGGCGCAGAACAAGAGCAACTTACGACTGATCGACGGCGAGGAACTCGTCGCCCTGATCCTTCAGCACTACGAGCAGTTTGGTTCGAAGTACAAGGGCATGATGCCGCTGAAGCGGGTCTATGTCCCGGAACCACTTGAGGAAGCAGAATGATGAGCAGGAAGCCACCGAAGAAGCGAAGGCCAGACGCTGAGCCTGGGGCATGCGACGCTCAGGCGAAAATCGAACTCAAGGAGGGCTACCTCTACGACCCCGTAGCACAGAAGCAGCGAAAGGCCACTGACGAAGAGTTCGTCCGCCAGGAAATCATAAAGACTCTGGTGAGCGAGTACGGCTACCCGCTCGGGTCAATGGCGACTGAGTACCCGGTCAAACTGGGATCGAGCAGCAAGAAGGTCGACATTGCCATCTTCCCTGACGGTGTCGTACACCGACAGGAGACTGTAACACTCATCATCGAATGCAAGAAGCCGAAGGTGAAGATAACCGACCGCCAAGATGGTGTCGGCCAACTGATCTCGTACGTCTCAGCCTGCCCTGCATGCGATTTCGGCCTGTGGACGAATGGCGCAGGGTTTGAAAGGCAGGTCGTCCACCGCATCAGCCCAAAGCAAGTCAAGCGAGTGGACTACGATATCCCGCGTCACGGGGAAGCGAAGCCGCCCAACAAAGCCCCGAAACTGGACGATCTCACGCCGGCTACGACCGAGAGCCTCAAATGGCGTTTCCGCAAGTGCCACAACATCATCGCTCAGGCTGGCGACGACAAGATGACGGCCTTCTGGGAGTTCCTGAAAGTCATCCAGACGAAGATTGAAGACGAGAAGGAGGACAAGGAACGGGCCGGCTTCTTCGCTACGCCATCGGAGACTGAGACCCAGGACGGACAGGCCCGGGTACTCAACCGGATCACAAAGCTGTGTCGGCGTCTCGTCGTGCCAAAATACGGGCAGCTGGGCTTCCAGGGGGACAGAATCAACATCCGACCCGCGGTACTTGCCCGGATCGTGTCTGAGCTTCAAGACTACTCGCTTCTGACTACCGGCCCAACAGTGAAGGGCGCAGCCTATGAGGAGATCGTTGGCGCGAACTTACGTGGCGACAAAGGAGAGTTCTTCACTCCGCGCGTTGTCGTAGAAGCCGCTGTACAAATGATGCAGGTATCGCCGGACGATCTGTGCTGCGATCCTGCCTGCGGGTCAGGTGGATTCAGTGTCCTAATGCTCGTGGCCGGCATGCAGGCCATCAGCGCCCGATACTCCAAACGCCGCGGCAACTGGGCGGACACGATTCGCGACGAACAACGGAAGTTCGCCATGAACAACGCTATATCCAATGATATAAACCGCAATCTCGCCAATGCTGCACGGATGAACATGCTTATGAACAATGATGGGTCCGGCTATGTGTTTGACCAGGACATCCTTGAGCCGCCTCAGAACTGGACCTGCGACAATGCCGACCGCCTTAGGAAAAAGCTCAAACTGACGACCAAGGCCGTGGCGGGCCACACGTTCATGGTGGGTGACGTGACCGCCCTCTGTACGAATCCGCCCTTCGGTGACGACATCACCCGGACCGAGCGCCACGTCTTGGATCAGTTTGACCTTGCTCGGGACAAGTCTGCGCAGATCGTTGAGATCCTTTTCATCGAACGCTGCGTGCAGCTACTAACACCAAGCCAAGGCCGCGCCGCAATCATTGTGCCGCAGTCAATACTGAACAACCCGGGCCTCGACTACGTTCGCAGGTGGATATTCGCCCACACGCGCGTTCTTGCGGTCGTCGAGCTTCCTGTCGAGACATTCCTCCTCAGCGGTCGCGAGGGCACAGGGACCCTGACCGCAATCCTGATAGTCGAGCGTCGGCCCCTCAACGAGACACTTGCCATCCTTGGTCGGAAGCAGGCAGATCCATACCCCATATTCATGGCGATTGCTGATGCTGTTGGCTACAACCGTCGTGGGAGGACCCTCTGGCGGAAGGAGAACGATGGCACGGAAATCGTGCAGGACGTCCCAATCTGTGACCCCAACACCGGCAAGCTGTTGCGCACGTCGAAGGAACGCATCGTGGCAAATGATCTCCCTCATATCGTGGCCAACTATCTCAAGTTCCGTACCGACCTTGGCGCGGGGCGCGTTCACTTCGACAAGACTGAAGGAGTGTACCGTGTCGTCCAGTAGGTTATTCCCTCAGAGAGTCTCGATCGTATCGAGTCTTGAAGTGCCGAAACGCGACTTCCGTCTTGACCCGACACGGTACAACGAACGCAGCGAACGTATTATCCGACACCTCAAGAAGCAGGGCACAAAGACCGTCCGCATTGGCGACTGGGATGGAGTGTCACGGGTCTTCGTTGCGCCCCGCTTCAAACGCCCGTATGTAACGGATGAGAAGCAAGGAGTCCCGTTTCTCGGGAGTTCCTCGATGCTCGCACTGCGTCTGCCTCGGGACGCGCTCCTTGCCAAGACCTTCAAGAAGCTTCCGGCGCTAATCCTCCACGGTGGCGAGCTGCTTCTCACTTGTTCGGGTACGATCGGCGTGAGCGCTCTCTGTGGTGATTCGTATAGGGGGTACGCCGTCAGCCAGCATGCGGCTCGCCTATATGTCCGGAAGGGAGTCCGGGGCTACCTCCACGCCTTCCTATCATCCAAGGCTGGCCGTGAACTAGTGATCCAGCAGAACTACGGCAAAGTGATCAAGGAACTGACAGAGGACCAGATTCGCAGCGTTTCTGTGCCTCTGGTCGACGATGCGGCGTTGGCCGAGATCAACGGAATGATGCTCGACGCCGCAGAGAAGTACGATTCAGCGCGCGTATTGCTGCGAGAAACGGAGGAGGATGTTCCTGCCGCCTTGAACGATATACCTTCACAGGATGCCGCCAGTCTGTGGACGTCCATGGAACACAACTGCTTCCTCAAGTCATCTGGCGGCCTGTTCAACTACCGTCTTGATCCGCACTTTCACCGACCAGATGTGCTTGCCCTGCGCAACACCATCACGAGAAAGCCTCATGTCTTGCTGGGCGGCATTGCTGACGTGTGGATGCCGCCCCGATTTGCTCGGCCGCCCGCCCGACCCGGGCACGGGATCGATTTCTATACCTCCGCCGACATGATGCGTGCACGGCGCACGCCGACTGCGACGGTCTCGCGCAAGGCGAAGAAGTACCTAGATCAATGTAAGGTGAGGACGGGAATGACGCTCTTGTGCCGGTCTGGCGCCTTTGGTGGCATCATGGGTCGTGCTACTTTCGTCAGTCCTGGAGCAGATGGCTGGGCTGTGACCGAAGACATGGTACGGTGCTCGGCAACATCGAACGAATACATGCCAGAGTATCTTTTCGCCGTGCTTTCCTGCCTGTCGGTTGCGTATCCACTTATTACCGCGTTCCGCTATGGAAAAGATGTTCCGCACATCGACCCATCAGAGCTCAAGGCAATCCCAATCCCAACTCTTACGAGTTCGGCACGCAGCAAGATCGGAGGCAAGATCAAAGCCGCCTATCTAGCGGTCGACGAGGCAAACGCGTTGGAGGCACAGGCCGTAGGGGCTCTCTGCCAGGCGATAGGATGGCACGGAGAGGTGGAAGCGTGAGTGCAGACAGCAGGAATGGGTCTGCACAGTCGAGTTCATGTCATCACACCGACGAGGTCAGCTGTTCCTCCGCAAGGCGTATCAGACCATCGACGCTTTGGGCATCGAACCGGCCGCGCCGGCGGCGGAGCAGGCACGTGGAACCGGCGCCCAATAGCCAAAGCGCCGCCGGAGCCGGGACGCCGGCGGCTGCGGCGCCGGCGCCGTAGTTGTCGGCCCAGATGGTGTAGTCGCCGCCGTCGACGATGCCGCTGCCGTTGAAGTCGGCGCCGGCCCAGCCCAGATCCGTCGCGGAGTAGTTGTCGCACCAGATCGTGTAGTCGCCCCCGTTGACGAGTCCGTCCAGGTTGGCGTCGCCCGGGGGCGGCATCTCCACGATCCCGGTGGCGCCATAGTTCTTCGCCAGCCGGCTGATCACGCCGTAGTAAGCCAGGTCGCCGGTGGTGACGACGTAGGCCAGCGGGGCGTCTTGGTACTGGCCGCCGGCGCCGGTGCCGGCCTCGATGTGGTAGTAGTTGTCGGCCGCGTCCAGGGCCATGACGTCCCCGTCGCTGAACGGCTCCAGGAAGTAGCTGTCCCGGTCCTTCTCATACGGCGGGGTACCCTGGCCGTCGTACAGGTTCGCGTCGGCCTCGGCGTCGATGTCGTAGGCCAGCACGCCGGGGATGATGATCGCCCTGGTCTGCTGAATCTGCCCGCCGCCGGCGCCCTCGAAGCTCATGTCGGCGAAGAAGGACTTCTGCTGGCCGTCGTTGCCGTCGACGGTGAAGCTCACCCCGTAGAGGCCGTCGCCCAGGTACCGGATCTCATAGTCGACGTGGGGAAACTGCGGGTTCTCCCCCACCAGGTACGTCTCCACGAGCTTGCGGTAGACGGCGTTCATGACGCCCTGGTAGACGGACTTCGCGGCCGTCTCCCAGTGGAAGATGTGGACGTTGGCCTCGTCCTCGGGCACCTCCTCGTAATAGAAGTTGTACCCGTTCAGTGTGAACCGGGCCGGCCGGAAGAAGCAGACCCGCTCCCAGCCGGGCATGTCGTCCTCGTAGGACAGCTCCACCAGGCCGCCCTGCCGGAAGACCCTCAGCCCCACCGAGTCGAGGAAGTTGATGGGCGACCACATCGCCTTGGTCAGCCCCGGGGTGCGGATCTCCGCGTCGATGGCGGGGAGGGTCGGCTCGTCGAAGAAGGCCTGGGGATTGGCCATGGTGTTGTTTCCGGTGAAGCGGTCCGGCGGGGCGATGCCGGCGGGCAGGAACGGCCGGTTGGGGAAGCCAATGCCGTGGACGCTGCGGTATCCACCGTCCATGGCGCCGTAGTAGCCCCAGTGAACGACCTGGGAGAGCTTGGGGTTGACCGTGTCGGTGAGGTTCACCAGGGCGGGGATGTCCAGCGGCCAGTAGGCCCCGTCCTGCTTTGTGCCCTCCCCGCAGAAGGCCACGTACATGGGCACGCCGCTGTTGAGCAGGCAGATGGCGGCGTTGGGGTCGGAGCCCCAGTTGGCGTCGCGGAAGTCGCCCTCCCTGCCGCCGCTGCTGTAGATCCGACTGACCTTCTGGACGAACAGCCCCGGGTCGTGGTTGTAGGCGGCGGCGATGTCGCGCATGCTGCCGACGGCGTGCAGCACCACCGACTCATCCGGGGAAGCCGACAGGACGTTGAGGATGGCGTCCCTACCCTGGTGGTGGAAGGCCGGCTGCGACTGGCCGTCGTCGGCGGGGCTGGCCAGGAAGCTGGGCAGGCCGGAATAGTACGGCACATCCGTGCCCACGGCGATGTTGTAGATGCCCTGCCAGGTCCTGCCGTCGCCGCGGCTGGCGATGTCGCCGGTCCAGCCGGAGAAGGGCTCGTCCATGACGAACGCCTTGACGTCGGCGAACTCCTTGCCCAGGGCGTACCAGATGGTGGCGTCGTTGAGGTCGTCCCAGTCCCAGGGGGCGTAGTACAGGTCGGTGGTGTGGATGGTGAGGCCCTTCTGGGCCGGCGGGTCGGGAAGCGTTACCGTGTATCCCTGCCCCAGGGCCGCCGCGGTCGCCAGCAGCATCGGCAGTGTCAGCGCCGCCGCGCTTCTCATACTCGCCTTCGTGTCAGCCACGCTCCGACGTCACGCGCCGGCCTTCCTGCCGCGGCGGGCGACGATCCCGACGCTCAGGAGCAGTACGACCAGCGCCGTCGGCTCCGGCACGGCCGAAGCGCCCGCGACGCCGAAATTATAGTTGTCGGCCCAGAGGGTGTAGTCGCCGCCGTTGACCACGCCGTCGCCGTTGAGGTCGCCGCCGGAGAAGCCCACGTCGCTCTGCCCGTAGTGGTCGGCCCAGATGGTGTAGTCGCCGCCGTCGACCAGCCCGTCGTAGTTGATGTCGCCCATGGGCGAGCCGAACTCATCGGCGCCCATGTCGGGGAGGTCGCCGTAGGGACGCGGGCCGCGGTCGATGTCCTCGCTCACGTCCGCCAGCGTCACCGCCGCGTCGATGGCCGCCAGGGCCGCCTCGGTCAGGTGCAGGTTGAGGTTGTCCGGATCGACGAACCATTCCGGCAGCACCAGGGTGCCGGCGGTGTCAACGATGTTGCCCATGGCCTCCACGGCCGCGGACGACCAGTCGCCGGAGGAGTTGTCCCACACCGCCCCGCGGATGATGTTGTTCCGGATGTCCAGGTTCGTCGTCGGGTGGGAGGCGTTGTCCCAGATGTGGACCGTCCGCCCCCAGTCGGCGCTGCCGGGAGCGCCGGTGCGGTAGATGGTGTTGTTGTACACCTTGCAGTTCTTCGTGTAGCACAGCTCCAGGCCGATGTCCTCGTTGGGGCGGCTGAGCACGAAGTTGTTGCGGACGATGGTGTCCTGCACCTGCCAGAGGCCCTGGTCGGAGGGGTTGCCCAGCTCGATGCCCTTGGAGCAGCCGATGACCACGTTGCGCTCGATGACGCAGTCCTGGGAGGCGTTCCACAGGAAGATCCCGCCGTCGCCGCCGTCGGCGGAGCCGATGATGTCCATCACCAGGTTGTCGTGGATCTGGACGCGGCGGGCGCCGTGGAGGTCGATGCCGCCGATGTAGTTGCAGGGCGAGACCGGGTGGCCGGGGCGGCACTGCCTGACCTCGGTCTGGTACAGCTTGCAGTTCCGGATGATGCAGTCATCGTTGTTGACCGCCCCCTTCATGTGCTGGGAGCCGACGTTGAGGGTGGTGACGTTGTCCACCACGCAGCGGTCCGCGGCGGGCCCGAAGTGCACGGCGTGATGGTAGAAGCCCTCCAGCGTCAGGTCCTTCAGCGTGATGTCGGAGGCGGCGAACTGCATGGCCTCGTACACGCCGCTGGAGTTGTTCATGCCCCCGCCCCAGAGGACCACGTCGCCGGCGCTGCCGCTCTGGCCGCGGATGGTGACGTTGGACGTGGTGATGTAGTACCCGTGGGCGTAGGTGTCCAGGTCGTAGTAGCCCGGGGCCAGCACCACCTCGTCGCCGGGGCTGAGGCTGCCCATGGCCGTGTTCAGCTCCCACGGGTAGGAGACGTTGTGGATCGTGGCCGCAGCAACCGCCGGGATCGCGAGCAGGACCGCCAACGCCAGCAGCAATCCAGCGGACAAATGCCTGGTTTTCATGTGATCCCTTTCCCTCACCTTTCCAACGCTTGGACTCATGACGCCCTGCGAACTTTCCGTTTCAGCCCGGTCGCGGCGGCCGCGGTCGCCAGCAGCGCCAGGCTCGTCGGCTCGGGCACGGCCGAAGCCCCCGCGCCGCCGAGATTATAGTTGTCGGCCCAGAGGGTGTAGTCGCCGCCGTTGACCACGCCGTCGCCGTTGAGGTCGCCGCCGGAGAAGCCCACGTCGCTCTGCCCGTAGTGGTCGGCCCAGATGGTGTAGTCGCCGCCGTCGACCAGCCCGTCGTAGTTGATGTCGCCCATGGGCGAGCCGAACTCGTCGGCGCCCATGTCGGGGAAGTCGCCGTAGGGGCGCGGGCCGCGGTCCATGTCCTCGGGCACGTCCGCCAGCACGGCCGCGGCGTTGATGGCGGGCGTCGCCAGCTCTCTCAGGTGGAAATCGCCTCCGGCGGCGTCCACGAACCAGCTCGGCAGCACCACCGTTCCGTTGGTGTCGACGATGTTGCCCATGGCCGCCACGGCCGCCGCCGTCCAGCCGCCGGCGACGGTGTTGTCGAGAATCCGCCCGCGGATGATGTTGTTCTGCATGTCCAGGTTGGTGGTCGGGCCCTCGCCGGAGTCGTCCAGGATGTGCAGCGTGCGGAAGTAGCCGGCGTCGGCGCTGTAGACGGTGTTGTTGTAGACCTTCAGGTCCTTGGTGGTGCACAGCTCCAGGCCGATGTAGTCGCCGCGCAGGATCGTGTTGTTGCGGATGATGCCGCCGACGCTGTGCCACGGGGCGGTGATGGAGTTCGTCGGGCCGGAGGGGTTGCCGAAGGCGATGCTGCGGTCGCAGTTGATGAAGACGTTCCGCTCCACCAGGGCGTTGCTGATGCCGTTCCAGAGGAAGATCGCCCCCCGGCCGCCGGCGCTCACGCCGGCGATGCCCTGGAAGAGGCAGTCGCGGACGATCCAGTCGTTGCAGGCCATGGCGTCGATGCCGCCGACGTAGTCCAGGTTGCCGTGGGGGCTGGTGAGCGGCTGCGTCTGGAGCATGGTGCAGTTCTCGATGAGGACGTTGTCCATGTCGCCGGAGCTGCCGCGCGAGCCCTTGACGTGGCGCTCGCCGATGTTGATCGTCTGGACGTTGGACAGCACGGTGTTGTCCACGTCCCACTCGCCGCGGATCTGGATGCCGTTCCAGAAGATGTCCTTCACCGTCAGGTCGCGGACGGTGATGTTGTCGTTCTCGATCATCAGCCCGTTCAGCGGGCCGGACTGCACGTTCATGCCCGCGCCGCGGATGATCACGTCGTCGGGGTCGCCGGTGGCGCCGCGGAAGGTCACGTTGGACTTGTTGAGGTTGAGGTACTGGGTGAGCTGATACGTGTTGGGGTGCAGGATGATCTCATCGCCGCTGCCGTGATGGCCCTCGGCGTAGTTCAGGTCGTCGATGTCGTACACGTGCCAGGTGTCGGCCCCCGCGGCCGCGGCGGAGATGGCCAGGGCCGCCACAGTCCAAACGATAAGCATCCGAATCCGCTTCGGCTCCATGATCCGTTGCCTCCTGAATCAGTATGGGCGGTGGCGGTGGCGCGCGTGGCCGAAGCCCTGGCCTGACCGTCCCGAACCCGCATCAGAGCCGCGTCAGCATCTCCTGCGGCGAAGCAGGGCCGCCGCGCCGAGGGCCAGCATTACGGCCGTGGCCGGCTCGGGCACGGGAGAAGCGCCCGCGACGCCGAAATTATAGTTGTCGGCCCAGAGGGTGTAGTCGCCGCCGTTGACCACGCCGTCGCCGTTGAGGTCGCCGCCGGAGAAGCCCACGTCGCTCTGCCCGTAGTGGTCGGCCCAGATGGTGTAGTCGCCGCCGTCGACCAGCCCGTCGTAGTTGATGTCGCCCATGGGCGAGCCGAACTCATCGGCGCCCATGTCGGGGAGGTCGCCGTAGGGACGCGGGCCGCGGTCGATGTCCTCGCTCACGTCCGCCAGCGTCACCGCCGCGTCGATGGCCGCCAGGGCCGCCTCGGTCAGGTGCAGGTTGAGGTTGTCCGGATCGACGAACCATTCCGGCAGCACCACCGTTCCGTTGGTGTCGACGATGTTGCCCATGGCCGCCACGGCCGCCGACGACCAGTCGCCGGAGGAGTTGTCCGACACCGCCCCGCGGATGATGTTGTTCCGGATGTCCAGGTTCGTCGTCGGGTGGGCGGACTTGTCATAGATGTGGACCGTCCGCCCCCAGTCGGCGCTCCAGGGATCGCCGGTGCGGTAGATGGTGTTGTTGTACACCTTGCAGTTCAGCGTGTAGCAAAGCTCCAGGCCGATGTCCTCGTTGGGGCGGCTGAGGATAAAGTTGTTGCGGACGATGGTGTCCTGCACCTGCCAGAGGCCCTGGTCGGAGGGGTTGCCCATCTCGATGCCCTTGGAGCAGCCGATGACCACGTTGCGCTCGACGACGCAGTTCTTGGAGGCGTTCCACATGAAGATGCCGCCGTCGCCGGCGTCGCCCATGCCGATGATGTCGATGACCGCATTGTCGCGGATCTGCGTCCAGCGTGCGCCGTGCAGGTCGATGCCGCCGACGTAGTTGTCCGGCCGGTCGGGCAAGCCGTTGAGGCGGTCCTCCGTCTGGATCAGCAGGCTGTTCTCGATCACGCAGTAGTCGTTGTTGACGGCGCCCTTCATGTGCTGACAGCCGATGTTGCGGGTGATGACGTTGTCCACCGTGCATCCGTCCGCGGCGGGCTGGAAGTGGACGGCGTGATGGTAGTATCCCTCGATCGTCAGGTCGGCCAGGGTCATGTCCGCGCTGGCGAACTGCCAGGCCTCCCGGATGGCGGAGGTGTTGTTCATCCCCCCGCCCCACAGGACCACGTCGGCGGCGACGCCCGTTTCGCCGCGCATCGTCACCCCGGCCTTGCCTGACATGTACAGGCACTTGGTCATATTGTAAGTGCCCGAGGCAATGACGATCTCGTCATTCGGCGCGCTTACGGCCGCCCAATACTCCAGACCCGACACTGTGTTCACGTAGTGCGTTACCGCCCTGGCCGCGGGGACCATCCCCAGCAGGACCGCCAAGGCACACGCCGTAGCCGCCAATCCGCGAGAAAAAGATAGCACCTTCATTTCCAACCTCCTTTACGGACACAATGAACCGGTACGCTCGTTTCCTGTATGGCCGAGCCCGCTGGCTCGGCTTGTTGGCCCGCCGCTTCCTCGGCCGCGGACCGTCCTTTCCAGTCGTTACGCCGCCTGCCCCACCGAAGCCAACAGCCTCCGTGTCGTCCGGTTGGCCTTGAAGCCCGCGTGAGTAGCAGCGATCACACCCAGGCCGGCGCACGATAAGCCGGTGGCATAACTTCAGGCGGCTTCGACCAACGCGGACAAACCGGCCGGGATTCGTCCTCCTACTGATACCGCTCTACTCCGCACCTCCGGCGGGTCGGTACATGTATTCTAACCGAACCGCCCCAAAGGTCAATTGATATCTTGACTTCGCCCGCATGCCAAGGGCAACGCGCGAGCAGTTACCCTAACGGCCCGCTCGAAGGCGGCAGGGGCAACCGCCGCGCGGCCGCGGCGTGGCATTCGCGGGGAAATTCGTTGACAGCCTCCCGGCCGCTCACTACACTTCCTCGCTCGTTGACAGGCTCCAGACTGCGATGTACCGCGACCTGGAGGCGGCGCAAGGCAACCGGCGGCCGCCCACTCCCGGACGGGTTCCAAGACACGGATGTCGTCGCCGCCCTCGTCGGCATAATTTACGTTCGCACAAAACTTTACGTTTTTTCGGAGACGCCTGGAGATGGCCAAGACACGGACCAAGTTCGTTTACTTCTTCGGCGGCGGCAAGGCCGAGGGCATGCGCGCCGCACGCACCGAGAAAGACCGCAAGGCAATCCTCGGCGGCAAGGGCACCGGGCTGGCGGTCATGACCGACGTGGGCCTGCCCGTCCCGCCGGGTTTCACCATCACCACCGAGGCCTGCCGGGCCTATTCCCGCGGTGGCAAATGGCCGGCGGGCCTGGAGCGGGAGGTCGGCCGGCACCTGGTCCGCCTGGAAAAGCTGACCGGCAAGACCTTCGGCCGCGGGTCCAATCCCCTGCTCGTCTCGGTCCGCTCCGGCGCGGCCGTGTCCATGCCCGGCATGATGGACACCGTCCTGAACCTCGGCCTCAACGGCGAGACCCTCCAGGCGATGATCGACATGACCGGCGACGAGCGCTTCGCCTGGGACGCCTACCGCCGCTTCATGCAGATGTTCGGCGACGTGGTCATGGGCGTGCCCCATCACGACTTCGAGCGCGCCCTCCAGTCCGCCAAGGACCGCTACGGCCGGAAGCTGGACACGGAGCTGACCGCCGCCGAACTCCAGGCGGTCTGCCAGAGCTACCGCCAGATCTACCGGAAGGCCATCGGCTCGGACTTCCCCACCGACGCCTGGGAGCAGTTGGCCGCCTCCATCAAGGCGGTCTTCGCCAGTTGGGACAACCCGCGGGCGGTGAAGTACCGCCAGCTCAACGACATTCGCGGGCTGGTGGGCACGGCCGTCAACGTCCAGACCATGGTCTTCGGGAACATGGGCGACGACAGCGGCACGGGCGTGGCCTTCACGCGCGACCCGTCCACCGGGCAGAACGTCTTCTACGGCGAGTACCTCATGAACGCCCAGGGCGAGGACGTCGTCGCCGGCATCCGCACCCCCCAGGAAATCCAGACCCTCGCCCGGGTCAACGCCGGCCTGTACGACGAGCTGGTGGGCATCCGCAACAAGCTCGAGCGCCACTACCACGACATGCAGGACCTGGAGTTCACCATCGAGAAGGGCACGCTGTACATCCTCCAGACCCGCACCGGCAAGCGGACGATCTTCGCCGCCGTGCGCATGGCGGTGGAGATGGCCGAAAAACGCCTCATCACCCGCCAGCAGGCGGTGCGGCGCGTCCCCGCCGGGCAGTTGGAACAGCTCTTCGCGCCGGTGCTCGACCGCGACGAGGAGGCCGCCGCCGAAGCCGGCGGGCGCGTGCTGGCCAAGGCCCTGCCCGCCTCCCCCGGCGGCGCCTGCGGGCAGGTGGTCTTCACCGCCGACACGGCCGAGGACTGGGCCAGGCAAGGAAAGAAGGTCATCCTCTGCCGCGTGGAAACCTCCCCCGAGGACGTCGGCGGAATGGCCGTCGCCCAGGCGGTGCTGACCGCCCGCGGCGGCATGACCAGCCACGCCGCCGTCGTCGCCCGCGGCATGGGAACCCCCTGCGTCGCCGGCGCCGGCGAGCTGCACATCGACTACAACGCCAAGACCATCACCGCCGGCGAGAAGCGCGTCGCCGAGGGCGATTTCATCAGCCTCAGCGGCTTCACCGGAACCGTCTACCTGGGACAGATCAAGGTCCAGCCCTCCGAGATCATCCAGGTCCAGGACGGCAAGCTGGACCCGGCCGAGAGCCCCCTGTATCAGCAGTACAGCAAGCTGATGAGCTGGGCCGACCGCATCCGCCAGCTCGGCGTCCGCACCAACGCCGACACCCCGCGCGACAGCGACCGCGCCGTCAAGATGGGGGCCGAGGGCATCGGCCTCACCCGCACCGAGCACATGTTCTTCGAGGGCGACCGCATCGTCAGCTTCCGCCGCTTCATCCTGGTCGCCGAGGAGGTCAAGCGGCTGCGCGAGGAGCTTACCGCCGCCGGCGACGACCAGCAGAAGGCCGCCGCCGTCCGAGAGCGGCTGGCCGGGCCCGAGGCCCAGTACAACCAGGCCCTGGCCGAGCTGCTGCCGCTCCAGCGGAGCGACTTCGAGGGCATCTTCCGGGTGATGGGCTCGCGCCCGGTGACCATCCGCACCCTGGACCCGCCGCTGCACGAGTTCCTCCCGCAGGAGGAGGACAACCAGCGCGAGATGGCCGAGAGCATGGGCATCGACGTCGCCGTCATCAAGCGGGCCGTCGACTCCCTGCACGAGACCAACCCCATGCTCGGGCACCGCGGCTGCCGGCTGGGTATCGCCTACCCGGACGTCTCGGCCATGCAGGTGCGGGCGATCATCGAGGCGGCCCTGGCCGTCAGCGCCGACGGCGTCCAGCCGCACCCGGAGATCATGATCCCGCTGGTGGGGGCGGTGCGGGAGCTGGCCCTCCAGCGCGAGGTGGCCGAGCGGGTCATCGAGCAGGTCAAGGCCGAGCGCGGGCTCAAGAAGCTGCCCTTCCCCGTGAAGATCGGGACGATGATCGAGGTGCCGCGTGGGGCGATCACGGCCGACGAGGTGGCGGGCGTGGCCGAGTTCTTCAGCTTCGGCACCAACGACCTGACGCAGATGGCCTGCGGCTTCAGCCGCGACGACGCCGGCAAGTTCCTGGGCGACTATGTCCGCCTGGGCATCTACGACTACGACCCCTTCCAGGTGCTGGACCGCCGCGGCGTGGGCGAGCTGGTCCGCATCGCCGTCGCCAAGGGCCGCGCGACCCGCCCTGATCTCAAGATCGGCATCTGCGGCGAGCACGGCGGCGAGCCCATGAGCGTGGAGTTCTGTCACATGGTCGGGCTGAACTACGTCTCCTGCTCGCCCTTCCGGGTGCCGGTGGCGCGGCTGGCGGCCGCCCAGGCCGCCCTGGACTACCCCCGCCCGCCCGGCAAGAGGCCCGCGGCAAAGAAGACGGCCAGGAAGAAGCCGACACGCAAGAAGGCCGGCAAGAAGAAGGTCATCAGGAAGAAGGCCACGAAAAAGAAAGCTGCAAGGAAGAAGGCGACTAGGAGAAGAACTTCCCGGCGACGCTGATCGCCGACAACGGAACTAGCCGCACGTGCGGGATTGGCCCGGATGGAACCGGGCCAATTTCTTTTGCCCACGCCGACGCCTGCCGGCGACGGGCGCAGCCTCAAGAGGTGGGTTGCGCAGCAGCCCACCTTTCTCTTTCAAGCCGCGGACAACGCGAATGACAACAGAGATGTAGGGCGGGGCTACCGCCCCGCCAAACACAGCCTCCTGCGGCACCCAGCTCTGCTGCATGCGGGATGGCTGACCGTAGGCTCAGTTGCCCAGCAGCCCACCTTTCCCTGTCAAGCCGCGAACCCTACTCCGCCGACTTGTCCGGCGTAGCTTCACCGGAGCCGGAAGCCCAGACGCTTCGCCTGCGAAGCCGCGGACAAGGCGAATGACAACAGAGATCCAAGGCGAGGGTCGCCCCCATGCCACAAACGCGACCGAAAAAAGTACCTGACCCCTTTGTTTCCTGACCCCTTTGTTTCCCTTTGTTGCCGGTAGGGTGGCTGCTTGCAGCCACCTGTCACGCAATGACACATCGCACAGCCGTTGCCGGTGAGACAATTCGCGTGCGTGCGAGCACGCACCCTACGCCCGGCCTCCATGCCGACGCCGGGCGAGACAATTCTGTCGCCCCCGTGCGATTGACACCGCGGCACGCTCAAGCCCACGGGCGCTTGAGCGTGGCACAAATGCCGAACGGCCCTGCCATGGCCGGGACGCCCTGTAGCCCCGAAGGGGCGCAAGAATTTAGCCGGGGCCGTGAGGCCCCGGAAGGCG